>CAZFWG010000087.1:0-17516 GCA_964522525.1 uncultured Alphaproteobacteria bacterium | reverse complement strand
ACGTAGATGTCGGGCAGGAAGTGCATCTCGATCTTGATGACGCCGTCGCCCTGACACGCCTCGCAGCGCCCGCATTTGACATTGAAGGAGAAGCGTCCCGGCTTGTAGCCCCGAGCCTGGGCTTCCGGCAGGCCGGCGAACCAGTCCCGGATCGGCGTAAAGGCGCCGGTATAGGTGGCGGGATTGGAGCGGGGCGTGCGGCCGATCGGGGACTGATCAATATCGATGACCTTGTCGAGATGCTCCAGCCCGTCGATGCGGTCATGGGCGCCGGGCTGGTCCCGGGAGCCGTTGAGACGCCGCGCAATGGCCTTGTAGAGGGTCTCGATGGTCAAGGTCGATTTTCCGCCCCCGGACACGCCGGTCACGCAGGTGAGGGTTCCCAGCGGGATCGACGCGGTCACGTCCTTCAGATTGTTGGCCCGCGCACCCACGACGGTCACCTGTTTTTTCGCGGAAATGGGCCGGCGTTCCGCCGGGATCGGGATCGCGCGGGTGCCCTTCAGATATTGTCCGGTCAAGGACGCCGCCGTGCCCATAACAGCCTTGGGCGTCCCTTCGGCGATGACCTTGCCGCCATGTTCCCCGGCGCCGGGGCCCATATCGACCACATGGTCGGCGGCGCGGATGGCGTCCTCGTCATGCTCGACCACGATCACCGTATTGCCCAGATCCCGCAGGCGCTGCAGGGTCTCAAGGAGCCGGGCATTGTCCCGCTGGTGGAGGCCGATGGAGGGTTCGTCCAGCACGTAAAGGACGCCCGTAAGGCCCGAACCGATCTGGGAGGCCAGCCGGATGCGTTGGCTTTCCCCGCCCGAAAGCGTTCCCGACGAACGGGACAGGGTCAGATATTCAAGGCCCACATTGTTGAGGAAATGCAGCCGTTCGTTGATTTCTTTCAGGATACGGCCGGCAATTTCCTTCTGCTGACGGGTCAAGGACTTGGGCAGCTTGGCGAACCACTCCGCAGCCTGACGAATGGACATGGCCGTGGCTTCGCTGATGTGGAGGCCGGCGATCTTGACGGCGAGGGCCTCGGGCTTGAGGCGAAAGCCGTTGCAGGCCTCGCAGGGCTTGATCGCCTGATACTTTTCGACTTCCTCCCGGACCCAGCTGCTTTCGGTCTCCCGCCAGCGCCGCTCCAGATTGGGGATGACGCCCTCGAAGGGCTTGCGCGTCTCGTAGCGCCGCAACCCATCGTCATAGATGAAGGTGATTTCCTGGTCGCCGGAGCCGAACAGGATCATGTCCCGGACCTTTTTCGGCAGCTCGTTCCAGGGCTTGGTCATCGACGACTTGGTGGCCCGGGTGATCGCATTGAGGGTCTGGGTGTAATAGGGGGAGGTGGATTTAGACCAGGGCGCGACCGCCCCGTTCTTCAAGGAAAGGTTTGTGTCGGGCACCACGAGATCCGGATCGAAATAGAAATCCGTCCCCAGACCGTCGCAGCTCGGACAGGCACCAAAGGGATTGTTGAAGGAAAAGAGCCGGGGCTCGATTTCCGGGATGGTGAAGCCCGAAACGGGGCAGGCGAATTTCTGGGAAAACAGGATCCGCTCGGGCGCCTCCTGGCCCTGGCCCTTGTCGGCAAGCTCCACGACCGCGATGCCGTCGGCAAGCCCGAGGGCCGTCTCGAAGGAATCCGCGAGGCGTGATTCGAGACCGTCGCGGACCACGAGCCGGTCGACGACCACGTCGATATCGTGTTTCAGCTTCTTGTTGAGTGCGGGCACCGCGTCGAGTTCGTGGAAGACGCCGTCCACCTTGACCCGTTGAAAGCCGCGCTTGAGCAGGTCGGCGAACTCCTTGCGATATTCGCCCTTCCGCCCCCGGATCATCGGCGCGAGCAGATAAAGCCTTGTGCCTTCCGGCAGCTCAAGGACCCGGTCCACCATCTGACTGACCGTCTGGCTCTCGATGGGCAGGCCCGTGGCGGGCGAATAGGGAACGCCGATCCGGGCCCAGAGCAGGCGCATATAATCATAGATTTCCGTCACCGTGCCGACGGTGGAGCGGGGATTGCGGGAGGTTGTCTTCTGTTCGATGGAGATGGCCGGCGACAGGCCCTCGATCGAGTCCACATCCGGTTTTTGCATCAGTTCCAGAAACTGGCGGGCATAGGCCGACAGGCTTTCCACATAGCGCCGCTGGCCTTCCGCATAGATCGTATCGAAGGCGAGGGAGGACTTGCCCGAGCCCGAGAGACCCGTGATCACGACCAGGGAATCCCTGGGCAGGTCCAGGGACACATCCTTCAGATTGTGCTCGCGGGCGCCACGGATGGAGACGGTTTTCAGCATGGGCTTACGGCTTTCCGGTTCGACGGCGAAGGGAACATCTGGAACAGAGCGGGAACATATGGCAGAGTCGACCGCTCCCGTCGATAGCATGATTGTCTCAGCTTGGGACATTAAGGACAGCGCCGGAATGGCGAATCGGTGAAACTGGCGGGGAATCCAGGCAGCGCCGATCTTGACCGATCCGGCGTTTGGCGGGAGGGTCGCGGCTCACGCGCGGGCTTCTCCGCCGCACAAGGATCCCACATCCGCCCGCAGGTCCGGCAACAGGGCCGCTGTCCATCATCGCGTAAAATAGAAGGGGTTTTGGTCCATGGCAGGCAGTGTCAACAAAGTCATTCTCGTGGGCAATCTGGGCGCGGACCCGGATGTCCGCTACACCCAGGACAACCGGCCGATCGTCAATCTGTCCGTCGCCACGTCGGAAAACTGGCGCGACAAGAATACAGGCGAGCGGCGGGAGCGCACGGAATGGCACCGGGTGGTCATTTTCAGCGAGGGTCTCGCCAAGATCGCCCAGCAATATCTGAAAAAGGGCTCCAAGGTCTATCTGGAAGGTCAGCTCCAGACCCGCAAATGGCAGGACCAGGAAGGCAAGGACCGCTATTCGACGGAAGTCGTGCTCCAGGGCTTCAACAGCACCCTGACCATGCTGGACGGTCGCCAAGGCGGCGCCGATCAGGCCTATGGGGGCGGGGCGCCCGCGTCCGGCGGCATGGCCGATGGCCCGGCGCCCTCCGGCCAGTCTTTCAACAATCCGGACCTCGACGACGAAATCCCGTTCTGACGCCGGGCTTTCGTCTCAGGCCGCTTCGGCAATGGAGGGGGCTTCTTCCGGGCAAGCCTCGTCCGTATCCGGTGTGACCGGCTCCTCGGCCGTGTTGACCTCCTCGGCCGTGTTGACTTTGGCTTCCAGATCCTCGACCAGGGCTTTCAGGTCGTCGATGATGCCGCGCATGGCCCGGAAGGCCGCCCAGGCTTCCTCCGAGAACACGTCCGTTTGCTCCGCACCCATGCAGAGCAGGTCCAGAAGATCGGAGGTTTCCGCCGTGATGTCCGCCACGGCGGTCACATTCTCACTGATCGACTGAGTCGCCGCATTCTGCTGTTCGGAAGCGGAAGCAATGTTGGTGACGACTTCATGGATGCCCATGACCAGACGGCCGATGGAGTTCACCGCCGTTACGGCAGAACTCACGGTGCTCTGGATCGTCGAGATCTGGTGGGCGATGTTGCCGGTGGCGTTGGCCGTTTGCTGGGCGAGGGATTTGACCTCCGTGGCAACCACCGCGAAACCGCGTCCGGCATCGCCGGCGCGCGCCGCCTCGATGGTGGCGTTCAGGGCGAGGAGATTGGTCTGTTCCGCGATCTCTCGGATCAGCTTGACCACATCGCCCACTTCCCGCGCGGCATTCGAGAGTTCAGTGATGGTCGTGTTGGCCGCCGCCACCTCCTTGGAAGCGATTGTCGCCTGTTCCGAGGAGAATGTTATCTGTCCCGCGATTTCCCGCGCCGTCACCGAGAGTTCCTCCGCCGCCGAAGCGACCGCCTGGATTGCCTGGGCGGCGGTGGCGCCCTTATCCGCCACGTCTTTCGCGTGGATGCTGGTTTCAGACGCGTTCTGGCTCAAGCTTTTGGTCGCGCCATAGCCGTCCTTGACGCAGGAGATCAGGGCCTCGAAAGCGGCCTCGCTCCGTTGGGAAACCGTGAATGGGGGCGGCGTTGCTTCTTCGGCCGCGCTCTCGTCGGGATCCGACGGCATCTCGCCGTCTTCCCTCATGGGATCCGCGGGTGAAGCCGATGGCGCTTCGGGGGCCATTTCGAGGGTTGCTTCCTGGACCGGAATGGCCGTGTCGGCCTCCCGCGCGACGGAGGGGACCAGGGTCACGGAGCGGCGGCCGGCAAGCACCCCGGCCAGGGCGAGAGACAGGCCGAAGGGGACAAAAAGCCAGCCATAGTGAGTGGTCCCCAGGATCACACCCACAATGACCAGCACCGTTGGGAGGAGCACGCCGCCGACCCTTCCGCCAAAGGGTCCATCATACACTCGGGCCATGGTTTTCGCCTTTTAAGAGTAAACCCGAGGCGTACCACATCATAGAAAGCGTAAATGTGAGGTTGGCGATCAGTCTTCCGAGGGAACAACTTTCGGTTGATGTGCGGTGGAGGCTGCTTCAAGTCGGGAAATCTGCGCGCGCATCTCCCGCAATTCCTCCAGCAACTCGTCCTGACCGGCCTTGGTCGCCGCGAGGCGCAGCGCCTCGGTTTCCATCGCGCCGACAATGATCGCCACGAACAGGTTCAGCATGGTCAGGGTCGCGACCAGGATGTAGATCACGAAGAAGATCCAGGCATAGGGGATTTCGCCCATCACCGAGTCCGCGATGTCCGGCCAGCCTTCGAGGGTCATCACCTGAAACAGGGTGAACATGGAGGTGAACAGGTCGCCGAAATATTGGGGGGCCGTTTCGCCGAACATTTTCGTGGCGATGACCGACGCGACGAACAGGATGATCACCAGGACGACGGCCACGGAGGCGACGCCGGGCAGGGCGCTCAACAGCCCGGTGACCACGAAGCGCAGCCTTGGAAAGGCATTGAGCAGCCGCATGACCCGGAAGACGCGCAAGGCCCGCAAGGCCGAAATGCCGCTCAGGGCACTGAGGGAAATGACGACCACGGTGAAATCGAAGATCGACCACGGGTCACGGAAGAACGCCCGCCCCCGTGCGGCAATGCGCAAGGCGATCTCCACCGTGAAGAGGCCGACAATGGCCACATCGATCTGACTCAGGAGCGGCCCGAACATGGCCGCGGCGCTCGGAATGGTCTCAAGCCCCAGAACAACGGCGTTGAACAGGATCAGCGCGATGACGCCCCTGTGAAAAAAAGGGTGTTCGACCAGCGCCGTCAAACGCGCCCGCAGCCGTTCCATGTCTGCTCCCACCCGATACGACTCTGCCATGAACGCACCTTACCTCGGGGTTGCACCCTTGCCCACCGGGAGAACCGGATTATGGAAAGTGGGGCCCGCCCTGCGCCCCTGGCGGGAAGGGGGAGCGGGCGGCAACGGCCATTCCAAGCGCCTCTCGGTCCGGTTCCAGGGGAACCGGGGCCTGATCGACAAGGGTTCCGGCCCCGTGCTACCCCTTTGGCTTTCAATCCAAGCTCTTGAGGCGGGTCCATGACCGTTCTTTCCTCAACGATTGATCCCCGGTCCGAGGCGTTCAAACAGAACCAGGCGGCGATGGCGGCCCTGGTCGACGATCTTGACGCCAAGCTTGCGCAGGCCGCGCAAGGAGGAGACGAGCGGGCCCGGCAGAAGCACCTGGACCGGGGCAAGCTCCTGCCGAGGGATCGCGTGAACACCTTGCTTGATCCGGGCAGCCCGTTCCTGGAACTGTCGCCGCTGGCGGCCCACGGCCTTTATGACGGGGCCATTCACGGGGCCTCCATCATCACCGGCGTCGGCCGGGTGGCGGGCCGGGAATGCGTGATTGTCTGCAACGATGCCACGATCAAGGGCGGGACCTATTATCCGGTCACGGTCAAAAAGCATCTGCGCGCCCAGGAAGTGGCCCGGGAGAACCATCTGCCGTCTCTCTATCTTGTCGATTCCGGCGGCGCCAATCTGCCGAACCAGGCGGAAATCTTTCCGGACCGGGAGCATTTCGGGCGCATCTTCTACAATCAGGCGACCATGTCGGCCGAGGGCATCCCCCAGATCGCGGTGGTCATGGGGTCCTGCACGGCGGGCGGCGCCTATGTACCGGCCATGTCCGCCGAGACCATCATCGTGCGCCAGCAGGGCACGATCTTTCTGGGCGGCCCGCCCCTGGTGAAGGCCGCCACGGGCGAGGTCGTGACGGCGGAGGATCTGGGCGGGGCGGACGTCCATGCGCGCACCAGCGGTGTGGTCGACCATTATGCCGTGGATGATGCCCATGCCCTGGCCCTGGCCCGGCAAGTGGTCGGCACCCTCAACCGGCCCAAACGGGTCGATCTCGATCTGCGTACGCCGGAGCCGCCCCTTTTCGCGCCGGACGAAATCGAGGGCGTGGTGCCGTCAAGCCTGGTCACGCAATATGACGTGCGCGAAGTGATTGCCCGGATCGTGGACGGCTCCCGCTTCGACGAGTTCAAGTCCCTCTACGGCACGACCCTGGTGACGGGCTTTGCCCATATCGAGGGCTATCCCGTGGGCATCATCGCCAATAACGGGATCCTGTTTTCCGAATCCGCCCTCAAGGGCGCCCATTTCGTGGAACTGTGTTCCCAGCGTGGCGTGCCCTTGATCTTTCTGCAGAACATCTCGGGCTTCATGGTGGGCCGGAAATATGAATCGGGCGGCATTGCCAAGGATGGCGCCAAACTCGTCACCGCCGTTTCCTGCGCGCCCGTGCCCAAATTCACGGTGCTGATCGGCGGCTCCTATGGCGCCGGCAATTACGGCATGTGCGGCCGGGCCTACAGCCCCCGTTTCCTGTTTTCCTGGCCCAATGCCCGCATTTCGGTCATGGGCGGGGAGCAGGCCGCGAGTGTGCTGGCGACGGTCAAGCGGGACAATCTGGAGGCCAAGGGTGAGGGCTGGAGCGCGGACGAGGAGGAGGCTTTCAAGGCCCCGATTCGCGCCCAATATGAGCAGGAAGGTCATCCCTATTTCGCCACGGCCCGCCTTTGGGACGACGGCATCATCCGCCCCCGGGACACAAGGCGCGTGCTCGCCCTGGCCCTCTCCGCGAGCCTCAACGCACCCATTCCCGAGCCGCGCTTCGGCATCTTCCGGATGTGAAACGCCCGGGGAAGAAGGCCGAAGGCGCCGCCGCGCGCATCGGTCTTTCGCCGGACCCGACGCTCCGCTATCACAGCACCAGTTCTGTGCACCCGTTCTTTCCCTGGCCGCCCTGAAAACCCTCGGGCCCGGGGACGCCTTTCTTCCATGGAGAACCCGACATGACTGCGATCATCGACATTACCGCCCGCGAGATTCTCGACAGCCGGGGCAATCCCACCGTCGAAGTGGATGTGTCCCTGGAAGACGGCTCCATGGGCCGGGCCGGGGTGCCCTCAGGGGCGTCGACGGGGGCCCATGAGGCGGTGGAACTGCGCGATGGCGACACCCGCTTCGGCGGCAAGGGCGTGCGCCGGGCCGTGGAAGCCGTGAATGGCGAGATCTTCGATGCGCTCAGCGGCTTCGACGCCGAAGACCAGTTGCTGATCGACCAGACCATGGTGGAACTGGACGGGACGGCGAACAAGGGCCGCCTGGGGGCCAACGCCATTCTCGGCGTCTCCCTCGCCACGGCGAAGGCCGCCGCCGAGAGCTGCGGTCTCCCGCTCTATCGCTATCTGGGCGGGCCCGCCGCCCGGATCCTGCCCGTGCCCATGATGAACATCATCAATGGGGGCGCCCATGCGGACAATCCGATCGACATTCAGGAATTCATGGTCATGCCCGTGGGCGCCGAATCCCAGATGGAAGCGGTGCGCATGGGGGCGGAGATTTTCCAGTCCCTGAAAAAGAAGCTGAAGGATGCGGGCCACAACACCAATGTGGGCGACGAGGGCGGCTTCGCGCCGGCTCTTCAGTCGGCGGATGAGGCCCTTCAGTTCATCATGGGCGCCACCGAAGCGGCCGGCTACACGCCGGGCGACCAGGTGATGCTGGCCCTCGATGTGGCGTCGACGGAGCTATACGAAGGCGGCCAATACAAACTCGCCGGCGAGAACCGGGTGCTCGATCCTGCCGGCATGGTGAACTATCTCCAGGATCTGGTGTCGCGCTATCCCATCATCTCGATCGAAGACGGCATGGCGGAGGATGACTGGGAGGGCTGGCAGGCCTTGACGGCCGCGGTCGGCGACCGGGTCCAACTGGTGGGGGATGATCTGTTCGTGACCAATCCGGAACGTCTGCGCCGGGGCATTGCCACCTCGGCGGCCAACTCCATCCTGGTCAAGGTCAATCAAATCGGCACCCTGAGCGAAACCCTCGAAGCGGTCGAGATCGCCCACAAGGCGGGCTATACGGCCGTCATGTCCCACCGTTCCGGCGAGACCGAGGATGCGACCATCGCCGATCTCGCGGTCGCCACGGGATGTGGTCAGATCAAGACCGGTTCGCTCGCCCGTTCGGATCGCACCGCGAAATACAATCAGCTGATCCGCATTGGGGAGGAACTCGGCCCCGTCGGTCACTATGCCGGCAAGGGCATCCTGCGCTGACCCGGTCCGCCGCCCCGGACAGCCCGGCTTTCCGGAAGCTGGTCATGATCCGGACAAAGAGGAGTGAGCGCGAGGCTGCCCTCCCGAAATCTAGTGCAACGGCCCAGACGGATGATGCGGTCTCAGGTCGACATCTGTCTGGAAAAGTCGTTGTACGAACAAGAGTTTAGCGAGAGCATTTTCACGAAACGCCGGATCATGAAAATGCTCTGAAGTCTTTGGTCTAAGCGCGTTCCGGGCGGAAAACCGGCGCCCGTTCGGCTGCGCCTCACTCCTGAACGCGCTCTAGGGAGGCGGGCAGACTGAAGGTGCACCTTCTGTCTGAGTCGCTGCACTAGGTGTCGGTCGCCGCCAGGCGCTCGCGGGCGTAGGCTCGCTCCTCGTCCGTCATGACGGGGATGATCCGGGAGAGGGCGGCTGTGGAGTCCATGTGTCCCAGACGTCCGGCGATGGTGAACCAATAATAGGCTTGGCCGAAATCGATCCCGACATCATGGCCCCCTGCATGGGCGACGCCGAGGTTATAGGCGGCCATGGCTTCCCCGGCCCAGGCCGCGGCTTCCCAGAGTTCGTGAGCTCTTGTGCGGTCCTTGAAGCCCCCTTCGCCCCGAGCATACATGACGCCCAGATTGAGCTGGGCCGTGGGTTCCCCCTGATCGGCGGCGGCCTGATACCACTCGCGGGCCGTCACCAGATCCTGGTCCAGACCGAGCCCGTGGTGGAACAGGAAGCCAAGATTGAACTGCCCGAGGGCGAGATCGGCGGACGCGGCCTGGGCATAAAGTGCGGCGGCCCGTTTGAGGTCCTTCGCCACCACATCACCGTGCTGATACATGGCGCCGAGCTGATTGGCGGCGGCCGGGTGGCCCAGCGCAGCGGCCTCTGTCAGCAGGTGCACGACGCGGTCCAGACCGTGGCGGCCCGCGAGAAGCGCCATCGCCTGCTCGAACAGCCGTTCACCGCGTTCGGCATTGTCTCCCCTGGACCCAGGCATCCGGTCGATTCGCCTCCTGACAGGGCGCGCTTTACTGGCTGAACACCAGCGGATCGGCGACGACATATATGACCGCCAGAATCTGTAGCGCATTCACCAGAACGGCAATGGTATGGCCCTGGGAAAAGCGTCGCGCCGCCCTCGCATCGCCCTGGATTTCGCCGTCCCGGTCCCGATTGATGCGTGGCATGAGCACTTGCCGGATCGCCAGGGTGCTGAGCGCGATGGCCCCGAGCACGCAGGCGCGCAGCGGCGACGTGAAGGCCAGGGCCAGAGCACCGATACCGGATGTCACGATCAGGAAGGCATAGTAGCCCGGGAACAGGGCACGGAGAAACCGGGATGCGTGCTCAGCATCAAGAACTTTGAAAACGGTCGGCGCCACGACCACGGGAAAGAAGACCATGGCTCCAAAGAGCGTCGAGATCGCGAAATCGGCAAGGGTCCCTGAAAAGGCCATGAGCATCCCTGTTGTTACGTTCCGGAACAAATACGCAGACTGATCGGGAGCAGCGCGACGGCGATGGCCTGAAGCCAGACCCGCAAGGCCATCAAAGCCGTTGACTTGGCCCCTTTCCGATCCGGCATCTGCTTTGGATCTCTTGGCGCTCGTCATTTCGATGATCTGCCGTCGTGCGGATCGATCTGAAGAACATGGTAGGTCACCTCAGGAAGGCATCCATGCGCCGGTCTGTCACGCGACACTATGGCGGTCTCTCCCCGAGGTGGGGCTTGCGATATGGATCCGTGGACCTCTCCGCGTGGGCGTCGTCACCGGCGCCAGCCGCTGGCGGCGAGGGCTGCCCCGGTTTGAGGGTGATTTCCATACGGATAAAATAAAGAAGTTCGCCCGCGGGGTTGATCGGCAAAAAGGCTCCGTCAAAACGGGTTCATGGCTTGCGCCAGGCGTTCCGGACCCGAGTCATACCGAGGGTTTTCCCGTTTCAGCCGGTGTCCCGGAACCGCAAAAGTCGGGGCGGAGCGGCATTGAGCGATGACTAGAGCGTTTTCAGCAAAAGTGTGAGCGGTTTTGTGGTTCGAAAACGCGACAAATCAAAGATATAGAGCGCCTTCATGACTCGGAATAAGTTGAAGGCGCTCTAGTGCGGTGATTGGTGAAGCGCGCGCCAGGCGCCGGGCGTGAACCCGGTTTGTTGTTTGAAGGCGCGGTGAAAAGAAGTTTCGGCACCATAACCGCAGTCTTCAGCGATCCGTTTGATATCCTGATCGCTCTGCGCCAACAAGTTCGCCGCAATCTGGAGCCGCCAGCTTTTCAGATAGTGGATCGGGGGGCGTCCGACGAGTCTGCTGAATCGTTCGATGAAGGCACTTCGCGACATCCCTGCTGCCTCGGCCAGCTTTTCCACCGTCCATGGGTCCATGGGCGCCTGGTGGAGCGCGTTCAAGGCCGCTCCGACCTGGCGGTCGGTCAGAGCCGCCAGCCACCCCTTGTTGCTGGGGGCCTGTCTTGCGAGCAGGTGTTGATGCACCGCATCGACGAACATGGTTTCGGCCAATCGGGATACGACCAGTTTGCCGCCCGACTCACGGTCTTCCTGCTGGTCCGTGGCAATGCTGATCAACTGGTGCAGAATACGCCATTTTTCCGGCGTCGGAGAAAGCACCATCAAATCGGGAAGCGAGTCAAAAAGCGGATGGAAACTCTGCCTCGGCGCCCCAAAATATCCGCAAACGAAATTTGCCTTGGGGCCGTCTCCACCGAGGTCCACATAGGTGCAGGGGCGTCGGCTTTTCTCAGCCTCTTGATAAATGTTCGTATCAGGCGCGGGGACAACATCCGGCCGCTGACCGGATGCGATGACATGGTCACAGCCGCGCGGGAGCAAGAGGATGTCGCCGGTCTTGAACGTTCTTTTGTTGCTAGGATCATCAACCCGCCAACACCATGCTTCGCCGTCCAGCATGATGTGAAAGGGCAGGATCGTCTGGGCGTTTGGCATCACCACGGTGCCGATGTTGCGCATATGCGGCGTGAGCGTGGCCCAGGGCGCTCCGGCGGATACTGAAAAGTAAAACGCCGACTCAAGCCGCACACGCGACAAGAGGTTCTCGAGCGTTTCTTCAACGGTATTTCGGGTCACCGGACACGCATCCCACCCCAGCCTGGACGATCCGCTAAGGATATCAGAATTCAGGTTATTGCGCAGGCTGCGATTCCAGCCTCTTTTAGGTGGGTACACTCTCTTATGAAGGACGCTGACGATGCCTAAAGTGAACCGCGCCACGGCCCCCAGGACGGAGCGCCGCGCCTATCCCGGGAAGCTTGCGGACCGAACGAAGGGGTGCTGGAAGACGCGCCTTGGCGATCCGGTCGGGCTGACCCAAATGGGCGTGGGAGAGGTCGAACTCGCCCCCGGGAGCGCGACGGGCCTGTTGCACTATCATTATGGGGCCGACGAAATGATTTATGTGCTGGAAGGCGAGGTGACGCTGGTCGAGGAAGGAGAGCAGGACACGGTCCTGGTCGCGGGGGATGCCGCGGGTTGGAAAGCCGGATCGACCAGGGGGCACACGATCGAAAATCGGTCGGAAAAACCGGCACGCCTTCTTGAGATCGGAACCCGCCCGTCGGAGGATACGGCGATTTACGTCGGATACGATCTATTGTATCGCGCCCGCCACGGCACGGAGATCTCTATCCGCTCGCGCGCCGGTCGGGCATACGGCCCAGGCGAAGAGGTACCCATGATTGACGAACCGGCCCTTGACGATCGGGGTTGAACCATCCCTATGCATGGCTTCTGACCCGACCAGCACGTGCTTTCGGCCGAAGAGCGATCATCACCCGCTCGAGGCGGACATCAAGCCGTCTCCTCACGAACGGCATGGTGCGGCGGGCTGTTCAGGCAGGGGGATCGATCGATCCGCCTGTTAACCATTCGGCGCGTCAGCCCGCCGCCGGCGCTCCGCCGAAGATCAGGGCATAGTTGATGGCGATGATGATGAGGGCGAAAAAGAAGGTCTCGAAATAGATTTGGTAGCTGCCGAGGATCATGGAGCGGACGTCAGCGGACATGGTCTTGTCGAGATAGAATCGCCTGAAGCGCATGAATCGGAAAGCGATTTCGAGCGGCCAAAAGAAGAAATTGAAGACCATGCGCAGTACCAGGTCGCCGAAATAAAATCGTGCCCATTGGCCTTTTTTTGCTTCTGACACTTCGAAAGACAGAACCCGAATATTGAGCGTCTCCATTTTCCCCGTATTGACCAAATGCCATCTGAAGAAGCGCATTCTCAAAATCATGCCGGAGAATATGGCGCCCATGCTCAGATAGTCTTTCAGCCACCACGGCATCTCAATGCCTATCCAGGCAAAGATCCAGCCGAACAAGAATTCCCAGATCGGCCGAGTGATGGCCTTCCAGACCGCCAGCCAGTCCGCAATGTTCTGCTCAAGCTGCATTGCCCCACTGGCGAGGCTGACCAGACCGACCGCCCCGAGCAGCGCGAATGGCGCGCGTTGAAAGAAATTCATGGCCGAATCCCCCCGATCGATTGTCGCCGGAGGGTAGCACCGGGATCGGCACGAGAGGAGGGTGCAGGGGATCCTGGCACGCGGCGCATGCAGCGCGCGGCCGGACAATGCCAAAGGCCCGCCGCCGTCGCTTTGTACGGGCATGTCCGCACGGCCCCTTGACCGGGCCCGCGACCTTGCCTAGGGTCCGCGCCATCCTTTCCGACATGGATGTTTTCCAGGTCTCAGGGCCCGTAGCTCAGTTGGTAGAGCAAGTGACTTTTAATCACTGGGTCGCAGGTTCGATCCCTGCCGGGCTCACCAAGGAAACCAAGACGACCCTCCCGTTTTCCCTCTGAAAAACCACCCGCTTTAGCGTCCCTCACCGCCGGTGACGGCGCATGAAGGCCCAGGCCAATTCCGCGCCGTCCGCCTCCGCGCAAGGGGGCCCCAGAATGCGGCTGGCGAGGGGGCCCAGTCTTGTCATCTGGGTGGAGGGCATCACGTGGCCGCCGCCCTCCATCTTGATGAAGAGCACTTCCGCGCCTCCCTCGGTCGCGGGATAGCGCGTCTCTATAAGGCGGCAGCCGTCCTCCGCGTTCCGGTCGGGCAGGGACACCGACTCGCCCGGTCCCGCCCGGTTGGCGGCCACCCAATAGGCCACCGTGGCATCACTCGAGCGCATCTGTCCCCGATTGCGCGCGACGGGCCCGCCTTCATACAGGACGAGCGGATCCTTGGTGCCGTTGACGATCATGATCGGCGTGGGGCGGGGTGGTTCCGGCACGGTGCTCTCGGGCAGGGTCGCGATGAACGCCACGCCGGCCGCGAAGAGGTCCGGGCGTTCGATCAACAGGCGATAGGTCATCATGCCGCCATTGGAGGCCCCCGTGACATAGATCCGGGTACGGTCGATGCCATGGCGGCGGGCGGCCTCGTCGATCAAGGCCGCAATGAAAGCCACATCGTCGACTTCGGCCGCGTCCCGGCGTTTGTCGGGGCGCAGATCATTCCAGGCCTGCCGGTCTCCCGTGGGTGCACCGGTTTGATTGCTGGTGCCGTTCGGGGCCAGCAGCAGAAACCCCTCGCGCCGGGACAGCTCAAGCCATTGGCGGGTGGGCCTGCGCCGGCGCTCGAACAGCTTGGTCATGCTGCCCCCGCCGCCATGGAGAAGGATCACGACGGGCGCGCCCGGCGCCACCGTGTCGGGCTTGTGCTCGAGATAATGGCGCTCCAGGGCGCCCACCTGGACCGTGCGGGCCTCAAGGCCGTCTTCCGGTTCCTGGGCGCGCGCTGGCTTTGCACCGGCCGCCATGACGAGCATCAGCAGGCAGAGGGTCAAGAGGCGCATCGCCTCCTCCTGTGTTTGTTTCAGCCAAGCCTCGGGCCAAGGCTCATCGCAGGGGCACCAGGACAGGTGCCGTATGGGGAATATAGAGCCCCAGATCATCGAGCAGGGCCTCGAAGCGGAGCGCATTGCAGGCATAGGTCACAAGCAGGGCCTCGCCGCCCGGTTTGCGGAATTGTTCATGGGCCTTGCCCGCGTAACAGAAGACACCGTCGTCATGATCATGACCGGCGTCGCCCACGGAAAACAGCGGGACCATGTCGCTCCACGGTCCTTCCAGTACCGGCGCGCGGCGCAGCATGATCCGGCTTGAAAAGGGCGTCGGATCCATATGGACGGCGACGAAGCCGTCCCCCCGCGGATCGATGTCCACGCTCATTTCGCTGGCCGCCTGGGGGATCACGCGGGCGCCGGTGCCGGCCGCGATGCCCGCGCGCCACGCCCCATCGGGCATCAGGGTTTCGATCGCGGGCGCGGCATCGTCGAGCTGGTCCAGGGGCAGCCGCGTCAGGATCACCGGATGGTCCGGATAATCCCGCCCTTCAAGCGGTGTCATCAGCAGGAGATGGTTGTCCCGGCGCAGGATCCCCGACCCGGTAAGGGCGGGCACCCGGGCGAGGGGATGGATGCGCATGTGCCAGGTGCGCGGGGGGGCGGTGGGGTTGCCGATGCGCACCAGGTCCGTCCCCGTGATGGCGAAGCCGAGCGGGCTGGTCGGATCGACCGTCTCCACCCGCATCAAGAACAGGGTCAAGACCCCCTCGTGATAGATGCCATCAAGGGGCCAGTAGCGCACGCTCTTGTGGCCATCGGCGGACTTGACCGCATCGGGGGGCACGAAATAGGCCGCCGGCGCCCCGTCATTCTTTTTCCAATGATAGGAGATGGTCCATTCGCCCTCGATGCATCGGGACAGGGCGAGACTGTTGGAGATCAGGGCCGCGTCCTTGCGCGTATCGGCCGTGCCGTCCCCAATGAAGCTGTCGCCGAACAGCCAGAGACTGTCCGTGTCCGACAGGGGGATGGAATAGACCCCGTCGCCGCCCAGCCAGCCGTCTTGGAGCGGAAAGTCCGGACGGCAGGCGTGCTGGGCGCCGGAGGCGGCGTCGAAGCCCCAGCAGAGGGGCCCCCAGAAAAGGGTCAGCCCCAGGACAAGGACCCGCGCCTTATCCATGGCCCAGCACGGGATGGGGTTCATAAGGCCGTTCCAGCGCCTCGACGTCGCCGGGCTCCAGGGTCAGGTCCACCGAGGCCAGGGCGTCTTCCAAATGGTGCGCCTTGGAGGCTCCGATGATTGGCGCCGACACGCCCGGCTTCGACAGCAGCCAGGCGAGGGCCGTCTGGGCCGGGGACACGCCGTGGCGCGCGGCGATCGCCAGATTGGCTTCCACCACGTCGAAATCGCTGTCCATGATGTAAAGGAGATCGGCGAATTCGTCCGTCTGGGCGCGCAGGGTGCGCTTGCCGTCGGCCCTTGTGCGGTTGCCGGCCAGGAAGCCCCGGGCCAGCGGGCTCCAGGGAATGAGGCCCACGCCCTGGTCAACGCAGAACGGGTTCATCTCGCGTTCTTCTTCCCGATAGACGAGATTGTAGTGGTTCTGCATGGCGACGAATTTCGTCAGCCCGAGCTTTTCCGCCGTGAACTGATATTTGGCGAACTGCCAAGCATGCATCGAAGAGGCGCCGATATAGCGCACCTTGCCCATGCGCACCAAATCATGGAGCGCCTCCAGGGTCTCCTCGATCGGGGTGCGGGGGTCGAAGCGGTGGATCTGATAAAGGTCGATATAGTCGACACCGAGCCGGCGCAGGGACTGGTCGCAGGCGTCCATGATGTGTTTGCGCGACAGGCCCCAGCGATTGCGCTTCTGGTTCTGGGTGCCGCCGAAACATTTCGTGGCAATGACCACATCCTCACGGTCGGGCACCAGATTGCGGATGGCCCGGCCGAGGATCTCCTCGCTCACGCCGTTGGAATAGACATCGGCCGTGTCGAAGAAATTGATGCCCGCTTCGAGCGCACGCTCAAAAAAGGGGCGGGCCTCCTTCTCGTCCAGAACCCAGGGCCGCCAGGCCTTGGAGCCGTAGGTCATGGTGCCGAGGCAGATCCGCGATACGGAAAGGCCCGTAGCCCCGAGACGGGTATATTTCATCAGGCGCATCCTCCCCTTTGGCAGACTTCTTGACCCCGTGCCTCCGCGCATCTGAGCCCGTCAGGCGCCCATGCGCAAGCGTTCGCGTCAGGGATTCTGGGGATGTCTGGGTCGGGTCATGGCCCCTTGTTTGAAGATGACGGACGGGCCCGGCCCTTCAAGCGTGCTTCCCACGGCCTGCGCCTGTCGGATACGCTCAAGATCCAAACAGGGGAGAAGCATGATGCAGGGCTTTCGATTGTCGATCCTGGCCATGCTGGTGGCCTTGGCGGCGCCCGCCTCCGCCCAACCTCCGGAGCAGGCACAGGTCACGGGGTTCGGGGGGTTCTTTTTCCGGGCGCAAGATCCCAAAGCCCTGGCCACCTGGTATCTGGAGAATCTGGGCATCGGGCGGGTCCCGACGACTTATGAGGAAAACCCGTGGCAGCAGGATGCGGGCCCGACCGTATTCGCGCCGTTTCCCGAGGCCTCGACCGATTTCGGTCCTGCCGATAAAGTCTTTGTCTTGAATTTCCGTACCAGGGATCTCGATGCCCTGGTGGCGCATCTGCGCACCAACGGCAGTGAGGTCACGGTGGACGAGGAGGTCTATCCCAATGGCCGCTTCGCGCGCCTGAGCGATCCGGAGGGCAATCCGATCCAACTCTGGGAGCCGGCCGAACCGGGGCGTTGACGTCCCGCCTTCGGGTGCTGTTGGCGTGCGGACTTTCTCCTGGATCGGGGCGCGGAGGGAGATTCCAAGGTCGATGGGTGATGCCGTCCTGATTGTGGATGTTCAAGAGAGCTTCGGGCCCCCGCCTTGGCTGGTCGAGCGCGCTCAACGGCTTGCGGATGCTTTTCCATCGGTGGCGACCGTTGAACGCCATGATGAGCAAGCGGTGCCCTTTCTCGAACAACTGGGCTGGGCGCCGGGAAAGCGGGATGACAGCCTCGTTCGGGCCGACCAGGTCTTTGTGAAGCATGGCTATCGCCCGCCCGATCCCAACAGTTCGGATGAACCGCCCCATGCGGGCCTTCATATTGG
>CAZFWG010000086.1:0-18046 GCA_964522525.1 uncultured Alphaproteobacteria bacterium | reverse complement strand
ATGTGGAAGACAAGGCCGTCTTTGAAGGAAACACAATCATCGCCCAGGCCATCGCTATTCCCTAAGAAGGAATGGCCACGCGGGTGTGCGTTTGGCATAGACCGACATTTCCCAGGTGAAGCCTGAAGCGCTCCGCCCATCGGCATCTCACTGCCACCATTGCGGTTCTGCACCTCATTTCTCAATCCTGACGAGGAGGCCGTTAAGGATTTTAATTTGCGGAACAAAATGTGGGACAGAAATCGAGCCCAATGAATTTAATCGATTAAATGCAGATATTTATGTAGATCTTGTGGTGGAGCCAGGGGAAGAAAGTTCGAACCCTACTAACCAACAAGCGCGACCGCGCGCCGGCGCGGTCGAGACGCGTTGCCAGGGCCTCAGATCGCCCCGTGCCAAGACCGCCTCCCAAAAAGCAGTCTTGAAGCAGATGTTCGGCAATAGGGGGATCCCTTTTGTCAACAGGCCCGAGCGAGTTTTGTCTGGTGCTCCCAAGTCTTTAGATTAGCGCCCATTCAAGCGCTTTTGACTTTTTATTACTGTAATCAAATCCTCTAAAGAGCCCCTTAAAAATGGAGGATAATATTGATCCCATTTTGGGTCAAATTTATCTAAAATAGATCTGTTGAATTTCTCAATATTCATTGACGAACACAATAAACTTATTTCTGGCTCTGGACCATGAGAATTCCTCAGTACTATGTGTATTTCAGATTTTCTTCTCTCTATATGAGAATCATATATCGTCCAATTGCAAAGAAACTTATCATTGTCCGGCAGATCTAAATGAAATGATTCCCACTTAAAATGACGAACATCTATGAAATCGATATTGAATATTGAGTATTTATCCTGATCCAAGAATGATGTCGCAAGAACTACAAGCCTGATACGCTGAGACCAATGAGAGAAATCAAGATCAATTACGTCTGCCTCATGGAATATTTCCTTCATTTTTTGGTCTATTTCTTCCATCATCTCATTTATCTCCTGATACGTGGCACCCAACCATTGACGTGCTAGTTTTATTTGGTATTTTTCCACCTATATTATAAAAATTACTGCTCTATCTTGGGTTTTCCAATGCGGTTTTTTGCTGATGTCTAAGAGCCTCTCCAGAACCGTAAATCACGCGAGTACCTGTTTTGAGATTTACAAAATTTTATGCCCAGCTGCTGTTGTTTGGACTAAATTAGGCTTCAAATCCGATCAGCTCATTGATTCTTGACAGCAAATCGTGATTCGCAATGTTGAAGTGCCGATATGGACGAGGAACGGGCAGGCTGTTTTGGCGAACGACGGGCAATGGGCGGCGATTGTACCCTTCATGCCGAAGAACCAACCGGGTGCGCGACGGGTCGATGATCGGCGCGTAATCTCTGGGATAATGCATGTCCTCAAGACAGGCTGCCGGTGGGTCGATTGCCCGCAGGAGTACGGTCCGCACACGACGGTCTATAATCGGTTCAATCGCTGGTCCCGAAAAGAGCGCGAAGCACCTCATTGCCGATAATGGCTACGATGCAAAAACCTCTCGCAAAGCCCTGCGCAAGCAAGGAACGCAGCCAATCATTCCTGGTGGATCCAACCGAAAGCGGAAGATCGCCTATGACAAAGCCCGCTACCGGGAACGGCATCTGGTTGAGAACGCCTTCTGCCGCCTCAAGGACTTCTGGCGGATCGCCACCGGTTACGACAAGCTTGCCCAGAACTTCCTGTCAGCCGTCGCGGTCGCTACTCTCGTGGCATTTTGGGTTTAATGCACTGATGGTCGTTCACCTGCCACGCTATACGGTGAAGTATGATGTGGAGTCGTGTTGTCACCATCGAAGATTTCTGGGATCGCCCCCGAGGGGGGATCGCATTTAATTCCGGCAAACTCGTCGCCTACAAAAGCCAGTGGGACGAAAACGCAGATGACTATTCCGACTACTACGGCGTCATGCCGATCAATGAAGCCCTCCTTCCACTGATAGAGGAAAGCTGGGAGATCTGGATCAGGTGGTCAAACGCATTCAACGTCGGTGAAACCACCAAAGAGACACATCCAGCATTGCCCAAGGATCGCGAGCGACGCGAAGTTCTCGTCCGTACGATCAAGCCGCGGATCGAAGTGGACGAAGAAAGCTGTGAATGCTTATGCGCAGAGTTCAGGTCAGTTCAGTCGGGATGGAATGGCACCGAGGTCCGGTGGTACAAGCCAGCTGTTGATTGAGTCTGGAGCCTAAGGACTTTAATTTGTGGGACAGAAATCGAGCCGAATGAATTTAATCGATTGAATTCAGATATTTATGCAGATCTTGTGGTGGAGCCAGGGGAAGAAAGTTCGAACCCTACTAGCCAACAAGCGCGACCGCGTGCCGGGCGGTCAGTCCCGCCCCATCGGAGCCATGAGCAAAGCGAATTGGCGTGAGATCAAGAAATGGTGGAGGGGGCTGGATTCGAACCAGCGTAGCCGAAGCACCAGATTTACAGTCTGGCGGTTTTAACCACTCACCCACCCCTCCGGGAAACCTGTGACGGCCAAACGCATCGTCGGACCATCACGGAACCGGTGGAGTACTGGCCGTGCGCGGCTCTGTCAATGGCCCTCGCAATGCCCCTGGCAATGGCCTTGGCACCGGGCCTCTTGTGCCAAAGCGCGTGGGCCGCCCCGATGCCGGATGACAAGGCGCTCAGAACGGCCTATCACGCGGGATTATGGGCAAGACTTCATCACCCTCCCCCGCGCGCCCCTCGCGCCGTGCTGCGGGCAAACCAGCCGCCCCGGCGGGCACACGCCGCGGGCCCTCGACCCGCATCCCCAAGGATGACGAGGAGCCGACTCAGGTCTGGCTTTACGGGCTCCATGCGGTCCTCGCCGCGCTCTCCAATCCCAAGCGTCAGTTCCACCGCCTCGTGGCCACCCGCAACGGCGCCCAGCATCTGGTCGATCCGCCGCTCGAGGCGCAGATCCTGTCGCCCGATGGCATGTCGGGCATGTTGCCGCCCGGGGCCGTGCATCAGGGTCTGGCGGTGCTCGCGGAGGTCCTGCCGGAACCGGATTTCGAGGCCAGCCTGCTGCCCGCCGATCCGACCCGGCCGGTCATGGTGCTGGACCGGGTGACGGACCCCCAGAATGTGGGCGCGGTGCTGCGCTCGGCCGCTGGTTTCAACGCAAGGGGCGTGGTCACGACCCGCCGCCGCTCGCCGCCCCTGACCGGCACCTTGGCCAAGGCCGCCACCGGCGCGGTGGAGCATGTTCCTTATGTCCGAGTCCAAAACCTGGCCCGCGCCCTGGAGCGCCTGCGGGAGGGCGGCTACCGGCTCATTGGGCTCACCGAAGATGGGGCCTCCCCCCTGCCCGATATCCAATGTGACGACCCGGTCGCCCTTGTCCTCGGGGCGGAAGGCGATGGTCTGCGCCCCATCACCAGGAATTTATGCGATCATCTGGCCCATATTCCGACGCCGGGACCCATAACGGCGCTCAATGTCTCGAACGCGGCCGCCATTGCCCTGTATCATGTCACCGCAAAGCCGCGTTCCAATCTGGAGGCTTGAGACCATGGCTGCTCTCAACCCGTCGAGCCGTCTCGCCACCCATGAGGTGACGAACCAGCCGCCGCCCTTTGAAGACGTCAATCTGTACACCCTGGACCGGCCCCTCCGGGAAGCGGTCGAACGGGAAGGCGCCCGGTGGGCCGAGGACCGCTACAAGAGCCTCGGGGGCCGCGCGGGCTCGGCGGAGGTCATGGAGTGGGCGGATCTCGCCAATCGACACCGGCCGGAATTGCAGCGCTTTGACCGTTTCGGTCAACGCATCGACGAGATCAGTTTTCACCCCGCCTATCACACCCTGATGGATCTGGGCATTTCCCACGGGGTTTCGTCGATCGCCTGGACGGCCCCCATCGGTGCCGGCGGCCATGCGGCCCATGCGGTGCTCGAATATCTCATGTCCCAGGCGGAACCGGGCGTGTGCTGCCCCATGACCATGACCTATGCCAGCGTGCCGGCCCTGCGCCACCAGCCGGAACTGGCCATGGACTGGGAGGAGATGATCCAGCTCGCCTGCTATGATCCCGCTTCGCGCCCGGTCGCGGACAAGGCCGGCGTGACCATCGGCATGGCCATGACCGAGAAACAGGGCGGGTCGGACGTGCGCGCCAACACCACCCGGGCGCGACCCCGGGGACGCCCAGGCCCCGGCCGCCCCTATCTTTTATCTGGACACAAATGGTTCTGCTCCGCGCCGATGAGCGATGCCTTCCTGACCCTGGCCCAGACCACCCGGGGACTTTCCTGTTTTCTGGCCCCACGTTGGCGCGAGGACGGCCACCGGAACGAAATCCACATCATGCGCCTCAAGGACAAGCTCGGCGACCGGGCCAATGCCTCGAGCGAAATCGAATATCATGATGCGGAAGGCATCCTGATCGGGGAAGAAGGACGGGGGCTCGCGGTGATCATGGACATGGTCCATCACACCCGCCTCGACACGATTCTGGCACCGGCCGCCTTCATGCGCCAGGCCATGACCCAGGCCGTCTGGCACACCGCCCACCGCTCGGCCTTCCAGAAGCGCTTGATCGACCAGCCGATGATGAACAGTGTTCTGAGCGATCTGGCCCTGGAGTCCGAGGCCGCCACGGCCTCCTTCATGCGCCTCGCCCGCGCCTTTGACGAGGGCCCGACCCATCCCGAGCAGGCGGCCTTCGCCCGCATCGCCGTGCCCATCATGAAATACTGGATCAACAAACGGGTCTCGGCGGTGGCCTTCGAGGCGATGGAATGCCATGGCGGCGCCGGTTATGTGGAGGAGAGCATCCTGCCGCGCCTCTACCGCCAGGCCCCCCTCAACAGCATCTGGGAGGGCTCGGGCAATGTCATCTGCCTTGATGTGTTGCGCGTTATCGAGCGCAGCCCGGAAGCCGTCGATGCTCTGTTTGCGGAATATGAAGCGGCCCGGGGCGGCAACCGCCTCTATGACCGGCATCTGGAGACGGCCCGGGACACTATGGCGATCCATGGAGGCATCGAGGCCGACGCGCGGCGGTTCATCGAATATCTTGCCCTGATGCTCCAGGCCTCCCTGCTGATCCGCTTCACGCCGGTCTCGGTATCCGATGCGTTTTGTGCCGCCCGATTGAGCGATGCGCGCACCCTGGCCTTCGGCACTCTGGCGGATGCGGATCAGACAACCATTCTGGAACGGGCGCTGCCGCTGCTCTGAAGCACCTTCATTTTATTCTCTATCAGGAACAAATTTATTGCTGGGACTTGTCGCCGGCAAAAAAACACCAACCACTGTCGCCAGGGTGTTTCGGTGTCTCCTTCACCATGCAACCGACCCGCACCCCGTCGACCGTGATGCGGTCCGTTGCGATGCAGGAACCATAGCCGACAGCAATCGGTCCGGATGCTGAGCGATCTTTGAGAAACGCCTTCATTGGCCTTTAGTCGGGGGAGCGGAAACGCACAGGCGTCGGCGTGCTGCCACGGGTCGGCATGGTCACGGCGCCATGATCTTCCGGCGGCGGCGGCGGGGTTAGATCCGTCTGCAGCGTAAGGTGGGTCCGCTCCGCCTTGGCCTTGATGATCATGAACATGTAAGGCGCGGTCAGACCCTGGGTCGCCACCGCCTTGGGCGGGCTCACGTCAACGGCCAGCTTCAGGTTTTCCGGCGTGTGCGTAATATTCGTGATTTCGATGCGGTAGCCGCCCGTGGGCCGCTCCCCCAGAAATACGGCGACGCCGGTCTCGGAACCCTCGACCAGCTCGCGGGGCGGGCGCTGATTGACCAGCGACCACAGGGCAACCCATTCCTCATTGGTATGGGCCGAATGGATACGGCCGATGCGCGGCCCCTGTTGCCCACGGAACGTCTCGACGGGAACAGCCACATCGGCGTGGGCCGTGCTGACGGCACCCGCCCCGCAAAGGCCGAGCCAGGCACCAAGCGCCAACCCTGCTGCCATGTGCCCTGCCGTCACGTTCAATGACGTCCACTGATGATTACCCAAACACCCGGCGTTCGCCCGCGCCATCCATCTCTCCCCCACGAACCGACCCCAAAACCCTGCGAACTTCCGCGTGCCGCACCCGAGACAGACAATCTCCGCGTGCTTGCGGCATGCCGCACCCACCGTCAAATCGGTAACTCCCGTCATACGTTAACCATGGGACATGATGACCATTGCGTCACCATACCTATCGGCAATCTTTGCCAATAACATGGTGTTCTCATGGCGTTTCGGGAGTCACGCCCCGTCGAACCGGCTTGCAAAGGCCGTGCCCAGCGCCGCCAACTCCGGTGCGATCGACACCGCGCGGCTGGGCCGCTCCGCCAGTCTTTCCAAGGCCGGCGGCAGGGCAACGGCACCTGGGATCAAGGGCTCGACGACCTCCTTGAATTTAGCAGGATGCGCCGTGGCGACCAGACACCAGGTGTCTTTTTGTACCCCATCGCCAAGCCTTGCATGGATCTCCGCCGCCGTCGCCGTATGGGGACACCAGAGCGTGCCATGGGCGGCATAGTCCGCGGCGATGCGTGCCGCTATGGCGTCATCCCCGATCGCGTCGGCCGACAGGTCGGATCGCAGATCCGCGCGCTGGGCCAGCAACCGAATCAGGCGCTCCGCATTGCTCGGCGCGCCGACATCCATGGCATTGGCCAGTGTCTTGATGGACGGGCGCGGCCGGTAGGTACCGCTGGCGAGAAAGTCGGGAACCGTTCGGTTGGCGTTGGTGGCGCAGATGATTCGCCCAATCGGCGCGCCCATGGCCTTGACCCAGAGCGCGCTCAGGGCATGGCCCAGATTGCCCGTCGGGATGATGACGTTGAGGGGCGTCTGTCCGGTCCTGTCCATTCTGAGCGCCGTCCAGGCGAAATAGGTCATCTGGGCAAACAGCCGGGCGATATTGATGCTGTTGGCGGAGGTCAGGCGATAGCGATCCACCAGAGCAGCATCCGCGAAGGCCGCCTTGGCCAGCGCCTGGCAGGCATCGAAGTCCCCATCGACGCACAAGGAAAGGACCGAGTCGGACCAGCAGGTGAGCTGATGCTGCTGGAGGGGCGATACCCGTCCCTTGGGAAACAGGATCGCCACGCGGGCTTGCGGACGTTCATCAAACGCGGCCCCGACCGCGCCGCCGGTATCCCCCGAGGTCGCCACCAAAACCGTGAACGGATCGGCCCCTTCGGGCTGAAGCCGACACAAGGCCTCGGCCAGAAACCGTGCGCCGAAATCCTTGAACGCGGCCGTGGGACCATGGAACAGCTCCAGGACCGACAGGGACGGCCGGTCGGCGGAGGGCTGGGTGATTTCGACCGGAAAGGAGAACGCAGCCTGCGTCATGGCCGGCAGTTGATCCGCAAGGGGATCACCCTCGAAGAACGGCGCCAGCAACCGGGTTGCCACGTCGGCAAGCGGCCAATCCGGGTCCCAATCATCCATGGCGAGCGGGGGCAGGCGTTCGGGCACATAGAGCCCGCCATCGGGGGCCAGGCCCGTCGCGATGGCCGCGGAAAGGGACACCGCCGGAGCCTCTCCCCTTGTGCTCAGGAAACGCACGGCGTCACTCCGTCCACGGCAATGACCCGGGCGCCCGGTGACGCCAGGGGCGCTTCGTAGAGCCGGAAGGGCATTGCGCAGTGGTCCAGGACGTCCGTCATCGCCCGCGCCACTTGGGCGCTGGCGTTGCGGGGGGCCCAGGCAAAGATCGACGGGCCGCTGCCTGAAAGGGAACAGCCTAAGGCCCCGGCGTCCCGGGCCGCTTTCTGCACCTCGGGCAGGAACGGCACCAGGGGCGCCCGCTGGGGCTCCACCAGGCAATCGGCCAGGGCATCGGCCATCAGACCGAGATCGCTCCGGTAACAGGCCGCCACGAAGCCCGCCACATTGCGCGCATGCTCGATCGCCGTTTCGAGGGACACGTCCGGGCGCAGCATATCGCGGGCCGCCTGGGTCTCCACATTCAGATCCGGATGGACGAGCAGACAATCCACTTGATCCGGAAGCGGCAGAGTCACGATGTCCCGGGGGCCGGTACCCCGAATGAGTGACAGACCGCCCAGGAGGCTCGCCACCACATTGTCAAGCGGCGGAGGATCGGCGGAGGCCGCCTCACCCGCCAGGGCCGGCATCAACAGGTCGTCATGGGGAAGCGGCGCCGGCAACAGGGCATTGATGGCCAGAACGGACGCCACGGCGGACGCGGCCGACCCGCCCATGCCGGCACTCATCGGCACACCTTTGTCGACGTCGAGGACCACGCCAATGGGCGCGTCGACCTTCTCCATCAGGGCCGCCCCGGCCCGCAAGGCCGTGTTGCGGTCGATCTCGGCCGGCAAACGGGTCACGAGGCCATTCACTTCGCCCAGCCTTATGCCCGGCGTCGTCGAAACATGGGCCGTGACCCGGTCATGGGCCACGCCAAAGGCAAGCCCCATCATGTCGAAGCCGACACCCACATTGCCGATGCTGGCCGGCGCCTGCGCCGTCGCTTTCCGCCCGCCCATTGAGTGATCCTCCACCGCCGTGCCCCAACGAGATCATCGCCTTCACCAGGGTCGCATATCTTAAGGCCTTGCGGTCGTCACGGCGTTTTTTAGGCGTCAGCCGATGCGGCGGGCCACCAAGATGTCCTGATGATTGAGGCTATGATAGCCGGGGGCCACCGGATGGCCGCTCCAGCGCCCGTGATGGACCCGGTCGATGGCCAGACGGCGCCTGGTCAGAGTGTCCTCCAGCCAGCCGATCTCAACGGCAATGGCGTCCTCGGGAATGTTTGGGTTGCTCGTCCATCCGTCCGGCACCGCGTGGACGAACTGGAAGTCGGCGGAGCCTTGGGCGACCCGCGCCAGGGACTCCTCGTCCATCACGAAAAACGAGCCGATCAAACGCCCACCGGGCTTGAGCATGCGGGTAATTTCCGACAGATAACGGTCGATGTCGCTGGGATAGAGATGGGTGAAAACCGACCACAACACGACCACATCGAAGGCCTCATCCGCGAACGGAAAAACGATTTCCGACGGCTTGATAGCCCCCTGGGGATTGTAGAATTTGTTGTGAACATCAAGGCGCAGGAACACAAAACGCGGGTTGCGCCGTGTAATATTCTTGGAGCACCAGTCGATCCCCCGCTGATCGATATCGATGCCCACATAGCGTCCATCCTCATCCAGATAGTCGAGCAGGGGCACGGTCTTGCGGCCGATCCCGCTGCCGATATCGAGAATCGCGTGGTGCGGCTCAACGCCCACCACATCGCGGTAGAAGGACAGGCATTCCTGTCCGTTGGCGATGAACTCTTCCCGGCTGCGGGGGCCGTCGAACATGAGATGCAGGGGCGGCACGAGATCGGGCGGCGTCAATCGGCCCCGGATCGCGTCATAGACCAGATAGGGCCAATCACGCACCGCGTTGAAGACCGGCGCGGGCAGAACTTCTTTGATCAGGGCTTTGGCTTTGGCCATGGCAGCGGGACCTTCTCCTTGGGCGGTGACCGCGACGGATCGCGGCGGTATCGACCGCCCTGCCCTACCTGCGTCGTTCCCGAAAAAGGGTTAACGCGCTCCCGCATTGACGGCGGTCGAAAAAGTTCCGTAATTGACCGCCATATTCCGCCGCCCGTATCCGAGTTTCAGCCGGCCCCGTTCCCATGTGCACGATACTCAGACTTGCCCTTGCCCAATTGATGACTGCCGTGCTGTTGGCCGGCTGTGCCGGCGGCAGCAGCGGAATTTCGCCATCCCGCGCGAGCGCCCTCGATGTCCATGAATATGCCATCGAGACCGTCACGGCCCGATTCGACGGCGTGGAAAAACCGCCGGCGCTCACCAAGAAGCTCTATGCGGAAGGGCCGATCCGCTGGCCGTTAACGCTCGGACAGGAGATGCCCAAAGGGGTCTTTGCCGAAGCGGCCCAGGGCGTGCGCCATCGCCAAAGCGCCCTGATCTGCACCGCGGACCTGAAGATTCCCAGCACCGACCGGGATCAGGGTCTCGAACTGGCCCTCGCCCTGCAGAATGCGGTCATTTTGCAGCGCCGGGGCGATGATGTGGCCTGCCACTACGGTGCCACCGAAGACCTGCCCGCCGTCACGGTGTTCGTCAGCGATGCGTCGGGGACCAGCACGGCCGGGGGCCTCGAAGACGCCATGGCCGCCATGCGCCGTCAGTTCCCCGAGGCCCGGTCGGTTCCGCTTGCCGTGGAGCCCGATCTGGACGGGCGGGACGTGAAGGCCGGCTCGCTCCTGATCGGATCCCTTGACGGGCGTCCCGTCAAATCCACCGTGTGGGTCGTCGATGTCGAGGATTGGCAGCTCCGGCTGCGGATGACCTATTTCGCCGAAACTGCCCATCTGCGGGAGCTGGGCGCGGCCCTGATCCTCAGCACCAAGGCGGAAGATCTGCTGTCGGGCGGCTGATCGGGCGACGGCCTGGAACAGAAAGCGCCCTGCTCAGTCCTGCGCAGCGGCAAAGGCGGCCCGCCAGTCTTGCGAAAATTCCACCGGCGGCAGGGAGGCAAACTCCTTCACCAGGCTTTGAACATTGGCCCGGGAGGTGAGCGCGTCAAAGGGCGTCGTCGACTCCGTCATGAAGCCCAACTCATGCATCCAGCGGGCGGAGCGGCCCGTCAGGGCCCAGATGGTGTTTTCCGGGAAGACGCCCGGATAGGCGTCATTGACCGCCTTGAAAAGCTCATTGGTGCAGTTGGAAAACAGCGTGTTGTAGAAGCGGGGCCGCGCCGCGAGATCATTCGTCCGCGCCACGAAATGATCGAAGATCACGCGCGCCTGTTCCGTCGTCGGGTTGAGACGATAGGCATAGAGCGGATGATCAAGACCCACGGCGATGCGTGTCATGACGTCCTTTTCGGTGGACCACACATAGGACAGCTCATAGTCCCTCAAGAGACCGCGCCAGAACGAATAGGACTCGTCCGCCTCCAGACGGGCCTCGACCGAGACGCTGAGAACGTCCCGCGTTCCGGCATCATCTTCAAACACGAAGGACAAAAAGGTGTGGGCGAACAAATCGCTCATGGCGAAGGGCTCGACAAAAAGCCAAATCTCCTTCACCTGCGCGCCATCGACATCCCGGGCCCGCCACGCATCCCGGAAAGATCCGTCCGCCAGGAACTCAAAGGTGCGCTCGTTCTGGAGCGTGTATCGGCGCTCCCCGGCTTGCGCAAAGGATGCGGTTTTCGCGAATTTGGGCTGCCAGTCCCGGTCGGTGCCGGGCTCTTTCATCCAGACCCACAACGCGAGGCCCCCTGCGGCGAACACCAGCATGATCAACGTGCCGAATGCGATTTTGCGCATGCTCGTCCTGTTCCCTGTTGGCGTCTGGCGAATGCCCCTCAGCCCGGCTATGAGACAGGGAACGCGTGAGGGTCGCAAGAGGACACTTCCCGCCAATGCAGCCTGCCCCAAGGTCTCCGGTGAATAGGCCACAACCCGCTTGAACCGGTCCAGCGCCCTCGAATGGTTTTTCCCGGCCCGGCTTGAGGCACTGATGGACGCGGTTCCGACGCTGCGCCTCGGTTGATAGACCGATTTACGGGCAGAAACCTGAAATCCGCGTCCCGAAGTGAATCGCGTTTCCTTCACGGCGACGTCGCCTTGCGGGCATGAACTTCTTTCTATCCCCGTTCTTGACGTCAGACGCCTTGCGTGACGGGAGGCGTTCCCTCACTCTGCAAGCGCTATACGGCTGTGGCGTCCATGGTCGTACACCGGTGGACACTGCACGAGGGGGTTGAGGTGATGTTGGCGCGTTCGCTTTTTTCTAAGGGGCTTTGCGCTTGGATCGCCGCCGCCGGGCTCATTGGATGGATGGGATCGCCGCCCTCCGCCCATGCGGGTTGGGCCTGCGACATGGCCAACTACGCTCCGAATTTCGTCCGGGCGGCCCAAAACCAATTGACCGAGAAGGGCCATGACCCAGGGCCCATCGATGGCGAATGGGGCCGCAAGTCGGCATCAGCCCTGTCCCAGTTTCAAAAGGCCCAGGGCCTCCCCGCCACCGAAGTCTTCGACCAGCCGACCATCGACGCCCTGTTCGGGGCGGATGCCGGGATCACGGTGCACGTGGTGGAGCTTCCCGAACGCACGCAAAACAATGAACAAGCCTTTCAACGCCTGATCGATGAAGCCGAAGCCGATACGCAGACGGATGTTCTGATTTTCCGGAACTGGGAAGGGTTCAGCGAAGCCGACTATCTCAAGAGGTGTACGGACGGCTGACCCGGTCGCACTATTGGAGAGAGATTCTGCCATGATCCAGAGCCGTGCCGCTGCATGGGTTTTGATCCTGTTGGCCGGGCTGTTTGCCACCCAGGACGAGACGGTTGCGGCCAGCGCCATCGGCCAGGCCCTCGACTGCGACCACAACACCTATGCGCCGAATTTTCTCCGCGCGGCCCAGCGGGCCTTGCAGGCGGCAGGTCAGGATCCGGGGCCCGTTGACGGGCGCTGGGGCAGACGCACCCGCGAGGCTCTCGTCACCTTTCAGGGCACCCATGATCTCACCGCCCACGGCGAATTCGATCAGGAAACCGTGGACAAGCTCTTCGGCCCGGAACAAGACATCAAGGTCGTTCATATCCGTCTGCCCGCCCGGGCCCCAGGCGAAAGCCGCGCAGCCCGGCGACGGATCGTGATGGAGGCTCTCGATCAGCCGGAGGCGGATGTTCTGGTCGTCAAGAACCTGCCGGGTTACAGCGCCGACGAGTACAGGAACCGTTGTGGAATTGGGGGCGATGAATGACCACGCCGCCCGAGGCCCCGCCTTTGTCGGGGGAAAAACCCTGCCTCGCCTGCGCCGAACCGATCCAGGCCCAGGCGATCATCTGCCGTCACTGCAAGACGCGCCAGAACTGGACTCGGTATCTGTTGAACTGGAAGGAAATCATCGGCGCGGTCATGGCCATCCTGCCTTTGTGGGGGGGCGCCTATGCCCTGTTGATGCCACGCTTTCAGGATAACGCGCCGCAGCTCGGTCTCGTTGATGTGAGCTGTTCTCCCGCCAGCGCAATGGTCCTGGTCTCGAATGGCGGCCGCTCCCCCGCCATCATCCGTTCCTTGAGCATAAGTGGAGCGGGCCTGGATGAAACCTATCGTCTTGTTCCGAACGCACCGGGCGAGGGCGTGATCGAAGTGGCAGAAGACACCATTCGGGCGATCCCGGTGGCGGCAACCCTCGAGGGTGTCAGCGCGCCCCTGCCCCAATCCCGGCCCGGAACATCCCTGCGCTTGACGCTCGACTATGTGGACTATGGGGGCGTTGCCCAGGCCAAGACGGTGCCATGGTCATGCTGAACCGCACACGCACCCTCGCCCTCATTCTGATCAGCCTTGTGCTGGCCACGCGTCCAGCCGGCGCCCAATCACCGTCCGGGGACGCGTCCTGTCCGGGAGCCGATGAGCCGCCCCGGCTCAAGCTCGCGCTCTTCGATTATGCGGGGGCGGAACAGAGCGAGGCCCAAGCCCATTTCTCCCGCTTCCGGCAAATCATCCGGCGCAAACTGTCCCAGGTGGCGGAGGAAATGCTGGCGAGCGGTGTCGCTTTCGACGAGCTTGAGGACTTGAGCGTCTTCGTTGCCGGTGAGGATACGCTGGCGAGTCGCTCGGCCGTCCGTCGGTACGCCAATCAACCGGATATCCTCAAGGTGCTGCGCGGCGATATCGCCAAAGTGGACGACCATTTTGAAATCACGAGCCTGATTTTCCTCGGCGCGCGCAAAGGCCCCCTGCCCCGCGAGGAAGTGATCGTCACCATGCCCGTCGACCAGCGGGAATATGCGAACACGCGGGACGGCCATTCCGTCATCGCGGCCTACGCCCTCGCGGTCGACGCGGCCCAGCGGGGCTGCCCCAGTGCGATGGTCACAAGCCTCCTGTCCTATGCGCAAAACAAGATCGCCGATATCCGCCGGAGAGGCGGCGCCGATCTGTCCTTCATCACGGAGCTCGAAGAGGCCATGGCCACCCTGTTGGCGGAGGTCGCGCCATGACCGGTCTGGGCGGCATCATCCGCCTTCTCACCGTGGCGGTCCTGCTCACCGCATTGGCGCCCACCAGGATCTGGGCGCAAGGCACCGAGTCCGATCGGCCCACGGATCAAATCAGCCTTCTCGCCCCCTCTTTTGTCTCGGAGACGCCGGCGCTCGGACGCAATGTCTCCACGGTTTTGGGCCTGCAGGTCTGGCGCACCCTGCGCCAGGCACCCACGCCCAATCCCAAGGAACTGCATTTCGGAGACGGCGCCGTCTATTGGTCGCCGGACACGCCCCCGCCCCTGTCCCATGCCGAGGCCGAAAGCCGTGCCCGGCGCATCGCCGTGCTGGCCCAGATGGTGTTTTGGGGAGAGACCTTCCGCTACGCCGATGCCGTGATCGTGGAGCCCCACCTTTCCCTGCCCCGCTACCGGGATTTTCGGGTGCGCCGCAATGAACTCTGGACACTGAAATTCGGTAGGGACACACGCCTGACCTGCGACGTCCCCCGCCGGCGCTACAGTTTCGAACCCATCATCCTGCGTCCCGATATTGTCGACCGCTACACGTCGCCCGTGGGTCTCAGCGTCTATGCGGATACCGACTTCACGCAAGAGATCGGAACCCTCGATGCCCGGTTCACGGCGATCGAAGTCCATGGGGACAAGGCGCTTGTGGTGACCCGGAATGACGGCCGGTCGATCCGGGGTTGGGTGCCTTTGGAACCGTTGAGCGAAAGCCGCAGCGAAGTCACCGATTTCGTGGCCGGTGTCTTGCGCATCTACCGGGCTGATTGGGAAGGCGCCATGGCCATGTTTGCGCGGGTTCTCGAAAACGAAAACGCCCCGACCGACATCCGGGTCGACGCGGCACTTTACCGGGCCCGTGCCGCGGCGGCCCTGGGCCTTGATCCGCGTACGGATGCCGCCGTTGCCGCCAAGCTGGGCGCGCGCAGCCGCCAAGTTGCGATCTACACGACCATGGCCGATCTCGCCGCCCTACGCCAAGGCCGGCGGGACACGAATCCCGCCGAGACGCTCGCGTCCCTTCATCAGGCCGGCCCCTATTTCGAGCCTAACGATGCGTGGTTTGAACAGGCGGTGACGGTCTTGAACATGGTTCGCCGTCGCCCTCCCGTGGTCGGGGAGGAACGCTGATGCCCCGGCAGAGCGAGGCTGAAGCTTGAGAGAAAAATCTGGTGCGGCCGAGAAGACTCGAACTTCCACCCGTGTTACCGGACAGCGACCTCAACGCTGCGCGTCTACCAATTCCGCCACGGCCGCGAGGAATGGTTCCAAAGAGATCCCGGGGTGTAGCAAATCACCCGGGCCTTGTGAAGGCCCTGTATTGAAGATGCAGGGACCGTCCGAACGAACCTCTCAGATCCCGTCCCCATCGGTCAGGCCCTGAACATGGATGCCGCACTCGTCCTTGTTCTGGCCGGCCCAACGGCCTGAACGATAATCCTCGCCTTCCTTCACCCGCTCCGTGCAGGGCATGCAGCCGATGGAGAGATAACCGTCCTTGACCAGCGGATGACGGGGCAGCTTATGGGTCTCCATATAGTCGTTGAGCACCTCAAGCCCCCAGCTTGCCAGCGGGTTGACCTTGAACCGGTCGTCGACGACCTCGATCGTCGGCATGGCGGTCCGCGCCGAGGTCTGGAACCGTTTGCGGCCCGTGATCTGGGCCTCGAACCCTTTCAGGCCACGCTCCAGGGGCAGCACTTTGCGGAAGTGACAGCAGGCATCCGGGTCCGACGACCATAGAGTGCCGTCCGGATCGCGCTTCGCCGTGTCCTGGGGATGGGGGTGGAGGACGCGCAGATCGGTAAGGCCCAGGACCTCCTGGAGCCGGTCCCGGTAGCGCAGGGTCTCCCCAAACAGCTTGCCCGTATTGAGGAAAAGGACGGGCACGGTGGGATCCACTCGGGTGATCATATGAAGGAGAACGGCCGATTCCGCCCCGAAGGAGGAGACAGCCGCGATGGTGCCCGGAAACTCCTGTTCGATGAGGGGACGCAGCAGTTCGACCCCTTCGAGCCCCGCATAGCGGTCCCGCAATTCGGCCAACCGTTCGGCCAGCGGACCGGTCTCCGACTCCTGGGGCGCCTGGTCCATGGGGCGCGGGCGGCCCTGACCGGGCGTCACACCCTCGATCCGGCCATTGGTCAGGGGTATGGAGGTGATGCTCATGGCAGCCATCCTTTCTCGGCCAACAGGGCCTCGGTGCGGGCGGAGACGTCCGGCAGCGCCAGACCTTCGGCCCGCCAGGCCTCCCGGGCCCTGGCGATTTCCTCAAGCCGTTCGGCCCATTCCGGGCCGAAACGCGCCTCGAAATCCCGGCGCAGCCGCCGCGCGAGGCCCGGCGACTTGCCGTTGGTTGAAATGGTCAGGAGCAGGTCTCCCCGGCGCACCATGGACGGCACATGGAAATCGCACAGGGGGCGGACATCTTCGGTGTTGACGAGGACCTTATGCGTCCGCGCCCATGCCGCCAGACGCGCCGCGGTCTCCTCGGCCAAATCCGCGGTGAAGAGGACGGTGAGATCCGCAATGTCGGACTCGGTGGGCAGACGGCGCAAGGCCCGGTCACCGGCGAGTGCCTCCATTTCCGGGCCCGGATCCGGCGCATAAACGGACAGGCGACCGGCCCCGCCGGCGAGAAGAAGGCTGACCCGTCGCGCGGCGGCAGGTGTATCCCCCACCACGGCCACGGGTGTGTCGGTAAGGTCGAGCATGATCGGAAACATCGGCTCTCCTGCCCTCGAACGCGATGACTGTCTTCGAGCTAAGCAGGTCTGGCCGAAAATTCAATCTCAAGATGGGAAATGTGAGTAATCACACTATTTTTGTGTATTAAATAGGTCAGCTCAGTCCTGGCGGATGCGATCGGTGATCGACACGGCGATTCGGTCGCCCTGCACCATGATTTCACCCCGGGCGATCGGCTTGTCATTGGCCAGCACCCAGACCTCATCATTCTGGTTGGAATCGAGTTCGATGACGGCGCCCCGGCCCATGCGCAGCAATTGCTGCATGGGCAATTCCGCCGTCCCCAGCACCACCGAGATCTCCACCTTGATCGAGCCGACCGCGCCCATATAGCTTCTCCATCCGGAATGCGGATTGGGTCGCAGTATGGGCGGCGTCCCGTTTCGGTTTCGTTGCGATCCGTGTCCCCGAATATCCCCCCATCCTAACGGGGGGCGCACGCAAGTGAGCGAGGCAGCCATGGACCCTTTGGCCAAGTTGAAGAGAGAGGCGCCGGTGGACTGGATGGTCTCCACCGCGCCCGTCGCCTATGAGGCGGCGGAGGCCACCATGGTCGACCGGGTGGCCGCCATCGCCGACGGGAACGCGCCGGAGGCCGTCTGGCTCCTGGAGCATCCCCCGCTCTACACGGCGGGAACCAGTGCGCAGGCGGATGACCTTCTGGAACCCGATCGTTTTCCTGTTCACCGGACCGGGCGCGGTGGTCAGTACACCTATCATGGTCCGGGTCAGCGGGTCGCCTATGTGATGCTCAATCTCAAGGAACGCGGCACCGATGTGCGCAGCTTCGTCACGGGCCTTGAAACCTGGATCATCAACACCCTTGATCAGTTCAATGTGCGGGGCGAGCGTCGGGAGGAACGCGTCGGCGTCTGGGTCTCCCGGGGCGGTGGCCGTGAAGACAAGATCGCCGCGATCGGGATCCGGGTGCGCCGCTGGGTCTCTTTCCACGGCATCTCCCTCAATGTGGAGCCGGACCTCACCCATTTTTCGGGCATTGTCCCCTGCGGCATCAACGAGCATGGCGTGACGAGCCTGGTCGATCTCGGCCTGCCGGTCACCATGTCGGACGCGGATCTGGCACTGAGAACCGCCTTCGAGCCGATTTTCGGCCCCACACGGATCATAACCGGAAGCCTGTCGCGCTGACAAAGCCCGGCTTCGCCGCTCCCGTGAAGAGCGGCGAAGAGAAAAAGCGATTGCGGTAGGGCTTAAAATTCGTGGTCGTATAAATATACGAACACTGTCGCCTTGACGGGCGAGGAAGCGGATCGCGGTACTGTT
>CAZFWG010000085.1:8287-18457 GCA_964522525.1 uncultured Alphaproteobacteria bacterium | reverse complement strand
CTGTTCAGCTGCTACCTGCTGTTCCTGCTCTATCTGATTGCGCCCGTGATGTGAGCCGTCGACCGGGAAAGAGCAGTGCCGTTAGGCCGCAAGGAAAGAATAGTGACCGGAAATTGTCTGTGCGGCGCGGTAAGCGTCACGATCGAGGCCAAGCCTGAATTCATCAATGATCGCAATTGCAGCCAGGGCCGCAAAGTGGGCGGCGCCTGGGGCTATTTCCTTTCGCCCTCCGTGAAGACGCACAGCCAAACGTCTTCAGTGACGCGCAGGGACATGGGATCCCCTTGCGTGGAGGTTCATTCCTGTGCGATCTGCGCGACCACCACCCATTGGGTGCTGACAAAAGCGTTCAAAGAACAAAACCCGTCAGCCGATCAAATGGGAGTGAATATGAGACTGTTTGATCCTGGTGAATTGGAAGGGGTCCAGGTTCACTTCCCGAACGGCCAGGATTGGGACGGTGAAGGTCCGTATGGATACAGACGCCCGGCGATGACGATCGGCGCTGGGACGTCTTGGTAACGGACGTCTCCCCACAGCGCGTCCCTTCGTGCTGCCAAGGTATTGTTCAGGTCTCAAGAGCCTGCTGGTCCAGCGTCCACCGGATGCGGACATAACGGGATGCAACGCGCTGAAGAGAATCAGTCAGTAAGCCTCTCCATCATTCCGGGTATCGAGACATTGCAGTTCGTGGCGCAAATCGTAGCGGGACCGCGGCACATAGAGTGGCTTGACGAAAATATGACCCAGTGTGGTGTTTCGCTCTTCTTCTGCACAGTCAAAGCGGACAGCGATGGTCACACCGGGCGCCCAGGCAAGGCGCGCTTGGTCCAACGCCCAAATCGTACGCCGCATCGGTGTTTCCGGCTCGGCCAAAACGACAACGGTTGCCCACGGTACTTCTGATAGGAGGGCTTTGATACTCGCCCGTAGGGCAGCACGTTTTACGGGAATCCCGTGAGGGCCTGAGGGATCAAAGAAGCTGCCCCCATACGCATTCTCGACGTTGATGAGTCTGATATAATACCGTCCCTTGGACGGAACCCAGACAACCACAACACTCTCAGAAAATCCGACTGGTTTTCCGGCGAACAAGTAGGGGGAATTGGACCCGCCCGATCCAGCCCGTATGATGTCGATACCCTGCTCGCGAACACCAATATAGTGTGGCGCACTGACAAAAAGGATCCAGCAAAGTCCGGAATAAACAAGATTGTGAATCCAGCGAAATCCGAAGATTGGCTCGTAAGGGTCATCGTCGCGTATGCGTAGCGATGCTCCCACCCGTCGCCAGGGGCGTCGCCGTGCCGATCGTGCCATCACCGTCCTTTTCCATCACCCACCGCACGCCCTAGTATAACATGGACCCAGGGTGCTCGCTATTCGCGTTGGCCTGCTTGCACAAAGAACTCGATCCACCGGGACGATCACCGATGCCGGCGTGTCAAGAGGCCAAGCATTGACGGTGTAGAAGACCGTTGCTGAGGGGCTAAAAAAGCGTGGAGCGGCGACACCGATGACGTGGATGATCTCGACACGGTCTACAATCACTATGTGGAAACAGGCCATGCCATTTTCGACGAACAGCCGCGAACGCGCGAGGCGGCCGAAGCCTGGATGGCCCGGTACGATTTTTCAGGACTGCATCGTTTGATCATCGCCCATGGCGGAAGTGATGCGAAAGTCCTGGGCTGGGTATCCAGTCAGACCTATCGCACTCATCCCCCATTTCGGTGTTCGGTTGAAACCAGCATCATGCTGTCGCCGGAGGCACGCGGCTGCGGACTGGGTTCCGGGCTCTACACCGCACTGTTTGAAATCCTAGAAACCGAAAACGTCCACCGGGTGTATGCGGGCGACGCTTTACGGAACACGGCCTCCGTGGCACTCCACGAGAAGTTCGGTTTCCGCACAGTGGGGGAGTATTCCGAATACGCCATAAAACATGGTGAATGGATCTCGTCGGCATGGTTTGAAAAACGGCTCGAACTGCACGTCCCAGTATGAGGAGGCTGGTATCAGACGGATCTGAGGCCTGGCCCCACCTCACCGGCCGCCAAGCTCTGGCGTACAGGCCCACATCACGCTATTTAGGGGTTCATTTGCCGGAAGGGGTGCAGGTGAGCGCGGCGGTGACCGCCGGTTGTCATAAATCTGTCGCAGCCTGATCAGTCGCGCCCCCGGAAAAGGGCGATGGTCCGGGCCGGCGGCCCCATTTGGAAAGAGGCTTTGAGATGTCGGCATTGCGAATGGCTGTATCCGCGGGCGTGCTGCTGGCCGCCGCGGCCTGTGATTCGGGATCGAACGGGACGTCGAACGGGTCAACGGCATCCGTGCGCGACCAGATCCGCGTGGTCGGATCCTCCACGGTGTTTCCCTATTCCCAGGCCGTGGCCGAGGAATTCGCGGGCAAGACGGGTCTGAAATCCCCCGTCGTGGAATCGACGGGCACCGGCGGTGGCATGAAGATCTTCTGCGACGGCGTCGGCGAAGCCTTCCCGGACGTGACCGGCGCCTCCCGCGCCATGAAACAATCCGAATGGGATCTGTGTCAGACCAACGGCGTGACGGAAATCAGTGAAGCGCTTATCGGTTATGACGGCCTCAGCATCAGCGTCTCCCGAAAGAGCGAGGTGCCCTGGGCGCTTTCGGAATCGCAGATCTTCCTGGCGCTCGCGGCCCAGGTTCCGGATCCGGAAACGGACGAGACCCTGATCGACAATCCCTATACCAATTGGTCGCAAATCGATCCGTCCCTGCCCGATGTGGAAATCCGCGTCTTTGGCCCGCCGCCCACATCCGGCACGCGGGACGCCTTTGTCGAATTGGCCATGCATGACGGCTGTGCGGCGCTCGGTTTCTATGAGGCCCGCAAGGCCGAACTCGGTGACGGCTTTAAGGACTATGTCGGCGACAATTGCAGCCGGATGCGCCAGGACGGCCTCTTCATCGAGGCGGGCGAGAACGACAATCTGATCGTGCAGCGCCTGAACGCCGACCCTTCCGCCCTCGGCATTTTCGGCTACTCGTTCCTTTATGAGAACCAGGACATCCTGAAGGCCGTGCCCGTCAACGGCGTGACCCCCACGATCGAGACGATCGCCGACGGCAGCTACGACATCGCCCGGCCGCTCTTCTTCTATTCCAAGAACGCCCATCGGGGTGTCATTCCTGGTCTGGATGATTTCCTGGCGGAATATGTCAGCGACGCCGCCATGGGGCCCGAGGGTTATCTCGTGGAACGGGGCCTGACGCCGCTCGGCGACACGGAGCGGGCAAAGATTCAGGACGCCATGGTCAATGCGCGGCTGATGGATCGCTTCACGGACTGACGGATCCAAGGCGCGGGAAATCGGGGAACGGGGAAGGCGCGGCATGTTTTTGTGGACATTTGGCCTCATCATTGTTGCCGCGCTGGCCGCGTTCTTCTTCGCGCGCCAAAGGGCGACCGGTTTCGGCGGCCATGCGGGCGGCGCCCATTCCCTGCCCTTCTACCATGGTGCCTTCGCGGCCTCCTGGGCCGCGATCCCCTCGACCATCCTCGTGCTCCTGTGGATGCTCGGTCAGGACGGCATCATCAACTGGCTGATCCTCGACTCCTTGCCCGCCCCCTCCACACAAGGCAAGTCCGCCGGCCAGTTGCAGCTCCTGATTTCGGAGATCCGGCAATTGGCAAGCGGACGGCAGTTCGGCCAGCCGGATCCAGCCATCGCGGAGGCCGCCGGCCGCCTCAACCGTTGGGAGACTATCGCGGGCCTGGCCATGCTTTCATCCGCCGCCGGACTGACGACGCTGACGGCGGTCATTGCGCTTGCCCGAAGCAACAAGGACTTCCGGGCCCGCAACCGATTCGAGACGATCCTTTCCGGACTGATGATTTTCAGTGCCCTGGTCGCGGTATTGACGACGCTTGGCATCATCGCCGCCCTGCTGATCGAATCCCAGGCCTTTTTTAGCCGGGTCGGCGCGGGCGAGTTCCTGTTCGGCCTGCGCTGGGAACCGCAGATTGCCATCCGGGCCGACCAGGTCGCGGGCCTCGGCGCATTCGGTGCCGTTCCGGTCTTTACGGGCACCTTGCTGATCGCGGCGGTGGCCATGGCCATCGCGGTGCCCATCGGGCTTCTCTCCTCGATCTACCTGTCGGAATATGCCGGTGCGCGCGTGCGCTCCGTCGTCAAGCCCGCGCTTGAGATCCTGGCGGGCGTGCCCACGGTGGTCTACGGATTTTTCGCTGTCCTCGTGGTGGCCCCGGCCCTGGTCCAGGCCGGCGGCGCGGTGGGCCTCGATGTGGCGCCCAACAGCGCGCTGGCGGCCGGAAGCGTCATGGGCATCATGATCATTCCCTTTGTCTCGTCCCTTTCCGATGACGCCTTGAACGCCGTGCCGCAAAGCCTGCGGGACGGTTCCTATGCCATGGGGGCAACCCAGGGCGAGACGGTTCTCCGGGTCCTGATCCCGGCGGCCCTGCCGGGCATTTCGGGCGGCATTCTCCTCGCCCTGAGCCGGGCCATCGGCGAGACCATGATCGTCGTCATGGCGGCCGGGCTGATCGCGCGGCTGACCGCCAACCCCTTCGAAGGTGTGACCACGGTCACGGTGCAAATCGTCACGCTGCTGATCGGCGACACGGAATTCGACAATCCCAAGACACTGGCGGCCTTCGCCCTTGGCCTCGTCCTGTTCCTCGTGACCCTCGGCCTCAACATCATTGCCCTGCGGATCGTTCAGAAATATCGAGAGCAATATGAGTAATCCGATCCAAAACAGCAGCGCGTGGAACAGTGCCGTTCAGGTCTCGCGCCTGCGCCGGCGCAAACGGGGTGATTTTGGCCTGCGCCTTTTGGGCATCGCCGCGATCGCTCTTGCCATGGGCCTTCTCGGCACCCTGCTCGTGTCCCTGGGCATGTTGGGCTACAAGGCGTTCACCCAAACCGAGATTTCCCTCACGGTCACCATCGACGAAGGCGGTTTTTCCCGGACGAACCCGCTGGCGGGGGACTATCGGGGCCTGTTGCGCGATGCCCTGATCGATCTTCTGGGGCCGATCGAGGACCGCGCCGAGCGCCGGGCGGCCGGTGAAATCCTGTCCTCGGCCGCGCCCGCGATCCTGCGCGCCAAGGTGGCCGGGAACCCTGAACTGATTGGCCAGACCCTGACCATCACCCTGCCCGTCTCCGATCCCTTCGATCAGTTCCACAAGGGCAGCGTGCGCCGGGATGTGCCCGAAGACCAGCGGCGGGTTTCGGACGCCCAGATCGCCTGGTTCGACGCCCTGACCGAGCAGGATCTGATCTCCCGGTCCTTCAACTGGCGCCTGTTCTTGAACCCGGACAGCCGGTTTCCGGAAGTGGCCGGCCTCGCCGGCGCCATGATCGGCTCGTTCCTGGCGCTTTTCGTCTGTTTCCTGATCAGCTTTCCCGTCGGCATCGCCGCCGCGATCTATCTGGAGGAGTTTGCCCCGCGCAACCGCTGGACCGACCTGATCGAGGTCAACATCAACAATCTGGCGGCCGTGCCCTCGATCGTCTTCGGCCTTCTGGGTCTTGCGGTGTTCCTGGGTTTCATGGGCCTGCCCCGTTCCGCGCCCCTGGTCGGCGGCATGGTGCTGTCTCTCATGACCTTGCCGACGATCATCATCGCGACCCGAGCCTCCCTGAAAGGGGTTCCCCCGTCCTTGCGGGAAGCGGCGCTCGGCGTGGGCGCCTCCAGACATCAGATGGTGTTCGACCATGTCCTCCCGGCGGCCATGCCAGGGATCCTCACGGGCACGATCATCGGTCTCGCCCAGGCCCTCGGGGAGACCGCCCCCCTCCTGCTTATCGGGATGAACGCCTTCATCCCGTCGCTCTCGGCCGGCCTGACGGAACCGGCGACGGCACTGCCCACCCAGATCTTCATCTGGGCCGACAGTCCGGAACGGGGCTTTGTCGAACGGACCGCCGCGGCGATCCTGGTTCTCCTGGCATTTCTCCTGATGATGAACGCTCTGGCGATCGGCCTGCGCCAATGGCTGCAACGGCGCACCTAAGGCCCCGTTGCGACTGTCATAAATCTTGTGAATCCGGGTGCTACCTGTGCTTTAAAGACGTGCCGTCCGGACATGGCGAAAGGGGTACGCCATGGGGGGATCCCGTCTGGGGGCGATGACGGTCAAAGATCGATACCGGTCTGAGGGCGGTCGGAGAATGACGCGATCACGCACGCGTCGCGCCCGCCAAAGCATAAGAGGGGACCATGAAACGATTTGCAGCAGTGCTGACGGTTTTTCTGGCGACCGCGCCGGCCCAGGCGGCGGATGAAACCACCACGGACATGCCACTCTACCAACCGGCCAGCGCGTCCCTGGAAGGGACCTTGACCAGTGCCGGCTCCAACACCTTGAAAGAGGTCATGGAAGCCTGGGGCGCGGGCTTTACCGCCCTGCATCCGGGCGTGGAGAAGAAATTCGAGGCGCTGGGCTCGCAGACGGCGCCGCCGGCTCTCACGGAAGGCCGCGTCCTGATCGCGCCCATGAGCCGGGAGATGACCAAGGGCGAGAAATCGGCCTTCGAGGCCGCCTTCGGATACAAGCCCACGGAAATCACGGTGGCCCTCGATGCCCTCGCCGTCTATGTGCACAAGGACAATCCGGTTTTCGGTCTGGCCATGGGTCAGCTCGACCAGATTTTCTCCTCCAGCCATCTGTGCGGCGGCAAACCCATCACCGAATGGAACGAGTTGGCCGTTGGTACACGGACCTTTGGCACGATCAAGGTCCACGGCCGCAACACGGTTTCCGGCACCTATGAATATTTCCGGGAAACGGCGCTGTGTGGCGGCGCGTTCCGTCAGGACTATGTGGAACACGAGGATTCGGAGGCCGTCATCAATGCGGTGGCGGCCGACATGGAGGCCATCGGCTTTGCCGGCCTCGGCTACAATCGGGACGATGTCCGGCCCATTGCGCTTGCCCGGGGCAGCGATCCGCAATATGTCCGCTTCTTCCCGATCTATGTGGAGAAATTCGCGGACTCCGACGATCCGGCGCGGCGCTTTGCCTATGTGCTTGACGGTCGCTATCCCCTGTCCCGGCCTCTCTTTCTCTATGTGAACAAGGCCCCAGGAGAAGCCCTGCCGGAACTGGTGCGGGCCTTCCTTGACTATGTCCTGTCGGATCAGGGCCAAGCAGTTGTTCAGGAGATCGGCTATGTGCCCCTGCCCGCGCGCACGATCCGCCGTGAGCGGCGCAAGCTTGAGGCGGATTATCGCCCCCGCCGCTGGTGGTTCGAATGAGGGGGCCGGCGGATCATCCGGTCACGGTCAGCCAGAACTGATTGCTTAGATTTTCTGTTTGGGGGCTTTCACCATGGATACCAGTCTCGCCGGCGTCATGATGTTCGTCGGCTTCATGTTTGCGGCCTATTCCATCGTCGCGAACGACGCCATTCAAACCCTGGGCACGTTCCTCAGTTCCAATTCCCATCGACCATGGTGGATCTTGTGGCTCTATGCCTCCTCCATCCTGACGGCGGTGCTCGTCTATGGGTGGTTCGTCAATTTCGGTGACGTCGCTTACGGGCGATTGGCGAAATTTCCGGAACCGGAAGGGGGCATTACCTGGATCCATGTGGTGCCGCCGATCTTCATTCTCCTGCTCACCCGGTTCGGGGTGCCCGTGTCGACCACCTTCCTGGTGCTCACGGTTTTCGCGCCGACCAATACCCAGGCCGTGCTCGCCAAGTCGGCCCTGGGCTACGGCGTGGCGTTCGGCGTGGGCCTGTTGGTCTATTTGATGGTCTCGAACTTTGCCGAACGCTACTTCATGAAGTCGAACGCCCAGCAGCCGGGCGTCTATTGGGTGGTGTTCCAATGGGCCTCCACCGGTTTCCTGTGGAGCCAGTGGCTCATCCAGGACCTGGCCAATATCTTCGTCTATCTGCCGCGCGATCTGAGCGTGAATTATCTGATCTTCTCGGTCGCCTTGATGCTGCTTCTCCACGCCATCATCTTTGCCCGGCGCGGCGGGGAGATCCAGAAAATCGTCACCTCCAAGACGAACACGACGGATATTCGCGCCGCCACCATCATCGACTTGATCTACGCGTTCATCCTTTTCTACTTCAAGCAGCTGTCGAACATTCCCATGTCGACGACCTGGGTGTTCCTGGGTTTGCTCGCTGGGCGCGAGATCGCCATCACCCTGATGGTCCGCCACCGGCCGATCCTCGACTCCCTCGTCATTGCCGGCAAGGATCTGGCCCGGGCGCTGCTCGGCCTTGCGATCAGTGTGGGCCTCGCCTTCGGACTGCCCGCGCTCGATCAGATCCTGTTCGGGACCGGCGGAGAAACGGCCGGCGAAGACACGGTTTCCCCGGCAGCCGTCGAGGACGCCCTTGATCCCGCCCCCAACCGGGTCGACCTCTAAGTCGCAGCCCCTGACCAGGCCCGCCACCGACCGCAAATGCGCGTGCCGCATTTGTGGTCGTCACCCTGCCCCCGTCCGGCCACGCCGTTTCAACCGACAATCGATCGCCTCTTTTGTCCTTAACACTCTGAGACGAAGGATCTATCATCGCCACAACACAACAATGAGAATGAGTGAGTAAGGGAGAGTGCCGATGGGAACCGTGCGTTTGTTTCTGGCTGGGGCTGCCTTTGGCATGGCCGCGATGGTCTCCACGGTCAGTGCCCAAACCACCGGGTCCGAGGCTCGATCATTGGGCGAGGTTCTGGCAACGGACGGCTTGGCCGCGGCGGAACAGCATCAGCTGGCCCAGCCCCCCTCGCCCCAACGGGCCTTCCAGCTTGGCGGCATCCAGTTCCTGCGCTCGATCGAAGCGATCCTGCAGATCCGCTTTGCGACCTATCCCGACCCGTTGCGGCTCTTGCCCGGCATGCGGCTGCGCATTCCGGACAATCCGGAGGCGCGCTTCGATCCGGCCTTTCTGGAACAGTCCATGGAAGCAGCCCTTGAGCACTTGACCAAGGCGCAAGACAGCCTTAAGGGCGCCATCGGTGAGGATTTCTCTGCTGAAATTCAGCTTGCCGATATCTGGATGGATATCAACGCCAATGGGCAGCGGGAGGAATGGGAAGGCATTTTCGAAGCCATGCGGCTCCTCCGTGTCCGTCGTGCCGAGGATTTCGACGGCGTGATCCGGTTCGACACCGCCGATGCCGACTGGTTAATGGCCTATACCCACCTGATTTCGGCCATGGCGGAGCTGACCCTGTCGGTCGACCCGACCCCCGCCATCCGCGAGGCAAGCCAGTCCCTGGAAGACTTCCAGCTTCAGGTCTACGAGCTGGCGGGCGACAGACCGACCTCCTTTGTCCGCACCTGGGACTCCTGGCCCGAAACCATCACAGCCACATTTCTGGCCTTGCGGGGCAAACCGGATCGTCAGCGGACCCGCGCCGCCCATGCCCATTTCAAGGCCATGGTCGCCCACAACAAGGCCTTCTGGACCAAGATCGTCCTTGAGACCGACAATGATCGGGAGTGGCTGCCCAACCCTGAGCAGCTCTCTGCCTTCGGCGTCGAGGTCCCGGCCGAGATGGCGACGCGGTGGCAGGATGTGCTGAACGAGATCGAGGCCATGCTCAAGGGCGAGGCCCTCATCCCCCACTGGCGTATTGAAAACGAGAACCGGGGCACGGGCGTTGGCATCAATTTGGCCAAGCTGATGCAGGATCCGCCGGACATGGACCTGATCTTCCTGTTGCCGGGCGGACCGCTGGCGCCCTATCTCGAAAAGGGGGAGCTCGCCGATGCCCGCGCCTGGACCCGGTTCATGCGCATGACGCGGGGCAGTACGCTGAGCATGGCCGCGTGGTTCAACTGATCGGGTCCGGTGTCACCGTCCGTGGACGATGAACCATCGACCATGGGTCTGCGCCGTGAATGCAAAAAAACCCGCCATCTTTGGCGGGCTTTTCCAATTCCGAATGAAAACGGGGGGAACAGAACCGCGGGCCCTGAACCCTATTTGAGCCGGGTGACCGTGTAGCCTTCCGCCTTGAGAAGATCGACGACGCTGTCCGGACCCACCAGATGGCCTGCGCCGACAGCGGCGAAGACCGGGTCGCCATTGGCCATCAACTCGGCCAGTTGCGGGATCCAGGCCCGGTTCCGGGCCACGAGGAGCGCATCATAGGCTTCCGGATAATCCGCAAGGGATTCATTCAGGA
>CAZFWG010000085.1:0-8187 GCA_964522525.1 uncultured Alphaproteobacteria bacterium | reverse complement strand
GCCACGAGGAGCGCATCATAGGCTTCCGGATAATCCGCAAGGGATTCATTCAGGAGGGCCGCCAGGGCCTCGGTATCGCCCGTGGCCCAGCGATTGAGCATGTCCTGGGCCCGGTCGGGATTATTCTTCAGATCTTCAAGAGAGGTCTCAAGCAGTGCGATCTGGATCTCCTCGCTCAGATTGTCGAAGAAGGAAAACTGCTGCTCCGCCGTTTCCAGGGATTCCGTGCGGGCGCCCTTGGCACGCAGTTCCTGGAGCAGAACGGCCTCGACGCCCTGGGTCGGCTCGAACCCTTGTTTGACGAGATAAAGCTGAGACAGGGTCAAGGACGCCAGCCAGGGCTTCATGGGGCCGAGGCTCGCGGCCGGGATACCAAGGCCCGCGGCGAATTCGGAAACCGCGGCCCAGCGCTCCGCGCCCAGAATATCGGGCAGGTTGCGGCCATCCGTCAGAAAACCGAATTTGGCGATCAGCTGCTGTGCCGTGGCCGGATCGATCTTGTCGATCTCGATCTCGAAGACGAAGATCTTGGCCTCATCCAGGGCCTGGGCGACGGTCGGCGTCTTCCAGTCAATGCTGGGCAAGAGATGCATGGTGCCGAACAGCCATCCGGTCTGCTCGCCCTTCTCGACTTTCCAGATGGCGGGTGTTGCCTTGACCGGCTCGGCGCCCGCCGCTTTCACGACCACGGACTGTTCCGCCCGGACCTGAGGCTCAAAACCGAAAACGAGAGCCACAAGGGCCATCATGGAGAGGAGGATACGCATGGCCGACAATCCCTTCGTCATTGCGCTGGAGGTTCTGTGTCGCTGTGTGAGCGGAGTATGGGACATTCGGCCACGGGGAGCCATCAAATACGTCCCAGCAGGCCGGCCCAAAAAATCCGCCAGACCCGCTCATGGCCGGCCACATCCGCCGGGACCGCGAGCGGCGCCTGCCGGCTCTTGGCCACCCGGTGCAGCAGGGGCCGGATCATGGTGAGATAGCACAGGCCGGGGCGTGCCTTCAGGGGCAGCCGTTCCGCCTTCAACCGCTCGAATTGGGTTTGGAGCAGAGCGACCTGATCGCCGAGATAGTCGCCGAGCGCCTTCGTGGCCTTGGCGTCCGCTTTTCCCGAAAACAGCCCTTCCGGGTCGATGCCCCGCTCGATGAGATCCGCCTGGGGCAGCACCAGATGGCGGCGGGTCGCCCAGAAACCCGCGGAACGCAAGAGCCCCAGCCGTGCCCAGATCCGCCCACCGGCGTGGGCCCATTGCCGGTCCGACGGCGACAGGGGCATCGGATGAAGCAGGAGACCGAGGGCAGCTTCCGCCAAGGCCCCGGCGGTGCCCTGCAGATAGGCGTCAAATTCACCCTCCGTCGCGAAAGGCTGCTCCTCAAAGTCCATTTCCCGCGCGTCGATCAAGGGCAGGCAGACGGCCGCGTTGAGCCCCCGGCCGAACCAAGGCGCCAGGGCCCGGGCGATGGGATGCGGTACCTCCTGCCCCGTCTCCAATGCGTCGATCGTATCCCGCCACCATTGGAGGCGAATCGCGCCGATCATCGGTTCGCTCACCGCCTCCCGAAGACGCGCGAGCTCAAGATAGAAGGCATAGAGCGCAAAAAGCCCTTCCCGGCGATCAGCCGGCGCAAAGAGCGCCGCGAAATAGCGATCCGGATCGGATCGCTTCACGATCTCGGCACAATAGGCGGCCTGATCCCCATCGCCATGGATTTTATGGTCTTCCGATGTGATCACGGCTGCCTCATGCCCGCTTCCTGTCGCCAACTGTCGCCCAAAGTGCGGCCAACCGTCCCGCGAACGACCCTGGCGAACAAATGGTTGAACTTCTGCTCGAAAAAAACATTGTCTCTCTGGGTGAGGCCTTCCTGCGCATCGCGTCAGGCCCCGCCGGACATGATGTCCCCGCCAGAGCCTGAAACCAGGGCTCGGGCTCCTATGGAATTTTCCAAGATTAAGAGGCAGACAATGGCTTTCGAACTTCCCGACCTTCCTTACGCCAAAGATGCCCTCGCCCCGCATATGGGCGCGGAAACCGTCGAACTGCACCACGACAAGCACCACAACACCTATGTGGTCAATGCCAACAAGCTGATCGAAGGGTCAGGCCTTGAAGGCAAGTCCCTCGAAGAAGTGGTCGTTGGCTCCTATCAAAAGCATGCCGGTCTCTTCAACAACGCCGCCCAGCATTGGAATCATATCGAGTTCTGGAAGTGGATGACCCCCAAGCAGACGGCCATTCCGGGCAGCCTCGAAGCCAAGCTGAAGGAAGATTTCGGCTCCGTCGACAAGTTCACGGAGGAGTTCGTGCAGGCTGGCGCCACTCAGTTCGGTTCGGGATGGTGCTGGCTTGTCCTGAACAACGGCAAACTCGAAGTGACCAAAACACCGAATGCGGAGAATCCCCTGGTCCATGGCCAGACGCCGCTGCTCGGCTGCGATGTGTGGGAACATTCCTACTATCTGGATTTCCGCAACCGCCGGCCCGACTATGTCAAGAACTGGGTCGAGACGCTGGTGAACTGGGAATATGTGGCCGAGCTTTTCGAGAAGGCCAGCTGATCAGGGCCAGGTTGCGCAACCGGCTTCGCGAGGCGCGTTCGGAAGAACGCGCCTTTTTTCGTCCTGCCCCGGAACAATCAGCCAGCCTGCCTCAGTTCCTCAATCAAGCGTGCCCATGCATCTTCCATGGCGGGCGTCCATGCCTCACCCAGAAGAGCCTTGAACGTATCGCGGATCGCGGGAAAGAAGAGGTCAAAGGCGCCGTCGGGCAGACCATAGCCGTCATGGTGCAGCCGGGCGGCGTTGAGCATTTGGGGCGCCAACTGACGCGGTCCCGCAAAGTCGATGATGCATTCGAGGGCCTGGGCCAGCATCTCGCCCCGCACCGCCCCGTCCCGGTCCATCACGAACAGGGCTTCGAGTTCCGGGCACGTCGTGAACAGGGTCTGATAGACCCGCTCGCGGGGATCGCGATGGGCCTCGGCGACTTGTTCCAGGGTCGACAGAATGGCGGCTTCATCGGACATGGCGACACCATGACAAATGTCGCCCGATTTGTCCCTCGGCAATCAGGCCCGCCCGCCTTCCCAGACGAAAAAGGCGGAGGCCGAGGGGGCCTTCGATGCCGCGCTGAGTTCAAGAGCGGTCTCCGGCGCGTTGATGGACAATCCGTGCCTTGTGAAGGTCTCGCCGATCTGGTCGACGAGACGGGAGAGCACCTGAACCGACGGGACACCGAGAAGCCAGGTCAGATGACAGTCGCGGCGGGCATAGTCGTCCTTCTGGGCCGCCGCAAGAACGGCGGCGATCAAGAGTTCGTCCGTGGTCACATGGGGACATCCGGGAACGGATAAATGGACCTTGCGCTTGCCGTGATAGCCCACCATCTGAACGAAGGTCAGGATATCCGCCAGCGTCGAGGCGAAATCTTCGCCCAGGGCCCGGTGATAGGCGGCGGCCAATGTGCAGCAGCCGGAATGTCCCATGGCACAGGATCGAAAGCCCCAGATCGCCAGCCCCGCGCCCTCACACAAGTCGTGGAATTTCACATCCTGGATCAACGCTTCTTCCGGCATCATCGGCCCTGCTCTCCTGCAAAAAAGGAACACGCCCCTTCGACAAGGATCAGATTATGCGATTGAGAATGATTGTCAATTAAAAATCGATCCCTGCCCGCTTTCCCGGCGGGAGCCCGTCAGAAACGACCACTGATCGTGAAACGGGCGTTCAGCGGTTCACCGGTCGTGATGTTGTCATTGTTGTGGGCATCCGGAAAATAATCCGTATCGAACAGATTTTCGATGTTCACCTGGATCCGGATGCGGTCCGTCAGGTCATAGAACAGGGCCGCGTCAACCCGCGTGAAGGCGGGCACCTCGACGGTATTGTCCTCAAGGGTGAAGAAGCTGCCCTGGTAGGTCACACCAAGACCAAGGGCCAGCTTCGGCGTGACCACGAAATTGTTCCAGATCGAGAACATATTCTCAGGGGTCTGCCGGGTGACATTGCCGTCATTGCCGCTGCCATCGGCGATCACGACGCTTCCATCAAGATAGCTGTAGCCTGCGGCGATATTCCACCAGTCGGTGAGATTGCCGTTCAACTGAAGCTCCACCCCTTGGGTCTGGGAGCCCTCGATGACGATCACCTGCCCGACATCCTCTGGGTCAATGGAGGTGAAGCTCTCGCGGTCGAGATCGAACAGGGCAAGTGTCAGGCTGAGATCGGGCTTCAGATCCCATTTGAGCCCGATCTCCGTATTCTGGAAGAACTGCGGCTCGGTACTCTCCGTGTCAAGAGTAAGAGTGAGAAACTGGTCGCCGGAACGCGGCAGAAAGGTTTCACTGAAACTGAAATAGGCGGAAATGTTCTCGGCAGGCTTGAAGATCACCCCCAGTCGCGGCGTGATTTCATTGTCGATACGCGCGAAAGCGCCGTCGATATCGTCCCCATCATTCTGCTCGATGAAATCCAGCACCTCAATGTCGAAATAGTCATAGCGAAAACCGGCGACGAGGATCAGCCAGTCGGTCACGTCGATCTGGTCCTGGAAATAAACCGACGCGAACCGGACCTGGGATTCCCGATCCCGCACCAGGTTGGAAAACGAGAACGGCGGAATGACAAGAGGGTCGGTGAACGGAATGAAGAGCTGGTCATCGCCATTGGCCTCGAAAACAACATCTTCGCGCGAATTGACCGTGTCTTGATCGCCGAACTCCCCCCCAAAAAGAATGGTGTGGCGCAAGGGGCCCGTATCGAACTCGCTGACCAGATTGGCCTGGACGATCAGGTTTTCCCGGTCGGTCGGATCCCTGTAGCCGTCCAGTTCCACTTCCGGAAACAAGCCGTCGGTGACCACGACTTCCTCGCTCGGGAAAAGATTCTGGTAGAGCTTGTCGTAGTCGGCATATTGCGCCGTGATGTTGCCGCGCAGCCAGTCCGTAAAGGTATGATCCACCCGCAGGCGGACGATATGGGCTTCCAAGGTGGCAAAATTGGCGTCCGGAGAGCCGAAAAACGTGTTGTCGAATCCCTCCAGCGGAACATCCGGCCCGCCATCCACATTCCGGGACGGGACGCCACGGTCAACAACGCGATCATCGTTGAGATATTCGTAGGACACCAGAACATCCGTGTCAGGCGTGGCCTTGAAGGAGAAGGTCGGGTTGAAGCCGAAACGCTCCCCTTCAAAGAAGTCCCGGTGGTTGTCCAGATCTTCGTAAAAGGCATTGAGCCGGAACGCGGCATTTTCGCCCAGATTGTAATTGACGTCCCCGAAGACATTATAGGCCCCGAAAGTGTCGACGCTGGCGGCAAAACCAATGAACAAGTCGTCGTAATTCGGGCGCTTGGTCACCCGGTTGATGACACCACCGCCGCCCCCGCGGCCGAACAGCAGCGCGTTGGATCCCCGAAGGATTTCGATCCGCTCCAGATTGTAGAGCGGGCGGAAATACTGAACGTCATCGCGGATGCCATCGATGAAAAAATCCGCCGTCGTCTGAATGCCGCGAATGATGATGGCGTCGCGATGCCCCTCGCCCTGGCTGATCGACACCCCCGGCGTGAAACGCAGGACATCACCCAGATTCGTGAATGCCTGATCCGCAATCTGCTGGTCCGAGATGATCGACAGACTCTGGGGGATATCGATGATCGGTGTCGGCGTTTTGACGGAGTTGACCTTGTCGAGGGAAAGATAGCGGCCGATGACAAGCAATGTGTCGCCATTCTCGCTGCCCGTGACCTCGGCACTGCCCGAAGGGACCAGGTCCTTCGTAGACGTTGCATCTTCCGCATCCATGGCCCAGGCCGCACCGGCAGAAACGAAAGACGAAAGAAGAACCGCCACCGACGTGGACGTGGACGTGGACGTGCGAAACCGACCCATTGTGCTACCCAACCTTTAATGCGAATGAATAGCATGAGCTTGTGACATTGATGAGAATGCGGGTCAAGTGCTTTCAAGAGACGGATGCGGATAGAGGCGCGATGAAGGTCGAAGCCCGCAGCCTTAATCGCCGCCGACGAGTGCTTCCTGGCCAAAAGGAGGGTATGCTGATCTGTTGAAGGATCAGTGAGAGGTAACGCGTGCAGAAACGCGCATCACGATGATAATTGCTTGCCGCTGCCCGGTCAGCCGCCGGGGCCGCAATCGATGCAGCGGGGCACGGGCTCGGGACCCATTTTGAGGGCAAAGAGCGCATTGCGGAGCGCGGTGCGCACGCCTTCCTCCACAACCGGATGATAGAAGGGCCGCTCCAGCATTTCCGTAAGCGTCAGATTGGATTGACGGGCCCAGGCCAGAAGATGGGCGATATGCTCCGCCCGGGGACCAACCATCTCCGCTCCCAGGAACAGGCAGGTGCCCTCCTCCGCATAAACGCGCAAGATACCCTGGTTCTGGAGCATGACCCGCGCCCGGCCCTGGTCTCCATAGTCGGTTTCGCCCACGGCAAAGCGGATGCCCCGCTTTTCGAGGGAGGCATAGGTGTCCCCCACCATCATGATCTGGGGATCGGAGAAGACCACGGAGATCCCTGCCCGCCGCACGAAACGATTGACCTGCGGATATTGCGCGGCATTGCGCCCGGCGATCCGGCCCTCATCGGCGGCTTCGTGGAGCAAGGGCACATCCGCATTGGCGTCACCGGCGATAAACACGTGGCTGTCGCCGCATTGGCCGGACAGAATGTCGAACACCGGGACACCCCGCTCATCGAGCTTGAGGGACGTGTTTTCCAGACTCAAAGTGTCCACATTGGCGCGCCGTCCCGTCGCCACCAGCACATAGTCGAAGCTTTCCGATTGCCGGCTGCCATCCGGCTCCAGATAGGAAATCGCCACGCCGTCGGGGCCCGGCTCCATGCTCGTGACATCCGCATGGGAACAGAAAGGGAACTCCGCCTTGAAATGCCGCTCGGCGATCTTCCGGACTTCCGGATCCGTCAGGGGGCCGACCGCATGGTCCCGACCGAACAAGGTCATGCGCACGCCGAGCCGGTGAAGCGCCTGGCCCAGTTCAAGGCCGATCACGCCGGCGCCGAACACCGCCACCGAAGACGGCAGATCCTGCCAGGAGAACACGTCGTCATTGACGATCAGCCGGTCGCCCAGATGGCGAAAGGGCGGCGGCACATTGGGGCGGGACCCCGTGGCGATCACAATCCGCTCGGCCCGGAGCGTCCGCCCGTCGGACAGTTTCAAGGTGTGGTCATCCAGGAAGGACGCATTGGCGAGGATCTTGTGATCCGCATCGAAACCGTCGACGGCTTCAAGGACAAAGCCGACAAAACGGTCCCGCTCCTCCCGCACCCGTTTCATCACGGCCGGCCCGTCGATGCGGGGCGGCTCGGCGATGACGCCAAGTGCATGGGAATGGCGGATATGGTGGACGGCATCGGCCGCCGCGATCAACAGCTTGGACGGCATGCAGCCGACCCGCGCGCAGGTCGTGCCGAAGGGCCCGCCTTCGATCAGGGCAACGGATTTCGTCTGTTTGGTGACTTCCCGATAGGCGGACATGCCGGCCGTGCCGGCACCGATGATGGCGACATCGACGGTGATGTCGGCGCTTGCTGCGGACATGGGATTGTTCCTTTCTTTAAGGCCGAACCCCATGCCGCATGGTCCGTAAGGGGCCGGTTAGCTGAACCGAATATTCGCCGACTTGGTCTCGATCCCGCTCCAGTCCCGCTTCACGCCCAGGAACAGGAGCAGCGGGGCGGCCACAAAGATCGACGAATAGGTCCCGACGATCACGCCCCAGATCATGGCGAAGGTGAAACCCCGGATGACTTCGCCGCCGAACACATAGAGCGCCAGCAGGGCCAGCAAGGTCGTGACGGAGGTCATGGTCGTGCGGGACAGGGTTTCGTTGATCGACAGATCAAGCAGTTCGCCCAGATCCATCTTCTTGTATTTCCGCAGATTTTCCCGAACCCGGTCATACACCACCACCGTGTCGTTCATGGAATAGCCGACAATGGTCAAAAGCGCGGCGATGATGGCCAGGGTAAATTCAAGCTGAAGCAGGGAAAAGATGCCGATGGTCAAAACCACGTCATGAATGAGGGCGAGCACGGCGCCCAGGCTGAACTGCCATTCAAAGCGGAACCAGATATAAATCAGCATCATGACGACGGCGACGAGCACCGCGAGCGTGCCGGCCTTCACGAGTT
>CAZFWG010000084.1:6087-18544 GCA_964522525.1 uncultured Alphaproteobacteria bacterium | reverse complement strand
GCCAAAAGCCGCTAGAGTGACGCGTGGCATCCATAATCGAGCCGACGGTGACCCCCGCATCATGACCGCCCGTTCCCAGTTCCTGTTCTGGAGCGCCACCTTCCTAGCGTTTCTCGGCTTCGTCTGGGTGTTCAAGGGCGTGCTCCTGCCTTTCGTGCTGGGCATTGCGGTCGCCTATCTCCTCAATCCGGTGGTCAATTGGCTGGGGGAGAAGGGCCTGCGCCGATCATGGGCGTCGCTCCTGATCCTTGGCGGCTTCATGGTGGTTCTGCTGGCCGTGCTGGCCATGGCCATGCCGCTTGTCATCCGGCAGATCCTGGAGCTGATGGAGAACATTCCGGCCTATGCGGATGCGGTCTGGACGGCATTGGAGCCAAGACTGCGGGGCGCCCTCGGCTCCTTCGGGGAGAACGGCGAAACCGACATCAAGGCCCTCCTGAGCGAGAATATCAGCTCGGCGATGGATGTGGGCCGCAGCGTTTTTGGCGGGCTCGTCGCCGGGGGCCAGGCCGTCGTCAGCCTGGGCTCCACGCTGATCTTCATGCCGATCGTCGCCTATTTCATGATGGAGGAATGGCCCCGCATGATCGCCTGGGCCCGAGGCCTCCTGCCGCGCCGGTCCGAGGAAACCATCGTCGGGCTTCTCCAAGAGATCGACGGCAAGATCGCCGGTTTTGTCCGGGGCCAGATCATGGTGGCGGCCTGCCTCGGCGTGATCTATGCCCTCGCCCTGTCCGTCGCCGGCCTCCAATACGGCTTTCTGATCGGCCTGGGCGCCGGTGCCCTGTCGATCATTCCCATGGTGGGCTCGGTCTTGGGTTTGATCGTCAGCGTCGGCGTTGCCTGGTTCCAGTCCGGGGACTGGATCTATGTGCTGATCATCGCCGCGATCTTCTGGGCGGGTCAGCTCTTCGAGGGCAATATCCTGACCCCGAAGCTTGTCGGGGACAGCATCGGCCTTCACCCCTTGTGGGTCTTCTTTGCCCTGCTCGCCGGCGGGAACCTGTTCGGCATTCTCGGCATGCTGCTGGCGATTCCCGTCACCGCCTCGATCGGCGTCCTCGTCTCCTTCGCCATCCGGCAGTACAAGGAGAGTGAGTATTACAGCGGAGACGACAGGGCGGACGACGCCGACGGCACCGCCAGGACGTGATACGGAAACGGATTGGAGTGCGGATCAACAGTGTCCGGATAAAAACGTGGGGCTGCCGGTCCCCATACCGAACAGCCCCACGTTTCAATGGTGAACGCGCCGCCAAACGCGTTCAGCCCCCCGGCGGCTTGCCGAGCGCGGATGAAACGCGCTCGAACCACCCCTTGCCAGGACCGCATGACCTCCTCAGAGACAAAACGGCTCCCCCCGGCCAGAAAACTCGTTGGATGTGGAACGGGAGCGATGGCGAGGTGAAGGGGGTCGCAACGGTAACCACCGCTCCCGTCCTGACGCGACAAGATACGCAATGCCACGACGTCCACGTGCCAAGACAGAGCAAGGCCTGTGCCAAAAGGGGTAAGGCCATTGGCAACACGCCCTTAACACCTTGAGATCACGATAAAAATGCGGGCACAGGCGCTGTCCCGGTCCGAGTCGCCGGTTTGGCCGGCACGCCGGGAACCCTGGAAATCCGCAACACGCCTTGCATTTTGCAATGCGCACCGCGAGACCCCGGGGAACAGATGGAACGGATCGGCATCTTGGTGGCGGTCGGATGGGTGGTGCTGGCCGTTCTGGCGACGCCCCGCCCGGCATTCGGCGCCAGTGGATCGGCCGTGTCCGATGGCGATGCCTTCATGCCCCTCGACCCGTTGCAGGTGACCGTTGTGGTGCGCGGCCGGCCGCGGGGATTGATGATTGTCGATCTGGGTCTGGAAATCCCCGAGGCCCGCATGCGCAGCCGCGTGCGATCCGGGCTGCCCCGTCTGCGCGATCACATGTTGCGGTCCATGACCCTGTTCGCGGCGACCGCCATCGATTTCACCCGGCCGGTCGATGTCCGGCGCCTGGCTGGCCGACTGCAGATCGTCGCCGATGCCTATGCCGGCGACGAGACGATCCAGGTCTATCTGGTCAATGTCACGTTGCAGAAACGGTGAGACACGGTCCCGCCAAGGGGACCGTGTTCGGCCGCGCCGCCCTTACATGGCCGAGATGCCGCCATCGAGCTTCAGTTCCGCCCCGGTCATGAATTTCGATTCATCCGACGCAAGATAAACGATGCAATAGGCGACATCGTCAGGCTCCCCCAGATAACCGATGGGTATCTGACGGGACAGCTTGGCAAAGGCCTCTTCCTTGCCGAGCCGTTCCACCAACGGATCCAGAATGGGGGTCTTGATGAATGTGGGGTGGACGGAATTACACCGGATATTGTAACCGCGCTTGGCGCAATGGAGCGCGACGGATTTGCTCAACAGCCATACGCCCGATTTGGCCGCGTTATAGGCGGCCATATTGTGCCCTGCGATCAGCCCGGAGATCGACGATATGTTGACGATCGAGCCCGGCGCATGGGGACGCATATGGGGCAGCGCGAATTTGCAGCCTAAAAAGACGCTGTCGAGATCGACGGCGATCACCCGCCGCCATCCCTCGAAGGTCTCATCTTCGACGGAGCCGTTGCCGCCGATCCCGGCATTGTTGACGAGCACGTTGAGACCGCCCATCTGGCGCGCCGCCTCCTCCGTGACGGCCTTCCAGTGATCCTCCCGGGTCACGTCATGCTCGAAAGCGACGGCACAGCCCGGATAGGTGCTGTTGATGGTTTCCGCGACCGCTTTTACGCCTTCGCCATTGAGGTCGCTGAGCGCCACGCGCGCGCCTTCCTTGGCCATCATGGCGGCGGTCGCCTTGCCCAAACCGGACGCCGCCCCCGTGATCAGCGCCATTTTGCCTTCAAGCCGTCCCGATCCGTCCCGCGTCATGACCGCGTTCTCCTTCCGTTTCTGTGCTGGTCGTTGGCGTCTAGCCTGCACCGCAGGAGCCGGGAGGGAAAGGCGCAATAATGAAGGAGCCGCGCACGGTGACGGGTTGAGGCGCCCGTGCGTTTGCCCGGATCCACCTTTCGGTTAGTGTCGGCGGGGCGATGGGCATTATGATGTTGAATTGATGATTTATGATCTCGCGAAATTTCTGCATGTGACCGGCGTTGCCATGCTCATGGGCAACATCACGGTCACGGCGATCTGGAAATTCTTTGCCGACCGGGACGGGCGGCCGGAAGTCTTGGGCTTTGCCCAAAAACTGGTGACCTATACCGACTGGTCCATGACCTTTTGGGGGGTCGTGCTGATCATGGGGGGCGGCTATTTCATGGCTGTCTCGGCGGACTTGCCTTTGGACCAGGGATGGCTGCTTTGGAGCCAGCTCCTGTTCTTCCTGTCCGGATTCATCTGGCTTCTGGTCATTGTGCCGATTCAGGTGAAACAGGGGCGAATGGCGAAAGCTTTCTCGGCGGAGGATGTGGGTGACGAATACCGCGCCCTGTCGAGTCGCTGGCTCGTCTGGGGGCTGATCAGTACCGTGCCGTTGATCGCGGTGACCTGGTTGATGATCGCAAAGCCAAGCTGAAAACTAGCGTCTGGCCTGCGCCTGGGCCTGGTCGAGATGGAGGCGCACCACACCCGCCTCCCCCACGGCCACCAGGGCGCTGCCCCGGGTTCCGACAACATCCGTCAGGTTCTTCCGATCCGCGCGATGGAGAACCGTGAAGGTCTGGCCGTCATCGAGACTGACGGCGATGGTGCCGCTCAGGCCGACAAGGGCGATGCCGCCATTGGCCAGCAGGGCCGCGCCGCTCAGGGACTGACGGGTGTCGAGGGGAATGCGGGTCCATGTGGCACCGCCATCACCGGACCGCAGCACGGTGCCGCGCATCCCGAACAGAAGCGCCGTGCCCGTCGGCGTGCCGATCCCGCCCCACAAGGAGCCTTCATAACCGCTCGGCACTTGCTTGAAGCGGCGCGTCGCACGATCGGCGCGGAACACCCGGCCGAATTCCCCGGCGACCAGACGGCTGCCATCCTTCAAGGGGAAGATGGTGTTGAGATGACCGTCGCTCGACAGTTCCACCGGCGCATCGAAGCCCGGCGGGCCATTGCCATCGATGGTCCCTGCGCGCCAGGTGGCACCGTTATCATCCGTTTCGAGAACAAGACCGAACGCCCCAACCGCCAAACCTCGGACGGGATCCAGGAAGTGAAAGCCCAGGACGGGCGCTTCCAGATCCGGCGCACGATGCTGTAGGGCCCAGGTTTCACCGCCGTCCCGCGTCACCAGAATGACGGCATCATGGCCGCCGGCCCAGCCCCTGCGGGCATCGACGAAACTGACGGCGGTGAGCAACACGCGGGTCGGCACCTTCTGGGCCTGCCGCCAGGTCCGCCCCTCATCATCGGAGAGAATGATGTGACCCCGGGCACCCACGGCCACCAGCCGGTTGCCGGCGCGGGTGATCGCCGTCAGGAGCCGCTGAGAAGCCAGTGAAGAGGCCTGCGCCAGGTCTGATTGGTCTTGTGCCTGGGACCGGCCGGGCGGAAACAGAAAGACAAGGGTCATGAGCAAGACACCGCTCAGCCGCACGCCCCAAGCCAACACCCTGCTCTGCCGCATTTCGGTCCTCTGCCCCGATCGATCGCCCATCCCGATCTGTTTCCATTGAAAGGGCGGCCGGTCAAGGGCAGACCCCGCGCCCATATCAGCGGACGCCAAGGCGTCTCAGCCGTGCGGGCTGGTAGCGCTCCGGATCCAGGTCATCGGCGAAATAATCGAGCGGCGGCTGCTCGTTGCGCATGGCAAGGGCGAGATAGCGACCATTCTGGAGATCATAGACGATTTCCGCGCCCGAACCGCACAAAGGCACATGATAATAGTTCAGGGTGTGGAGCTCCTGGACCCGCCACAACTCTCCGCGCCCGTCATAAAGCTCCGCCGTGGCAAGCTGGGTGGCATCTTCGTCGATATAGAAGACCCGGCGCTCATAGACATGCCGGTTGCCGGGCCGCAGATTGGCCTCGACGATCCAGACCCGGTGCAATTCATACCGGACATGATCCTGGTTCAGATGTCCCGGACGGATCAGGTCGCTGATCGGCACCAGCGCGGCATCATAATTGTTGTAGGCAATGAACTTCTCTTCCTTGCCCACGAGGCGCCAATCATAGCGGTCGGGCGCGCCGTTATAGCCGTCAAAGGCGTCGGCCGTGGACAGGGCATCACTGCCGAAACCCGGATTGTCATAGGCGATGTTCGGTGCCCGGCGCACCCGGCGCGTGCCAGGACTGTATTGCCAGGCAGCCCGGCTCTGCTTCGCCTGATCAATGGTCTCATGCACGAGGATGATGTTGCCGGCCGCGCGGGCCGGCGCAATCGTGTTCGACACATAATACAAGGAGATATTGTTCATGTCGTCGACGGACTTGAACGCAGGGTTCGACCACTGAATAATGGCCTCGTCCTGAACGATATTCAGGGTGTAGTCCCCACGGCGCGTCACGGGCGCGGTCGCGAACTGGCGCGTCAGTTTGAACCCGCGATAGCGCAGCGTGTGATTCCAGACAAGCTCCAGCCCTTGGGTGGGAATGGCGAAGGGCGCGCCAAGAGCGCCTCCGGCGACGCCGTTCCCTTCGGGCGTCAGAGACGCGGCCACGGCGTTGCGCTTGTTCGCCTCATAGACGGGCTCGGGAAAGGCACAGGTCCGCCGGGACTGATAGATGTCCATCCGGAATTCCGGATAGGTCTCCAGCATCGCCTTGTAGCCGGGCGTCAGCTTGTCGGCGTAGTTCGCCATGTTTTCCTTGGTGATCGTGAAAAGCGGCTTGTCGTCCGGGAACGGATTGGGGTGAAGATCCTTTTTGGGATCAAACGTCACACTGTCCGGCACACCCTTCAGCCCGCCCGTCCATTCCGGGATCGTGCCGTCCGCGTTGCCAGCGATCTCGCCGCCCATGGGATTGAGATCCGTACCCAGGCGCTTCGCCACTTCTTCAGGTACACCGGCGCGCAGGCTCGTGACGGTGAACGCCGTTGCCACAAGGGTCGCGACCATCCGGGCGATCCGGGACTTCGATTGCATGGTTTTCCTCCTCGGCGCCACGGGCCGCCAACAGACAGTGCAAGGAAACTCTGTACCGACCGGTTAAAACGAATAGGAGACCGACGCCGAAATCGTGTCGCGGTCGCTGAACTGATTGCGCTCTCCAGCGCCGTAGAAATTCAGATATTCAATGCCCGCCTGCCACCGGGTGCGCAGGTCGGCGGCAATGCCGACGGCCAGGGATCCCTGCCCTTCCACGAAGCCGGGGCCGTAGGGACCAGGCGAACGGCCAATGACATCCTGGCGCAAGGCGATGTTCGGCGTCAGGTTCCAGGCGGTGTTGAACACATTGCTGTAGGTCGCCGCGAACACCGTTCTGAAACCGCTTGAGAACTTGGACGCGCAGTCGATATTCGTGTCCGCGCTTGAGCCGCTCGAAATCGTCAGCGAGGTCGTCAGAACCGGATGCCCCAACTCACAGCCCGGCGTCAGGACCACTGTTTCGTCCAGACCCGGCAGATCAGGCACCCACATGAAGCCCACATTGACGAGCAGCGTCGATTGATCCGCCTTGAGCAGCGTGGGAATCCAATGCGCCCCGGCAAAGGTCGAGATCGTTCCGATCTGACCGGTCAGGGCATCGGAATGCACGATGCCGCTGAAAATGTCGCCGAGCCCTGCGGTCGATGTTCCGACCGCCAGCGGATTACCGAATTCGGAAGCGATGGCGGCCTGGGCCGCCGGGATCGCGCCCAGACCCCCGGACGTGGTGTAGGCCTGGAGCAGCAAGGGCTGACGCAGGAGATCGGCGGCCGCAATGGGGCCTGAACTCGTGTCATTGTCCAGGATCTGGGCGAGCACTTCGCCGTCCGTGACCTGGAGCGGCATGTCCGGAAAGAAGGCCAGTTCGCCGGAGATCGCGGTATCAAAAAGCTGGGTGTTGAAGCTCGTGCCGAAGATCTCCAGGCTGCCTGGGAACTCGAACCCGAACTGGGTGAGATTGGCGCTGGCGATAAAGGCCCGGGCCGCAAAAGTGACGGGGTCGCTTGAGCAGGACTGGGGTCCACCATCGAAACCATCCGGCACCACAAGGGCGGGATTGGGATTTCCGATCAGCGAATCACAGATCGTCTCGAAATTGACCTGCGGTGCCTGGAAACTCAGAAACGGCAGATGGGACGTGAAATTCACGTAGTAGAACTGAAGTTCCGTCCCTTGATTGAGCCAATCGGCATAGTAGGAGAGGCCCAGGCCCCAGGCGCGATCGTTCTCCCCCACATCGGCAAAACGGGACTGAACCACCGGCGACGTGGCCAGATCATCCGCCCCCCCGAACAGCGTGAACGCACCACCATTGCCGACGAAATCCGCGATGGAAAAGAAGGTCTGGGGCGGATCGAGTTCGGTCTCGACGAAGTTCCATTGATAAAAGCCCTGGATCTCCAGGTTGGGCAGGATGCCGAGGGACGCATAAGCGGACGGTGTGGGCAACAGACCTTCCTTGACCTCCGAGCCCGGTGCCCGGAGCCGCGCCACTTCCACCGGCAGGTAGGAGTTGATCCCGCCCTGAATCAGCAGGCTTTCCCCCCAGTTGATGGTCTGGTTCCCGACACGGATGGTCAACGGCATGTCTTTGACGGTGAAATTCCCGGTCGCGAACGCGTCAAACAGGAGGAAATCGCTGCCCAGATTGTCCCGTGCCGCCGGAGAAAGGTCGCGAAAATCAAGCTCGTTCCGGTCATAGACCGAATCATAAAAGGCCAGCGTCCGCACAAAGGCGCTGAGATTGCGCCAGCGAATCTCGAATTCGTTGCTCACCTTGGCAATGGCGCTCACCAGATCGCCCCGGTTGAAGTTCAAGGTGCCGTCATCGGTGTTCAGGCTGCGCGTCGTCGTGGGCAGCCCGCCCGGCGGGATCGCCTGCCCCAGGGCATTGACCTCACCGCCGGGGATGGGCTGGCCGAAATCGGGAAGGCGCGGCCCGAACGGGCACCCGCCATTCACCACACTGATATTGGTGCAGTCCTGCTCCGCGACCCTCATGCTGAGGCCGTAGGAGACCGTCGTGTCGAGAAAAAGCTCGACCTCGCCGAGCTGGTATTCGAAAGCCGATGCCGGATGGGATGAAAAGAGGCCCAAGGTCGCGATGACGGGGACTGCGACGATCAACCTGCGAAAACGGGCGACATGTGTTGTCATGACGGATCCTCCGTTGCCGACCTCTTTCACGCCACGGGCTCGGGTCCGTCGGTTGAAGATCGCCCCGTTTCGGTGCGAGACACGGTATGCGGGACAGAAACGGGTGATCGCGATGCCGCCCTGGACCGTGTGCAGACAAACTCCCCCGACAAGAACCCGCTCCCATGAAGGGCGGACCGGCCTTGTGATCCGGGATTAGACCTGATCAGTGTAAATGAAGCGTGTGCAGCCGATCGCGGACGGCAAGGAATGCGTGGTCGGCTGGAGCGGTTCCGACGAATCCGTGTCGGTTAACAATCCGTTGCCCGCAAGGACAGGTCACGGACGGATCCCGGTACTATCGGATGTCAAAGAAGGGGGAAAGAGAAAGGGAAGAAGGAGGGTGCCCGGGCGCATCTTGGCGGAGGCTACGCCCGGGCGAGAGGGGGCCCGGGGGGACGATCAGGGGTGTATCGTCCGCCCCGGGCGGTATGTGCGACGTTGGATGGTCTCTGATTTGCCGCCGGGTTGAGAGCGGCAAATGGCCGGTTGGGGGGATTTGGCGTGGGGTGGCCGATACCGAGACCTGTCGCACATTCCGTGTCGACATCATCGAAAGGTCTTCAGAACAAAGCGCCTTTCGCGGTCGAAATTCCGTTCTCCTTCTTTTTCCGAGGTACCCAGAACATACCCCATTTAGGGGTAGGAACAAGCACTCGGCACAACCTTTAGAAACACTCTATCAAGGAAACCTAACTATTTGTCAACGTTGAAATCGCGTTTTTTGACAGTTTTTTTTCAACGTTGTACGGGACTGAATCAGCCTGCGGAACGCGTCACAAAATGGATCAAAATCCCTTGAAACCAAGGTTTTAGATAACATTACCAAATTGCAATGAACTGTAGGAGTCGGTTCGTGGGCCTGTCAAACACCTTTTTTATCTTTTTGCAAAAAGCATTTTTATCCACACTGTGAATAAAACAGTTACTGAAGTCTTAAAGACGCCGCGCTGAATTTGGATCGCGCTGCCTCTAGACTTGAATCACTAAAAGGAAACTAGACGAAACGCCGGGACGGGTGGTGACCTGTCTGCAACACTTGGGTATGGACTGGTGCCTACCGTGATTCGCCATGCCCGCCCGAAAAAAGAAAGCGCCACGGAGGGGAGACGTGGCGCTTTCCCGGTCACAGTCGCGTGACGTTAATTGGCACGGAAATTATTGTGCCGAACAGTCACCCCGCCGACCATGACGATGACCCCGGCGTTTCATGTGCGCATCCCGGATCTCTTCCCGTGTCAGGGTCTCGTCCCCATTTTCATCGAGACGATCGAACAGATGCTCGACCGGGGCCTGCGCCTCCTCGACGGTGACCTGGCCATCCCCGTCACGATCGAGATGCTGGAAGCGACGGACCATGCGCTCTCGCTGCCGCGCTACCCAGAAGGCCTCGAATTCATCGAGGGAAAGGACGCCATCCCGATCACCGTCATGGCGGCCCATCTCGGTACTGACGACGCCGTCGGCTTCGGACCTGGTCACCGAACCGTCTTCATTGGCATCGAGATTTTTGATCATTTGGGCCGGACCACGCCCCCCGGGACCATGCGGACCCGGCTGCGCCCAGGCGCCGGCGCTCACGACCGCGACCGTCAGGAGACCGCCGATACCAAGAGCTGCGAGGGTTGTCGTTCGTTTCATAAGTCATGTCTCCTCAATCATGCGCCTGTCCGGCGCGTTGGGGGTAGCCCGCCCCGTCAGCACGGCCCACACCCACATCCCATCATTCGTCTGTCGCAGAATGATCCCGTCCCGGCACGAAAGCGTCCGAAGCTGTCCCGCCAATCGCCCCTGACACATTTTGCGACAATCGGAGAAACGACCTGTTCCTCAACCATGCTATCGTCACGCCATCGGTTTGAGGAAAAGCGGAGACGAGGCCGGGCGAGACGCGGATCATGGAAGAAAACCCGCATATTCTGATTGTGGACGATCACCGCGACATCCGGGATGCGCTCGCACGCACCCTGAAGGCGGAGCGGTTCCGGGTGAGCACGGCGGACACGGCCGCGACGGCACGGCGCCTCCTCAAATCCCAACGGATCGACCTCATCCTCCTCGACATCATGATGCCCGGCGAGGACGGACTGAGCCTGTGCCGCTCGATCGTCGAGGGATCCGGGGTGCCGGTCATTCTGTTGACGGCGAAAGTCGAAGAGACGGATCGCATCGTGGGCTTGGAAATGGGGGCCGATGACTATGTGACAAAGCCCTTCAGTCCACGGGAACTGCTCGCGCGCATCAAGGCGGTCCTGCGGCGGACGAACAGCCTGCCCCCCGATCGGCGTCCGCCGGATGCGGAACGTTTGAGCTTTGCCGGCTGGACGCTTGCCGTGGCCGAACGCAGCCTTGAGACCGCCGATGGCGTCACCGTTCCCTTGAGCACGGGCGAGTACCGTCTGCTGATGGCGTTCCTCACCCATCCGCGCATGGTCTTGAGCCGGGAACAGCTGCTGGACCTCACCCAAGGGAAAGACGCCGGCCCCTTTGACCGCTCCATCGACAACCAGGTCAGCCGCCTGCGGCGCAAGATCGAAGCCGACCCCAAGGACCCCGTCCTGATCAAGACGGTCTGGGGCGGCGGCTACAGTTTCTCGGCGCAGGTTCAGGAAGCGGATGCCCCGGCATGAGGTTTTTGCCCAAAAGCTTTCGGCCCCGACGCTTCCTGCCCACGAGCCTCGCCGGGCAGATCGTCGCGCTGACCCTGGCCGGTGTCGTCCTGTCCCAGATCATTTTGCTCAGCCTGTTCACCGATGAGCGCCGCGCGCGTTTCCTGGCCTTTGCCGAACAGGGCACCGTGCGTCGCCTTGTCGATATCGCCCGCCTCATGAGCGCCGTCGAGCCGTCCCTGCACCCCCATTTGCTCAAGACCATGAGCGATCGGCGGTTGCGGATTATCGCCGGCCCCCTGCCCGCCCCGGTGATCGAGGGCACGCAAGCGGATCCGGCGCTTGCCGAACGTGCCCGGGCGACCTTCGAGGAAGCCGGCATCGAGGCCCGTGAAATTGTTGCCTATCGCGGCGCCATCCCCGCATTCGCTACGATGAGAACGCCGCAGGAAGGCCGTCCCGGACATGCCCAGCCCGAACATCGTCCTCCGGGGCCCTCCCGCCATGGCGGGAGGCACGCTCGCCACGGCCCGAAAGTCGACGTTCTTGCCTTTTCCCTGACCTGGGGGGAGGGCCAGCGCCTCACCGGCATCGCCCGCTGGCCCCAAAGACGGCCCGTGGAGGGCCGTTTCATCCTGCTGGTTTCGACTATCACAGCATTGGTTCTTGCCGGGATCATGGTGGCTCTGGCGCGCCGGATTGCCCGGCCCCTCAAGGCCATGGGGGAGGCCGCCGGACGTCTGGGCCTGGGGGAAAACCATCGTCCCTTGGACGAGAACGGGCCGGACGAGGTGCGCCGAACCGTGGCCGCCTTCAACCGCATGGGCGCGCGGCTCGACCGCATGCTGAATGACCAGCGGCGGATGGTGGCCGCCGTGGGCCATGATCTGCGCACGCCGATCACGGCGCTCCGCTTGCGGACCGAATTCGTGGAAGACGACGAGAACCGGCAACGGATGGGCCGCATCCTTGACGAGATGCAAGCCATGGCTGACGGTCTCCTGGCCCTGTCGCGCGCGGAACAGGAAACGGAGGCCGTTCGGCCCACCGATCTCGAGGCGCTTTTGCAAAGCGTCACGGATGATATGAGCGACCTCGGCATGGATGTGGCATTGACGGTGTCGCCGCCCTTGATCCACGGGTGCCGACCCGCCAGCCTGACCCGGGCAGTGCGCAATCTCGCGGAAAACGCGGCGCGCTATGGCGAGCGGGCGCGGGTTGAAGGCAGCAGAACCGAGGATGGCGGCATCCGGATCCGCATCGACGACGATGGACCAGGCATGCCGGAGGAGGCCTTGGAGCGCGTCTTCGATCCCTTCACCCGGCTTGAAACCTCCCGCAATGAAGCGACGGGCGGCATGGGTCTCGGCCTTACGATCGCCCGCATGATGGTCGAAAGAGAGGGCGGTCGCGTCACACTCCGGAACCGTCCGGAAGGTGGCCTGACCGCGGAAATCCTTTTGCCGCCGGCGCCATGATCTTTTTGGCGCGGCATCTCACCCAGGAGATCGGGTCTTGCGCGTTTCATTCGTTCACCATGTTGCAATCGGCCTGACGGTCTGGGCTCTGACCCTCTGT
>CAZFWG010000084.1:0-5987 GCA_964522525.1 uncultured Alphaproteobacteria bacterium | reverse complement strand
CGGCCGAGCCCCAGGCCGGCGATCGAAGCGCGTCCGCCACCACCGCCTCGCCGGTGGGTCGGGTCATCACGCCGAAGGGACCGCTGTGTACCGGTGTCCTGATCGGGCGCTACACGGTTTTGACGGCCGCCCATTGCCTCGTCACCCGCGCCGGGGACGGATATTTCTCCGCCGCGCTGATTCACTTCGCGCTTTATCCGCCTGGGGACGATCAGCTCTATGCGAAAAGCGTGTCGCGACATGTGGCCCCCGACTATCCCCTCCCCGTCTCGACGGCCCCGGAATCCCTGTCCCATGATTGGGCCGTGCTCGTCCTCGACGCTCCTTTGGGGGATCAGGTCGCGCCCGCCCGCGTGACCACGAAAGCGGATTGGGCGGCCGCGCCGGGGGACTGGCGTTTAAGCGTTGTGGCCTTCGGCCGGGCCCGCACGTTGCGTCCGACAATCCGCCATGGCTCCTGCCGCCTGCTGGACCAATCGGCCGATCTCCTGTTCCACGACTGCGTGGTCGAGCCGGGGAGTTCCGGCTCGGTCCTGTTGGGGCTCAGAGACGGCGTCGTCCATGCTCTTGCCGTCAATGTCGCCGTCCGTCGGGGCGCCGCACCACGCACCAGCGCCACCCTGCTGCCGGAAGGGGTCCGCCCCTTGGCCGTTCGGGAACCCGCAGAAACTTCCGCTTGGGAAAGCCCGTTCTCGAACAAGGGCCAGAAAGCCTCCTGGAACTGAAGGCGCCCCCCGGGCGAGAACAATGAGCCCCCGCCCGATAAGCTGACAGGGGCGGTCAGATCCGCTTTAATACGCGCCACATGGACATCACAAAGCGCGATGGCGAGGGGATCATGGCCGCAGTCCAAGCCGTAACGCCGCCGGGCGAATTCCAGACGCCGGGCTGGATCAACGACATCCTGGCCTGGGCCACGGGATCCGTGGACCCGCTCTGGTGGGCCGCCATCGCCGCCGGCGTTTTTACCCTGCTGATTTTCCTGTCGGGCCTGACCCGCTCCATATTACGGCGCCTGGGCGCGCGCGAGACGGGCTCAATCTTTTCCCTCATCAGTGATCTGATCCGCAAGATCGGCAGCACGTTCCTGGCCATCGTCTCCCTGCAGATCGCCACCTGGTCGGTCGATACTCCCACTGCGCTTGATCAGATCATCGACACGCTGTTCACGATCTCGGTGGTGATCCAGGGCACCAGTCTCACCTATCACCTGATCACCGAACTTCTGCGCCGCTACGTGAAACAGCGGCCCGAACACACCCGCGACCTGCGCAACGCCATGGGCCTGATCACGATCCTGATCCGGATCATTCTGGTCGCCATCGCCCTCCTGCTGATTCTGGAGAATCTCGGCGTCGACGTCACGGCCCTCGTCGCCGGTTTCGGCATTGGCGGCGTCGCCATCGGCCTTGCCGCCCAGGGCATCTTTAAGGACCTGTTCAGTTCCTTGTCGATCATCCTCGACAAGCCCTTCGAGACCGGTGATTTCATCGTGTTGGGCGACATGATGGGCACGGTCGAGCGCATCGGCCTTCAGACCACACGGGTGCGCAGCCTGTCCGGAGAACAGCTCGTGATTGCCAATTCGGATCTCGTGTCCACGCGGGTGCGCAACTACAAACGGATGATCGAGCGGCGCGTGACTTTTTCCCTCGGTATTGCCTATGAGACGCCCCACCGCAGCCTCGAGACCGTGCCCGCATTGGTGAAAGCCGCCGTCGAAGCCCAGGAACACACCCGGTTCGACCGCTGCCACTTCGCACGCTATGGTGATTTCGCCCTGATCTTCGAGACGGTCTACCATGTCCTGTCGGCGGACTATACGACCTATATGGACATTCAGCAGGCGGTGAATATGAGGATCTTCAAGGATTTCGAGAGTGCCGGAGTCCGGTTCGCCTATCCGACCCAAACGATCCATGTGGCGAGTGCCCCCATGGCCCCGCTCCAGGACATGTCCACAGGAAACGCCCCATGACCTTGACCCTCTATGGCGCCAGCCTTTCCCCCTTCGTCCGCAAGGTCCGTGTGATGCTGGCCGAGAAGGGCCTGGAATACACCCTCGATCAGGTGAACGTGTTCAATCCGCCGGACTGGTTCCTGGAGATCAGCCCCTTGAAGCGCATCCCGGTCTTGCGCGACGGCGAGATAACCCTCCCCGATTCGTCGGCCATTTGCGGTTATCTCGAACGGCGCACGCCGGAGCCCGCCCTCTATCCCGCCGCGCCCTTTGAATATGGCCGGGCCCTGTGGCTGGAGGAATACGCCGACAGCGAGCTTGCCGCCACGATCGGCCTCGGCTGTTTTCGTCCCGTCGTGGTCGCCCAGCTGATGGGCAAGGAGCCGAACCCTCAGGCAGCGGAGGAAACCTGCCGGGAGAAACTGCCGCGCTATCTGAGCTATCTCGACAATGAAATTCGCGGCCGGGATTTCTTCGCCGGCCCCGCCCTTTCGATCGCCGATATCGCGGTCGCCAGCCAGCTCGTCAATCTGCGCCATGCGGGCTTCGGCTCCGCCACCGCGCCCTATCCCGCGCTGCGCGCCTTTTTCGACCGCATGGCGGCCCGGCAGAGCTTCGCCGCCTGCATCGAGGAAGAAACCAATCTGCTGAGCCAGTTCGGCATCACCAACTGACCGGGAATGTCGCCCATGTACACACTCTATACCTCGCCGACACCCAATGGCTGGAAGGCCTCGATCACGCTCGAGGAATTGGGCCTCGACTACAAGGTCCACGCCATCGATCTGATGGCCCAGGAGCAAAAGCAGGATTGGTACATCAAGCTCAATCCCAATGGCCGCATCCCGACCCTGGTCGATCACGAGGCGGATGATTTCGCCGTGTTCGAGACCGGCGCAATCATGCTGTATCTTGCCGACAAGGCCGGCAAGCTGATCCCGACGGATCCCAAGGGCCGCTCCCGCGTCATTCAATGGCTGATGTTCCAGATGGGCGGCGTCGGCCCCATGATGGGTCAGGCCAATGTCTTTTTCCGCTATTGGCCGGAGAAGATCCAGCCCGCCATCGATCGCTACCAGGGCGAAGTGCGCCGTCTGATCACGGTCCTCGATACCCATCTGGCCGATCATGAATATCTGGCGGGGGATTATTCCCTGGCCGATATCGCCAATTTCTCCTGGGTTCACACCCATAACTGGTCCGGCGTCGATATCGAGGACCTGATCCACGTCAAGCGCTGGCTCCATGCCATCGGTGCCCGACCGGCCGTGGAGCGGGGGCTGGTCGTGCCCTATGACGTGCGGGAACTGTTCCGCAACAATGACGAAGCGGCGGCGGATGAATTTGCCAAGAACGCCCGCACGATCGTTGAGACCGGCGACAAGGACTGAACCATGACATTCGTGGATCCGACGGCGACGCAACTCACGGACTTTGCGGCCGGTGACCCGGCCGAGCCCTTCGCGATGCTCAATCTGCTGAAATTCCGCGAGCAGGCACACTATGAACCGGATGCGGGCCAACCGGCCCGCTCCGGAGCCGAGGCCTATGGCCAATATGGCGAAACCGCAACCCGGACCATCACGGAAGTAGGCGGCCGGATCCTGTTCGCCGGACCCTGCCATCCGGCCCTGGTCGGCCCGGAGGCGGAACGCTGGGATGCCATGGCCCTGGTCTACTATCCCTCGCGCCAGGCCTTCCTGACCATGATCGGACTGCCCCATTATCAGGCCGCGATTTTCCATCGCACGGCTGGCCTGGCCGACACCCGGGTCATCCCCGTGGCGGTGCCGCCCGATCTGGCTCCGGCCTGAACCGGGCTCACCCCGGATGGAGCAGCCCGCGTCCGGCAAGAAGCCGGCGGATCATCCATAATCCGTAGATGTCGTAGATCCCGTGGGTCAGGACGACGACCAGAATATTCTCGGTCAGAACGAAAAGAACGCCCAGATAGATCGAGACGATAAAGACCAGCACGAAATACAAGAACGAATGATAATGCAGCAGGCTGAAAACCAGGGACGTGACCCCAATGGCCAGCCATAGGGGCATGTAGCCCGCCAACCCGACCTGCATGACGCCCCGGAAAAAGAGCTCCTCACAGATACCGGCCGCCACGCTCATGGTCAGGATGATCGGCCATGTCAGGCGGATACCGATCTTGGAAAAAATCTCTATACTGACTTCCTGGAGACGGTAGGCAACGTCACGCGCCACAAGCCACAGCGCACCGGCAAGGACGATCAGGACCGCCGCCCCGGCAACCCCCTGCACCACAGCCGCCTGTGTCGCAGCGAAAGAAGCCAGGGGCGGCACGCCGATCCCGTAGCCGATCGCGAAGGCAAGCACGAAAAAAAAGATCTGGCCCGAGAGCAAAAGCAGAATCGAGCGCGCGGATGTTCCCTGGGGCGATCCTGATGTCATGGGTAAACTCGCATTTTCAGAGCACGCGTTGGCCGTCCGCATCGATGATCAAGGTGCCGTCCTCCTTGGCGAATGGTCCCTTGGGCCAGGTTTCCAGGAGATCGAGCACCACCTCGCTGGGGCGGCACAGCTTCACACCCTTGCGCGTACAGACGAGGGGCCGGTTGACCAGAATCGGATGCTCCAGCATGGCATCGAGGATGGCATCGTCGGGGACGGACGGGTCCAGGAGACCCAGCGCCTCGGCGGGTGACTTGGTCTCCCGCAGGGCCGAACGCGGCGTGAGGTCGGCGGCCGCGAACAGCCCCAGCAATTGGGGCCGCGTCCAACCGGTTTCGAGATAGGGGATCACGATGGGCGGTTCGCCGGCCGCCTCGATGGTCGCCAGGACATTGCGCGAGGTCCCGCAATCCGGATTGTGATGGATGACCACGGTCATAGAAGCCCCCTCCCTTTTCCAGCGTCGGCCGCTGATCTTCCCACAACTGCATCAAACAGCCCACGTGGAAGTTGCCCCACGGAACGAGGGGTCCGCCTGATCGATAAGCCCACAACTCTAGATAAGGATCACCACCTCAAGAAGCACTACAAATGTTTTAATCTCCTGAGGATTGCGGCCCGCAGCAATCTGAGCATAATCAAGCGGCGCAAATCAAATGTCGGACAGCCTCTCTTCATTCTCGATACAGATGATCTGTGGATCACGGACGGAAGAAAAAGGTGGGATCGATGATGAGCATGCCCACGGCACTGCCGACAAGCAAAGAAGACGTCGGGCCGCGTTCTCCTTGGACGAAGGGTCCCGCAACGGAATCCTCAGCACGGAACAGAGTGACAAAACGGACCTGAGCCGGGCTGCGGATACGGGCGCGGGCTCGCGTCCGTTTGGTTGAAGTCTCAAACAAGCGCGCAGCGCTTAAGGGAGAGTGGGGAAGAAATGATGGCTCATCGATTGGCACTGACATTGGCGGCCGCCGGGCTTGGCCTGGCGGTTTCGACGGTATCGGCCCTCGCCAAGGACCGGTATGAGGTTGACATCGCGGTCACCAAGGTGGCGGCCATGTCGGAGATGAACGACACCGGCGGCATGCCGGCGGCGGACTTCTACATGACGTTCAACAGCCCCTCTGGCCGCCGGAAAGTCACGGAGCGGGTCGACAACAAAAATCAACTGGATGCGGACGACCTGGAACGTTGGAACTACAATTTCCGGCATCGCTGCGACGACCGGGGCGACTGCTCGGCCCGGGTCGAGATCGAATTGTGTGACAAGGATGCCCGTCGGCGCGGTTGCGATCGGGCCGACCTGACGCCGGATCTGGGCGATGACGATGATGGTGTGCTCACCATCGACCTGTTTCCGAAGGAATGCCTTCTGGAAGCCGACGGGGACATCGCCGCTTCCGGTGAAGCCTCCGGCGGCATCTGCCGGATCGAGGCGGCGTTCGAGGGAACCGGATCCGGACCGGACGTGAAAGCGGCCGTGGCCATGACCGTAACCATGGCGCCGCGTTAACACCGGCGGCGCAATCCGTTTCTGTCGGCGGGCCTGCGCGCCCGCTGGCAGCCCCAATCACATCGGACGGGAAAGCAGGTGCATCCG
>CAZFWG010000083.1:12517-19437 GCA_964522525.1 uncultured Alphaproteobacteria bacterium | reverse complement strand
GGATGGTGTTGTCGAGGTCGAGTTCCGTCTCGGCGCCTTCGCGCGCGAACCGCCGCAGGCGGCGCAGGGCGACCTTGATGTTCCGGGTACCAAGTTCCACCTGGTCGTCGAGATTGCGGAACTCCCGCTTGTCCCAGACCTTCACGGCCCGGCCCTGACGTTCGCCGTCCTCGCCGATGCGCACGCCTTCCGGGTTGTAGCCCGAATTGCCGAAAGGGGAGGTGCCGCCCGTCCCGATCATCCGGTTGCCACCTTGGTGGCGTTTTTCCTGCTCCTCCAGGCGTTTCTTCAGCTCCTCCATGAGCTTGTCCCAGCCGCCGAGACTTTCGATCAGCGCCTTTTCCTCATCGGTCAGGAATTTCTGGGACAGGGCCTTGAGCCAATCCTCGGGAAGATCCGCCCCCAGAATTTCATCAATATAGTCGAGGCCCTTGAAGATGTGGCTGAAGACCTGGTCGAAGCGGTCGAGATGACGCTCATCCTTCACCAGGGCCGCCCGGGAAAGATAGTAGAAATCCTCGATCCTCTTGTCGGCCAGATCCTCCCGCAAGGCTTCGAGCAGAAGCATGTATTCCTTCAGCGTGACCGGGATTTGGGCCCGGCGCAATTCGTGAAAGAAGTTGAGCAGCATGGGAAGCTCCCTTGAACGGTGCGCCGGTCGCCGGCGAAAAGGTCAGCCCCCGTTCGGGTTCGCTTCCCGGCGGGCCAGGAACGCAAGGCGTTCGAACAGTTGAACATCCTGTTCGTTCTTCAGGAGCGCCCCATGGAGCGGCGGGATCAGCTTGTTCGGGTTCTTCTCCCGCAGGATTGCCGGGTCGATGTCTTCGACCATCAGGAGCTTGAGCCAGTCAAGGAGTTCCGACGTGGACGGCTTTTTCTTCAAGCCGGGCACGGCCCGCATCTCATAGAAGGTGTTGAGCGCTTCCCGGACCAGGTCCTGCTTGAGGTTCGGGAAATGAACATCGATGATCGCCTGCATCGTGTCCGTGTCCGGAAATTTGATGTAGTGGAAGAAGCAGCGGCGCAGGAACGCGTCGGGCAGTTCCTTTTCGTTGTTCGAGGTAATGAAGACGATGGGCCGGTGGTGGGCGCGGACCGTTTCGCCGGTCTCATAGACGAAAAACTCCATCCGATCGAGTTCGAGCAGAAGGTCGTTCGGAAACTCGATATCGGCCTTGTCGATTTCGTCGATCAGGAGGACCGGGCGCTCACCGCAGGTGAAGCTGTCCCAGAGTTTCCCTTTTTTGATGTAGTTGCGGATGTCTTTCACCCGCTCGTCGCCCAGTTGGGAGTCCCGCAGCCGGGAAACGGCATCATATTCATAGAGACCCTGTTGGGCCTTGGTGGTGGATTTGATGTGCCACTCAATCAGGGGTGTGCCCAGGGCGCCCGCGACCTCATGGGCCAGGACCGTCTTGCCCGTGCCGGGTTCGCCCTTGATCAAAAGGGGGCGTTGCAGGGTAATCGCCGCATTGACGGCGATCCGCAGGTCCTCGGTCGCCACATAATTGCTCGTGCCTTCAAAGTGCATGCGCGTTGTCTCCATGTTTCACCGAGCCCGCCCTCAGGGGCGCGTCGGCGCAAGCTCTCCGGGCGTTCCGAAGGCCTCGACGTCTCTCGCATCACGGTAAAGGCGTGCCTGGCTCCAGGCAAGGCGGCGGCTTTCCACACCGCATTGGCCGGCCTCCTTAGAAAAGGCTTAACAGGGCACGCCATAGGCTCACCCGCGATCCGGTTTCAGAGTGCGGGAGAGCCCAGCCATGCCGCTTAAGCTGTCGTTCAAGCCCGGCGAGAAATTCGTCATCAACGGGGCCGTCATCGTCAACGGCTCCCGCACGACCCAGCTCGTGCTGCAGAACAAGGCCCATATCCTGCGGGAAAAGGACATTCTGCAACAGGACGAGGCGACGACGCCCGCCCGGCGGATCTATTTTCCCGTCATGATGTTGGCCCTTGACCCGGATCATGCCGCGGCCCACGGCGCGGAGTTCTCCTTGCGCATCGCCGAGTTCGAGGCCGCGATCTCCAATCCGGAAATGCTTCAGGTGTGCCGGCAGCTCAAGGACTGTGTCACGCGTGAGGATCTCTACAAGGCCCTGGTCTTGTGCCGTAGGCTGATGGCCTATGAGGCCGACCTGCTTGAGCCGACAAGGGAACATCAAGGGTAAGCCCGCCCGTCAAGGAACGGTTAAGCTTACCCACCCCTTACTCCGACTAAAGACGGATACCCGAAAATCCGGCCTATCATCTAATCAAATCGAAAGAGCGCTCTGGCACTCTCATGATCGACGCAGGGGGTGCGTCCGTGCGGGTAAAACCCGCATGTCCACATTCTCAAATGGGAAGACGATCATGACCTCGATTAATACGAACGTCACGGCTCTGGCTGCTCTGCGGACCCTGCAGCAAACGACGAATGATTTGGCCGATACGCAAGGCCGGATCGAGTCGGGCTTCAAGGTCAACGGTGCGGCCGATGGTCCGTCCACCTTCGTGATTGCGCAAGGCCTGCGGGGGGACGTTCAGTCCCTGAGCGCGGTTCAGGAAGGCATCGGCTTCGGTCAAGCGGCGCTCACCACGGCGTCTGCTGGTGCCGAGGAAATCTCCAACCGGCTGAATGACCTGCGGGAGCAGTTCACGAGTGCCCGGAACGAAGGCCTGCCGACGGCTCCGCTTCAGGAAGAAGCCGATTCCATCATTTCCCAGATCGATGCCATCGTGTCGGCCAGCACCTTCTCGGGCATCAACCTGCTCGATGGGAACCAGGACCTGAACGTCCTTTCCGGCGTCAACGGAGAATCCGTCCAGGTTGCGTCGACGGATGTGACGTCTTCGGGCCTCGGGCTCAATGGCCTCAATCTGCGGACCACCGACGCCGTGACCCGGGTTACCTTCGATGGTGCCGCCGCGACCAACGCCCTCGAATTTGCCGATGGCGACACGTTCCAACTGGAGCGGGCCAACGGTGAACTCGTCACCTTCGAATTCGACTCGGGCGGCGGTGTGACGGCCGGCAACATTGCCGTTGCTCAAAACGCGGATGAAAACATCTCGATCGACAACCTCGTCGCGGCCATCAACAATGTCGCCGGGTTGAGCGCGTCGCAACGGGATGGGGATGCCACCGCTGCCGCTTCCTTCATCGACATTCAGGACGGCCTGGGACCCATCACGGCGGTCAACACGGGCGGTGCAGGTGCCTTCACGGCCCAGACGTCTTCGGGGGCTCTCGGTTTCGCCGCCGACGTCACTTTCAACGGCAACAATGCTCTCCTCTCGGATGGTGTTCAGTTCTCCATCACCAAGGCGGACGGCACCGTTCTGAACTACGAGCTGGACGAATTGACCGGCGGTACCGGGAGTGGTGTCACCAACGGCTTCACCAACATCGACATCGACGTGGACGACGATGACACGGGTGGTGTGAACACGCCGGACACGGCAGCCATTGTCGATGCGATCGGGGCCGCCATTGCCGGTGACAACCTCGAAGTGACCCTGGCGGAAGAAGACACCACGGCGGGCACCTTCACCCTGCGCTTCCGGGATACGACGGGTACGGCGGGTACCAACCGTATCTCTGATGTTCAGGTGAGCAACACCACGGCCGGCACGACGGTCGATCCGGTGGTGCAGCGGGATCCAAACCGGGAAATCGCCAGCACCTTCGCCGAGGCTCAGATCGAGCAGGCCGCCGCGACGCTTGACACGGTCCTGTCTGCTCTGGGTACGGCCGACAACCGACTGGAAAGTCAGGCAAGCTTCACCCAGCTGCTGAGTGACAAGATCCAGGAAGGTGTCGGGATCCTGGTGGACGCGGATCTGGCCGCCGAGAGTGCTCAGCTCAACGCTCTGCAGACGAAGCAGCAGCTGGCGACCCAGTCCCTGTCTATCGCCAACCAGGCTCCGAACCAGCTTCTGTCTCTGTTCCGATAAGATCGTCCGTAGGGGCCACCTGATCCGGTGGCCCCTCACATTCATGAGGAAACTTCGCCATGAGCATCGCCGCCTATCAAGCCCGGTCCCAGGCCATCGAAACGCCCCTTGAGCTTGAACACCGCGCCTTTGCGGAAATGACCCGTCGTCTGATCGACGCGGAGCGGGAGGGCGCGACGGCGAAACAAAGAATGGAAGCCCTGTTCGGCAATTTGCGCCTTTGGGTGACCTTGCTTGCCGATATGGCCGAAGACGGCAATCAGCTTCCTGGTGATGTCAAAGGAAGGCTCTGCTCGATTGCGATCTGGGTTGAAAAATACACAAATCAGGTTCGGCGGACCCACGAGACCCTCCAACCGCTGATCGATGTGAACCGTGAAATTGCGGCGGGTCTGACGGCCGCCCTCGCTACGACGCGGGCGCCCGTGACCGCGTCCGGCGGCGCCTTAGAGGCCCGGCCGTGAGATGGTTGCCACCTCTGGCCTGCCGCCGACCCTGTCCTTCCAGGTCCTGACACGGTCCCGGGATCAGCAGGTCACGGCCTTTCAACAACAACCGACGATCAGCCGGAACCTTGAAGCGTTTCAGGCCAACGCCGCCAATATCACGACGGTTGATCAGTTGCTGGACGATCGCCGCTCGCTCGAGGTCGTGCTGTCGTCCTTTCAACTCGAGGATCAGATCAACTCCCGGGCGCTGATCCGCAAGATCCTGACGGAACCGCCGGATGAGCGCGGTTCTCTCGCCAATCGCCTGCTTGATCCGCGATACCGCACGCTGGCGGACTCCCTCCAGGGGCTGGCCGCCGGCGAGCGCCCCTTTTCCGATCCCTCAAAGGTCGCCGAGATCGCCGCCGGCTATATCGACAACGAGTTCGAAAAAGCGGTCGGGGAAAACACGCCTGGCATTCGCGAAGCGCTTTTCTTTAGGCGGAATATCGGTGGCATCGAGTCCCTGAACCAGCTTCTCGCGGACCCTACACTGAAGGAAGTGGCCCGGGTCGCCGTTGGCTTGCCGGAGGATGTGGGCGCGCTCGACTTTGAACAGCAGCGTACCCGGTTCGACGAGCGGATCGATATCGAGAAATTCAAGGACGAAAAATTCGTCGACGCTTTCTTGCGCCGCTATCTAATCCGCATCGAACTGGAGCAACCACAGTTCGATCCAATTACGTCGCTCGTCACTTCCATTCGTCCGTTCGGTGTGCCCGGCAACGTCAATATCGTTGTGTGAGCGCAAGGTAGATTTTTCCGCCTCTGGGGCGGAATTGGGCAAAATCTCCCCTATCTCCTTAAAACTTGTTTACGTCGTCCGTGATAGGATCAAACTGTAGTGAGGCTCCGTATGGAGAGGCAGGGCATATGTCCATAGCGGCATCCATGTCCTTTGGGAGTGATCCGTCTCTGCGTCGGATGATTTGCACGATCCGCTAAAAGGTGGATGGGCACGATGGTAGGACCCATTAACGGAGGGGCGCAGGGCGCCGAGGTGATCCGTCTCATTCCCGACCGGGGACGGGAAGGGACACCCGATGCCCGCTCCGGCCAGGAAGTCGTGAGCCGCGACGGGGCGGCCACGGAAGAAGCGCGCGGGAACCGCGCGGCCATTGTCCAGGCCGCGGAGTCCCTGGTCGGAGAATTGCGGGCGCAAGCCCGCAAGAGCCGGTCCCATTTGCGCATCGAGCGGGACGAGGAAACGGGACATTTCCGCTATCAATCCGTCGATACGGAGACGGGTGAAATATTGCAGGAATGGCCCAGGGAAGATGTTCGTCTGGCCCTCGAGACCCTCAATCAGCTGCGTGGTGCCCTGATCGATCAGTCGATTTGATCCCACACGTCTCTTCACGGCGTGTTAGGAAATCCTATTTATCCCTGAAAGACCCGAGGGCATGTCAAGCCGACAGGTCGCACCATGATCATCTGTGTCATTCCGGCACGCAGTGGAAGCATGCGCTTTCCACGACAATATGTTCGACTCTTCGCTGGCCGGCCGGTTCTGCACTATGCGATCGATGCCGCCCAGGCCGCGGGTCTGTTCGATCGCATTGTCGTCGCCACCGATTGCGGGGATATCGCCCGGGAGGCACGGATCGCCGGCGCGGATGTCTGTATGCGGCCCACGCGGTCGGGCGCCAATCGGACGGGCATGGTGCCGATCGTTGTCCATGCCCTTCTCGAACTCGGGGTGGAGGACTGGCAGGTCGTCGCGGGGCTTCATCCGGCGATGCCGTTGATCCAGCCCGAGCGCCTGCGGCAGGCCTTTCAATTGTTGCGGCAAAGCCGCGCCCCTTGCGTTTTCTCCGTGATGCCCTTTTCCACGCCGAATGCGCGCAGCTTTCTGCGCCATCAGGATGGCCGGCTTCGGATGGTTCGCCCCGAGAGCATCGATCGTCATCGTAAGGAGAAGCATAAACTCTATCAGGATGCCGCCCAGTTCCACCTTTGGGACATGCGCCGGTTCCTGGTGGAGCCCGCGCTCTATCCGCCGGGCGCCGGCGGCATTGTGGTCGGGCGCCAGGAAGTCCAGGATATCGGGACGGAAGAAGGATGGACGACGGCGGAGCGGCTCTATGCCGTCACCCAGGCCGGTGGAGATCTCCGGCAACGTCGCATTGCGTGATCCGGTCAGGCGCCGTTGGGTGCGAGGAGATCATGGGCGAGCAGCGGTTCGCCTCGCGCTTTTTCCCGCGCAAGGATCCGCCCCGTGAGCGCCTGGGCGTGGTAGGGAGCGAACGCGCCGGGCGGGGCCGGCCGCAGGGCTTCGAGCATGTCTGAAGTGAGGGGTTCGCCGGCGCGGACGGCGCGGGTGAGATGAAGCGCGCGGCGCTGGATGATCACGGTTTCCCGTTCATTTTCCTCGATCCGTTTGACACCGTCGCCCAGGGCAGCCTCCAGTTCGCGCGCCCGGTCGACCATGTTCCTCAAGCCGTGGGGTGTCATGGCGACGCCATGATCCGGACCGGTCCGATCCGGATCGTCGGT
>CAZFWG010000083.1:0-12417 GCA_964522525.1 uncultured Alphaproteobacteria bacterium | reverse complement strand
AGGCCTTTTGAGGCAATGTGGGCCACGGACTGGATCCAGGTGATGTCTCCCGATCCGATCTTGAGGGCCGCGACCAGGGGGGCGACATCATCGGTTGCGTCCCGGTCATAAGGGGATGTCACGAAGTCAACGCCGGCCTCGCTCGCGGTTGCGGCCAGCGTTTCGTTCCAAGAGCGGTCCAGTTCGTGATCGACGAACATGTCATAGACCGGCTTGTCCCAGTGCTCCTGATGGCCCATGGCCCGGCCGAGACGCTCAAAACCCTGCCTGCTGACGATCCCGTCAGCACGGAAATGTTGAAACTTGACCGCCTGGGCCCCGGCATCCTTGGCCAACCAGATCAGCGCTTTCGCCCGTTCCAGGTCACCATCGTGGTTGGCCCCGATATTGGCGATGACATAGGTGGGATGGCCGTGGCCCACACCATGGCCGTTCACGCGGAAAGACGTGTCGTAGTCCATGGCTGTCCATCCAATTGGAGAGAGGCGCGGTGCAGCGCATGGACCACATCGCTCAAGGTGGGGAGGGGACGGTTCAGGATCGCTTCGGCGCGGGTCACGTCAAGCCCGAGGCTGTTGGCCTGTTTGCGCCGGCACGTGGCGACGGTGCCGGGCACGCTGTTTTTGAGGCTCAGACCAAAACAGGCGGCGAGCGCTTCGATGAACTCGGCCTGGCTCGACACGTCACGGGACGCCACATTGATGAGCCCCCGGGCATCCCGGTGGATAAGATCAAACAGGATCCGGGAGAGATTATCGGTATCAAGAGGGGATGTGAAATGATCCGGAAGCAGCGTCATGGCACGATGGTTGGAGAGCGCGTCGATCACCCATTCCACAAGGGTGGGTTTGTCGGGCCAGCCCCGAAACCCGGTATAGTTCGTGCGGATGATCAGGTGCTGGCGCGCCGTCGCGGCAAGCGTTTCGCCGGCCAGCTTGCTGGCGGCGTAGCTCGTCAAGGCGACAACCGGTTCACGCTCCTCATGTTTGCGCATGCCATCGCCGCGGTAGAATTGATCCGTAGAGATCTGGATCAGGAATGAGCCATGGGTGCGGGCAAGACCCGCCATGGTGGCCACGCTGTGGGCATGAAGAGCATAGGCGGCTGGCGGATCATTTTCACAAGCCATGATGTCATTGCATCCGGCGATATTGATGACGATCCCGGGACGCAATGACGCCCAAAGCGCCTCCAAGGCCCGTGTGTCTGTGATGTCGCAGGAGCGGGGCGTGCCCCTGCGCGCGACCCCGATCATGTCGTGACCGAGGCTCAAGCCTTCTCGCATGAGGGATTGGCCGAGGACACCGGTGGCGCCAAGGACGAGAACAGGGGAGGACGACATGACGGATCCTTGCACGATCTGAAAGGAACCAGGGAGTGGCGTGGTTCCCGGAGCGTGGATCGGACCCGGTCAATAAAGGGTTAAGAGGTGTAAAGAGGAAAGGGATGCCGGCGAGAGCCAACAGGCCGGCGGTACCATCGGGACGGGACTGTGTGCCGGAAGGATACAGCCATGGGGTTTGCCTCCATGGCTGTTTGTTGGTGTGAGACACCCTCAGTACAAGAGTAACAAGAGTGCAAGAGCAACACGTCACCAGACTGAGGGTCAGGCCAGGGCTGGGTCTCCTATCAGAGCGTTTTGCCTTCTATCCGTGAGCTGAGCCAAGACGGATCAGTAGACGCCCTTTTTCTTGAAGCCCTTCCCGTGGAAGCCTTTTCCATGGAAACCCTGCCCATGGAACCCTTTTCCGTGGAAGCCCTTCCCATAGAAACCCTTTCCATGGAACCCTTTGCCACGAAAACCGGCGCCACGGAACCCTTTTCCGTGAAAGCCCTTGCCGTGAAAGCCTTTCCCGACAAAGCCTTTTCCTCGGAAGCCTCTGCCCCGAAATCCACGGCCTCGAAAACCTCGGCGTCCGCGAAAGCCCCGGCGCCCACGGTGGTTGGCCACTTTGATCGTGTCCGCTGTATTCGTGGAAACCGTCTTCTTGACAAAGAGGTGCGCCGTGCCGGCTTCAAAAGAACCGCTGCGGCTGGGCACAATGTCCCGGGCAGCGGCGGGTGCAGCGGCGAGAAGCACAGCGCCCGTCGTGGCGAGTAGGATCGTCAGCATCTTGTTCATAGTCGCCTCCTAGGTCTCGTCGTTGCGGCTCCTGAGACATGGGAGGGGCGACCTTGTTTGAACAGGCACTGTTGCGTGACAGGATCACACCTTGGCGTGATTAGGATCCAACCAGTCTACAATTATTTGCAGGTAAATCGTTGAGAAAAATGGGGTTTCACGGGTCTCTCACATCTGTGTGAGAGGCCCGGTCTGCCCGTGTGCAGAGCGTCCTTCGGGAGGGCGCGAAAGCGGGGAGCGGCCGTCAGGAGGCGGAAAGACGGCCGAACGATGTCACCACGTCGTCTGCCACTGCACGGCGGCCTTGAAGTTGCGTCCCGGCTGGGACACGCCGGCAAAGACGACCTCGAAATCCGCGTCGGTCACATTGTCGACGCCGAGGTCAATCCGGAGACCTTCGAGCGGCCCACTGAGCGGTTGCCAGACGGCATAGAGATCAAGCGTGGTGAAGGGGTCGCGGAACGCTGCGGGATCCTCGATTTCCTCGAACCGTTCGGCAATGCCGAGCCTGACACCGGCAAGCAGGTCGGCTTCGGGCACCTTGGCACCGAGATCGACGAAATAGAAGTTCGGCGACAGAATGCCGACAAATTCGCCCGTATCCGCATCGATCCCGTCAATGCCCGACATGTTGGCGCTGATGAAGAAACGGGGGGCGTCGTAGCGCAGTTCCACTTCGAAGCCGTCGAGTTCGGCGTTCAGGGTATTGACGTTCTGGCTGGTGCCGGCCGTCACGCAAGGGGGGCTCAAGGGCAGGCCGAACATGGGATCGGCGTTGCAGGTGGGCGGAATGAAGACATCCAGATCGATAAGATTGGTGACGTCGGAGTCGTAGTAGGACCCTTTCAGGGTCAGCCGATCCTCATCGAACAGGATGCTGCCGAAATCGAAACCGGCGCCGAACTCGAAGGTCTCGGACACTTCGGGCTGCAGGTCGAAATTCGGGATGAAGAGATTGTTAACGAAGATAAGGTTGGGACCGGCCGGTCCGAACTGAAACGCCGGGAGCGGAAAATGAACCCCGTCGGCGAACACTTCGTTGAATGAGGGCGCGCGGAAGGCCTCGGCATAGTTGCCGAACAGGAGCAGCCAGTCCCAGGGCCGATAGGAAATCCCGACCTTGGGCGTGATCCGGTCTTCGACAATGTCCTCTGGGCCGCTGTCAAACTCGCTTTCGAAGCGGTCATAGCGGGCCGCCGGGATCAGGGTTATCTCCCCAGGAAGGCCCAACGGTCTTGCGACGGAGAGTTCGGCCTGAACATAGGCGCCATAGAACAGGGTGGAGGCATCCGGCACGCCGCCGCGCGTGCCGTCGGGCGTGTCCGTATCAATGCCGACCTGTTCGTCCTCGAACACTTCGACGCCATAGGTGAAGGCAAGCTCGACCCCCTTGGCGAGGTTGAGCACGGATCGATTGTCCACGCGCAGGCCCAGGGTCTCGACGATGCGGTCCTGGATCTGGGGCACGCCGATTTCGTCTTCTTCCACGCTGTTGCGCGTGTAGTAGGCCACGGCGCTCAGATCGACCAGGGGGTTGCCGACCGGCTTGAAATCGAGACGGCCTTGAACCGTGTCGCTCTGGACCTGCCGATCCACAAGCGGGTTGCCCGGATCAGCGATATTGCCGAGTTGGGGATTGTTCGGGTCCGTCGCATCATTGCGGAAGGCCGTGTAGTTGACACTGAAGCTGATGCCATCTGTCGGGCGCAAGGTGAATTTGGCGAGGCCCGAAAGGATATTGTCCTCCGCCGGCAGGGTGAGGTCATTGCCCAACTCGATGTCCCCGCTGTCGCGGAAGGTAAAGCTGCCCACGGCATCGAAAAAGCCGTCCGCTGTCTGATAGGCAAAGGTGGCCTTGGTGTTGACCTCGTCATTGACGCCGAAATAGCCGGCGCCGACCTGAACCGCGAACTGTTCGCCTTCGTCCAGGAAATCGGCGGCATCGACGGTTCGCAGGGCAATGACACCGCCGAGCGCGCTGGAGCCGTAAAGGGCCGAATTGGGTCCGCGCACCACTTCAACCGCCTTCAAGAGGGTGGGGTCGAGGAAAAAGCGCCCGTCATGGCCGGAAATGAAACTCTGTCGGGCGCCATCGATGAGCACCAGCACGCCTTCGCCTTCCAGACCCCGCACCGTGGGCACTTCGCCGGAGCGCCGGGGACCGCCGTCAAATCGGGCGCCGGGGATCAGGTCGAAGAGTTCGGAAATATTGCTGACGAGCTGATTCTGGATCGTGTCGCGGTCCAGGACCGTGACCTGGCCCGGAAACTCGAAGGCCGAGGATTCCCGACGGGTCGCGACCACGGTCATCACTTCTTCGCGGACGGGTTCGGCATCTTCCGCCGTGACCTCCGGCAAGTCCGGTGACTGGTCCTGGGCGCCAGCGAGGGCCGGCAGGGTGGCCGCCGCACACCCGACCGCCACGCCCATGCTCAGCCGGGACCACACGTCTTCGCGCTTCATTAATTTGCCCCTTTAGAAAATGCGAATAATTTGCGATAACAGCGCATATCAGTGCCGGCCGAAATTCGCAAGTGGGAATCGTTTGCATTTGCAAAACTTGTGGGATCGGCGTATTCACCGGGTGACAGGGCGTCCATGACCGGGGCGCAGCATATCGAGGGGTAGGAGCGATGAATTTAGGGAGATCGACGCGGCTCGTTGTGTCCGCGCTCATGGTGGGTCTGACCATTCTTGTGGCTGGCGGCCAGGCCCATGCCCAATCCAGTTTCGAGAAGGACCGGGCCGCCATTCTCGCCATGGCGGGCGATTTTCAGGTGACGTTTGATTTCACCGAGACCGTGTCCTTCCAGGCGGACTATGCCCTGAAGGAGCCCAAGCTTACGGACGCGACCGAGATCGTGCGGGTCATCGCGGACACCGGGCGGATGATCAGTCTTCAGCATATTTTGGTGGCCGGAGAGGATCGCAAATTCGCGATCAAGCACTGGCGCCAGGACTGGATCTATGAGCCGGCCGTGATCTGGGATTTCACGGGCTTCAATGCCTGGACGCGCCGCGCGGTGACGCCTGCGGAGCGGACCGGCGCCTGGGCACAGCTCGTCTATCAGGTGGATGATGCCCCCCGCTATGCCGGCGTCGGGCGCTGGGACCATGATGGCGGTATTTCCGCCTGGGCCGCGGCTCCCTCCTGGCGTCCGCTGCCCCGGCGCGACGCGACCACGCGGGACGACTATCAGGTCATCGCGGCGGTCAACCGTCATGTCATCACCCCGGCGGGCTGGGTCCATGAGCAGGACAACACCAAGGTTCAGCTGAACAAGGCGGGCATGCGGCATCTGGCTCGGGAAGTCGGCGTGAACACCTATATCCGTGCCGATGTTCCGGATGCGTCCGTTGCGGAGAGTTATTGGGCAGATACGAAGGAATTTTGGGCCGATATCCGGGACGAATGGGACCGGATCGCCGGGACCCACGCCCATTTCGGTCTGACCATCCAGGGTGAGCCTGAGCCGCTTTATCAGGAAATCCTCGGCTTTGCCGAAGGTCTGCGCAGTGGCGACATCGAGCCGTCGGATGCGTCGGCCGAGGCGATCGAGGTCATCCGCTCCTATTTGACGGATCTGCCCGTCGATGGCCGGTTGATGGTCCAGCCCTGAAGTCGGGCTGCGCGCGCTTTTCGGGCGCGCGCAGCTCAGTCACGAAAACGGAGAAGACAGCCGTGGCTGACGGGAAGCGGCGTTTCCGGTCAGCTCGCTTCGGCGACCGTGATGCCCTTTTCCTTGAGGAAACTGCGCAGCTCGCCGCTTTCAAACATCTCCCGAACGATGTCGCAGCCCCCGGCGAATTCCCCCTTCACATAGAGTTGAGGAATGGTCGGCCAGTCGCTGAAATCCTTGACGCCCTGGCGCAGATTGTCATCGGCCAGAACATTGTGCGCGGCGAAATCCACATCCAGATAGTTCAGGATCTGAACGACCGTCGATGAAAAACCGCATTGCGGGAAGCTCGGCGTGCCCTTCATGAAGAGAACCACGTCGTTGTTCTTGACTTCCTGGGCGATGAAATCGCCGATCTCCGTGTCTGCCATATCGATCGCTCCTCAAAAGCTGACGGGTTGCGGGGCTCCATGACGCCAGCCCACACACCTTCTTGTACAGTTCTTTCGACGTAAGGGAGATGCCCGGCTTGATCAAGGGGATGTGCTTAATTGGTGATGCAACGCGAGTTGATACGTGATCGATGGATCTATAGGTCGTTCGTATGGCGGGGATCCATTGAGGCCAACACGTTGACGCAAGTTCTGGATATTGCCAAAGCCCATTCGGGCGCCCGAATGTTCTGGTTGACCGACCACACCCGGCAGTGCCTGTTCCGCATGGCGGAAGAGCATCTGAGGGACCAGGTGGGTATCAGCATCTCCCAGGCCGGGGCCCTGATCATGATTGGTACGCGGAGCCCCATCGCCATGCGCGATCTGGCCAAGTCCCTGCGCATCGGCCAACCGGCGGTGACCGGCCTGGTCCGGCGTCTGGAGCTGCGCGGCCTGACGCGCCGGCTCCATGACCCAAGCGACGCGCGGGTTCAGCGCCTTGCGCTGACCGATGCGGGCGAGGAGGCCACCGGACGCGCCCGGATCCTGCTCGAAGATCTCAATGCGCGCGTCGAGAAAACCGTTCCGGCGGAAGACCTGCCCGTTGTCATCGAGTTCCTGGAACGGTTCGCGGAGGGCATCGCCGTCGGACCGACGGAGGACGATTCCGGCGTGGAACTGGTCACCCGCGCGTAGAGTCGCACCCTCGCGTATACCGTGTTAGGGTTACCCCCTTTGATCAGGAGGGGATTGGCATGGGATTTCGGGGAGGGTTCCTGTTCGGCATCATCTTTGGCGCCATCATCACGGTCCTGCTGTTTTTCCTGATGCGGGGCCTGATCACGCCCGAGAAGGTCGAGCCCCCGGAAGAGGTGGCCGGCGAGCCGGTCATCCTGGCCAAGCCGAAGGTTGACGATCCGGTCAAGACCGAACGGCAAGAGCCCGCGGAAAAGAAGGACATCGATCCTCCGCCGCCGGTCAAACCGACACCCCCATCAATCCGCAATCCGGGTCCGGGAGTCCTCGATCGGCTTGATCCGCCGACGCCTGATTTCGACCCAAAGGAGGGTGTTGGCACTTTCAGTGGGGAGCCCGTCCCTGTTGTTCGTATCACCCCGGACTATCCGAGGGTGCCGGCCTCGAGAGGCCAGGAAGGTTATGTGGTCGTGGAATTCACCATTGCCAAGGATGGAACGGTGCGGGATGTGCGGGTGGTGGAGTCGTCCAGTTCGGTGTTCGAGCGCTCGGCCATCCGGGCGGTGCAGCGTTGGCGCTACCGGCCTCAGATCCGCGACGGGCAGGCCTATGACCGGACCGGCGTCCGGGTACGGCTCGATTTCGAACTGACGGATGAATGATCGGCTTGCGGGCGCTCCCGGTTGGATCCGGAGCGCCTTGAAGCCTCGGAATCACAAGAAAGCGCTTCAGGGAACTATCGCTCGTCCGCTCCCCACACCACTTCCGCAATGATCGGCCGGTGGTCGGAGCCCGCGCGTGGACCGACGCCCACCCGGCGCGCGGCGAGGCCGTCGGACAGGAACACATGGTCGATGGGCAGTTGCTGGAGACCCCTGAGCGCGGGCCAGGATGGCCGCAGTCCGGGAACGATCTTGAGCCCGGAGAGCCTTGCGAACAGGCGCAGATTGGCGGACCAGGGGGTCGCGTTGAAATCGCCCGCCGCGACCACCGGCCCATCGATGCTCCGTATACGCTTTGCCAGATGGCGCATGTGACTGCGCTGAAAGGCGAGGGGGTGGGGTGTCGTGATATGGGTGCCCACGACGGTGATGGTCCGACCCTCCATGACAAGCCGGGCGTCGATAATCGCGGGCTTTCCGCCCCCCCGGACATGGATGCGTTCATCGGTCAGCGGATATTTCGACAGGAGCGCCAGGCGGCACAGCCGGATCTGGATGCAGTCAACCTGGTGGGGATAGCGATCGCGCAACCCGGCCACGATGGGGGGCGCCAGCCAGCGGGCGGCCTCTTGGAGGACGACCACATCCGCGTCGACGGTGCGGATCAGCGCCGCGATCGCCTCGGGCTGCCGATTGGCGCCCCAGATGTTGAAGCTCATGATCTTCAGGGGGACCCCGGAGGATGGCGCGGAGGCCACGGCGGCCGGGGGCGGCGTCCAGGCCAGGCCGGCGCCGTTCAACGCAAGCGCCAGGAGGGATGCGGCCATGCCGGCACGCATGTTGAAGGCGAAGGCGCCCGATCCGATTACCAGGGCGGCCATCAGGAAGTGGCGGCGAAAATGACTGAGAGAATCAAGGGGGGTGAACCAGTCGCCAAGGAGCGACATCACGGTGAGGGCCAGGAGGCCATAGCTGCCGATCAAAAAGGGCGTACGCGGAAGAGAGCGCAGCGTCCGGGACGTCTGGAGAAACATGCAAGCCTGTCGTCAGGCATGGTGGGTCATGGGAGCGTCCGACCCTGCCTGATCCCCGTCGAACGCCTGAGTGTTATGGACCTGCTGGATGACAGGTCAATGAAGGGTCCGCCGCGCGACGTTCTTGACGCCCTCCCATTCTGGTTCGATAGTAATTGCAAGGCATTCGGGCGGCGGAGCTGCCTGTCAGGGCCTATGCGGGAGTGTGCGTTTGACGCTGCTCGTTGGGATTGGGGCGCCCGGTCACCGTGATCGGGCGCCTTTCATTTTGGTCTCAGCCCGTCGTCGACTTGAGGCCGTTCTTGATCACTTCCTTCGGCACTTCCTTGACCAGCGTCTTGATGAAGAGATCGAAGATCTCCCAGCCATAATCCAGAGCCCGTTCCAGGGCGGTCGGTTCCTGGGCCTGTGCCGCGAGGGCCTGAAGCTTGTCGAGCAGGAGATCCTGCTTGTTGGCGTAGGCCGCACTGAAGGTCCGAAGGGCCGCCCCGAAATCATCGTCGGTCTTGTCTTCCGGACCGGAGGGCTTGAAGCCCTTGAAGCGGGTCACCAAGTTGCCGACGGCCTCGCGCAGATCGGCCGGGCCCAGATCGATGCGCTTGTGGGCATCAAGGAAATGGGAAGAGGCGAAGGCGGCCGCGTTCAGGCTCGCGAACAGCACCCGGATCGCCCGTTCCCGGGCTGGCTCCTCGAAGGCGCCACTGTTCGATTGCTGAACGATCACGGCATGGCGGAGGGCGGATTGATCGGCCGAGGTGATGAACAGACCTTCCGGCCCCTCGAGCACCTCGCGCCGGTCCGGTGTCGTGGCCACGGGGCAATAATTCGAGGCCCGGATATGGACGATCGGCCGGCCGAGCTTCAGAAAATGACCATAGGTTTCGGCCGGCGCGAAGGCCGCGCGTTTGGCGTGGGACGTGGTGGCCGCCAGATAGGCCAAGCCCAACGCCTCGCCGCAGGTCCAAAGCGTTTCCTCGCTTTCGGAGCCGTCCACGGAGCGCACAAGCACGGGAAGATCGTTCAGGGCCTGGGCGATCTTGCGGGGGTCATAGGGCGTGACGCCGTCCCCCGAGAAGATGTTGTCTTCGAGCGCATCCTCGATCACGAAGCCGAATTCGAACCGCCCGGCGAACAGCCCATCGTAATAGAACCGCCGGAACCACGGCACGACCAGCAGACTGCCGGGCCAATCCTTCTCCTTGAGCCGGAGCGGCGCCCGGTACCGCAGGGCTTGGTTGAAGGTCGCGTAGAAACGTTCCCCAAGGGCGCCTTCGACCGGGTCATTGCGCTCGGAAATTTTGCCGAAACCGCGCACGAACCAATTGCCCGCGTCGACGGCGGTCCAGTCCGGGAGGCTGAGGCGACCGGCCTCGCCCTGCACCAATGGGCGCAGATCGGCCATGGGAATTTGAACGACGATGAACACGGGGCGGCCCCTCCTGCCGTGTAAATAGACGGAGAGTATATCAGGCTAACCGACACTTTTGGCTAGTCTTTTGGACCCCTTGAGGGGCAGGCCCCAATGCTCCGAGCGCCCTCGGCACTTCCCATTGTGGCTGCGGAAGGTGTGCGGGTCTATTGCAGGCCATGCCCACCCAGAGGGGTGGTTTCCGCAATTCGCTCCATGCTGGCAATAAGCGGTCGGCCTTTTTGTATCGCTTCCTGTACGGCGGGCAGTGAAAGCGATGCCTGATGGGCATTATTGTCCGACCACACTTCTGTGATCCACAACGCGTTCGCATCGGCGGGGTCGTTGGCGACGACATAGGAGAGGTTTCCCGGCATTCCCTTCAGGCCTTTGAGGAGGATCTCAGAAAGCTCATCTCGCTTTCCCTCGACAGCGGTCATTCTGCCAATCAACCCGTACATTTGTTTTTCTCCATCTGCTGAGGAGATCTCACTGGCATCGAAAGCCGCGAAAGACAGTCCCGTCAGCATAAGGATAAAACTGCGTCGATACACTGTCATGGGCTGACCCTCGCCTACTCAGCCGGAGCACTTCAAAATCGAGCCATCGGAGCCTGGGACTGAACGCCTATTCCGTCTCGCCCGCTTCCGTCGTCAATTTCAGGGCGTGGAGCGTGCCGCCCATATGGCCCTTCAAGGCGGCATAGACCATCTGGTGTTGCTGCACCCGGGATTTGCCCGCAAAGCCCGACCAGATCACATGGGCGGCATAATGATCGCCGTCGCCCGCCAGATCCTCGATGGTCACGCGGGCGCCGGGCAGGCCTTCCGTGATCATGGTTTCGATATCAGCAGCAGCCATGGGCATGGGACGTCTCCCTCAGGGTTATCGGATCAACCGGCCATTAGGTCCGGCAGCCAGCTTTCATGCATATCACGGAAGGCGCGGATCGTTCCCAGCGAAACACCATTCCACGACAGGGCGTCGCCCCCCGTCTCGCCGATGTGGGCGGCGTCAACATGGGCCGACCGGGCAGCTTCCAGGATCCGCGTGACATTATCGCGGGATGTTTCGAGCACATAGCGCGCCTGGTCCTCGCCGAACAGGAAGCTATGGGCGTCGAGAGCACCTGCCTGATCGAAGGGGGCGGTGCGCAAATGGGCGCCGATCCCTGAGGCCATGGCCATGTCCGCAATGGCCACAAGCAAGCCGCCATCGGAGAGGTCATGAACGGCAAGCGCCGTGCCCTCCAGGATCTGTTTGCGGACGAAATGGCCGTTGCGCCGCTCCGTGAGCAGGCTCACGGCGGGTGGCGGGCCGTCCTCGCGCCCGAGGATCTCCCGCAGATAGAGAGATTGTCCGAGCGCGCCCTTTGTCTCGCCGATCAGGATCAGGGCATTGCCCTCTCCGGTGAAGGCGAGGTGGCGACGCTGGCTCACATGATCGATCAGGCCGACGCCACCCACGGCGGGTGTGGGCAGGATCGCGGCGCCATTGGTTTCGTTATAGAGGGAGACATTGCCGGACACGACAGGGAAGTCGAGGGTCCGGCAGGCCTTGGCCATGCCTTCGATGCAGCCGACGATCTGTCCCATGATTTCCGGACGCTCGGGCGAGCCGAAATTCAGGCAATCGGTGATCGCCAGGGGCTTCGCACCCACACTGATCAGATTGCGCCATGCTTCGGCCACGGCCTGCCGTCCGCCGGTTACCGGGTCCGCCAGGCAATAGCGCGGCGTGACATCCGTCGTGATCGCGACCGCCTTGTCCGTCCCGTGCACGCGCACCACGGCGGCGTCCCCGCCGGGTCCCTCGACCGTATCGGCCATCACGGTCGAATCATATTGCTCCCAGATCCAGCGCCGGCTGGCGAGATCGGGGCTCGCGATCAGGGTCTTGAGGGCCTCGCCCAGATCGGACGGGGGCGGGATATCGCTCAGCCGGCGGACGGCCGGGGCCGCAGTCGGTTTCCAGGGGCGCTCATAAAGGGGCGCCTGATCGACAAGGGCATAAAGCGGGATGTCCGCCACCCGTTCCCCCTGATGGGTCAGGACCATGTGGCGGGTGTCGGTGGTCCGGCCGATGACCGCGAAATCGAGCCCCCATTTCTCGAAAATCGCACGCCCGACTTCTTCGCGGCCGGGCCGCAGAACCATCAGCATGCGTTCCTGGCTTTCCGACAGCATCATCTCATAGGGCGTCATGCCCGTTTCCCGCTGGGGAACGAGATCGAGATTAAGCTCGACGCCCACGACGCCCTTGGCCGCCATCTCCACGGATGAGGAGGTGAGGCCGGCCGCGCCCATGTCCTGGATGGCGATGATCACGTCCTCGGCCATCAGCTCCAGACACGCCTCAAGCAGGAGTTTTTCGGTAAACGGATCACCGACCTGCACCGTGGGGCGTTTTTCCTCCGATGCGTCGTCGAATTCGGCCGAGGC
>CAZFWG010000082.1:0-19525 GCA_964522525.1 uncultured Alphaproteobacteria bacterium | reverse complement strand
GTCGCATTGATCGAACACGCCGCCATCCGCCGCATAAAGCGTGTTGTCCAGATCGAAAACCCAGGTTTCGATTCGCTCAAGATCCGGGCCCGCAGATCCTGACGCCGTCGATCGGGGATCTCGAGCCGGAGGATTGTCGACGGTCATGAAAGGTTTCTCCGATCGGAGGGATAAGGGCCACAGGGCTCAAAGCCCCATGTGTCCCGGAATTGAAGGAAATATTTAGGCGGACGTAAAGTCCGGAACCCTATTCTTCCTGCCATGCGCCCGCAACCGGGGGCGCCTGCCGGGAGGACACAGGGACAGCATGTTCATCCGTATCATTGCCCGATGGATCCAGGGCCTTTTCACCCCGACGCCCCCTCAACCATCAGCGGGGCAAGTGCTTTCCGATTATGACAGGGCCAAGGCGGCGCTGGCGCGCGATGACCTTGATGCCCGGCTCTTTCTGGCGCGTTCCGATGAGACGCCTCCCGAGATGCTCTACTTCCTCGCGGAAGACGCGGATGCCCGGGTGCGCCAGCGCGTTGCGGCCAATACGCACACGCCGCCCCAGGCCCATCACCTTCTGGTCGATGACAGCGCGGGCTCGGTCCGGGGCGAGCTCGCCCGCAAATTGGCCCGCCTCATGCCGGACATGGCGCAAGGCGAAGCCTCGGACCTTCGGGACGACGTGATCTCGATGTTGGAACACCTGGGCCGGGACGAAGAGAGCCGCGTCCGGGCGATCCTGGCCGAGGAGATCGCCACGCTCGCCAACGCGCCCGTCGATCTTGTGCGCCATCTCGCGCTTGATCCGATTTCGGAGGTGGCCTCGAATGTTCTTGAGTTTTCGCCGCTGTTGGCGGACCAGGACCTTCTTGAAGTCATCGCCGCAAGCCGCGCGAACGGGGCCCTTTCGGCCATCGCCCGTCGCGCGCAGGTCAGCGAAACCGTCAGTGATGAAATCGTTGCGTCTCTGGAGATCCCGGCGATCGCCACCCTGCTCGCCAACCCGGAGGCCCGGATCCGCGAAGAAACGATGGACCGGATCATCGATCAGGCCCAGGAGGCCCAGGCCCTTCACGAGCCCCTGGTGATGCGCAGCGATCTCTCCGTGCGCGCCGTCAGGCGGATCGCGGATTTCGTCGCGGCCTCCCTGGTCGAGCGCCTCGCCCAGCGATCCGGCCTCGACGAGGACACCCAGGCCTTCTTGCGCGCCCGCGTCCGGGACCGACTTTCGGAGCAGGCGCTGGGCAAGGACAGCGCGGATGAGGATCAAGCCGCGCACGATGCGAGGGAACGGGTCATCCGGACCCATCAGAAAGGTCTGCTCACGCCCGATTTCGTGGGCGACCTGGCCGCCGAGGGCGACCGGACCGCGGTCACGCAAGCCCTTTGTCTTCTGGCCGAGGTGCCGGCCGAGACCTGTGGACGGATCCTGCGCTCGGGCAGTGCCAAGGCCATCACCGCCCTGTGCTGGAAGGCGGGCCTGTCCATGCGTCAGGCCCTTGATGTCCAGCGCACGATCGGACGTGTCCCGCGCACGGAACTTCTGCTGGCCCGCCATGGCCGGGACTATCCCCTGACCGAGGAACTTATGACCTGGCATCTGGAGTTCTTCGGAGTCGCGGCCTGATCACGGGAACGCGGGCGCCTCATTCCCCTTCGGTGGAAGGGGAGATTTCCGCATCATCCTCGCGCAAGGCGAACTCCCATGCTGTCTTGTCAGCCGTATTGATACGGATGAAATTGGCCCGGCCATAGCCACGGGTCTCGCACCCTTCGCTGCCGTCGATCTCGAACTTGACTTCCGACACACAGAAGGGATGGCTCCCCTGCCATTGCACTTGCCAGCCGTTCCGTGTGTCGGCCTCGGCATAGGCGTAGAGAAACTGATTGGGCAACCCGTCCTTGATCACCCGGACACAGGCCTGGGGGTCGACCGCCCACCAGCCCTTGGAAATCCATTCCTGGTCCTGTTCATAGGCCACGGCCGCCCAGGCGCGATAGTTGGTCTCGTTGCAGAAGCGGAAGCCCTTTTCCGACTGTTGGGACTGGATCTGGCCCAGAAGACCGGCCATGAGATCGGTGGAATCGATGCCGGTCTTGGTCAGTTTCAGGCTTCGCTGCGCCGCCCGGGCCGCCTGTCGGGTCCGTCGTCCCATATAGCCGTCAATCCGTCCCTTGAAGAAATCCGCTTCTTTCAAAAGGCGCTGCAAGCCAGATGTTCGGGCCGAGCGAAGCGTGGCCAGTTTGGAGGACGGTTCCCGGAAGCGGTGGATCCACTGGGTCGACCCCGCCTCAACCTGAACCCGGAAGAACGATCGGTAGTCATGGACCCCGTCGCAGGCATCGGGGCCGAGGAACTCGAAATTCTGATCCGTCCGGACACAGAACTGGCGCTCACCGCTCCAGCGGCGGACGGGTCCCTGATGCGCGCTGTGGGATTCCGAATAGATGTAAAAGCTGGGGATCGCCGCCAATTGGCGCGCGATCTGCCGGCATTCTCCGGGCCAGAGCTGGAGCCAGCCCTGGATGCGCCAGCCATCATCCGGATGGGGCAATGCCGCCGCCGTGCGCAGAACGAAACTGGTGTGATTGCAGAATTGCAGGCTGGCCTTGGCGGGGGAGGCCGCACTGAACCAACCGAAGGCCAGCAGAATGAACGCGGCGTGGATGGCGATCATCCGCAGTGCGCGCAAGGCGCCGTGGCGTACCGTGGGTGTCATGTCGTGAGAGATCATGCTCATGGTTCCTCCGCCCCGTTCCGGGAGATCAAGGTTCCCGCACCTTCCGGCGTGAACAGCTCCAACAACAGCCCGTGGGGCATCCGGCCATCGAGAATGACCACCCCTTCCGCCCCAGCCTCGACGGCATCGATTGCCGTACTGAGCTTCGGGATCATGCCCCCGGTGGCGACCCCGTCCTCGATCAACTGTTTGGCATGGTCCAGGGACAGCCGCTCGATCAGGCGGCCCTCCTCGTCGAGAACACCCGGCACATCGGTCAGGAGCAGAAGGCGCCGCGCGCCCAAGGCCGAAGCAATGCTGCCCGCCGCCGTGTCCGCATTGATGTTGAAGGTCTCCCCACCCCGACCCAAGCCGATGGGCGCGACCACGGGAATGACATCCGACGACAACACGGCCTCCAACACGGCCGGATTGATTTCATCCGGCTCCCCCACAAAACCCAGATCAAGCACCCGCTCGATGTTCGAGGCCGGATCCCGCTCCGTGCGGTGGATCTTCCGGGCAATGATCAGGTTGCCGTCTTTGCCGGAAATCCCGACCGCATTGCCGCCCTCATGGTTGATCGCCGTCACGATCTGTTTGTTGATCGATCCGGCCAGCACCATTTCGACCACATCCACGGTCTCCGCATCGGTTACGCGCAGGCCCTGAACAAAGGAACTCTGAATCTTCAACCGCTCCAGCATCGCGCCGATCTGCGGGCCGCCCCCATGGACGACCACGGGCCGGATGCCGATCTGTTTCAGGAGCACGATGTCCCGCGCGAAACTGCGGGCGAGAGAGGCGTCACCCATGGCGTGGCCGCCATATTTGATCACTACGGCCTTATCATCATAGCGCAGAATATAGGGCAGAGCTTCCGTCAGGGTGCGTCCGGTCTGCATCCAGTCCGCCCGCAAACGCTCGGCCTCCGTCTTGGTGCCGATCACCCCGGCCCCGTCCTGAGACATCTGGCCCATGGTCATCGTCCCTCCGAAAGGGCGGGACTTGCCGCAAATCTGGCCATGAGCGCCCTCAATTCACTGATGCCCGTCCCTTCCGCGCTTGAGGTCACCACGAGCTGCGGATGGGCCGCCACATGGGTCCGGAGCGCGGCCTTCACGTCGCCCCAAATGCCGGGCCGTTCACTGGGGCGCACCTTGTCGGCCTTGGTCAAGACGATCTGATAGGACACGGCGGCCTCATCCAACAGGGACAGCATCTCCAAATCCGCCTGTTTCAATCCGTGCCGGCCATCCACCAGCACGAGCGCCCGGCGCAAGGAGGGCCGGCCACGCAGATAGTCCCTCAGAAGGGCGGTCCACTGGGCCACTTTCTCCTTCGACACCTTGGCATAGCCATAGCCGGGCAGGTCGACGAGGCGCAAACGGCCATGGGGGCCATGGGCCAGGAAAAGATTGATCTCCTGGGTGCGTCCCGGGGTGTTGGAGGTGCGCGCGAGGGCCTTTCGTCCGGTCACGGCATTGACGAGGCTTGATTTGCCTACATTGGAACGCCCGGCAAAGGCCACTTCCGGCACGTCATCGTCCGGCAACTGATTCAACGCCACCACGCCGCGCTCGAAGTCGCAGGCCTGGGCGAATAAAAGACGCCCCGCCCCTAAATCGAGGGGTTCCGGATCTTCGGGCCCGATCAGCGGGCCGTCGAAGGCGTCTGGCGACGCGTCGCTCACGGGATCGAACCTTACTCTTTGGACTCGCGTGCCGCCTGGGCCGCCTTGCCTTCCCGCGCCCCTTCACCAAGGCCGGCATCGGTCTGCGTCTTGCCGTCCAGCAGGCGGCCCATGAAGGGAATATTGTTCTTCCATTCCGGCTCGACGCCCATGCGCCGCATGATGACATATTGCTGGAGGATCGAGAGCAGGTTGTTCCAAGCCCAATAGATCACAAGACCGGCCGAGAAGCTCGCCAGCATGATCGTGAAGATGAACGGCATATAGGCGAACACCTTCTGCTGGATTTCATCCGTGGGCTTTGGATTCATCTGCATCTGCAGCCACATGGTGATGCCCATGAACAGCGGCCACACGCCGATCATCAGGAAGGGACCAAGGCCCGGAACCGTCGACGGATCCCAGGGGATGAGCCCGAACAGATTGAAGATGGTCGTGGGGTCCGGGGCCGAGAGATCCTGGATCCAGCCGAAAAAGGGCGCGTGGCGCATCTCGATCGTGACGAACAGCACCTTGTAGAGGGCAAAGAACACCGGGATCTGGATCAGGATGGGCAGGCAGCCCGCAAGCGGATTGATCTTCTCGCGCTTGTACAGCTCCATCATCTCCTGCTGCTGGCGCATCTTGTCTTCTTTGAAGCGGTCCCGCAGCTTCATCAGGTCCGGCTGGACCTTCTTCATCTTCGTCATGGCCTCATAGGATTTGTTGGCCAGCGGAAAGAAGATGAGCTTGACAAGCACCGTGAACAGAAGAATGGCGACCCCGAAATTGCCCGTGAGCTTGGCCAGGAAATCGATGGCGATGAAGAAGGGCCGGGTCAGGAAGAAGAACCAGCCCCAATCGATCGCAAGATCGAAGCGTTCGATCTGATAGTCTTCCTGGTATTGGCTGATGACGGAGGCTTTCTTGGCACCCGCAAAGAGGTGGCTCGAGGCCTGCGCGCTACCGCCGGCCTCGATGGTCCGCGCGCCCATCAAATAATCCGCCTGATAGACCACTTCACCCTGGGAGGGGCTGCGGAAGCGGACCGCGAATTTCTCGCCATGGGCCGGCGCCAGAGCGGTCATCCAGTATTTGCTGGTCATGCCGAGCCAGCCGCCATCGGCCTCGAGCCTGAGGCTGCCCTCCTCGAGACTGTCCCAGGTCTGTTGGGTCAGCGTGTCGTCAAAGACACCGAGGAAGCCCTCATGGAGGATCCAGAAGCCCTGGCTGACCGGCTTGTCCCGCCGGGACACGAGGCCATAGGGATAGAGCGTGATCGCATCGCCGGTCTGATTGGAGACGGACTGGTTCACCGTGAACAGATAGTTTTCGTCCAGACCATAGCGGATCGTGAAGCGCAGGCCCTCACCGTTTTCCCAATAAAGTTCCACGTCCTGGTCGGGGGTCAGCGTGCGGTTCGCGATCGGCTGCCAGACACTCTCCGCGTCCGGCACCTTGACGGCGACACCCGGCTCAGGCGTCCAGCCGAACTGGGCGTAATAGGCGTTGTCCGCGCCACGGGGCGAGAGCAGCGTGATGATTTCACTGTCCGGATCCGTCGTTTCCCGATAGCGCTTGAGCCGCACATCGTCGATCCGCGCGCCGGTCAAGGCGATGGATCCCGTCATGGCCGGCCCGTCAATGGTGATGCGTTCGGACTTGGCCAGGGCCTCCTCGCGGCTCAAGCCGGCAAGGGACGCCGCGGTCGGGATCGCGGCACCATCGGCGCCGCCCGTCGGCAGGGGCGTCGGGATTTCGCTTTGCGCACCGGGGGCCGTCGAGGGCGCGGGCAGCAGATCCGTGGCCGAGGCGTCGGCCTGGAGCGTCTGCTCCGCGGCCTGCTGGGCTTCCAACCGCGCGCGTTCCTCTTCCATGGCGGGGCCGCCAATGAAGGTCTGCCAAAGGAACAACACCGCCAGCGACAGGGCGATGGCGAGGAAGAAGTTGCGTGAATCCGACATTGTGTCCCTGTGTCACCCGCCTTGAGCGCTTCCGGATTGGGCTTTCGCCCGGCGAACCCGTTGTCCGTCCGGTACCGCAATGAAATCTCAAGATCAAAAAGGGGCTTCCTCCCGCGCCGTGTCGCCACGCCGCATGGAAACCCTTTCAATCCGGTCCCAGCAATTCACCCCGGCCTTGCCGGACATCGAGGCAGCGCCCTGACGACCAAACCGTCAAACAGACGCGAAGCGCTCGTTCCCGTCACATATACCCATCAATGGCGATGGGGAACAGACCTGCGCGCCCCCCGTCTTGCGCGAAGACCCCGTGAGGTCCGGGGCGGCACCGGATCGAAGCCGGAGCTTCCGCCCAGAAAGCGGACCGGATGGCAGCGTAAAATGCGCTTGATGGCAAGCCAGCTGCCCCTCACCGGACCATGGACCTGCAAGGCCTCGAGGGCATAGGCGGAGCAGGTCGGCATGTAGCGGCAATGGGGCGGCAGAAGCGGCGAAATCAGAATTTGATAGGCGCGGATCGGCAAACTGAGGAACCCGATCAACAACCGCATGGGGAAGCTGCGGCGGGGCGGCGAGAATGCCTGGGCGATGACGGCTTGCGCACCATGGACCGGCGTTCGCGCTTCCTCGACGCCGGGCAGCGCGGCCGCGATCCGGTTCTGTTCCGGCGCGGATCCCCGCCGTGGCCGTGATCCTTCGCCGCGCCCCTGATGATGTTGGCCTGTCACCGCCGATCCCGTCCGCCCTGATCGTGCACCCGATGGAGCGCACTTCTTAGGTCTCCAACAAGGCGGTCATAGGGCCTTGTCGCCGTGTCTTGCCGAGCAATCAGAACATAAAGGGCGCCGGGACGGCCTTCCTGGGCCAGAATGCCGCGCGCAAGTTCGCGCAAGCGCCGCTTCGCCCGATTGCGGACCACCGCATTGCCGATTTTCTTCGTGGCCGTGAAACCGACATGAACGACGAAAGTCTCGTCCCCGGCTTCACAAGGCACGAACTGCACGACAAGGCCGCGCGACGCGGCGCGCCTGCCCCGTTGGGCACGCAGAAAATCCGACCGCTTCTTGATCGTTACCAGCGCGACGGTGTCTTCTCCCGATCGGGCCCGGATCGGACCAGTCACGATCCGGTATCAGGCGGAAAGGCGCTTGCGCCCCTTGGCCCGGCGACGCACCAGAACCTGGCGGCCGTTGCGGGTGGCCATGCGGGAGCGAAAACCATGACGCCGTTTGCGCACCAGGCGGCTGGGCTGGAATGTCCGTTTCATTGTCGTCCTCCGTCCAGGCGGCGGCCGAGCCCGCCAACGCAACGGCGAAAATCCGTTGGTTTAAGCTCGGCGCAACATTCCTGGGATCAATTCCGAGCCGTGAAGCCACAACTTCACGATTTCAAACCCCAGTTCCTAAGGCCCCGGAGCAGTGGAGTCAATTTACGACCGGAGAGAAAGCGAACTTTCATGGACGGGCGCCGAAAGCACCGCCGTGCAGGTCTCACGCGCGGTCACAAAACGGAGAACTCCCTGAGATCCGGGCTGCGCGGGACCATCTCCACCCTATCTCGAAGAGGCGGCTGCGGGCATACTCCCTTCCCAAGGGCGGCCGGCCGCGCAAGCGTTGCGACCAGTTGAGGGGACCATACCGTGCCAATCCATGACAGTTTCATCGGCAGCGGCGGCAAATCCGCCCTGACCCGCTTTTCGTTGATCCCGAAGCTCCTGGTTTTGGGTTTTCTCGTCCTGGTGGGGGCTCTGACCCCGTCCGCAGGGCAGGCGGAGGAGAGGATCGCCACTTTTTCCGCCCATGACCCGGCCTCGACGGTCGTGGTCGACCACAGCGCCTTTGCGGCATTTCTCGAGCGCTATCTGGTCGAGGCGGAGGATGGCGTGAACCGTGTGCGCTATGGCGCCGTGAGCGATGAGGATCGACGCGCGCTCCAGGCCTATATCGCCGACATTGCGGCGATGACGGTGACGGCCCTCAATCGCGATGAGCAATTCGCCCTTTGGGCCAATCTCTACAACGCCATCACCATCGAGGTCATTCTCGAGGCCTATCCCGTGAAATCGATCCGGGCGATCCGACCCGGCGTGTTCGCGATCGGTCCTTGGGGGGCCGAACGGGTGACGGTCGAGGGTGAAAGCCTGTCCCTGGATGATATCGAACACCGGATCATGCGGGGCCACTGGCAAGACAACCGGGTCCATTACGCGGTCAATTGCGCCTCCATCGGATGCCCCAACCTGCGTCCCGAACCGTTCACGGGCGCGGGCCTTGACGATGCCCTTGATCAGGCCGCCCGCGCCTATGTCAATCATCCCCGCGGCGTCAGTATCGAGGACGGCGAGCTCTACGCCTCGAAGATCTATCGTTGGTACGGCAATGATTTTGGTGGGTCGGACGCGAGCCGCATTGCCCATTTCAAGCAATATGCCGCGCCGGAGCTGCGCACACGTCTTGACGGCATCAAGAAGATCAGCGGTTTCCGCTACGATTGGGCCCTGAACGAACCCGACGCCCCGTGATGGCGCGACCCGACCGACAGCCGTTCAGGCCATGCGGCCCCGGACAAAACGCCAGGAGAACCCGATGACATCGACGGAAAACCCGCCCTCCGAAAAGAAAGAGGGGCGTTCGCTCATTGTGCGGCTCATCCCCCTGGTGGTTCTGGCGGCGGCCCTGGGCGCGGCCTATGCCTTCGATCTCTACAAGTGGTTCTCGTTCGATGTCTTGAGGGAAAACCGGGAGGCCGTGACCTCCTGGGTTGAGGCCAACGCGCTCGTCGCCTCGCTGGGTTATGTGCTGGCCTATGCCGTCCTGGTCGCCATTTCCTTCCCGGTCGGATCATTCCTGACCATTCTGGGCGGCTTTCTGTTCGGGATCTGGCCGGGCACACTGCTCGTGGTCATGGGCGCGACCCTGGGCGCAACCATGCTGTTCCTGGCCGTACGTTTCGGGCTTGCCGATCTCCTGCGGGAAAAGGCCGGCCGTTTCATCGCGCCCATGGAAAAGGGCTTCCAGGAAAACGCGTTCAGCTACATGCTTGTGCTCAGACTGGTGCCCCTGTTTCCGTTTTTTGCCGTCAATCTCGCGCCGGCCTTTCTGGGCGTTTCCTTGCGTACCTACATGATCGCGACCTTTGTCGGGATCATCCCGGGCTCCTTCGTTTATGTTAGTGTCGGCAATGGTCTGGGCGCGGTGTTCGACCGGGGAGAGGACCCGGAACTGAGCGGCTTGATCTTCCAGCCGGCGATCATTCTGCCCATTATGGGTCTGGCCCTGCTGGCGCTCATTCCCGTGGTATACGGACGCTTCAAATCCAAATCGGGGACCACGTCCTAAGGCGTAGATCCGTCCCTTTGATGCGAGCCATTCGATAGATTGAAGGAGTGACTCCATGGCAGCTGCCGCCGACGCCGCATCCGGCTCCCAAGATCAATCCACGAAGATTGACACCGATATCTGCGTCATCGGCGCCGGCGCGGCCGGCCTGTCGGTCGCGGCGGGCGCGAGCCAGATGGGGGCCCGCGTCGTTTTGATCGAGAAACACATGCGCGACGGGGTCATGGGCGGCGAATGCCTCCATACGGGCTGCGTTCCCTCAAAGGCCCTGCTGGCGGCGGCCAAACGGGCCAAGGCCGTCACGGACAATGCCCGTTTCGGCATCAAGACCGGCCCGGCCGAGGTCGATTTCGAAGCCACCATGAATTACGTCCGCCGGGTGATCGACACGATCTCGCCGATCGACTCGACCGAACGGTTTCAGAATCTGGGTGTTTCCGTGATGGAAGGACATGCCCAATTCATTGGCCCCCGGATGGTCGAAATCGAAGGCATGCATGTCGAGGCCAAGTTCTTCGTCATCGCCACGGGATCCCGGCCGGCCGTTCCACCGATCCCGGGCCTCGACAAGGTCGATTACCTGACCAATGAAACGGTCTTCGACAACCGCACATTGCCCGCCCATCTGATCATCATCGGGGGCGGTCCCATCGGCATGGAATTGGCCCAGGCCCATCGCCGGCTCGGCGCGCAGGTGACGGTCCTGGAACGGATTGCCGTTCTGCCCAATGACGAGCCGGATCTGCGCGCCGTGGTCAAGGAGCAGCTCATTTCGGAAGGCGTGGCCATCCACGAATTCGCGGAAGTAACCAGCGTCAGCCAGACCGGCAGCGGAGAAATCCATGTCAGCTGCGTGGTCGAGGGACAGAATTTGATGCTCTCGGGCTCCCATCTTCTGGTCGCCGCCGGCCGCCAGCCGGTCGTCGACGGGCTGGGCCTGGAGGCCGCCGGTGTCCCCTATTCGGGCAAGGGCATCGCGGTCGATGGCCGGCTCAGGACCGCCAACAAGAAGATCTTCGCCATCGGCGACTGTGCCGATGCCGGGCCGCGCCTGACCCATGTGGCCGGCTACCATGCCGGGATCGTGATCCGGAATGCCCTGTTCCGTGCACCCACCAAAAGCAACCTGACCCATGTTCCGGCAGTCACCTATACGGATCCGGAAATCGCCAAAGTGGGGCTGGGCGAGGAAGAGGCGCGCGACCTTCACAAGGATGTCCGCGTGACGACCTTCGCTTTCGACGAGAATGATCGTGCCCAGGCGGAGGGTGAACCCCAGGGTTTTATCAAGGTTGTGGCCCGCAAGAACGGTAAAATCCTGGGCGTTTCGATCGTCGGCGCCCAGGCGGGAGAATTGATCCAGCCCTGGCTCATGGCGTTGTCTTGGGGTAAAAAACTCTCACATATGACCGGATACATCGCGCCGTATCCGACATTGGGCGAGATCAACAAACGCGTGGCTGGTCAGTTCTATACGTCGGTTCTGTTCGGGCCTCGCGTGCGGTCATTGGTGCGCCTGCTCCTTCGACTGCCCTGAGGCGCCGCGCGGGAAGCCCGGTACGCTTTCACGGCCCTTTCGGGGTAAGTCCGAAGGTTGGGAATTTGGTGTTGGGCTTCGGGGAACGAGAAGGATCAGGTGACTAGGCAAACGGAAGCGGCGGCAAACGGCAAGAATGGCCCTGGCAAACTGCTCGCCAGTTTCACGTCCGGGCTTCAGGGCCGTCTTTTTGCCTGGACCTTCCTGTTTGTCATGGTTGCGGAGATGATCGTCTTCATCCCGTCCCTTGGGTCCTATTATCGCAACTGGCTCGGCGAACGGGTGGCGGCCGCCCAGATCGCCGCCCTCGTCTATGAGGCCAATCAGAATCAGCCCGACTTCATGGCGCTTGAGGACGACATCCTGGAGCGCGCCGGCGTTTCGGCCGTCATCCTGCGCCGGGGCGACACCCGTGAGCCCTTGTTCATGGATGACAACATTCCGACGCCCCACTATTTCGTCGACCTGGGCGCCCATGGCCCGGTGTCGGGCATCCGCGAGGCCTTCACCTCCCTGTTCGCGCCGGCGGGCCGCAGCGTCCATGTCCTCGGCCGCCAATTGCCGACGGGCGAAGCGACGGAGGTGATCCTGCCCGAAGCGCCCCTCAAGGCCGCCTTGCAGGCGCGTTGCCACAACATCTTCATGCTGTCGCTGATCATCGCGCTGATCACGGCGGGATGCGTTTATCTGACGGTCTATCTGGAGCTTGTCCGCCCGATCCGGTCGATCATCACAAGCATGGTCGCCTTCCGTCAGCATCCGGAAGACGCCAGCCGGATCCTACCGCTGCCCGAAAAGGGCGGCCAATTGGCGGACGCCGCCCGCGCGCTCCATGAAATGCAGACGGACCTGCGCGCCGCCCTTACCCAGAAGAGCCGTCTGGCCGCACTGGGCGTGGCGATCAGCAAGATCAACCACGATCTGCGCAACATGCTGGCCTCGGCCCAGTTGATCGCCGATCGCCTGGGGTCAAGCCCCGACCCGACGGTTCAACGGATCACGCCGCAACTTGTGCGCTCGCTTGACCGTGCGGCCAAGCTCTGCTCGGACACGCTCAAATATGGCCGCGCCGAGGATCCGGCCCCCAATCTCAAATGGGTCGATCTTGCTTCCGTGTGCGAGGATGTGCGCACGGGTCTTGGACTTGGTCCGGACGGATCTGTCGATTGGCAGACGGACATTCCTAACGGTCTCAGGGTCTATGGCGATCCGGACAATCTGTTCCGGTCGGTCCTGAACCTGGCCCGCAACTCGTTGCAGGCCATCCAGGCCGATGCCGGGCGCACGACGCGGGGCCATGTCCGGCTCAGCGCCAGACTGGACACCCAGGGCCGGACTCCCCAGGCCGTGATCGACCTCGAAGACGACGGGCCCGGCATCCCGGAGAAAGTCAGGGATCGTCTGTTTCAGGCCTTCGTCACCTCCGCGCGGGCCGGGGGCTCGGGTCTGGGCCTTGCCATCGCCCATGAACTGACCCGCGCCCAGGGCGGCAGCCTGACCCTCCTGCGCTCCAACCAGGATGGCACGGTGTTCCGTCTCATTCTGCCGCACCCGGACGGTATCCGACCGAAGAACGGCGACACCGAAGAAGCGCGGGGCTGAGGCGTCATGGCGTGGCAGCCGGGAACCTACCTCCAATTCGGAGATGAGCGGGGCCGTCCCGCCCGCGATCTCCTCATGCGCGTCCCAGGCGACACTGCCAGACTTGTTGTCGATCTGGGCTGCGGGCCCGGCAATACGACGCGCCTCCTTCGGGAACGCTATACGGGCGCCCGGATTATTGGTGTCGATTCCTCGGCCGCCATGCTCGACCGGGCCCGCGCCGATGGTCCGCAGGCGGAATGGGTAGAGGCGGATATCGCGACCTGGCGCCCCGACGCGCGGCCGGATCTCATCTATACCAACGCGGCGCTCCACTGGCTGCCCGACCACGACCGCCTCTTTCCGCAGCTGCTGGACATGCTGACCCCCGAGGGAACGCTCGCCGTGCAGATGCCGGACAATTTCCGGGAACCCTCTCACACGCTGATCGCGGATCTGTGCCGCAGCGCACCCTGGGCCGACCGTCTGGCCGAGCTTGCACCGGGCACAAGAGTGGCGGAGCCCGCTGCCTATATCGACCGGCTGGCGCCCCATGCACAGGCTCTTGATCTCTGGACAACGACCTATTGGCAGACGCTCACCGGTCCAAGGCCCGTCCTTGACTGGGTCCGGGGCAGCACATTGACCCCCATTTTGGCGGCCTTGCCCGAAGCGGATCACACGCCTTTCCTCGACGCGCTCCAGAGCGGATATGACCGCGCCTACCCCAAACGACCGGACGGAACCACCTTGTTTCCGTTCCGCCGACTGTTCATCATCGCCCGACGCCGACCGGCCTGAGTCGTTTTCCCGGTCTCCCAGAATTAGCGAAAAGGATCCGGCGATGGCCCATGATCCCACATTGCTTCTCGCCGATATCGGCGGCACCAATGCGCGTTTCGCCCTGTGCCGGGATGGGCACCTGCTGCATGAGCCCGTGCAATGGCTGGCCGCGTTGCACCCCAGCCTGCCCGCCGCGATCCGCACCTTCATTCAGGACCACATGCCGGCGGGCACGGGGCTTGACGGCGTGGCCGTGTGCGGCGCCGGCCCCGTCTTGGAGGGGCATATCGAACTCACGAATTCTCCGTGGACAGTCAATTCGGAGGAGATCGCCGAGGTCACCCATGTGGACGATCCCGTCGTCGTCAATGACTTCACGGCCATGGCCATGGGCAGCGTCCGGGTCGCGAGCGGAGACATGCGCGTCTTGAAGCCGGGGGGGCTCAATGCCAATCAGCCCATCGGCGTGTTGGGACCGGGAACCGGGCTTGGCGTTTCAGGCCTCATCCCGGACGGCCATGGCGGCCACATTCCTCTCAGCGGTGAAGGCGGCCATGTGGACCTGGCGCCGTCCAACGAACGGGAAATCGCCGTTCTCTATCAGCTGATGCAGATGTGCGGCCATGTCAGTGCCGAGACGGTTCTTTGCGGACCGGGCCTTGAGACCCTGTTCACCGCCATCGCCCAGATCGAGGGGCGCCCCGTTGAGGTGCGGCCCACGGCGGTCGACATCACCATGCGGGCCACGGATGGATCCTGCCCCATTGCGGTGGAGACCATTGTCCTGTTCACCCGTTGGCTTGGCGCCGTTGCCGGGAACCTGGCGCTCACGCTTGGCGCCCGGGGCGGCGTCGTGCTGGCGGGCGGCATCCTGCCCAAATGGGGCAAGCTGTTCGATGAAACCCGTTTCCGGCACGGGTTCGAGGGCAAGGGGGATTTCCGTTCCTATCTGGAGCCCATCCCCGTGGTGCTGGTCACCGGCGGCCACCCGGCCATGCTGGGCCTCGCCGCCCTGTGGGACCAGTCCCAGCGGGGCTGGATCGCTTCGTAAACCGATTAACGGGGTGCGGTTGCCCGGGCAACGCCCTCCCGGCGCGGATCGGCCCCGCCTTCAAGACCGTCCTTCGTGATCTTGATGCCGTGCAGGCCGCTCGTCATGCGCCGTCCCGTGCGCACCTCATGCCCCTTGGCCTCCAGGGCCGGCACCAGACCGTCATAGACGTCTTCCGCGCCCTCCTCGAGATCGACCGGTCCATTGCGCGTGAGAATGCGCGGCAGGGCAATCGCGTCCTGGACGCTCATGTTCCAGTCAAGAACGCCGACCAGGGTCAACAACACATAGCCCGGAATCCGCGTCCCGCCGGGGGATCCGATGGCAAAGAGCGGATCGCCCGCCTTGTCGAACACGATGGTCGGCGCCATGGAACTGCGCGGCCGCTTTCCCGGTTGCACGCTGTTGGCGACCACGCGACCGTCGCGGATCGGCTCATAGGAGAAATCCGTCAGCTGATTGTTGAGGAGAAAACCATTGGCCATCAGATGGCTGCCGAACAGGAATTCGATCGTGGTGGTCACGGCCACCACATTGCCTTGCGCATCGACCACGGAGAAATGGCTCGTGCCCGGCTGCTCCGGGGAGACATCGGCGGCGCGGGTCTCCGCATTGAGCGGCCAGGGATCGCCCGCCGTCGCGGTCCCAACCGTCTTCTTAGGATCGATCAGCGCCGAACGCTCCTTCAAATAGGCAGGCGCCAGCATGCCCTTGATGGGCACCAGGATGAAATCGGAGTCGGCAACATAAAGATCCCGGTCGGCATAGGCGAGCTTGGTGGCCTCCAGGATCAGATGCAGCGCCTCCGGATCACCCGGTTCAAAACCCGCAAGATCGAACCGCTCCAACATGCCAAGCGCCTGGGTGATCACAAGGCCCCCGGATGTCGGCGGGGGCATGCCGCAGACGGACCATTCCCGATAGGGCACGCAGATCGGATCGCGGTATTTTGCCTGGTAGCCCGCAATGTCATCGACCGTGAGCGCCGCCGGGTTGCGCGGCGCCTTCGACACGGCGTCGGAAATCGCATCGGCGATGGCTCCGCTGTAGAAGACCTCCGGTCCGCCCCGGGCGAGGGTGCGCACCGTCTTGGCGTAGGCCGGATTTTTCAGGATATGGCCGACGGGCCAGGGTTCCCCTTCGTCATCGAAGAAATAGGCGCGGGTCGCGGGCATGTTCTTGGCGGCGTCAAAGACCGTGAACAGAAAATTGAGCCGCTTCCCCACGGGAAAGCCGTCCCGGGCCAGACGTTCCGCATCGCCAAAGAGCGCCTTCCAGGGCAGGCTGCCATGGTCCTCATGCATCAGGCCCAGGGCCGCAACGGCGCCGGGCACGCCCACGGACTTGCCGCCGAGCACCGCATCCCGGAAGGAGACCGGTTTGCCGTCCGGACCCAGAAAAAGATCGGGACCGGCGGACGCCGGCGCCGTTTCCCGGCCGTCATAGGCCTGGAGCGTCCGGTCCTTCGCCGACCAGACAAGGGCCACCAGACCGCCGCCAAGGCCCGAGGACTGGGGCTCGACCAGGCCCAGCACGGCCTGGACCGCCACGGCCGCATCCACGGCGGATCCGCCTTCGCGCAGGATCTTCAGGCCCGCTTCCACGGCGAGGGGATGGGCGGCCGTCACCATGCCTTCCCCGCGGGGCGCGCGCGCCGACTTGATAGGTTCCGCCGTCGACACCCGGCCTTCGGCCACCGTGTCCTGGTCATCCTGGGCCTGCGCCCAGGCCGGGGAGGTCCAGGCGAATGAGACCGGGCCTTGCACAACCGTGATGGCCAAGAGCGTGGCAAATCCGCTAAGCAGTCGGGTGAGGCGGTTCATCATGGGCGGTTCTCCGGACAAATCGGGCGATTGCCTTCAGTCTAGACCCGTTCGTGACGCAGATGCATCCGCCAAACCGGCCATTTTGCCGTGAGCCCCGCTTGATCAAGAGGCGGGCCCGACCCGGAGCCACGCCGATGTCCGCCCCAGGCCCCCGCAACCTGATCACCGATGTCACCGGCCTCAAAGTGGGTCAGGCCCAGGATGACGCCGCGCGCACCGGTGTCACGGTCATCCTGCCTGACGCACCGGCGGTGGCGGGCGTGGATGTGCGCGGCGGCGGGCCGGGGACGCGGGAGACGGACGCCCTTGATCCCAGTTGCATGGTGGACGCGATCCACGCCATCGTCCTGTCCGGCGGCTCGGTCTACGGCCTTGAGGCGGCCTCAAGCGTGACAGCCCAACTGGGCGCCGAGGGCCGGGGGTTCCCCGTGCCGGGCAGCCCCGTGCCGGCGCCCGTGGTGCCGGCCGCTATCCTGTTCGATCTCAACAATGGGGGTGACAAGGCCTGGGGCGTGACCCCGCCCTATGCCCGTTTGGGCGCGCAAGCCCTGGCGGCGCTGGACGACGAACTCGTCCTTGGCAATGCCGGGGCCGGATTTGGCGCCCGCGCGGGCACCTACAAGGGCGGCACGGGCAGTGCGTCGATCGTCACCGACGACGGCTTTGAGATCGGCGCGCTCGTCGCGGTCAACGCCTTCGGCTCCCCGGTCATGCCCGGATCGGACCGGCTCTGGGCCGCACCCTTCGAGCGGCGCCATGAGATGGGCGACCAGTCGAAGCGCAGCCTGCCCGACCCGGCCGATCATCCGGTGACGGACTGGCCCGACGACACCAAGGCGGCCCTTGCCGCGCCCCCCGGCGCCAACACGACGATCGGCGTCGTCGCCACCAATGCGACCCTCACGCCCGCCCAGGCGACCCGTCTCGCCATCATGGCCCAGGACGGCTATGCCCGCGCGCTGCGCCCCATTCACACGCCCTTCGACGGCGATGTGGTCTTCGCCCTGGCAACGGGTGTGAAGGCCCTGGGCGATCCATTCATGTTGGCGCGCCTCGGCACGCTTGCCGCCGACTGCATGGCCCGCGCCATCGGCCGGGCAATCCACGAGGCCCAGACCCTCGGGCCCGCCAAGAGCTATCGGGACATCTTCCCGCTCTAGAGCTGCGGACGTTCAATCATGCGCAGCTCAAAGCGGACCCCGGCGGGTCCTACCCGAAAACGATCGGCACCAGGACATAGGTGAGAGCGGTCGCCACCATCACGGCCATGACATTGACCCAGAACCCGGCCCGGACCATCTGGGGGATCGTGATGTGTCCGGAGGAAAAGACGACCGCATTGGGGGGCGTCGCCACCGGCAGCATGAAGGCGCAGCTCGCCGCCAGGGCCGCCGGCATGGCCAGGAACAGGGGATCGATCCCCACGGCCACGGCCAGGGCCGCGATGATCGGCAGAAAGGCCGCCGTGGTCGCCAGATTGCTCATCAATTCCGTCAGCCCCATGATGAGCGCTGCCACGATGAGCATGAGCACGGGCAGGGGCAGCCCGCCGAGGCCTTCCAGACCGCCGCCGATCCAGACGGCGAGATCGGTCGCCCCGATGGCCGCCGCCAGGGACAATCCGCCGCCGAACAGGATGAGGACTCCCCAGGGAAGGCCCACGGCCTCCTCCCAGGTCAGGAGCGCGCGGCCCTGGGCCTCGTCTTCCGGACCGGCCGGCAGGGTAAACAGGGCCAGCGCCCCGAGCATGCCGATCACCGTATCGCTGAGGCCCGCAAGGCCCGGCAGCATGCGCAAGAGGCCGCTGAACAGCCAGGCGAAGGCCACGGCCAGGAAAACGATCCCCATGCGGATCTCGGGCACCCGCCAGGGTCCGAGTGCCGCGAGCGCGTCGCGGATGACGTCGGCCCCATCCGTCCGCGCCGGCGCCATGCGGGTGCCGGGAAAGAGCACCCGGGTCAGGAACCACCAGACCAGGGGCAGAAGCACCGCCGCCACGGGCAGGGCCACGGCCGACCAGGCGGCGAACGCCACCGGGCGATTGAAAGGATCTTCCGCCATGAAGGCAGCCATGAAGGCATTGGGGGGGCTGCCGATCAGGGTGCCCATGCCGCCGATCGTGGCGCCATAGGCCAGGCCCAGCATCAGGGCGGGACCGAAATCCCGCGCCGCCGCACTGCCCTGGGGGCCGACCGTCACCACACCGATCACCGACACGGCGAGGGGCACCATCATCACCGTCGTGGCCGTGTTGCTGATCCACAGGGAAAGCCCGGCGGCGGCAAACATGAAACCGAGGATCAGCTGATCGGGCCGGGTGCCCACGGCAAGCGCAATGTTCAGGGCCAGGCGCCGGTGCAGGCCCCAGCGGGCGAGCCCTCGCGCGAGGATGAAACCGCCCAGAAACAGGAACACCAGGGGATGGGCGTAGGGCGCGGCGGCCGTCCGGAGATCCGCGATGCCGAGCAAGGGCAGAAAGGCGAGCGGCACGAGCGCCGTGGCCGAAACCGGCAAGGCCTCACTCGACCACCACAGGGCCATGAGCCCCGCCACGCCCACGACCCGCCACCCCTCGACGGAGAGCCCAGCCGGTGGGGCCGTGACCAGGCAGGCGGCGAAAAGGACGATCCCGCCCAGGAAACCGGCCCATTGCAGGGGGGAAAACCGGCGCGCAGGCGCGCTTTCCTCAATGTCGGGGGCGGGATCGGCAACGGACATGGGCCCTCATCGGTTTCGGGGTCATCGGAGGCGACAGGCGCCTATCCTAGCCCCGGCGATATCCGGCTTGCCAAGATGCACCTTGCCAAGGATCGGCAGATGCGCTTTAACACAGCTCCCGCGCCGGGCCACCAAGGCTCAGCTCCGTGACCCGTGGGTCCATGATCCCTGGAACAGGGCCCATCGGCGTCATGTCCTGCGGGCAGAAGCACCGGTAGCTCAGCTGGATAGAGCACCAGACTACGAATCTGGGGGTCGGGGGTTCGAATCCTCCCCGGTGCGCCACGAATTCCCCAATTAAATCAATGGCTTGAGACCTCTTTGCCGCTTCACGAAGTGGGGCCTAA
>CAZFWG010000081.1:0-19625 GCA_964522525.1 uncultured Alphaproteobacteria bacterium | reverse complement strand
TCCGTCTACCATGTGAAAATGACGGCCGACAAAGCGCGCTATCCGGTCCTGCTGAGCAACGGCAACCCCGTAGGGCATGGTGACCTGGACGGCGGTCTGCACTGGGCGGAGTGGGACGACCCCCACCCCAAGCCGAGCTATCTCTTCGCCCTTGTCGCCGGTGATCTCGGCCATATCGAGGACCGGTTCACGACCCGGTCGGGCCAACCGATCTCCTTACGGATCTATTGTGAACACGGCAACGAGCCGCGCTGCACCTATGCCATGGAAGCGTTGAAGCGCGCGATGACCTGGGACGAGACCCGGTTCGGCCTCGAATACGATCTCGATGTCTTCAACATCGTGGCCGTGAATGACTTCAACGCGGGCGCCATGGAGAACAAGGGGTTGAACCTCTTCAACGCGGCCCTTGTTCTGGCCAGCCCCGAAACCGCGACGGACCGGGACTATGAGCGCATCGAAAGCGTGATCGCCCACGAATATTTCCACAACTGGACCGGCAACCGGATCACCTGTCGGGACTGGTTCCAGCTTTGCCTCAAAGAGGGCCTGACGGTCTACCGGGACCAGGAATTCACCGCCGACATGCGCGACAGCACGGTGAAACGCATCGATGACGTTTCCATGCTGAGGGCTGTCCAGTTCCCCGAGGACGGCGGTGGACTGGCCCATCCCGTGCGGCCGGATCGCTACATCAAGATCGACAATTTCTATACGGCGACGGTCTATGAGAAGGGCGCCGAACTCGTCCGCATGCTGGAAACCATGCTCGGGCAGGAGGCCTTTGCCGACGGCATGACCCGATATCTGAGGGACAATGACGGCCGCGCCGCCACCGTGGAAGACTTCGTGACGAGCTTCGCCGCGGCCTCGGGCCGGGATCTCAGTCCGTTCATGGACTGGTATGCCCAGGCCGGCACGCCCCGGGTCACTGCCCAGTCTTCCTATGACGCCGAGGCGCGCACCCTGACGCTGAACTTTTCACAGATGACGCCATCGACCCCGGGCCAGGCGGACAAGAACGCCGTGCCCATTCCCATCCGCATGGGTCTGCTCGATGCGGACCAAGGCCCGCTGCCCTTGAAGCTCCAGGGCGAGAACGCCCCGGCCGAGCCCACGAGCCGGGTCCTGGAGCTGACCGAAGCCCAGCAGACCTTCGTGTTCGAGGACGTGCCCGCCCAGCCCATCCCCTCCCTGCTGCGCCATTTCTCCGCCCCCGTCCATTTGGACAACGGGCTCGGCGTGGAGGAGCGCCTTGCGCTGGTGGCACGGGACGAAGATCCCTTCAACCGGTGGGACGCCGCCCATTATCTGGCCAAGGCGGAAATCCGCGCCGTGGCCGAAGGCGGCACCCTCGGCGAGAGCGCCTTGGCGCTTGCGGCCAGCCTGGGCGCGGCCCTTGACGATCCGGATCTGAGCCCGGCCTTTCTCGCCCGCCTGATCCTGCCGCCGAGCGAAGACGACGTGGCGCTCAGTATGGAGAGCGTCGATCCCCAGGCGGTCCATGACGCCCGTCAGCAGTTCCGCGTCATGCTTGCCCGTGAACTGGAAGACCGGCTCCAGCGCCGGGTCGAGGCCCATGACCGGCTTGAACCCTTCCGTCCCGAGGCGGCCCAGGCCGGGCGCCGGGCCCTGGCCAATGGCGCGCTCGGCCTTCTGGCCAGCCTTGAAAAGGCACCCTATCTCGACGCGGTCGTTGAGCTGGCCAAGGGCCAAGGCCCGATGACGGATACCCTGGCCGGTCTGACCATCATCGCCAATCTCGACCATCCGGAACGGGAGCCCCTCCTTCAGGCGTTCCACGATCGCTGGCACGCCGACCCGCTGGTGCTCGACAAATGGTTCGGCATCCACGCCCGGTCGAGCCGTCCGGACACGCTCGAAATCGTCAAGCAGCTGACCGCCCATCCCGCCTTTGCCCTGCGCAATCCCAATCGGGTGCGCGCGCTGATCGGCACTTTCGCCCTGGGCAACGCGCTGCGCTTCCACGCCGTTGACGGCGCCGGCTATGCCTTCTTCGCCGAGCAGATCCTGGCCATCGACACGCTCAATCCTCTGTTCGCGGCCCGATTGCTGGCCGCCATCAAGAGTTGGCGCAAGCTTGAGCCCGTGCGCCGGGGGCGCCTCGAGGAAACCTTCCAGAAGATTCGGGACACCAAACCCATTTCCGACAATCTCTTCGAAGTCGTCACACGCATGCTGGCCGACCCAACCAAAGGCTGACCCTTGGCCAAAACCCTCGATTCGGGCGTGACAAGACACTCCCGGATCAGATAATCCGGTCAAGTGCGAATCACTGTCTGCTCTGATTTGCAAAGAGATGCCGCTGGCTCGTGCAAAGCATGGGCGAGCGGCGAATCCCATTTTAAGACATGGGAACGCAGTCGAAACGCGCCCCGCCCTCATGGTTGCGGCGGGCAGGCCCGTCATGAGCGCGACTCACCCGTCAGGAACGCGGCTCCGGGGCAGGAGGAAGGATCAGGGTTCCGTGTACGGCAAGGGCATGCGTGACGATGTCGGCCGGGAAGACCGCGAGGGTCATGACAGACCCGGCGGACGCCCGTTCTTCGTCTCCGCTCCGGGCGGCGGAACCCTGGGGCGGCTGCCCCGGATCTGGCTGTTGGCCGGCGCCGCCTATCTGTTCATCGCCATCGGGATCGTCATCGGCATCACCGAATATGAACGCCAGGCCGACCGGTCCCTTGACCTGGCGATCCAACGCACCGGTGCGGAACTGGCGCTTTATCTGTCCCGCGAGACCCCGAATGATGCCGCCCTGCTCAGCGCCACGGATCGCGAGAATCTGGCCGGCATCTGGCAGGAAGCGACATCAAGCCTTCAGGGTGTGGATCGTTTGTTCGTCCGGGTCAGCGACGTTTCCGACGGTCCGATCTGGGAATACGGGGTCGGAACCGCGGTCCTCGATCCCACAGGACGCCATGCCCGCGTCGTCACCTTCAGCGTCCCCGGCCGGGCGTTGAGCGTCCAGGTCGGGTATCTGGCACCGTCGCGCCTGACCGGTGTTCCCACGATCTTTCTCCTGATCGGCCTGATCGTCCTTATCCCCCTGATCGCGGGCCTGCTTCTGTTGCGCCCTGCCTTGCGCTTGCGGGGCGCGCGCGCGTCTGCGGCCGGCCAGGAAGGATCGGCAGCCGACATGGGCGCGGATCCGTTGCGCGCCGGGGGGCTCCGCGCCCAGCCCCCACAAGCGACACCCTTGGGTGAGGCCCTCGCGCGGGCCGGATGCGGCATCACCTTGTGGGATGAAGGGGCACGGGATATCCGGGTGTCTGGCGCACTGCTGCCCCTGTTGGGGGAACACCCCCATGCGGACATTCTGGAGGCCCTCACACCCCGGGATACCATCACGCAGCATCTCGACGCGCCCGTGCCGCTCCTGTTTGACCATATTGAGAACGAGGCACGGGCCGGCATTTTCAGCCTGGAGCAGGCGTGCCGGTTCGTGGACCGGGACGGGGACCAGGTTGCGATCACGGTGACGAGTCTGGCCCTGCCCGGCTCCCCGACCCGCTTTGCCGCGATCTGGCGTGTTGCCCTTGATGATCAGGACCAGACGGACCTAGCGCCCCAGACTCTGGAGCACACGGAACAAACGGCCCAGATGCGTTTCGCGGCCCTCATTGAAGGCCTGCCCGACGGCGTCGCCCTGTGGGAAGACACAGGCGCCCTGATCGCCGCCAATGAACGGGTCCTGACCATTCTCGACGTTTCCCGCCAGGACCTCCAGGGGTGGCGCCACGAAGGCTTGATGGATGAAACCGGCGATGTTTTCGAGGCGGACGCGCGCTGGTATCGGCGCATGGATCTGCCTCTCGGGGATCATGGCCGCCTGACGATTTTCCGGGACGTGACGGTAGAGGCGAAACAGGTCCAGGAGATGGCCACGCTTGAGACAAAAGCCACGCAATATGAGCGCAGCGCCAGTGTCCTGAAAGATCAGCTCAACAGCATGCGCAGCGATATCGAGCGCGCGGGCGTGACCATCGAAAGCCTGGAAGCCAGAATCGCCCGGGAAACGGCGCGGGCCGAAGCCGCCACCCATGCCATGGGCGAGTTCCTGGCCAATGCCAGCCATGAGCTCCGCACACCGCTCAATGCCATTCTCGGCTTTTCCGAGATGATGGCCCAGGAAATGTTCGGCCCCCTGGGCAGCGAAAAATACAAGGAATATGCCACCGATATCCATGCCAGCGGCCAGAACATGCTTTATCTGGTGACGGATATTCTCGACATGGCGAGACTGGATGGGCCGGCTCCTGCCGACGTGGACGCGACCCGCATGAATGTCGGGAAAGTGGTAGAGGCCTGCCTCGGATTGGTGCGGGGGCGGATCGATGCCAAATCCCTGGAACTCGATGTCGATCTGGACCGTCTGCCGAGTGCCTATGCGGATCCCCAGGCCATCAAGCGCGTTCTGCTCCACCTGCTCATGAACGCGATCAAGTTCACGCCGGAAGGTGGCGCCATTCGATTGCGCGGCCGCGCCGATCTCCACAAGGTCACCATTGCCGTGGAAGACACCGGCATGGGCATCGACCCGGAGGATCTGGACCAGCTGGGCCAGCCCTTTGTGCGCTCAAGGCGGGCGGAGCAGAATGGGGTACCGGGGCTCGGTCTGGGCCTTGCCCTTTCCCGTCATTTGGCCGAGAGCAACAACGGCAGTCTCACCTTGAGCAGCGAACCGGATCAGGGCACCGTGGCCCTTCTGACCCTGCCCCGCCGGGCCGCCCGCGCGCCCATAGATACATCCGTGCAGCCGACACCGGAGGCAGAGATACGCGCCGTATCCTGAAGGCCTCGGGCCGTCCCCGCTTTATTCCCGGGGCAGATGGCGGGCAAGGAATGCCAGGGCGTTTTCCCCCATGACCTTGGCGATGGTCTCCTGATCGAGACCGATGGTGAGGAGTTCCTCCGTGAGGATGGCAATCTCTGAACTGTCGAATGAAACGGTCACCGCACCATCATAGTCCGACCCCAAGGCGACATGATCCGCACCGAGCAGTTCGACGCCATAGGCGATCGATTTCGCGATGCCCGCCGGCGTAACGTCGCAAACCGCCCCACCCCAGTAGCCGATCCCGATCAGGCCATCCGCCTGGGCGATCTGGCGCATGAGATCGTCGGAAATGTTCCGGGGACTGTCACAGATACCACGCAGCCCCGTATGGGAAACGACGAGGCCCTGAACCCCCATGGCGAGCACGTCGCGGACCATGGCCTGGGACGCATGGGCAAGATCGATGATGATCCCTCGCTCTGCCATCCGGGCCACGGCCTGCCGACCGAAGTCGGAAAGACCGCCCTTGCCCGTGCCATGAAGCGATCCGCCCAGTTCATTGTCGAAGAAATGGGTGGGGCCAATCATCCGGTAGCCCGCTTCCCACAAACGATCGATCGCATCGAGACGGCCTTCGAGGGCATGTGCGCCTTCGATCGCCAGGAGCCCGCCCACGATATTGTCACCCGCCGCCCGGGCCGCCCGAAGATCCTGCAAATTCTCCTGTGTACGGATGATACGCAAGGATCCGCCAGACCGGTCCGCGAAGTGCTCAAGCTTCTCCGCCTGAAAGAGGGCACGCTGATAGAGGCTGCGCCAGGTGCGCGGCGGCCAGGCCTGGGCCATGGTCAGCAGCGTGAGCTGATCGCTGTCGCCGCTGTTAGCACTGTAGTTCTGGCCCGCCGGCGTCTTGGTGACGGCCGAGAAGACCTGGAGCGCGAACCCGCCTTCCAGCAGTCGGGGGATGTCCACGTGGCCCCGCCCTCCGCGTGCCAGGAGATTGCGCTTCCACAACAGGCTGTCCGCATGGAGATCGACAAGGGCGAGTCGGTCATGGAAGGCCCGGGTCTCGCGACTGATACTGTAGGGTTGGTGGTCCAGCACCTGATTGTAACCGCGCTCCACCACGCCCGGTGCCAGGGCGAGGACCGCGGCGAACCCGGCAAGAAGCAGCACAAGACCAATGAGCAGGAACCGGACGACAAACAGACGAGAGGAAACCATGGGTCAGTCCTTACCCCCCAAGACATCTCGGGGAACGGAAGCGGATCAGCGCATGAGGACGCGGGCGGCCCTGTCCCCCCGTGCCGCCGGTCCGTCGGCCCGCCCATTGTCCAGGATCCAAGGCGGCCCTTGCACCGCTTCGGTCTGGACCGTGCGCGCCAAGCCGGACCAGACATGGGTCACGGGACACTGGGCGACAGAGGTCAACTCGGCGCGGGCCTCACCACGACGCAAGAGCTGACCGGGCTGGGCGGCACCAGAAAGCGTGACATGGAACAGCCGGCGGCCGGCATCGCCGTTGTCACGGCGGGTCATCAAAGCATCGCGCCCGGAAAATCCGAGCTTGTCCCAGTCGATCAAGGCCTCAAGTCCCAGATCATAGGCATCGAGAGCATCGGCCGGGTCCAACGCATAGTCAGGCGAGATCGCATCCCGGCCGAGCCGAGGCCAGCCTGAGAGGACACGCGTCATTTCGAGGGCCCCGACACCCACGGGAAGCGCATGCACGCCCGCTTCCCTGGCGAAGAACTCCACCAGGGCCTGTGCGTCTCCGGGCTCCACCCAGATCTCCGCCCGCTGCTGGATCCCGAACGGTCCTCCGGGGTCGGCATGACGCACCACACGGCCCATCAGGCCCTGGCGCGCGACGGGCCACAATGTGCCCGCCCCTTCCGCCGACGGCGGACCAAAGCGACAGGCTGCAAGAGCCTGATCGATGCCGGGTCCGAACAGCCCCAGAATGCCCATGGCAGCCGTTTCCGACGTAACCGTCACGGAAAAACCCTTGGCGCCGTCTTCGATCCAGGCCAGGACCGGCATCTCCGATACCAGGACAAAGTCTTCCAGCCCCAGGCGCTGAACATCCGCGATCGCCAGAACGCGGCCGGCCCCGTCGCACAACAACGTGGTCCGGACCGTGGCCTCCGCCATGGTTCCCACGCGTAGCGTCGTCAGCCGATCGACCACGGAGGGCGCGCCCGTGCCCTGGATGCGCACCACGCATAAGGGCGTCAGGTCCGTCAGGCCACACCCGACACTGAGCGCCATGGCCTCGACCTCCGGATCGACACAGGCCAGGGGCACGCGAAACCCGTTCCACCCTTCCCAAGAGCGGGCATTAATACGCTCACTGAAGAATGTAGGGCGCAAGGACCGAGCAAAAAGGCCGGGGCTGCTCAAGGGGTCGAAGCTCATGCCGCCACCTCCATCTCCGCCAGGAGGGCCTTGGCGGCCAACCGTCCGGGCTGTCCGGAAACACCACCCCCCGGATGGGCACCGGCGCCACACAAGGACAGGCCGGAGATAACAAGTCCGTCGAGCCGACGGTGGGACCACAGTTGATCCGGCGCCAGATCACCCTGGTGCCAATGCCCGCCACGGGTGCCGAAAGCCGCCTCCATGTCCCGGGGTGTCAGCACCGCCACTTTGCGCACCATCTCCGGAAGCTGGGGCGACAGGAAGGCCAGCCGATCAATCACGGATTTGGCCAATTGGCGGCGCAGGGCCTCATTGGCCTTCGCCGAACCGAGATAGGGAACATATTGGACGACCACGGACATGACATGCTTGCCCGGCGGCGCGAGTTCCGGATCGCTCAGGGAAGGAATGATGAACTCGAGCGCCGGATAGGAACTCATTTCGCCGTATTTGACCGGCCGAAAGGCACTTTCCAGATAGTCGATGGAGGGCGCCAGGACCATCCGGCCGGCCAGCGCCTCCATGGGCAGATCCCGGAAGGCCGGCAATCCGTCGAGGGACAAATTGACCTTCGCGGTCGCGCCCCGGCCGCGCCAGCGCTTCAGCCGCCGCACCCACTCCACCGTCAAGTGACGCGTGCCGAGCAGCCCGAGGCACGTGGTTTGGGGGTCGAGGGACGACATGACATGGCCGGCCCGCACCCGTGTCCCGTCTCCGAGAACGACACCGGCCGCCTGCCCGCCTTCGACCATGATGGAACGGACCGCCGCACGCAGACGAATATCGGCACCTGCGCCTTGCACCGCCGCGAGCATCGCCCGCACAACGGCCCCCATGCCGCCGGTGGGCAGGCCAAGGGCCCCGCGCAAGCCCGCGCACTCCCCCGTGAGCCGATGGAGCCAGGGCAGCATGGTGCCGGGACTGCCCGGCGGTTGGGACGCGCCAAGCCCGGCGTCAAAAGCAAGGAGCCCCTTCAGCAGGGGATGTTCTAGGTCCCGCTCGAGGACATCGCGCACCCGCCCGTGGGCGGCGAAAGCCAGCGACCGGCTTTCCTCGGGCGACAGTTTTCTCAGCGCCTTGGCAATGGCCCGGCGCGTACCCTCCGCCATCGGAACATGGAGATCAGGCGCCGGCTGATCGAAACTCTCCCGGACAAGGCCCGCCAAACGGTTGACCTCGCCCATCAGGCCCGCCAAGGGAGCAGCATCCTTCGGCGACAGATCAGCCAGATGGGCCCGCGCATGGGCCGGGTCCGCCGGCAGCCTCAGATGCCGGCCGTCCTCGCATAAGGCCGTCGTTTCCAGACGACGCTCCGCATAGGCAAGGCCATGCTCATAAAGGCCCAACTCCTTGATGATGTCCCGGTTCAAATGGGAAAGCACATGGGCACAGACGGGAATGGTGAACCCGGCCTCGATCTCGCCATTGGCGGCCATGCCGCCTATTGTGTCGCGGGCCTCAAGGACCAACACGGACAGTCCACCCCGGGCGAGATAGGCGGCGGCGACAAGCCCATTGTGACCCGCACCGATAATCACCACATCGACCCGCTCCGGCAGGGGGCGATTTTCAAAAGGCCGCGCAGCGGCCATCTGGGGAGAAGCCGGATCGTTCATCGCACGCGCCTCATCTTGGCCGGCGCCGCGGCCTTGGCGGCCAGACGCGGCGCAAGACAGAGCCCGGCAAGGCCCGGTTCGGTGGGCATGACGGCCATGTCGGGACCACACAGCACAAGCCCCTCAATGCCGCCGTCATGCCGTGATAATTCAGGCAGCGGACCATTCCAGTACAGAGTGTCGGGCGTCCAGTCACCGCCCAGGAGATGGCCGCCGGTGCGGCCCACTTCCGCCTCAAGGTCGGCGGGCAGCCACAAGAAGGCATCCGCCAGGGATTGGGGGAATTCAGGCCAGACTGCCGTGATCCGATTGATAATCGCGTTGCGGAATGTCTCGCGGCGGGCATTGGTCCAGGCGCCGTCATGGAACTCCTGGGGCGCGCAGTGAACCGAGGCCATCAAGACACCCACAAACCCGCTCTCCGCGTCAATGCCGTCCTGGTGCAGGGACAAGGACAACCAAGGGGCGGACGGCAGGCGGCCCTCATGGGCATCGTCGCTGGCGGCTTCCATGGCGGTCACCCCATCGGACAGGTAAACGGTCGAGGGGAACGCGCTCTGCCATTCCTGGGGCAGGAAGTCGAGACTGCTCAAGGCGAAGGCCATCCGGGCGACCCGGCCCGACATATCCGCGCGCCCAACAGCCCGCAACAGATCCTGGGGCAACGACTTCCAGGACATCAGGTTGAGATAGGTCTTCTTGATGTCATAGCCCGAAACCACGATGGGCGCGGCGACCTCCGCCCCGTTCCACAAGGAAACGCCCCGCACCTTGTTGTCGCTGACAAGGATCTCGCTGACCTCATTTTCCGTGAAAAGATCAACGCCCGCATCGAGGACGGCGCGTTCGAGCGCGGCCGCGAGCGCCGCCGATCCGCCAAGGATCCGGGCGCCGAACCACAGATCGGCGCGGGGCGCCAGGGCCTCAAGGGCAGGCACGCCCAGCAGGGCCAGGGCGGATCCCGGCAGCATGGGCCCGGCGCCCTGATGGGCAAGGGCCATGGCGCAGATCAGCACCCGCGTTGTCGGCGTCTGAAGATTGGTCCGCAGACGATCGGCACAGGAAACAGCCGAAAGATGAAGCAGATCGAACAGCGCGGCATCGCCCTTCTGCCCCGCCTTGGTCAGGAGAGCAGCAAGCGCCTCGCCGGAGCGGTCCCGGAGAGAGGCCGGATCGACCGGCACGTCGGTGAGAAACCGGGCGGCCAGACCCCGCACCCGGGTCATCTGACTGCGCAGCTGAAAGAACCGCTCGCCCTCGCCCATTTTGAGCGCATCAAGGCGGCGGCCCGTCTCATGGGCATCGCTGGCGAGCTGGAGACTCGGGCCCGTGCGCGTGACAAGCGCGGGCGGCGCCACGGGCACCATGGTCAGGCCATGGCGTTCCAGCTCCAATCCGCGCAGGACGGCCGGAGGAACACCGCGCGGTCCCAGGGGCATGAGATCGATGAAACTGTCCCGGTGGCCGCCCCTTCCGTCAGGCATGGCTACGGGCCGGAGCATACCGCCCAGCCATCGGCTTCCCTCGAACAAGGCGACCGTGCGGCCCGCCTTGGCGAGGCTGTAAGCCAGGGTCACGGCATCAAGGGAGGCCCCCGCCACGACAACATCATAGGTCTTGGAGGCCCCGGAAGTGCCGGCCGTTTCCCTTGAGCCCATGCCCGGTATCGAGAGTGCCATCTGATCCGCCAAACCCTTTCTAGAACACGCGGCTCCAGCTTTCTTAAGCCATACCACGTTCCTTCAAGGCACGTGACCGCTCCCTTTGGGTGATTGCGGGGCGCGGGTGCGTCCCGTACACCAGACTATCAAAGGACGTTGCCGGGACCCATGGCTAAGGAGGGTACCCGCCGCCATAGACATCCAATTCTGACGCAAGAGGCAAATGAGCCCATGGCCAAATGGTTTAGCGAGAGTCTGCACGGGGGCTACCAGCAAGTCTTTGAAGTGACGCGGGTTCTGGTCGATGAGCGAACGCCCTACCAGGAGATCCAGATCCTCGACACGCCCGGCAATGGCCGCGTTCTCGTCCTCGACAATATCGTTCAGCTGACGACACGGGATGAATTCACCTATTCGGAAATGCTTGCCCATGTCCCCTTGTTCGAGCTGATGGCTCAAGGCTCACCGGCGGAAAGGGTTCTTGTCGTGGGGGGCGGCGATGGCGCCATTGCCGAGGAGATCCTCAAGCACAAGACCATCAAGCAAGTGGTGCTGGCGGAAATCGACGCCCGGGTCGTCGCGCTGTGCGAGGAGCATTTTTATGAAGTGCATCGCGGCGCGTTCAAGGATCCGCGTTTCGCGCTCGATCTGGGTGATGCCTTCGAGATGCTGCAACGGCCGGAAAGCAAGGGCAGGTTCGATTTGATCATCGCCGACCGCCCGGATCCGGTCGGGCCGGCGGGCACCCTGTTCTCCGACAATTTCTACGAAGCTGTCTCAAGCGCGCTGACCCCGAACGGCATTGCCGTGTTCCAGACCGGCGTGCCCTTCTATCAGCCGGGGGAACTGGCCGACGCGATGCCTCAATTGGGGCGGGCCTTTACCCATTCCGGGATTTATCTCACCGCGACCCCGACCTATGTCGGAGGCCAGATGGCCTTGACCTATGGCTGCAATGCCAAGGCGCTTGGGGAGGTCAAAGAAGCGGTCTTGGAAAAATTGTCGGCGGCGGTGAACATCCCGACCGACTACTACACCCCCGCCATCCACAATGCCGCCTTTGCCCTGCCGCCCTTCATGAAGCGGATCATGAACGGCGTTCGGCTGCTTCCCGGCGAGAAGCCGAAAATCATCGCAAGTTCCTGAGATGGGCGGGGCATCACACGCCCCGCCCTTTCTTCTCAAATGTAGTAAGCCTTCACCGGCGCAAAACCGTTGAAGCCAACCGATGCATAGGTGGTCGTGTAGGCCCCGGTCGCGTGGATCTGGACCTTTTCGCCCACACTCAGGTCAAGCGGCATCTCATAGCCCGCCTTCTCGTAGAGAATGTCCGCGCTGTCACAGGTCGGACCCGCGAGGATGACCGGCCCCTTGGCCCGTGTTGCCGGATCGGTGTCGTCCTCTTCCGTGGAGATGGCATAGCGGATCGCCTCGCCTTCCGTCTCGGCAAGACCACCGAACCGTCCGATGTCCAGATAGACCCAGCGGGTGGGATCCTCATAGGACTTGCGCGAAATCAGGACGACCTCGGACTGAATGATGCCCGCATCGGCCACCATATATCGTCCGGGTTCGACCATCATCGCCGGCAGGCTGTTGCCGAAATGGCGGGTCATGGCATGCATGACCGACCGGCCATAGTCATCGATCTCGGCCACGGGCGAACGGTAGCGCGCGGGCAGTCCTCCACCGACATTGACCAGCGCAAGGGTGACCCCCTCCTCTTCCAGGGCACGGAACAATTGGGCGGCGATCTCCACGGCCGCATCCCAGGCGTCGATATTCGTCTGCTGAGAACCCACATGGAAGGCGATGCCATGGGCAGTCAGACCACGATCGCGCGCCTTGAGGAGCAGGTCCCGCGCCATGTCCGGGGCACAGCCGAATTTGCGCGACAACGGCCATTGGGCCCCGCCATTGGGCACGAAGACACGGCAGACGACCTTGGCCCCCGGCGCATGGACGGCAAGCTTGTCCAGTTCCGCCTCGCTGTCGAAGGTAAAGAGCGTCACGCCCTTTTCGTGGGCATGGGTGATATCGCTGGCCTTCTTGATCGTGTTCCCGAAGGAGATCCGATCAGCGTTCACGCCGAGCGACAGACACAAATCAAGCTCGGCGCGGCTCGCCACATCGAAATTGGCCCCTTCATCCCTCAAGATACGGAGGATGTCGGGCGCCGGATTGGCCTTCACGGCATAGAAGATCTGAGCCAGCGGCAACGCCTTCTTCAATTCGGCGTGCCGCTCGGAAACCACGTCGAGATCCACCACGAGACAGGGTGTCGGTGGATCCTCCGTACGCAGGAAATCCATAATCTTTGCAGTCATTGCATGACACTCCACAGGCGTGGGCATGGCGGCAGGCCCCCAGGAGCGGGCACACCGCCGTCCAACGCACGGATCAGCGAAACGAGTGAAGGCCTGACAAGATCATGGTCCCGACTCTATCGGGGCATGTATCGGGCAGGCCACAACCGACCCGGCACCCAAAAGAGGCACCGCGCCGGTTAACGCTGCTTCAACCCAATTGTTCAGAACACGCCGCGCTTGTGCTCGGTAACCGTCACGGTTTCCGGCTCAAAGGCATCGCGCAAGGCCGCCACGGCTTCCGCCGGACGGGCCTCGCCACACATGAAAATGTCGAACGCCGCATAGTTGCGCTCGGGCCATGTGTGAACGCTGATATGGGACTCCGCGAGCACGGCCACGCCTGAGACGCCGCCGCCTTCGGAGAACTTATGGGTATGGATGTGGAGCAATGTGGCTCCGGCCCGCTCGATCGCGTCTTTAAACGCCGCCTGGATGCGGTCTTCGTCATCCAGATATTTCGCACGCCACATATCCACGATCAGGTGGCTGCCGGCGAACCGCAAGCCATCCTTTTCGATGAAATAGTCCTTAGGTCTGGACGTTTCGTCGTGCTGACCGACAGTATCGGTCGGGTGAGCCCTGAAGGGCTGGTCCGCAGTCACCAGCTGCGGGGTCGGCACGGATCGAACCTCTGCTCGGGCGGAGACCGCCTCCGCTTCAGCTATCACCGTGGCCTGGTGGGGGTGGACGTTCATCAAACCCTCCCTCAAACCAACGGGACACCAAAGGGGGAATCCCCAGCATCTCCACCATGGAGATGTGGAAGCGCGGATATAGAGTTTTCATATCGCCGGCGCAAGCATAGAGTTCCCGAAAATCGCAAATTTTTCATGACGCCTTGCACAACCCGCGCGGTGGAGCCCTGTTCAGGTGCTAGGCCTGTGGCGGCACCTCCCCCACAAATTCGGTAAATAGATCGCATACGGTCGTTTGGATCCGGACGAGTTCCGCCTCCAGCCGGTCAAGCCCGGCAATGCCTGCCGCACGCTCGAGACAGAGCTGAAGGGAGGGCGACGCCTTCGCGGCCTCGAACGGCCCGTCAAGAGCCAGACTCAAGACCTGGGCCACGCTTTGGTGCAGGCGCGCAGCCGCGACCAGGGAGCGGGCCGCAGGCGGCGACAAGAGCCCGCAAGCTTCCAGGCGGTTGAACGCCACAACCGTGGTGGGGTGCAGAATTTCCGGTTGCGCTGCCGCATGGCTCAATTGCAGCACTTGCGCAATGAACTCCAGATCGATGAGGCCGCCGCGCACGGTCTTCACGTTCCAGGGGCTCCGGGCGCGACTTTCACGCGCCATGCGTGCCCGCATGGCACAGGCATCGGCCCGCAACCTAGCCTCATCCCGCGGGCTCATCAGGATCGACCGAATGGTCTCCTCGATCCGCGCCTTGAGGGCCTCGGGCCCGGCAATCACCCGGGCCCGGGTCAACGCCATATGCTCCCAGGTCCAGGCATCCTTGCGCTGATAGGCCGCGAAACTGGCCAGTTGTGTGGCCAGGGGACCGGAGCGACCGGATGGCCGCAGTCTCATATCCACATCATAGAAATTGCCTTCCGCCGTCGGGGCGGTCAGGGCATTGATCAGTCTTTGGCTGAGCCTCGCGAAATAGGGGCCGGCCTCGAGAGGCCGCGCGCCGTCGGACGGATGACCGGCCTCGTCATGGTCGTAGATCAGAATGAGGTCGAGATCGGACGCGGCCGTCAGCTCCCGGCTGCCAAGCTTGCCCATCCCGACCACGGCCAGCGCCCCACCGGGCACATGCCCATGAGCCTCGGCCACGCTGTCTTCAACCAAGGGGATCAGACCACGGATCACGGCTTGCGCAAGGGCGGCATGGGCCATGCCGGCCGCGCTCGCGCGTGCCGTACCTTTGAGAACCTGAACACCGATCCGCAACCCCTGCTCCCGGGCAAAACGATGGGTCGCCTCGAGGGCTTCCTCAAGATCCTGGGTACCGGCCAAGGCCTGTTCACGCAGGCGCGCCAGGCGGTGGGGGCCAGGCAGGGTCGTGTAGAAACCGGGATCGAGCATCACATCAAGCACGCCCGGATGCCGCGATAACACACCGGCAAAACGCGGCGCCATCCCCAAAACCTCCGTCAGGAGATCAAGCATTTCCGGATGGGCATTAAGCAGGGAAAAAAGCTGCACACCCGCCGGCATGCCCCGCAGAAAACTGTCGAACCGGGTAAAGGCGCCATCCGGATCATTGGTCTTGGCAAGGGCGTGGAGAAGCGGCGGAACGAGCTTGGTCAGGAGGGCCCGCGCCCGGGCATTCCGTGTGGCGCGAATGCGGCCATGGTGCCAGCCCCGGACGGTATCGGCCACCACGACCGGCTGGCTAAAGCGCAGACGCCGCAGGGTCTCCAGGGTATCCGGATCATTCTCGACGCCGGTGAAGACCAGATTTCCGGAAGACTCCGATAAAGGCTGCTCACTGACGAAAAGATCGGCATAGTGCCGGACGACGCGTGTCAGATGCATCCGCAACTGGTCCCGGAAGGCCTGCTCGGGCATGCCCATGAAAGCCGCGATGTGATCGACGCCCGCCTTGTCGCGCGGCAGACTGTGGGTCTGTTCATCCTCGATCATCTGCAGGCGGTGTTCCACGACCCGCAGGAAACGATAGCTCTCGATCATCTCCTGGGCCGTGCTGCCGGTGGCGATCTGGTGGCGCGCCAGCGCATGGAGGGCATTGACCGTACCCGGATCCCGAAGATCGGGGATCCGTCCGCCATTGATCAGCTGTTGGGTCTGGGTGAAGAATTCGATCTCGCGGATGCCACCACGGCCAAGCTTCAGATTATGGCCTTCAATGGCAACAGCATCATGTCCGCCATGGGCATGGATCTGGCGTTTGATGGCATGAATGTCTTCGATCGCCGCATAGTCCAGATGCCGCCGCCATACGAATGCGGTCAGCATACGGTGAACCTGTGGCCACGCATGGGGATCTCCGGCGATTTGACGGGCCTTGATAAAGGCGGCCCGCTCCCAGTTCTGACCTTGGCCCTCATAATAGTGCTCAGCCGCCACAAGGGAAACGGCGACTTGCGTCGAGCCCGCGTCCGGCCTCAGCCGGAGGTCCACGCGGAAAACATAGCCCGTCGGAGTCCGTTCCTGCAGGACCCGGACGAGTTGCCGGGTAAGCGCCACGAAGACGCCCTGGGCATTCTCAGCCTCGGCCACGGGCGCGACATCGGCGTCAAAGAACACCACGAGATCGATATCGCTCGAATAGTTCAGTTCCCAGGCACCGAGCTTGCCCATGGCAAGCACGACCACGCCCGACCCTTCGCGCGGATTTTCCGGATCCGGCAGGTTCAAATGGCCCGCCTCATGGGCATCGCGCAGGAGCCAACTCATCGCCGCGTTGGTCGCGGCATCCGCCAGCGTACTCAAACCCGTCGTCACATCTTCTAGGGTCCATACTCCTCCCAGGTCTGCAAAGGCAATGAGCAGAGCCGCCCGTGCCTTGGCGATGCGCAAAACATCCATGAGGGCGGACAGCGATGGGGCTTCCCGGGCTTCACTCTCAAGCCCCTTGATCAGTCCCTTGAAGGTCTCGTCCGGCGCCGTGGCCAGGAAGGCACGAACGAAATCGGGATCCCACACAAGGGCGCGGGCAAGAAAGGGACTGTTGCTGACGACGGCGTCGACAAATTCGGCCAGTGCGGGATGGGGGGCCAGGGCGTCGAAAAGCGCCGGCGCATCGTCCCGGACCCGCGCAACCCGATCCGTATCGTGGAGACGGGGCAAGGCCCCGTGTCGGCCGAGATCGGCCGCAAAGGTCAAACCGGACATGACAGTCTCCCCGCCGCGGGCCCTGGACGTTTGCGGGGCATTCTAGCCGACAAATACAAAAAAGGCCCGCACCGGATGGTCCGGCACGGGCCCTTGTGCAAAACGCGATGCGACGGCGTGATCAGCAGCCAGCGGCGCGCTTCAGATTGGTCGACGGCTTGAAGCGCAGCGAACGCGACGCCTTGATCTTGATCGCTTCGCCGGTGCGGGGATTGCGCCCCTTGCGGGCCGGACGCTTGGTCACATGAAAGGTCCCGAAGGTACCGATCGTGTATTTGCCTTCCTTCTTGGCCTGCTTGAGACCCGCTTCGACCTCGCCGAACACGACTTCAACCATCCGCTTCGCTTCGGATTTGCTGACGCCGGCCGTATCTGCGACGCGATCAATAAAATCAGCCTTGCTCATGACTCGTCCTCATTGTGATAGTACCGCGCCCGGTCCCCGTCATGTGTGGAAAACCGGATGCCACGTGATGGGTGCCAGCGCTTTCGATCGCCAACACCACCGACAACGGAGCCCTCCGCTCCAACCCCACTTCAGTGTGGAAAACGAGGATTTCTCAATGAGTTGAGATGCCGTTTGCCCACTGATTCTTATCTTGATGATTCGTCGTATCACAAGATTGGTTTATTGTTCGATAGTTTTTCGTACGCAATAGGAAAAAATCTTGTTCATTGCAGGGATTCCTTATGTCAGCTTCACGATTGTCCAGTGTTTCCCTAGCATCGAGCAGCCGGTTTTGAGCCCAAACGGGCGCGGACCTTCCGCGCCCCACGGAAATGATCGGCGTGCCCCGAACCGTGAATAGGCTGGCCCCATGAACAATTTTGCGTCTTAATGGCACACAAATGCGGTTGTCTACGCGCTGTGCGAACGTCACTGATAAAGGACACAACCACCATGAAACTGTGTTCATTCCTCCCAAAGAATGAAATACCCGGGGCGCCGGACCGGGCCCGCCGGGCACGTCCGGGCATCTTGACCGATGGGGGTATCATCGACGTGACCGCAGGTGACGGGACACTGCCGGCACGGATGATCGATCTGCTCGCGGCCGGGCCGGAGGCCATGGAGGCGTTGCACCGGCTGGACGGCCCCCACCTCGATCCCTTGAGCGTGGACATCGTGGCCCCGATCCCCCAGCCCGGCAAGCTCATGGGAATCGGCCTCAACTATCTTGACCATGTGCGCGAAACCGGCCGGGAGCCGCCGGAACATCAGATCTGGTTCAACAAACAGACCACCTCCGTCATCGGCTCCAACACGCCCATCCGCATTCCGACCGTCTCGGACAAAGTGGATTATGAGGGCGAACTTGCGGTGGTCATTGGCACCCGGTGCCGGCGCGTGCCGGCGGCGCGTGCCTTCGAGGTCATTGCGGGCTACATGATCGGCAATGACGTCAGTGTGCGGGATTGGCAGCGCCGTACACCAACCATGACGCTTGGCAAGTCCTTCGACAGCCATGCCCCCTGCGGCCCCGTGCTCGTCACCCGCGACGCCGTGCCCGACCCTCAGGATCTGCGCTTGCGCACCTGGGTCAGCGGAGACCTGCGCCAGGATGCCCGGACATCGGAGATGATCTTTTCCATTCCCGCACAGATCGAAACCCTCAGTACGGTCTGCACTCTCGAACCCGGGGACGTCATCTTTACCGGGACGCCGGCCGGCGTCGGCGTGGCCATGGATCCTCCGGGCTTCCTGAAGCCGGGCGACGATGTACGCATAGAAATCGAGGGGCTCGGTGTTCTGACAAACCCCGTGATCGCCGACACGGATGGACCGCTCATCGGTTAACCCTGGGGTTGACCCTGGAGTTGACCCTGGAGTTGACCCTGGAGTTGACCCAAGATCCCGGGGTCATTTCCGCGCAGGGGTCCCCGCTGGCGCCGCTTTGGCGTATCCTGGACAAATGATGCCTGTTTCGGCATGAGCCGTGATCGTTTCTGAGCGTGATCGTTTCTGAGGAGGGCCCCATGCGCGCCTTGGCCATTTTCGTTCTTGTCGGATTGGGCGGGATATGGGCTTGCACAACGCCGCCCCAACCACAAGCGGTGGTCCGGGACGAAACACCCGATCGCCTGCCGGCCCGTCCGACCACGCCGGTGACGGTGACGGCGCTCCGATCCGTCCCGGCGACCCTGGCCGAGGCGCCGGGCTCCTATGCGGATTGGAGCGCCATGGTCATCGCGGGGGACAATCGGGCCAATAACGGGGAAATCACCCAGGCCTTCGACAACGCCCGGCGAGAGGTCGCGCGCCGGTTGGTCTCATGGGGTTTCGATCCCGAGGACCTGCGGCAATATTCGACCCAGGCGGACAGTTTTCCCGACGAGGCGGTCAACCGAACATCCATGCCCCGTTTTTCCCGGGAGCTGGCCAACCTCAAAATGGGAACGGGTGGCGGCTGTCTGTTCTACATCACGTCTCATGGCACACGGGCCGGAGTCACTTTTGGCGAGAATATTCTGAGCCCTGAGGACTTCTGGGATGCCGTTGACCGTCTGTGCGGGCGCCAGCCCGTGATCACCATCATCTCCGCCTGTCATTCCGGCGTTTTCGCCGACACGCCCTGGCAAAAGGCGAACCGCTTTATCCTGACCGCCGCCCGGGCCGATCGCACATCATTCGGATGCGGCATCGACAATGTCTATCCCTATTTCGATGAATGCTTCTTGAAGAATGCGGAGGGCGCATCAAGCTGGCCTGCCCTCGCCGAAGGAACCCGCGCCTGTGTGGCGCGACGCGAGGCCGCCGCCGACCTCACACCGTCCGAGCCGCAACTTTTTATCGGGGAGGAAATCGGCGCCGCCATGGCGATGTGGCGCCTTGGCGGGGAAACCGCGATATAGGGCGTTTTCAGCAAAAAATGAGAGCGTTCGGCACGGCCTTACCGCGGTTCGAAAACGCGACGAGCCGGGAACAAAGAGTGCCAGTCTATCCTCAGACTACTGA
>CAZFWG010000080.1:12507-20209 GCA_964522525.1 uncultured Alphaproteobacteria bacterium | reverse complement strand
CCGGCCGTCTGGTCCAGATACACTTCATTGGCATGGGCCATGGAAGATGCGGCGGCGAAAAGAGCCATGGCGGCAACAGTGGTCGTGAGTCTCAGCTTCATGATTGGTTCCCATAGTTGATTATGAGGTTGGAAGAGTCTGCGCAGCACGTGGCGACGCTGCTCCGTGGTGGTACCGACATCGTGGTGCCCTTGTCGTCCCCCATTTGAGGGATAATCGACAGGGTGATCGCGAATCTCGAATCCGTACAAAGATCTCCGTGCGTCATTGAGTATGTGGATAGAATGGGTTCGTCTGTGAACAGCTTTTCCACTCGATGTCTTTGCCCGAGCACCACCATGGTGCTCCGGGACATAAAGGCGCGTCCCTTGTTGCGAGGCGCTTCCGGTACTTGTCCCCAGCGATCACGGCAATGTTGCGGGCGGAACACAAGGACTGCGCATTCAAGGGATGACGGGAGAGAAGTGCCAAAATGCGATTGATCGCGGAATGGTAGATCGGCTACTTGTTTTACGCTTTTTTCAGAACCTCCCTTTAGCTCTTCCCGCAGTACCGCGTAATTTTCCCCATCAAGAGTAAAACTGGCCGCGAAAAATCGTGCGTCGGTGTGTTTGGTCGTCGCGTATGAGTGCTTGACCCGGACGCAGACGCCACGCCATTCGGCGGGGCGCTCCGCTTTGGTGCGGTCTGTCATTCTTCCAGCCCAAGAGACTGACGGGCCTGGAGCGCATCTCTCCCAGCAAATGCAAGGGACATGGAAACTTGAAAGAGATCGCAGAACGATCCCGTTCAGATGATGCCTACAGACAATTGACCCAAATGATTTTGAATCGTGCGCTGTCACGACCGGACGGTTGTGAGGAAAGTCCCCGGCAGATCCGCCAAGAAACGCCTCCCTCCCCCACGACGAGTCTTGATGCCCTATGTCATATTGTTCAAGACAATGACGGAGTGGCCCGCGTCTGGCTTGATAGTACGCTCCGCCCCCTGGCGGCCAATACGGCAGCACTGATAGAATCGCGCCGCAATGACATCTACGCCTTTGACGACAGGGGAAAACTCAAGCCGGCAACGGACAAACTCAATGGTCTCATCCGTGATGTGATGAGCCGCATTGGCAGTGACGGGAGCGAGGTTCAAACAGTTCGCTGGTTGACAACCAGATCTGAAGATCGGGTCCTGGTTTCCATCTCCCCAGTGTTGGCCGGATCCCCCCCGGTGATGATGGCGTTGCAGCTTGCCCTGTGTCGGCCGGGGGCACCCAAACGGCTCGCCGGCCGAACACTGGTTGACTTGTTCCGTATGACGACGACGGAAGCTGCCCTGGCCATTCAGATTCTCGAAGGCAAAAGCCTTTCGGATATTGCTACCGGGCGGGGCGTGGCGAACTCCACGGTCCGCTCCCAGCTGCGTGCCATTTTCCGCAAGACAAGCACCGCGCGTCAGTCAGAACTCATCACGCTGCTCCACCAGATCGCCGCGACTTGAGTCTATCCTTGACTAGGCATTGTCAGGGGACGCGGCCTTGAGCCGCACCGCAAGGCCCCTGCCCTCGCCCAACGAGAAATCGAAACCCTTTCCGTGACCTTAAGACGTCGCCTGCGCTCAACGGAGCGCGCTCCGGAAAATCAAGATAAATTCTTCTCACAGACCATTAGAGACTTTTGCTGTTCTTCTGGCATCGCCCCGCACAGATATGCCGACACGCGCTAGACACTCGCGGCGATGGTCAGGATGGCGGAAAAGACATCGGCGTAGAATTCGACCGGTGCGGGTCGGGGGTGGCTGGTCAGCTTCACGGCGACGACGCGGTTGCCCTGATCGCACAGAATGGTCTGTCCGTGGATGCCAATGCAAAGAATCAAATTCAGGTCTTTGTGCGCCCAGCACTGATTTCGATAGTGCCCGCCCGGCAGTCCCTCCGCATATGTGCTCGCGGCAAAGGAGGCACGCAGAAGATCGTCGCCCGCCAGTGTCTCCGCAACCCACGGCTCCGGCACGATCTGTCGGCCATTATGGGTACCGTTGTTCATCAGCATCAGGCCGAAGCGCGCCAGATCCCGGGCGCAGACACTCATGCCAGCGCCGAAATAGGGAAAGCCCTGCCGGTCCACCACGACATTGCAGTCCTGCTCGAAGCCGAGCTTCTGGACAAGCTTCTCTTCCATGAGGTTCTGAAGGGGCCGGCCTGTCGCCCGCTCGATCACCATGCCGAGGACATTGGTGAGCAGGGTCCGATAGTTGAAGCCCGCGCCGTCCGCCTGGACCTTCTCGGTCCGGGACAAGGCGTAGTCGAACAGGGTTTGCGGCGCCCCGGGCTTGACCAGAGCGGGACGCCATCCGACCACGGAGGTCTCGACCCAGAAATCGTCGTCCGGGATGTCATACGCCTCGCCGAACTTCACGGCTGCGGTCATGTCCAGCACCTGCCGAACCGTCGTGTGGGCAAAGGCGTTGGCTGAGAATTCAGGGATATAGGCGGAGACCTTTTTCTGAGGATCAAGCAGTCCCTCGCCGGCAAGAATGCCCGCCAGCATGCCGAGGAAGGACTTGGAGATCGAATTGATGAGATGCAGGCTGTCGGGGTCCATGCCGTTGCCGTAGTGCTCGGCGATCACGGCGCCTGCCTTCACGACCAGAAAAGCATCGTTGTGGGAGGCGGCGAGCATGTGGCCGACGGTTTTTTTCGTTCCGTCCACACTGGCATATTCGATTTGCGTAATGTCCTGTTCCCGCAGCGGGAGGTCGCTCGGCCCGGCCGCCCCGCGGCGCAGACGTGCCGTCGGGAACAGCGACTGCACCTGCTGAAAGCTTTGCCGGTTGTAAGGCGCGTAGCCCCAGTTCTGCGTTGTAAAGTCGCGCATCAATGTCCTCCGCTTACGGATCTAAAAGGGTGGACTCAAACCGCGTTCGTCCGGAGCCCGAACGAACTTGATCTTTCAATTCCGGAATTCATCCAGACGCTGTCTGGAATGGGGCCCCAACTCCGTGGCATCCGCCCCGTGCCAGGGGCGATCCAGTCTGCGCCACGGCCACAAATCCAGCCCTTGATTTCCCACATCCCGATTTAATCTTGACAGGCCCTCCCCTCCGGTCGCTCAATAATAGGAGCAAATACTCAATTTTGTCGAGCGCGACCCGGGACTGGTGATGGAAACCACGCAAGACCTCCTCAGACGGACGCCCACACAGGCCCGTTCGAAAAAGACGTTCGACCATATCCTGGCAACGGCGGCGGCGGTTCTGGAGGATGTTGGGTGGGATGGTCTGACGACCAATCTGGTCGCGCAACGCGCGGGCGTGGGTGTGCAATCCCTCTACCGGTATTTCCCGAACAAGCTTTCGATTGTTGCGACCCTCGCAGATCATCTCATCGCGGACTGGAACACGTGGGTGGAGGATTATGATGCAAGCGTCGCGGCGGACATGCCGCCCGGGCAGTTCTGGACCGAGGGCATCCGCGAACTCATCCGAAGACTCAAGCAATGGCCGGGCGGTGTCGCCATCCGGCGCGCCATGAAGAGTTCGCCTGTCCTGCGGCGCATGGACCTGGATGATACCAAGCAGATCGCAATCCGCCTCGCGGAGATCACGCACCAAAGGGGCTATGGTTCAACGCCCTCGGAACTCGAGCCAGCGTTCCTGATGCTGACGGAAACCGCCGTGTCCCTGATCGACCTCTGTTTCGAATGCGAGGGGGACCTTGCCGAACGTGTATTGCAGGAGGGCCTCGATATGCAGGCCGTTCATCTTGAACGCATACTGGCGTGAGACAATGATCCGCCGCCGCGACAAGCATCGAGGACCCGGAGAACAGACATGAAAACCATGATCCGTGTTTTAGTCGTCATGTTGGTCCTGGTTGGGGCACTGGCCGGCGGTGCCCTGTGGCTCAGCTCGAATGAAGCGGGGAACGCGACACGAGGTCCGCTTCGGAACAACCCATTTCCCGAAGTGGCCAAGACCACGACACTGCAGGATGCCGCACCGGGCATGCGCTATTGGGCCTACGGCATCGGCTCCCCCAATTTTGTCGACGGACGCGCCTATCTTTACGACATGGACGCAAAACGCCTGGGTCAACTCAGTACGGGCTACTGGTTCTCCAATCTTCTGCCAGCGGATCGCCATGGCGCGATCCTCACTGTCGAAACCTATTTGAGCCGGGGCACGCGAGGCGAGCGGACCGATGTTGTCGCCGCCTATGATGAGACGACCTTACGCCTGAAATACGAGATCGATATCCCGGCCAAGCGCATGAATGCCACGCAGTCGAGACAAATGGTGCGCATGACGCCTGACCAGCGTTTCTTGGCTGTCGTGAACTATACCCCCGCCCAATCGCTCACCATTGTTGACCTGGAAGAGCGTCGCTTTGTGGAGGAAGTCGAAACGCCGGGATGCATGGCCGCCCATGAAGCCGGCGAGCGCAGCTTCTATTTGATTTGCAGCAACGGCTCTTTCATGCGCTTTCGTCTTGGTGCTGATGGGCGCATTGTGGAACGCGAACGGACCGCCCCCCTGTTTGATGCCATCAAGGACCCTCTCACGGCCTCCCCCACAAAAGTGGGCGATACCTGGTACTTCCTTTCGCGCCATGCCCATCTTCACGCCATCCGAATGACGGATACGGAGATTGAGCATCTCGGCGCCTGGTCCCTGTTGAGCGACGCGGAACGCGCCAAAGGATGGACCATCGCAGGCCTTGAACATCTTGCGGCGCATCGGGCGAGCGGGCGCCTGTTTGTCCTGGTCCGCCAAGGCAAGCCGGAGAAGTTCGAGGATCCCGGACAGGAGGTCTGGGTCTTCGATATTGCCGAGCAGGAAAGACTCCGACGCATCAAGATGAAAGACCTGACCATTTCCATTGACGTGACACAGTCCGAGCAACCGCGCCTGCTAACAATGGACTTCCATATCCCGGTTTCGGGTCTGGAGACGATGCTGATCTTTCTCACCAAAGGTGAGGCCGGGTTCAGGGATTTGCTCCAATCCCGGGCCAATGTCTATGACGCCGACAATGGCGCCCACCTTGTGCGCGGCCCCGTCAATCCGGGCGGGACCCATATCTCCGTCCAGGCATGGTGATCGTGATGGCGCTCGATCCGATGCTCACACAGGTGCTGTCTCTGGCACTAGGCGCATTATTCAGTGTAGGAGCAGCCCATAAATTGCGGGACTTCTCGCTCTTTCACGCGACGCTGAAGGCCTATCGCCTCCTGCCCGATGCCCTGGTGAGGGTTGCCGCAGGCCTGGTGATCCTTGCAGAGATCGCCACCGCCACCCTTCTCGTGCTCGGTCCCGTTGAGATCGGCGCACTCCTGGCCATGGGCCTGCTGATCGTCTATGGGACTGCCATCGGGATGAACCTGGTACGCGGCAGAACGCAGATTGATTGCGGCTGCCATTTCGGGCGCGGGTCGGGGCAGATCTCTCCCGCCTTGGTCGCGCGCAATGGAGTGCTTTGCATCTTTGCTGCGCTGTTGCTCCTGCCGGTTTCCGCGCGATCCTGGACCTGGCTGGACAGCGCCGCCTGCCTCTTTGGCCTTCTGGCTGCAGTCGGCCTCTATCTCACGACCGAGACATTGATCCGGAATGCTCAATTTTGGCGATGGAGCCCATCATGATTGAAGCGCTCACCGTCGCGGTGGCCTTGTCCTGGATTGTCATCATCGCGCTTTGCCTTGTCGTCTACGCCCTCACGCGGCAGATCGGCCTGTTGCATGACCGGATAAAACCCGTGGGCGCCTTGTCCCTTGGGCAAGCGCTGCAAGTGGGAGATCCGGCACCGGATTTCTCCCTGACGTCCCTCAATGGCGGCGAGGCGCAAATCGGGGGCGAGGCCCATGACGGTCGCAAGACATTGCTGTTTTTCCTCTCGAGCACTTGCCCGGTCTGCAAGGAGTTGCTGCCCGCGCTCAAGAGTCTTGCAGCGGATGAAAAAAAGCACCTGCGGCTCGTCTTCGCAAGCGATGGCGACGAGGCGGAGCACCGCGCCTTCATCTCCCGCCATCGTCTTGAATCCTACCCCTATCTGTTGTCAGCCGAGGCGGGAATGGCCTATCGGATCAGCAAGCTGCCCTATGGCATTCTCATCGGGCAGAGCGGTTCGGTCCTGAGCCATGGCCTCGTCAACACGCGTGAACATATCGACAGCCTGGTCGAGGCGTCCGGGACGGAGGGAGTTGCCGCATGATTGTGTCCTTTGATCAGCTTGTTGAACGGATGACACGCCACAGGGCACGCACATCCTCCCGGCGCGGATTCATGGGGAAGATGGGAGCGGCGCTGGTCGGCACCTCGCTTTATCCGCTTGCGCCGGTTTTCAGAAGCAGCGCCTTCGCCCAAACCTCTGGCAAGACCTCTGGCCAGACGGTCCCTGAACAGGGAGACCCGAACGACTGCAACTATTGGCGCCACTGCGCGATCGACGGCTTCCTGTGCGGTTGCTGTGGAGGGTCGGCAACGACATGCCCCCCCGGAACGGTCGTGTCGGACATTACCTGGATCGGGACCTGCCGCAACCCAACCGACGGCAAGGACTATGTCATCTCCTACAATGATTGCTGTGGGCTTTCGGCCTGTGGTTCCTGTTTCTGCAACACCAACAAGGGCGATACACCCATCTATCGTCCGCAGACCTCAAACAACATCAATTGGTGTTCAGGCAGCGAGGCGAATGTGCCCTACCACTGTTCCCTGTCTGTCGTTGTCGCAGTGGCGGAGTAAAGCAACGTGGGAAGACTATGCATCCTGTCGATGGCCCTGATGTGTTGGGTCGGAGCGCCCGCTGTGCAGGCGGATCCTGTACGGATTGACTACATGCTCAATTGTCAGGGATGTCATCTGCCGGGCGGTGAAGGATATCCTGAACGCGGCGTACCGCGATTGCGGGGCCAGATGGGGAAATTTCTGGGGGTTGAAGGGGGCCGTGCCTATTTGGTCCAGGTTCCAGGGGTTGCGCTGTCCGATCTGCCGGGTGACCGCCTGGCAGAGGTTCTGAATTGGACACTCGTGGAATTCAGCCAGGCGGAACTTCCCACGAACTTTGTGCCGTATACGGCAGACGAAGTGGCGGAGCTGCGCAAAACTCCATTGATCGAGGTGACACCTGTCCGCGAGGCATTGATCGAACGGATCCGAGCTGCCGAAGAGGGTCAGCACGATACGTCCTCCGGAAGCCCTAGTGAGGGGAGACAAGACGATGACCCATGAGGCAAAGGAACCGTGCTTTGTTCTCGGCTTGACGGTATTCCTCATGATGATCACCGCCCCGGTCCCGACAAAGGCCCAATCCGCAAGCGAGCCCCCCACCTGGGAACAGACATTGGGCCTGTGTGCCTCATGTCATGGTCCGGACGGAAAGGGGATGCGCGAAGTGCAGGCACCGCGGCTGGCAGGACAAGGCAAGCGTTATCTGACCGAGCAGCTGTTGCATTTTGCGCAAGGCCGCCGCGGCACGCACGCGGAAGACGTACAAGGCCAGGCCATGGCGGCCTCGGTAGCCCTGCTCGATGAAATCACGATTGCGCGCCTCGCGGACTATTATGCCTCATTGGGGACTGAGACAGACGGGACTCCGGCACCCCATCAAGCCGACGGGCCCGAAACCCCGGAGGCTGCTCTTTATGCCGCCCATTGTGCTGCATGTCATGGTCCATCTGCAGAGGGCTTAGATGTGTTGTATGTACCGAATCTGGCG
>CAZFWG010000080.1:0-12407 GCA_964522525.1 uncultured Alphaproteobacteria bacterium | reverse complement strand
ATGCCCATGTCCCAACCGAACCCCTAGACACGAAATGACTTGAACTCGCTCGACGCCACAGGCCCTTTTCGTACAAAGAGCTCCCCCTTCCCGAGATCCATCATGACCGTACATACGGTTCCGAGGTTCAAACCCATCATGGGAGAGTAGTCGGCCAGAATATTATTCTTGGACTGACTTTTATCACTCAGGATCGTGCCGAGTGTTTCCAGAGGGGGCGCTTCGAGCCTATCCATCAGGCCTAAAGCGGTCTCCAGTCGCGCGTGGGAGTTTTCTTCCAGGAGACCTGGTTCCGTTTCCATCTGAACGCAGTGATTGGTGTGAACAAAACGCTCCCCCACGACCTCCTGCCGCGACGATTTTTCGCCCGCGAATTCTTGACTAAGTCCCGTTCCCTCTCGAGACGCGACCAACACATGGCCGCTCTTGCCCACGCCAGCCTCATCAAGCCGTTGGCGGGCGCGCGCAAGCGAGTCTGCTTCCATCATTTCACGCAAGACGATGTGAACCGGAACGCCATCATGCCGGCCCGAGCCCTCAATGAAGTTCAGACAAACGCCGAGGCCGGATGAGTTCAGCCCGACCTTTCCGACGATGCCCGGTTCCGTCATCGTGATGATCCTGTGGCCGTCTTCACGGTCAATCGTCAGGATGACATAGAGCCCCTCCATCAGATCGATCCAGTCCCAGGTCTGGCCCACGACCGCAGCGTCCGGAAAATAGGCAATCGTGCATTCCGGCAACGCCTGAGCCATCAATTCACTGCGGGCATTGAGGGCATAGATCCAAAGAGGCTCCTGCCCGGACCCTTGCGCGATCCCGTCGATTTCTGCCGCGAGATGCGGCGCATAGGCAATGATCTTTTCCCTGAACACCTCGGCCCGGGCGAGGATGTCGGCCTCCGGCGCCCCGAATGCGGATTCATAGAGTTTGACGCAGGTGACAATCTGAGACGCAAGGCGTTGCCCGTGTGAAAACCCGATTTCGTGGGGGGAACCTGCGAGGATCAAATGTTCTGTCATGATGCGTTTCCATCCATTTCATTGATCTTGCCTTGCCGGCAATCATGCGCCCTCGCGCCTGAAACTCTGGCGCCCATAATGACAAACAGTACAAAGAGTATCGCTTGATGCCAGAGCCTGGACAAAGTCGGCGCCTCGATGCCGTTTCGACTTCTGGACCCTATCATCGAACGCCTGGAACCGACCATGGCAGGACCCGCACCCAAAGCCACTTCGGCCTCCGTCAGATCCGCATGACAGATCCATGTCAATCGAATAGTTTCACAAGACCTAGGTCCATTCTTCTTGAGGCAAAAACAGATGCAACACACCTTGAAGAACACTCTTTTGGGGGCAAGCGCTTTCGTCCTGGCGGCCTGCGGGAATGAAACGGCCCCTCAAGAAGAGGTCACAACTCAAGCTGAGATCCCGGCGCAGGAAGAGGTTACGGCTCAAGATGAGGTCACAGCAGCGGTGGAAACCGAGGCCGAGGAGGCTGCCGCCGACGCCGACATCATCCCGCGGGAGCTCATCTTCGGCAATCCGACCTATTCAAGTGTCCAGATCAGCTCGGATGGCTCCCTGGTGAGCTATCTCGCCCCGGTTGAGGGCGTGATGAACATCTGGGTCGCACCGGCCGATGATATCGGTGCGGCGGCCCCCGTGACCAATGATACCGGCCGTGGCATTCGCGCCTATGGCTGGGTTGCGGGCATGAACCGCCTCGTCTACATCCAGGACAAGGGCGGCGACGAGAACTTCCTGCTCTATGGGGTCGATCCCCAGACGGGCGAGGAAACCAACTACACGCCGTTCGAAAACACCCGCGTGATCTTCATCGCAAGTGACGAGGACATCCCGGGCAAACAGATCATCGGCATCAACAATCGCGACTCGCGTTGGCATGACGTCTATGCCCTTGACGTCGAAACCGGCGCGCTCGACCTCATCTATGAAAACACGGACGAATTCGGCGATTTTACCTTCGACAATGATCTGGAGCTTCGGTTTGCCGAAAAGTCCACATCTGAAGGGGGGCTTGAATATTATCGCCGCAATGGCGAGGCCTGGGATCTCTTCATGGAGGTGTCTCCGGAAGATCTCTATACGACCCGTCTGGCGGGCTTCAGTGAGGACAACGCCACGCTCTACACCATCGAAAGTCAGGGACGCGATACCGGTGCCCTTTTCGGGATGGATATGGCGAGTGGCGAGAAGACCCTGATCGCCTCGGATGAGCGGGCCGATATTGGCGGCACCTGGCGGGATGCGGAAACGGGTGTTCCTTATGTCTATGCGGTCACCTATGATAAGACTCAGTATACGGCCCTTGATGCGCGTGGCGAAGAGATCCTCTCAGCTTTGAGTGCACAGTTTGAAGGAGAAGTTTCACGGGCCTCCACCACGGAAGATGATTCCAAATGGGTTCTCGTGAACACCGAGTCCGATCGCGTGCCGACATATTATGTGTGGGATCGGGAAGAAAACAGCTTCACCCGTCTCTTCGCGGTTCGCCCCGAACTCGAAGACAAGACCCTCGCCGCGATGACACCGGAGATCATTCAGTCCCGGGACGGGCTGTCCCTCGTCTCCTATCTGACCCTGCCGCCGGGCTCTGACGCCGATGGCGACGGACGTCCGGAGGCACCGGTGCCCATGGTCCTGAATGTTCACGGCGGCCCCTGGGCGCGGGACTTCTACGGCTATAATTCAACGGCGCAATGGTTGTCCAATCGCGGCTATGCTGTTCTTCAGGTCAACTTCCGCGGCTCGACGGGCTTCGGGAAATCCTTCGTCAATGCCGGCGACCTCGAATGGGGTCTCAAAATGCATGACGACCTAATCGACGCCGTCGATTGGGCCGTCAGTGAGGGCATCACGGCGGATGAGACCGTTGGCATCATGGGGGGCTCCTATGGCGGGTATGCCACTCTTGCCGGTTTGACATTTACGCCCGAGGAGTTTGCCTGCGGTGTCGATATCGTTGGACCGTCCAACCTCATGACCCTGCTCGATTCGATCCCGCCCTATTGGGAGAGCTTCCGCCGGGTTCTGGAAAAACGCGTTGGTGATCCCAACACGGAAGAAGGCCGCGCCATTCTTGAAGCCGCCTCGCCGCTCAACAAGGTCGACAACATCACGAAGCCGCTGCTTATCGGTCAGGGGGCCAATGACCCTCGGGTGAAGCAGGCGGAATCGGATCAGATTGTCACCGCCATGCAGGAAAAGGGCATCCCCGTCACTTATGTGCTCTTCCCGGACGAAGGCCACGGTTTCGCCCGGCCGGAAAACCGTCTTGCCTTCTATGCCGTCGCGGAGGGCTTCCTGTCGACCTGCCTTGGCGGCCGCGTTGAAGCGATCGGCGATGATTTCGAAGGCTCAAGTCTGACCGTGCCCGTGGGTGCCGACTTCGTGGGCGGACTTCCCGAGGCCCTTGAGGGCTTCACGCCCGAAGAACGGGGCTAACAGAAGCGGCCCATTCCCCGAGACGGTTCAGCGCGATGGGAATGGGCCCTTTCTTGCACATGCTCGGACATCCCTACCCGGTGGGATGTCCGACGCATCTTTGGTTGACCAGCAAGCCCGGGTAGAACCTCCGAGGCCGGACATCCTTTCGGCAAGGAAGAACCCGCCTCACTCCATCCAGTGATCAAGGTCTACCTTGTAGAAACGGTAGGTCATGCCGCCCGTATCCGTGGCAAGGACCAGCCGGTTGTCCGGACTGTACTCCGTAAAGGCGCCGCCGGATCCCCAACTGATCAGCAGGTTTTCCTGGCCATCCGCATGCGGCACAAACATCAGATAGCCTGCGGTGCGGGCAATTTTTTCAGGATAGGTCCATTCCCGCTGATAGGTCGCGGTCATGGCCTCCAGGTCAAGCTTATAGGCAACAACACGGGTATATGTGTGCCGCGTTTCAATCGGTGCATCGTATATGATTGACCCTTCGCGATACTCCGGCGTGTCGTAATGCCCGTTGTCGAAGACGAGCAATTCGTCACCGCGCATGACCGCGGCGTGAAGCGTGCTGATCCCGCCCAACGGATCACCAACATAGGTGAATTGGTTCAAGGAAGTGGCGGGATCGGCCAAGACCCAGTTCACGTCTCCGGACGGGTACTCCACATTCGCGATGGCCCGCAGATACCGCGCGGACACGATCAATTGTTCATTGCCGGGTGCAAACCGGATGCCATTCGTATGGAAATAATCCCATTCGTTGTAGCGATCCTTGGGCAGGTAGGAGCCGGATCGACCCGGAATGAAATGATCGATCGAGTCCCATTCGAAGACGACGTCCCCTTGCCGATCGAGCTCCACCAGATATGTGCTGGTGACGTTCACGTCCAGCCGGTCGCCATTCTTAAGCTCGGTGCCGGATGGGTGAATTCGATAAAATAGATTCTGGATCGTCTCCCAAGGCGTGACCGCGATATGATGGCCGTCATCGAACTGGTCGAGATGCCGGGGGATTTCCGTGGCCGTTGTTTCCCCTCGGCGTTGGATGAAACTGTGGGTGATCGCCTCAGCGAAGTTATCAGCCGTATCCATGACGATTTCTTTGTAGATGAAGCCTTCCGCCGGCAGCAGGCCTTCATCCGTCGAGGTCGTGAAGGGAAGGTAGATCGTACGCGGAGCGTCATTATTGTATTTAAGCGGTGTACCATATTTGTCGAGCACGAAATTCACGTAAGGGAGATATTCCCGATGCTCGAAATCCAGGCTGGCGGCCAGATCGGCTGCGATGAAATCGTCAAAGCGCTGCTGTCGGGCCTTGATGATGCCTTGGAGCGTCCCGAAGATACCATTGGTGTAGAGGAACAAACGCAACGTTCTCAGTTGGGAAAAGGTCGGATTGTTGGGGGCTGCTTGCATGCCGGTAATGATCCCCGGCGCCACATCCTCAACGGCACTGACTTGCGTCCTCAAGGGGGGAAAGGTGTGGGGCATGATCAGAATAACGTAATTTGCCCGTCGCGCGCCATCGGCTGTCCGGGCCGAGACGACAACCTCACGCCCGTGATCGTGTGCGCTCAACTCAATGGGATCTGTCAGGGCATGGGGCTTGCCATCAACGGTAATTGACGCCACCTGAGGCCCCCAGGACGGGGTCACGGTCAATCGATCGCCAGCCCGGTAGGGATACCAGCCATAACGCCGGATCTGCGGCAGGAAGTTGGGATAGACATGAATGTCCAGAGATGAAGTATCCGACAGCTCGCCGCCCAGGGCCTGATCATAGGTGAGATCGAGAAGGAAAGTGGTGTCGCCGGGAGACGTCTGGTCCGCACTGGTTTTGTAAAAGTCTGTTGACTGAAAGTCATGCAGATCCGCTGGTCGAATGACCTGTGTTGCCAGAAGCAAGCCGCCCAACAGAACAACGAGTCCCACGGCGCTATATCCAATAATCCGTCCAAACATCGAGCCCTCCCGGATGGTATTTCCGTGGATGATACAGCTTTAATGGGCTACATTAGAAGAAAATTCGGTTTTTTCAGGATAAAACCGGTATGGCGAGCCGACAGCCCTTACCGGCCGTGCCCCAATGCAGGGCACTTAGAGCATTTTCACGAAACTCCGGATCATGAAAATGCTCTGAAGTCTTTGGTCTAAGCGCGTTCCGGGCGGAAAACCGGTTTCCACTTTTCCTGAACGCGCTTTAAATGCTGAATGTGGAGAGCCGCCTGACTAGGGCCTCGCCGTCTCCGGGTGTTGCCCGAAAAGTGTCAGATACATCAAATCGTAAACACCCGTATTCTGGATAAGCGGTGTGACCTTGTCCGCATTCATCCCTGTGGCGCGCACCACCACGCCACCAGAGACATCGGCAAGTCCAGACCAGGAAATGCCGAAGGGGTGCGTCTTGCCTTGAGCGTCCGGGGCACTGATGAAAGGAGCCGTGCCCGCGCCGGCGACACCATCAAGCGGCGCGCCGTTCCGCATGCGTTCGGGCAGAAGGCCCTGAGGGGCGACTGCCTGCATCTCGCGCGTCGAAGGTCCGACCAGCGTCATGCCGCCCGCATTGGAATCAGCGGCCATAATCAAAAGCGTGTCCGGATTGTTGTCGACGAACCGGGAAAAAACGCCCACCGCGTCGTCGGCGCGCAAAAGCGCCTCGAGGGTTCCTGAAGCGTTGTTGGCATTGCCCAAATTGTCCGTACCCTCTTCTTCCGCCACGAGAAGAAAGCCATCCGGATTGCGCGAGAGAATGGCCAGGGCCGCTTGGGCCATTTGAGCAATGGTCGGGGCATCCGGATCGTAGGGCTTCAGACCTTTTTCAGTGTTCTCTTCCTCGCTTGCGGTGTTGTAGGTGTCCGCCCAGGCAAAGACGCCCATGAGCCGGTCCGTACCATCCAGATCCAGCGCCTCCAACTCTTCCAGCGTGAAGGCAACGGCATAACCGGCGTCGCGCGCTTCCGCGATCAAATCACGTCCGTCTTCACGCTCGCCAGGGCCGTGCACCCCTTGCGCGCCCGTGGGACGCAGATAGCGTTCTCCGCCTGCCAACAACACTTGAGCACCGGAGCCGACAAGCTGTGACGCGATTTCCTCGTGCATCCCGCGAGAATCGACCGACGCAAGAAAAGCGGCCGTGCCCGGCTCGGCGAGATGACCGCTTTGGATCAGACCGACGGATTTCCCCGCGGCCAGAGCCTCCTCCATGATCGACAGGGGCTTGCCCGAAGCTGCGGTTAGAGGCGCTTTGCCGTTTTGACCGAAACTGTCGCGGACCACCTTTACCCCATAGGCATGGATGGTGGCCCCTCCATGGGAGGAGCCTGTCAGGCTGTCCGCGGTGTGGCCGGCGTAAATGCCAAGGGCGGGCAGCCGATCCCAGTGGAGAGCACCGTCTGGTCCATGGCGCAGGATGCGCGCCGCCGCCCAATGGGTGCTGGAACTTCCGTCAGGGTGGAGGAAGATGACATTTCCCGTTTCCCCAGCATGGGCGTGCCCATATAAGGCGGTCGCCAGTGCCAAGCCTGCGATCGCGCGCGTAACAGATTCTCTGAACATGCCTCCCCCTCGCCTTCGCCGTGCTTGCCATCAATCCAGGCAAATATTTAGACAAAATAGTACGCTATGGATAGGGCGTACCGTGAGCAGAAAAGACGACACCGGGCTGGCAAGATTGAACGTGATCCTGACCAAGCAATATCAAGGGCATGGCCCGGGAAAGATCGTCGCCCCCGGACGAGTTTCATCAACCGGCCGGTATGCAGGCGGCTTGCCGGCGCGTCGTGTTCAGGCGATCGAAAGCGCTTTCATCCGCGATCAAGGTACGGAACAAGGCGATGCCCTTAGGTCCCGGGGCGACAATCATGCGGCTCTGGCCATCTGTAGACATTTGCGATGCCTCCTTGACCAGGGTCACGTCGAAGCGACCCTCTGCCGCCGTCCGATCATTCTCCGCATAGAAATTGGTGGAGTCCATCGTGTAGAATGACAGAGACGTGTAGGTGTTTTGCGGGATCGGTGCGGTGAAGCGTACCGGGCCGTCGCTCAGATCAAAGGCGCATATGCTGTAGAGGAGGTCCGGGCTGGCGCGGACCACTTGACGGGCGGTCTCGTCCACACGCGGCCCATGGGTGATGGTGTTCGTCCCCGCCGCCGCGGTGATCCGGGAATGCGCCTGACCAACGATCAGGGACGGCAGGAAATAGACCGCAGCCAGATGGATGAGGGCAGCCAGGACAAGCGCAAAGAGCACCCAGCGCAGTAAACCGGTCATGAGCAGGTCTCCCGTTTGATGACGGGCAGTGCAACGCCCGATAGATCCGCCTCAAGAGCATCCTCGTCGGTAAGAGCCTCCGGCATGCCATAGAGCCGCAATGTGAGGGAGAGTAGCGCGGCATCGCCAAGCGGCAGCCATGCCCCAGGCTGACGCTCCCGTGCCATGCGGAAAGTGAACGGCTCTGGGGACCCCGTGGCGGCGCCCTCGCCCATCGACAGGCCCAGAAGATCCGCACGGGTCATGGAGTAGCGTTTTTCCGCATTGGGAATGAGGAAATGGTCGGCGCCATAGGCGGTGATGCTCCACCAGCGCGCGGGCATATCCGTCCCCTCCACCTGGTAGACGCAGGACCCCTGAAGGGGTTCACCATCGCTGTCTGTGGTGGCCGTGAAATAGACCGCTTCGGATCGGTTGAGCGCGAAGAGACCCGCTACCGAGACGCCCGCGCGTGTATAGATGTCCAAAGCCTCGGACCCGATCAGGGCATTGGTCTGCCACGGCCCATTCGAAATGGCGGCGCCAAGCGTCCGGGTAGAGATCGCCCAATAAGCCGAGCCGAGCCCCATGAAGACCGCCATGACGATCGCGATCAAGCCGCGTATCCAAAAACCCATCTGTTCGGTCCTTTCACCCTTCTGGTCCGGACTCTGACGGTCCCTGGAAGAACGCTATTTCGCGCCTTGGGTTCCAAGAGGAACCGCGCAGCAAAACACCAAGCACAGTCAAGACATGAATAGTCAAGACATGAAATGTGTCTTTGGTTCGTATGAGGCCCCTTGCTGCGCGCATGGCCTCATTTCACCACCCCATACCCATCCCTCTATAGCTTTCCAAATTCAGCATGGCAATGCGAGGTCTGCGCCATGAGAGGAGGCTCAAAGATCCGCTCTTCGGTGAGCATTACCAACATGCCTTAAGGCACGACCCTTGAGCGGATTGGCATTTGATGGCGTAGCAGGCTTGACCAGCCGGATCGGGTGACGTGCCCAAGGGGTATCGATACGTCATGGTCGCATTGAACGACAGTAAGGGGCATTTTTTCTGAGTTTTGTGATGGAAGCCAAGAAACTCAAGAAGAAGTCTGGGCAGCATATCGCTCTGCACCCGTTGTCCCTCGCCGGCCGGACATGCGACCAGAGGCTTAGAGCGGGACCGTGATTTCCGTTGAATCCGGTCCCGCTCCCATGCGTTCCTCCGATTACGAACAGGCGATCAGAAGACATAGGCGCAAACCTGTCCTCAGAAGAGGAAGTTGGCGGCGTCGTTCAGCTCAACGACGGACACGTCGTCCACTGTCACCAGAGTCGTTGCGCGACCGGCACCGTCGCCATCCGCATCGATCTGCACCCAAGTTGCGTCACCCTGGCTCTGCAAAGTGACGTAACCGTCCGCCAGCGCATCATCGGTATTGATGCCCAGGCCACCCAGGACGCCGGACAGATCGATCACATCCTCATCGACCGTGAAGTCTCTAATGCGGTCCACATCGCCAAGCGCTTCAAAAATGAAGACGTCCATACCATTTCCGCCCGTGAGAACATCCCGGCCGTCTCTTCCGATGATGAAATCGGCGCCGTCGGTGCCGACCAGCGTGTTCTGGCCGTCATCGCCCTGCACCAATGTCACGGCTTCCTGCGTTGCGGGTGTGCCGTCTTCGTTGAAGGTGATCATCTGAACGTCGTCATACAGACGGCGATCGGTGTCTCCGACCAGTTCGCCATTCACGTCAATGATCGGGAAGCTGTAGACCATTTGCAGCGTCATCACCGGGACGTCGCCGACCTTGTAGAGGTTGGTCTCCAGATGACCATAGTGCTTACCGCCGTCGACGAGCGCCACATAAGTGTTGCCGTCGGCGTCGGTGACTTCCTGCCACAACTCACCCGAGTCGCCTTGTGCGGTCCACTGAGAGAACGGATTCTGGAGTGCAAGGTCCGTGCCCGACTGGAACCCACGCATGCCGTCGCCGCCGATGCCGACATCATAATAGTTTACACCAAGACCGTCATTGTCGGGATTGACATAGGAGCGTTCCGCGATCTCGCTGTGTCCCGAGAGAACCGCCGTCACGCCGAACTCGTCGAAAAGCGGCGTGAACTGACGCAGCGGCGTGCCGGCCTGGCCGGTCGGCGTCACGTCGACGCCCTCAAGTCCGCTGTTCGGAATGCCGTGCGTGCCGGAGGAGTAGGACGCGTGGTGGTACTGCACGAAAATGATCTGTCCCTGGTCCCGGGCATCCACCAGCTGCTCACGGAGCCACTCGGCCTGGATCGAGCCCTCGTTGAAGTCCGACAGATCGGTCCCGTCCGTGAACGTGTTGCCATTGTTCGCGCGAAAGACATCGGCATCAAAGTTCACATTGGTGTCGGTATCCGGCGTATCCGGGTTTCCGCGGTCGCCCGGGGCCACATCCGGCTCACCATTCGACGAGTCGAGCGTGATGAAGGTCAGTGGCCCGTAATCCACCCGATAGTAGTTGTCCTGATGGCTTTCGGTGCCGTTCGACGGGGCATCGAAATAGACTTTGTACTTGCTGCGGGCGAAAGCAACGCTGTTGAAATCCTCAGTGATTGAATAGCCACCATTGATGGCGCTGAAGTTTTCCCAGTTCCCCAATGCGGGAAGAATCGGCGTGCCGGTCAGCAGGTCGTCGAACTCACCGGCATTGTGGCGGAAGAACTCGTCCCAACCGAACTGATAGCCGCCGCCCTGCACCAGGTCGCCGGGCATCACGACCAGGTCGGGATTGCGCTCATCGATGATGCGGACGTTCTGCGCGTAGCCTTCGAACTGGTTCAGCAGATACAGATCCCGGCCGCTGCTGTCGGTCGGCAGTGTATCGGGCCTGCCCAGGCTGTCTTCGTCCTGAACACCGACCGTCCAATCCCGCACCTGGACCTGACCGCGCGGCTCGGTTTCGGAATCGGCGAGGGCCACGAACCGGATCTGCTGCCAATCGTCGTCCGGGCTGGTCGACAGGGTGGCGCTGAACTCGGCGTCATTCTGCGTCACCGCGTAATCATAGGTGGTTCCAGCGTCGAGGCCGGTGACCAGCACGCTGTGCTTGTAGTTTGAGTTCGACAGGATCGAGTATCCATTCGCCTCCGCATCGGCAAGCGCCGGCTCGCGATACTCCAGAAGGGATTGAAATTCGGGGGCGGATACGAAAACCAGCGGCTCGTCCAGTTCGCCACCCGAGATGACAAGCTCTCCCGGAGCGTCGTTCTCGGTGAACCAGGTCACCAACATGCCGTCTTCGGTGGGCTGCTGCAGATAGGGCAGAACACGGAACGCTTCCACTGCCGAGATTTGGACATCATCATCGCCGAAGTCGCTGATGTCGTTGAATTTCAGATAGTCCTGGAGAACGATCTCACCGGTCTCCACGATGGCGTCGCCATCCGCGATCGTCAGGACGAGATTGTCGCCGTCAATGTTGATCGCCGTGTTTTCGAGACCGTCCTCGAGGAGGATCGTGTCAGAGCCGCTGCGGAAATCGACGATCATGTCAACATCATCGAGTGCCGAAACACCGAAGAGGAAGGTGTCGTTGCCGCTGCCGCCGCGCAGCACGTCGTCCCCGTCATCGCCGCGCAACTCGTCGTCGCCATTGCCACCGCGCAGTTCGTCGTCACCTTCGCTGCCGCTCAGGACATCGTCTCCGTTGTCGCCGCGCAGGATGTCGTCGCCCCTGCCACCGCGAAGATCGTCGTTCCCGTCATCGCCGCGCAGAACATCGTCGCCCCTGCCGCCCCGCAAGATGTCATTGCCGTCATCGCCGCGCAGGATGTCATCATCTTCGCCGCCGCGCAGCTCGTCGTCCCCGTCATCGCCACGCAGCACGTCGTCGCCTCGCCCGCCGCGCAGATCGTCATCGCCGCCGCGCCCGCGCAGCTCGTCATTCCCATCGCCACCCTGCAGGGTGTCGTCTTCGCTCGTTCCTATAAGCCCACTCCGGAGCTTGAAGGCGGAGACCAGTTGTTCCAGAAGATCGTCGTCAAAGCTGCGTTCCATTGGTATTTCCCCTCTCGCTGATAGACGTTTTCTCGTTACGCCGAACGAGTGTTTACCGCGGCGGACGAAATCACATTTGCGTGACGCTCGAATGACAGGAATACGGAGCTTGACGGTGCGGCCGTAGCAGCGCCGACGGCCCATGGCCCGACGGGTGGGCGTCAAACCGTCAGGGGTGTCGTGGCACGGATATTTTCGTTCCTGTACTGAATGAATTTCGCAGCCAGAAGGAATAGGCTCGCCCTTCCGGTTTCTGTGTCGTGACGCTGCAGGGCGAACCGGTCAGCCGCGCCGCGCGATCTTGCCGGCCTTTGGCCCAGGGAGATCGAAACCGCCGAAAACCGGCCTCATGACTGGACGGCCGCGCGGCTTCCGGCGATAGTTTACGTGTGGACTTGTCGGGAGGAGAGCACCGTGAATGGACCAGACCTGAGCTCAGAGCAGCAGGAATTTCGGGACTATGCCCGCCGCTGGCTGGCGGAAAACACGCCGCCGCCGCCGCCCGAGCGCCTACCGATCACCCCGATCGAGGTGATGACGACGGGACAGCGGGACTATCTCCAGGCCTGGCAACGGAAGTGTTATGATGCCGGTCTCATCGGAACCGACTACTCAATCGAGTATGGGGGGCGCGGACACAACGGGTTTCAGAGAATTGC
>CAZFWG010000079.1:0-20212 GCA_964522525.1 uncultured Alphaproteobacteria bacterium | reverse complement strand
ACCCGTCGCCATTGTTCCAGACCAGAAGATCATCGCCGGCCTCGCCGAACACCGTATCGTCGCCGAGATTGCCGACCAGCGTGTCATCACCGGCACCGCCCAGCAGCGTATCGCCACCGCCCAGACCGTTGACGATATCGTTCCCACCGAGACCGTTCAGGACGTTGACGCCGTCATCGCCGGAGATCGTGTCGTCGAAACCGCCGCCATTCAGGTTCTCGATGGAGATCAGTGTGTTGACGTCACCGCCGGCCACGACCCGGCCCGCCGCCAGATCGGCGACAATGCCGACAACCGCTTGGTTGAACAGGGCCAGATCCGTGCCCTCGCCGCCGTCATAGATGTCATCGCCACCAAAGGCGTGGAACACATCGTCGCCGCCCAGACCTTGGAGAATGTTGTCCTCGGCATTGCCGAACAGACGGTCGTTGAACGCCGTCCCCAGAACATCTTCGATATTGATCAGCGTGGCGTCGAACGTGATCTCGCCACCGCCGACGGACCCGATATTGCGGATGAAGCCCTGCTGGCTCAGACCCGGCGCCGCGATGCCGGCAAAGGTCGCGTCGAGATCGACAAACACGCCTTCGCCAAAAGCGGACAGGTCCAGCGTGTCGGTGCCGCGCCCGCCATCGAACAGATCACCGGTTTCAAGGGACGTGGCGAGCAGAAAATCGGCACCCAGACCACCGAACAGCCGGTCGATGCCGAGACCGCCGTCGAGCGTGTCCGAGCCCAGGCTGCCAAACAAAATATCGTTCCCCAGACCACCGGTCAGAAAATCCCGGCCCGCGCCACCGAGCAGCAGGTCATCGCCTTCTCCGCCATCGACGGTGTCGTCCCCGGTACCGGCGGAAACGATGTCATCACCGCCACCGGCGAGGATTTGATCGTCGCCGGTCAGACCCAGAATAAGGTCGTCCGCGTCGCTTCCAATAAGGACGTCATCACCGGCGCCGCCGATGAGGATTTCTCTCAATGACATGATCTTGTTCCCTGTCCCAGTTACGTCAGTGGCGCTTGTCGCCGAACCGGGCCTCCACGGGCGAACGCGCCGTGGCACTGTCATTGGAGACCCCCACTGCCGATGCAGTCGGTGGGTTAACAACCGGGCTCCCGATTTATTCGGGCGGCTTGTTCATTTTTTCCGGCAATCCTGGGGGTAAGTGGTGAAATCCAACCAAAGATCCAGACCTTAATATTTAGACGACAAATTATTTTGTTGCCAGACGCCCTTATGATCGGTACGCCGCCCTGACATATCAACGGGCGATTCCCGCGCCTCAGTCCGAGCGAAGAACGGTCAGCGTCTGAGTATGACTTTGCAAGACGAGCAGCGACGCGAGATTGGAGAGGGCCTTAAGCCGCTATTACCGCGGCTTTGGCGCTTCGCCCTGTCGTTGACGAGCGACCCCTCGAAAGCGGATGATCTGGTGCAGGCCACGTGCGTGCGTGCGCTGGAACGCGCCCACCAATTCGAGCCCGGCACCCGTCTGCACAGTTGGGCCTATGCCATCATGGTGTCCATTTGGCGCAATCAGATGCGATCTGAGCGCTTGCGCCGGCCTACGGCGGATTTGGACGAAGCGGCCCTGCGGGGAACCGACAGCCGCGCCGAAGTCGAAAACTCGATTTTGGCGTCTCAGGTGTTATCAGCACTGCAGGAACTGCCGGACGCACTTCGAGAAACTTTCAGCCTCGTTTACATCGAGGGCTTAACCTATCGGGAAGCAGCGGAGACCCTTGAGATCCCCTTGGGAACAGTCATGAGTCGGTTAGCCTCGGCGCGTAAGACGCTCTCGCGTCTGGTGGGCGAACCCTCCTCCAAAGATGGGGAGGCGCCGAAATGACGCATGATCAAAACAATCCGCCGATCTCAGATGAAACCCTCGTGGCTTACCTCGACGATGCGTTGTCGGCGGCCGAACGTCGGACCGTTGAGGAGGCGCTTGGCCAAGATCCGGAGATTGCGGATCGGCTGGCCGAGCTTGATCGTGGTATGAGCATTTTTGAGCGGGCTCGAGATGATCTGGACGCGTTTGTGCCGTCCCAGGATATTCTGGAAGCGCAGCTGGACGCCGCCTTCGAGGAGGTTGAGCGCCGGGCCGCTGCCAGCCCCTTCAAGGCCGTATCCGCCCTGTGGCAGGGACGCACGCCTGAATGGTGGCTGATGGCGGCGAGCATCGTGGTGGCGTTCACGCTGGGCGTCTTCATCCATGATCTGTTCCGGTCGACGCCGGTCCCCGCGCCGATGACCGCGGAAGGCCCACCGGCGAAACCGTCCATGCCGCCCGTTCAACCGTCTGCCCCCGTTGAACCGAAACCGCGGGGCTGGAAAAAGGCGATCGCGGATTATGCCGTGCTCTACAGCCGGGCGACGATCGCCAACAAGCCGACGGAACCGGAAGAGCTGTCGCAGAATCTGGCCACCGTCGAAGCAGGGCTCGGCCGGCCGATGGCGCTTGATACGCTTCAGGTCGAGGGCTTTGACCTTCTGCAGGCGGAACTTCTGGACTTCAACGGCAACCCGCTGGCCCAGGTGATCTATCGGGACGGGGACGGCAATCCGGTCCTGTTCTGCATCATCAAGAGCGCAAAATCGGCGCAGACCAAGGATCCGGCGGCCGGCTCCGTCGACGCCTTGAACACCTATGCCTGGGACAAGGCGGGCTATGGCTATGTGGTGATCGGGGATGTGTCGGAAGAGGTCGTTCGACAGTTGGGCGACGCGCTCGTTCCGAATTTCTTCTGAAGCACCTTCACTGTGTTCCGTGCCATGATGGGACTCTCAGTCCGTGTTCTGTGGCATTTTTAAAGACCCATCCGGCTGACCCGAAACGGCAATGGGCGGCACAAGGCCGCCCATTTTTCCCATTCCCTTGCCCCCGACGATTTAAAAAATAAAGGCATTCTCCGTCTGGGCCGTTGCACTAGCGGCTGCAACCGTGGTGGTGGGCCAGTAGGTAGGCGCGCCACGTGTCCGCGCCGCCGTCATCGACGCTGGTCAAGGTCAGCTTGAAATCACGGTAGCCTAGATGGTTCGGCATCTTGAACCGCGCTTCCACGATATGCCCGGAGTCAGCGTCGAGCCAAAGGTCGCCGCCCTGATCCCGAAAGGCCGGGCCGGCGACCTTGAAGCGCAGACTGCTCTGCCCGTTTCGTTCTTCAAGGGTCTGAAACTCGGCCGCGGCACGGCCCATATGCTGGATGGGCGGATCCAGTTCCGGATCATAAAGCACCAGCACAAGATCAAAGGAAAAACCGGCCTTTGGATCCTTCAGATAGGGGGTGAGCACGGTCAGACTGGCCAGATCGAAGTCGTAGAGATGCCAGGGATAGGCTTCGATCGCCACGTCGCTGTCGATGCGCTGGTCCGGCAGTTCCACCCGCAAGCCCAGTTTCTTCGTCTCGCGGTCAATGTGGAGAAAGGCGAATTCCTCAATCTTCGCGCCCGGGTCGAGGCGCCCGCCGGTAATCTTGACCGGTGACATGAGATCAAGGTCGAGTTCGGCTTTCACGACCGTTGCCGGCTCGCATCGTCCCCGCGCCTTGTAGACCTGCACGTGAGTGCGGTCTTCCCGGAACACGCTGACCCGTTCCGCGACGCTGTCATCCGTGTTGCTGCGGACATAATGATAGATGCGGCCGAGTTTTTCCCGCTGCGGATTAACTTGGTACTGGTCGGCCAGTTCCGCGTGAACCGGCATGCCCAGAATCACCCCCGCCGCAAGCACCAAAGCCCAGAACCGAACCATCGAATGCGCACCTCCCAGTACGTCAAAACGAAGTACGTCAAAACGAAAGCATTGACGCCGCCGCCCCGTCACCCGACAGCAGCGCCCAATCCTTTAAATTTCCATGTCATATAGGCAAGGATGGGGCGGGTCGAGACCCCAGTGGCAAGCGCGGACCCAAAAGGGCCGAGGACCGCCGGTCAGGCAAGGATTGAGCCCGGACGGCCCAGGCCGCGAAGAACAGGACCCGCGCGGTTTGTCCCTAGACGATCACGCCCCGAGAGGCCTCGCCCGGAGGCGCGGAGGCCACGCGGCGCCGACGGTCCAGAACATAGCGCAGCTTGTCCATGGCGATCCGGGTGAGCGCCTCCTGGCCTGCGCTGGCGGGACCCACAATGGCCACTTCGAGACCGGTCCGGGCGCAGACGGCACAAACCTTGACGCTTGTGCCCCGGGGAATGAACTCGAGATAGACGTCGTCTTCGGGTTCCATGGGCAAAGGGTCCGACGGGCTCATGGCGCTTGCGCCCAGGATCACAGCCGGTAGCGGATCTGATCCATCCAGAAACGCTCCAGGCGGCGCAGGGTGATGTTCATGGTGGCGATGGCATCATCCTCAATGCCGCCCGCTTCGCGAATCGAGGCCATGTGGCGCTCGAACAGGCCGGTGACCAGATCGCTCACTTCCCGGCCCGCGATGGTCAGGCTGATGCGCACGGAACGCCGGTCCGTCTCCGAACGCTCATGGCGGAGATATCCCAGATCGACGAGTTTCTTCAGATTGTAGGAAACATTCGACCCCAGATAATGCCCCCGCGTGCGCAGTTCGCCGGCCGTCAGCTCGGATTCACCGATATTGAACAACAAGAGCGCCTGCACGCTGTTGATGTCGGATCGGCCGACGCGCTCAAGCTCATCCTTGATAACGTCAAGGAGCTGACGATGCAGGCGTTCGACTAGGGTCAGGGACGCAAGATAATTCGAGAACCGATCCTGGGGCGCATCGCTTCCCCACGGATCCATCGGATCGACCGCGCGTGCAAATCCCGCTGCTGACATGAGCCACCTCCCCGCATGAACCGATCCGGACGACCGGATGGCATCCCCTACCCTTCGAGGCAGTTTAGGCACGCCCCCTTAAGGTCGACTTAAGGCTGCCTGGCAGGGCCCTGATACCGGCCCGCGAACGCCATGGAAGGAGGGTCCGGGTGTGTCCCGGGGCACAACACGGGCGTGGCTCGGGGCGCATGATGAGCGCGAGGGACGGGTCTTCTGCACGTTGGTGTTCAGACCTCATGGGGCCTCAAAAACAGGTCAAGACGCTCCAATCTGCTGGGCTTTTACATGGTGCTGGCCGGTCTGGCCGCGCTACCCGCCCGGGCCGCCGATTTCACCGACACATTCGATCCGGGATCGTCGCGCCTCCTGAACGCGGACATCCTGCTTCAGGGCCAAGACGGCCCCTGGAGCGGTGGCGCCGTGGACGGACGCTATATCGTCGAAAACCGGACCGACGCGGGCGCGGTTCAATATTTCCATCTCACCAGCTTTCCCGTCATGGAGAGAGACGACTTGGCCCGTGCCAAGGTCTCGCTCCTTGTGGGCGGTGATTTCCAGACGGAAAATTCCACCGCCGGGATCCTCTGCCAATTCGATCCCGACGCACGCACCTATTTCGCCTTCACGATCACGGGCTATGGGATCGGGCCTATCGATGTCATCCGCATTCGATCAATAAAGGATGTTCGATTCCGCCGCGCGCAGATCCAGTTCCGCCTGGAAACGTTCCTCTTCGAGATAGCGCACCTCATCGGCCAGTTCGCGACGGCGGCGGCGCAACCGGCGGATCTTGGCCCGCAACTCCTCCCGTTCGCGTGCCGTCAGCGCCTTGTCCAGGAGCTGGGCTTCGAGATCGAGAATCCGCTCCTTCACATTGAAGATCCTGTCGCGCAGATCGTTGAGGTCGTATTCGATCCGGTTGACGGTCGCGCGCAGATCATAGATCAGGCGGCCATCATCATAGGCCGCCACGAATTCCGCCGCGAGATCGGGCGGGCAGACATTGTAATAGGTGTGGCCCCTGAGGCCTTCTTGAAAACCCCGTTCCGGCTGGCAATAGACGCGCACGCCCTCGATACGGCCGGACCGGTAGGGCACGAGATCGGCCGTGATGCCGTATTTGGCGCACGCCTCGCGGTGGGCATCGAACCGGGTTTCCGGGCGCCCCCTGACCCCATCCATATAGCCCAGATCCCGCCAATCCACGGTCTGGCATTCCGCTTCGTTCAAGGTGGCGCAACCGGCAAGCCCCGAACCCAGGGCGGCCATCCCTGCGACAAAAATCCCCACACGAATCATCTCAGCCTCCCTGCGCTCCACCGGTCTGGCCGCGGCACCGACCCGATGGAGGCGCGCAACAATGCGATCATTGATGGATCACGACCCCACCCCATCGAAGACCCTGTCCGGCGCCGAAAGTCAACGATCCAGCGCCTCTTTTAATCTGACGCGGGACCTCCCATCACTCGAATCACGGGCATTTGAGGGTCAAAAATACGCGCAAAGCGCGCAGCCCGGCTCATCCCATGGGGATCCGTTCCCCGCGGATCATATTGATAATGGAAGAGAAATCCTCGTTTTCCGATCCGGCGGCGGCGAAAAGACTGTAAAGCGCCGTGGCCTGAGCACCGAGCGGTGTTGCCGCCCCGCTGGTCTGGGCGGCCTCCTGGGCCAATTTGAGGTCCTTCAGCATCATGGCGGCGGAAAAACCCGGCTGATAGTCCCGGTTCGAGGGCGCATTGGGCACAGGGCCCGGAACCGGGCAATAGCTCGTCAGGGACCAGCATTGTCCGGATGCGGTCGATGAGATGTCGAACAGTTTCTGCCAATCGAGGCCCAGCTTTTCGGCAAGCACGAAGGCTTCGGCGTCGCCGATCATCGAGATGCCGAGCAGCATGTTGTTGCAGATCTTGGCCGCCTGTCCCGTTCCGGGACCGCCGGCATGGAAGATGTTCTTGCCCATGGCTTCCAGGATGGGACGGGCACGGTCAAAAGCGCCGCTCTCGCCGCCCACCATGAAGGTCAGGGTGCCGCCCTGGGCCGCCATGACACCGCCGGAGACGGGCGCGTCCACCATGGGCACGCCCTTGGCCTTGGCCCCGTCGATCATGTCCCGGGCCGTGCCCACATCGATGGTCGAGGAATCGATCAGCAGGGTTCCCTGCCCGACCTTGTCGAGAAGCCCGTCCGGCCCCGTATAGACACTGCGCACATGACGTCCCGCCGGCAACATGGTGACGATTGCGTCCGCCTCGCGCGCCACCTCGCCCAGAGCGGAACAGGCCTTGGCGCCGCCGGAAGCCGCCTTTTCAAGGGAGCCGGCATCAAGATCGAAGACCTGCACGTCATGGCCCGCTTTCACGAGATTGAGGGCCATGGGCAGACCCATATTGCCCAATCCGACAAATCCGATGGTGGTCATGGTGGGTTTCTCCTCCTGGAGCGTTTTTTCGGCGTGCAGTGTCAACCCTTGCCCGCCCGAGCACAAGTCAAGCCTGCCCCTCGGGCCGGCCCACCATGTTGGCCAAGCGCCGCGCACCCACCCGCAGGGCAATCGTCAGGACGCTGCCCAGAACAACGCCGGCGCCATTCGCGGCGGCGTCCCGCCAGTCTGCCGTCCGCCCAAAGAAGGGTTGCAGGACCTCGATGACAAGGCTGGCCGCAAAGATCAGGACCGCGACCAGAACCCCATAGGGCCAGCGGCGCACGCCCACCAGGGAGACGAAAGTCCATCCCCCATAAGCCACCAGATGGGCAAGCTTGTCCGAGGTTCCGATGGCGATGCTGGGTTTCAGGGAAAGCCAGACAATCGCCACACCCACGACGAAAAAGCTCAGACGGGAGAGCACCCGGACCGCCAGAACCACCCAACGGGGATAGACGGAAGGTTCGGGCATCATGGGGACGTCACTTTCAAATAATGCGCAACGCCATCCGCCGCGCGGGCCGCCGTCGCGAAACAGGCCTGCAGCAGATAGCCGCCCGTGGGGGCCTCCCAATCGAGCATTTCGCCGGCGACGAAAACGCCGGGCCGGGCATTGAGCATCAGATGAGTGTCAAGCGCGTCAAAGCGCACGCCGCCGGCGGTCGAAATCGCCCGGTCAAGGCCCGCCGTGCCGGTCAAAGGCACGCCCAGTTCCTTGATCACCGTCGCCAGACGCTCCGGATCCGGATCGAGTGTGGTACCGCCCGCCTCCCGCAACAGACCGATGGCCGGGGGCGACAGTCCCGCAGCCTTGCGCAGACGATTTGACAGGGAATGACGCGGATTGACGTCCCGCAACCGGGCGGCCAGGGTTTCCCGAGGGGTATCGGGCCGCAGGTCAAGCACCAGCGTGGCGCCCCCCCGATCCAGGATGGAACGGCGGAGGGCGGCGGCCAGGGGATAGATAACCCCGCCCTCAAGGCCCGTTCGGGTGATGGTGATGGGCCCGCGCCGGCGCTCACCGTCGAACGAAATTCCCACGGTCTTGAGCGGCGTGCCGGCGAACCGCTCGGCAAAGGCCGGGGACCAGCCGCAGGTGAAGCCGCAATTGGCCGGCAGAAAAGGTGCCACGGCAACGCCCTCCGGTTCCAGGACCTCCCGCCACGCGCCATTGGAGCCGAGCCTCGGCCAGCTTGCGCCACCAAGCGCCAAAACGACCGCATCCGGCGCCGGGACCGTCTCGCCACGGCCCAAGACGTCGAAGCGCAAAGCGCCATCGGGCGCCCATCCCCGCCATTCATGGCGGGTGCGGATCACCACGCCCAAGCCCGCCAGCCGTTGAAGCCAGGAGCGCAGCAAAGGCGAGGCCTTGAAGCTCTCGGGAAAGACCCGCCCGCTCGTGCCCGTGAATGTGGTCTGGCCCAGCCCTTCGCACCAGGCCGTCAGGGCCGCAGGCGGGAAACTGTGGATCATGGGCTCAAGCGGCTCCCGGGCTTCGTGGTAGCGCGCGAGGAAAGCCTCCAGGGCTTCGCTGTGGGTGAGATTGAGCCCGCCTCGCCCCGCCATCAGGAATTTGCGCCCGACCGTGGGCATGCGATCAAACACGCTCACCCGGCATCCCAACGCGCCGAGGCGCTCGGCGACAAAGAGGCCCGCCGGCCCGCCGCCAATCACGGCAACGGTCTTTGTGGTTTCCGATGACACCTGGGCGGCCCGATACGAAAAGCCGTCCGAGGGTTTCGGGCGGCAGGGTGGATCCTGATGCCCCATCTGACATAAGCCAATGCCGCGCCGCAACGGGAGACACGACCCGCCCGCGCCCCGCCAAATTGACTTCACGGCCATTCGGGTCATGCTTTGCAAAAAGCTTGGGAGGGCCGTGTGGAGGAAAAGGAACCAAAGGGCGTCTGTCTTGTTATCGGCGCCGGCGATGCCACGGGTGGGGCGATCGCGCGGCGCTTCGCGGTTGAAGGCTATGAGGCCTGCATCACCCGCCGCCCCCGTCACCTGGACCAGTTGGAGGCACTGGCGCAGTCCATCCGCGATGGGGGGCTTCGGGCCCGCGCCTACGGCGTCGACGCCCGGGACGAAACGGCGATGGTCGAACTGATCGCCCAGATCGAACAGGATGTGGGGCCCATCGAGATCGCCGTGTTCAACATTGGCGCCAATGTGAACTTTCCCGTGGGCGATACCACGTCCCGCGTCTACACCAAGGTCTGGGAAATGGCCTGCTATTCGGGCTTCCTCATGGGCCGGGAAGTCTCCGGCTTCATGGCGGCCAGGGGCCGTGGCACGATCCTGTTCACCGGCGCCACGGCCAGTGTCCGGGGCGGTCCGGGTTATTCGGCCTTTGCGGGCGCCAAACACGGGCTTCGCGCGCTCGCCCAAAGCATGGCGCGGGAATTGGGCCCGAAAGGCATCCATGTGGCCCATGTCGTGATCGATGGCGCGATCGACACGGCCTTCACCCAGGAGCGGCTGCCGGACGTCGATGAACGCCGGGCGCGGGACGGGCTTCTGGTGCCGGATCACATCGCGGAGACCTATGTCTGGCTCCACCGTCAGCATCGTTCCGCCTGGACTCATGAACTGGATCTGCGCCCCTGGTGCGAGACCTGGTAAGACCACAAACAATCGGGAGACGCCCCATGACGACCATCGAGTTCATCTTCGACTTCGCCAGTCCCAACGCCTATATGGCGCACAAGGTCATGCCCGTCCTGGCCGAGCGCACCGGCGCCCAGATCACCTACACCCCCTGCCTGCTGGGCGGCCTGTTCAAGCTCACCAACAATCAGGCGCCGATGATCGCCTTTGCCGATATCCCCAACAAGCTGGCCTATGACCGACTTGAAATGCAGCGCTTCATCAAGCGCAACGGGCTCAATCACTTCACGATGAACCCGCATTTTCCCGTTATCACGCTGCTGGTCATGCGCGGCGCCATCGTGGCCCAGAAAACCGGGCAACTGATGCCTTACGTGGACGCGGTGATGCATTATATGTGGGAAGAACCGAAAAAGATGGATGATCCGGAGGTGGTCCGCGCCGCCCTCACCGAAAGCGGTTTTGATGCGGAGCAGATCATCTCGGGCACCCAGGATCCGGCGGTCAAGAAGACGCTGATGGACAATACCCAAGCCGCCGCCGACCGGGGTGCGTTCGGCATTCCGACCTTCTTTGTGGGAACGGAAATGTTCTACGGCAAGGAACGTCTGGGCCAGGTGGAAGAAACGGCCCTTGCCGCCGGCTGACGCGTCTGGATGCAGCGAGGGACAAAACGGAGCGTTGAAGACAAGCCATGGCATTTGACGGCATCAAGGACAAGAAAGTGGTGGTGACCGGCGGCTTCGGCGCCCTTGGTGCGGCCGTAGCCGACGCCTTTGTCGCGGAAGGTGCGCGGGTCGGCGTCCTGGATATGGCCCCCGGCACGGCACGGGTCCTGCCGGACACTGTGACGGTGGCGGCTGGCGTCGACCTGATCGATCCGTCCTTGGCCGAAAAGGCCTTTCATGAACTGGCGGGCCAGCTTGGCGGGATTGATGCCCTCGTCAATGTGGCCGGAGGCTTCACCTGGATCCCCTTCGGCGACAGCGCGCTTGAGGACTGGACCCGCCTCTTCGCCATGAATGTTCAGACGGCGGTCAATGCCACCAAGGCCGCCTTGCCGCATATCGAGAAATCAAGGGCCGGACGGGTCATTTCCGTCGGCGCCAATGCGGCCCTCAAGGCCGGCGCCGGCATGGGCCCCTATGCCGCCTCCAAATCCGGTGTGATGCGCTTTACCGAATCCCTTGCCGAGGAGGTCAAGGCCTCGACCATCACGGTGAACGCCATCCTGCCGTCGATCCTGGACACACCCGCCAACCGCGCCGAAATGCCGAATGCGGATTTTGACAGTTGGGTGCCCACGGATCATGTGGCGTCCCTCATCCTCTTCCTGGCCTCGGATCAGGCCGCATCGATCACGGGCGCCCTGATCCCCATCACCGGCCGTGTATAGTCAATCATCCGCCCTCAAATCCCGCAGGAGAACACCGTCATGGCCCTGATCCGGATCATGAAAACCCTGTTTGCGCTATTGCTCGCCCGCACGCCGGGCTTTGTCTCGGCCCTGTGGTTCACGGGGCGACGGCGGCGCTATGACGGCCGGGTCATGGAGGCCAAGGCGCAGGCCCTTGGCGAACTCGCCTTGAGCCTCCGGGATCCGGAAGCGCCCCTGACCGCCGCCCTGATGCGCGAAGGATATCGGGAGGGGCGCAAGATCCTGGATACGCCCGGTCCCAAACCGGCCCTTCTGGAGGACCACGCGATCCCCGGCCCGGCCGGTGACATTCCCATCCGGATCTATGACGCGGCGGAGAGCACCCTCAAGCCGTCCTCACTGCGTCCCACCCTCGTCTATCTCCATGGCGGTGGCTGGGTCATCGGCGATCTCGATACGCATCATGGTTTGTGCACGCGTCTTGCGGCCTATTCGGGCGCGCGGGTCATCGCCGTGGATTATCGTCTGGCGCCGGAACATGTCTTCCCGGCCGCGCCCGATGACGTGCGCGCGGTCCATGCCTGGTTGATGGAGAACGGGCCCGAACTCGGCGCCGATCCCGAACGCCTCGCCTTTGGCGGCGACAGCGCGGGCGGCAATCTGACCGCCGTGCTGATGCATGATCTGGCGGCGGCCGGTCAGACCATGCCCCAAGCCCAACTCATGATCTATCCGGCCGTGGAAATGAGCATGGAAGGCAAGATTTTCGACGATTTGGAAGATGCCTATATCCTGCCGCCCCAACTCTGCCGCTGGTTCAAGGAGAACTACCTGCCGCCGGGCACAAGCATCACCGATCCCCGCCTCTCACCCCTCTATTCGCCCCATCTGGGCGGCCAGCCGCCCGCCTATATCATCACGGCCGGCCACGACGTGTTGCGCCCCCAGGCCGAACTCTATGCGGAGCAATTGCGGAACGCGGGCGGCGACGTGACCTATGAAGAGGAGCGCGGCCAGATCCACGGTTTCATCAATTTCAACGCCGTGACACCGTCGAGTGACGCCGCCATCAAACGCATGGGATCCTGGCTGAAAAGCAAACTGGGATAGGACCATTTCTGTGCCATCGCCCGCGTCCGGAAAGACCGGGCGCGGAAGATCAATCCGGCACCTGACGGGAGACCTGGGGCAGGACCACTTGAATGCCCGCTGAAGGCTTGTCGGCCTTTGGCTCGCCGGCGGGCTTTGCGTTTTCCAAAGCGCGATCACTCTCAAGATCGCCGGCCTGTGCATGCCCCTGGTCCCGGGCCGCTTCTTCACCAAGAACCGTGTCCAGTTGGGCAAGATCCTGGCGGACGCCCGGCGAGCGCTCCCGCATATGGCGGAATTCGGCGATCTCCAGTTTCAGATCCGTCAGCAGGTCCAACACTTTGGCAAGACGCTGACGCTGGCTTTCCGTCAGATCCGGGCCATCGGTAAACGGACGTTCCGCATTAACCATGGAGAGGGGCAGGTCGGCGAAGGAAACCGGGTCCACTTCCTGGTCGACCGGCGTGATCTCCCCCATGAAATGGTCGGTGGGGGATTGCGCCGCGGCCTTTTCCTCTTCCTGCTGCTTGATTTCGGCGTCATAGGCCTGCAGGAACAGCGAGAGTTTGTTGTCGGCAAGAACCTCCCGCACCGCTTGGGCGCCCCGGGTCACCATGATTCGTTCCACATCCTCGATGTCGCGGCCATGCCCTTCGATCATGGCGTGGATGGCCTTGATCAAGGTCACGTCGTCGGGCCGATAAAGACGCCGGCCGCCGCCCCGCTTCAGGGGCTGAAGGGCGGAGAACTTCGTTTCCCAGAAGCGCAGGACATGTTGGGGCACACCCACTTCCTGCACGACGTCGCCGATGCTGCGATAGGCGCGGTCCGGATCTTCCGCCCCTGCCAAAGGTGGGGAATCCTGCGCGGTCGTCTGCGCAGGGGGCGTGACGATTTTGCGCCGGGGCCCGGAAAAGATCGGCGGCACCGGGCTTTGCGGCATTTCGCCCGCGTCTCCCGGCTCCGGGTTGGGCGCGGAACCAATCGTCGTGGCATCCGGCGCGCCTGCGGCGGGCACCCCATCCTGAGAATCGCTCTCGGTGGGGCTTGCCGGCGGGGACGCCAGATCCGGGACGACCGGCTCGAAAGCGGTCTGCGTGCTGGCGGGGGGGACGGTGTCTTGTGTCTCCCGGCACTCCGGCAACGGTCCGTCGCCGGATTCAGGAGAAAGCGCCTGGGTCGGCTCATCCGGCCGAGCCTCTTCCTTGGAGGGCACCGCCGCTGCGTCCACGGCAACCTCCTGACCGGGTGTCAGGACAAGGAGAGCCTCTTCCTCGGTTGCGGCGCTATCGGTGTTTTGATCCGCCTGGACCGGTTCCGAGGCGGTTGGTTGAGGAGCATCGGCCTGGGGTGCGTCGGACTGCGCGATGCTGGACTGGGGGATGCCAGCCTGCGATGCATTGGCCTCGGGCGCGCTGGACACTGGCGGATTGGACTGGGGCGCGCTGGACGCTGGCGAGTTCGACTGGGGCACCTTCGGCTTGAGCGGATAGGTCGTGGAGGGCGCTTGAACGGCTTCAGGTTTTTCTTCCGCCGTCTGAGTGTCGCTCGATGTGCCGTTGGCTTTGGCTTTCGCCGCGCTCGTGTCGCGGCCCACGACATCCTCAAGGGAAACGACGTTTCCCGCTTCAAAACGACCATCGCTCATGGAAGCAAAAGACCCCTTGTTGTCGCAGAACACGGTCGGCCCCCGCCATGGACCGTGCTCGACCGAGACGATACCCTATGAATACAAGATCTTAGACCTCGTATCATCCGAATTCGTCATGTCCCGGGCGTCGGGTTCTGCCATTCTCATTCTGAGCGAGAGCGCCGTTCCGTATGGCCATCATTGACGGCGTCTTTCAGAACGTGGGAAGGCCGGAAAACAACGACCCGCCGTGGCTCTATGGTCACCTCTTCACCCGTTTTCGGGTTCCGCCCTATACGAGAATTCTTATGCCGAACAGCAAAGGTGCCAAATGAAGATAGTTTCACCGTCTCATCATGCACGAGCGTTTCCGCGATATGATCGAGCACGGCTTCTACGATAAGCGAGGCGTCAGACCGAGGCACACCGATTTCTTGCTGAACGGCATCGAATAGTTCCGCTCTTGTGACTGTTTTCGACGGCATGATAACGCGAACCTCCATTACACACAAACAAGGTACGGCGGGTAGCGAAGAGGGTCAACAAACTCCCATGGGATGCTATGCGATTTACGCATAGGCGCTCTCCGACAGGGTCAAGCCGCTTTATAGTTTCAACGCGATGGCATTTGTCGGGCATCGCGCGCGCGAAAAAAAAATGGTTTTACCACCGGAGGAGAGAGGCTCCCCAGGTGAAGCCACCGCCCATCGCCTCCAGCATGACGAGATGCCCTTTCTGGATTCGGCCATCCCGCACGGCATGATCCAAGGCCAGGGGAACGGAAGCCGCGGACGTGTTGCCGTGCAAGGCAACCGTCGAAATCACGCGCTCCTCGTCAATCCCCAGACGGCGGGCCGTTCCCGCCAGGATACGCTGATTGGCCTGGTGGGGCACGAACCAATCGATATCGCCAAGCCTGGTGCCCGCGCTTTCCACCGCCGCCTCGATGGCTTCCGCGATGTTGACGACCGCGTGTCGGAAGACCTCGCGACCTTGCATGCGCAGATGCCCCACCGTCTTGGTCTCCGACGGCCCACCATCCACATAGAGAAGATCCCTGTGGCGACCATCCGCCCGCAAATGAGTGGCGAGGACACCGCGATCCTCAAGACCGCCCTCGCCTTCGCCGCGCTCCAGGATGATGGCACCGGCCCCGTCGCCGAACAGAACGCAGGGGCTGCGGTCTTCCCAGTCCAGGATCCGTGAAAAGGTCTCCGCGCCGATGACGAGCGCGCGCGAGAACTGGGGCCCGCCCCGCAACATGCTGTCGGCGACGCTGACCGCATAGATGAAGCCCGAGCACACGGCGGCCACATCAAGGGCCGCGCCATGGGTGATGCCCAGATCCGCCTGAACCCGCGTCGCGGTCGCCGGGAAGGTCCGGTCCGGCGTGGCAGTGGCCAATATGATGAGGTCGATGGCCCCGGCCTCAAGCCCCGCATCCTTGAGCGCGGCCTGGGCGGCGGCGACCGCCAGATCGCCGGTGGTCTCCCCGTCGGCCGCGATGTGGCGCTGCCGGATGCCCGTGCGCTCAACGATCCATTCGTCGCTCGTATCGACGCGGCGGGCCAACTCGTCATTGGTCAGAATACGGTCGGGCAGATAGGCGCCGCACCCCACGACGATCGACCGGGCTATGGTCATTGGCTCACCGTTTCCGTTTCTTCGTGTTGGCTTCGGTTCAGGTGCTGGCCCACCAGAGTGCTCGCCGAAGCGATCTCCGTGGCGAAATTGCTCAATCCCATATCGATGGCGAGGTCGACGGCACTGGCGAAACCGATGGCATCCGTGCCGCCATGGCTTTTGACCACAACGCCATTGAGGCCCAGGAAAACCCCGCCATTGACGCGGCGCGGATCCATCTTGGTCCGGAGGGTCGAGAACGCACCATTGGCCAGAACATAGCCCAGGCGTCCCATGATCGACCGGCGAATGGCGCTGCGCAGATATTCGCCGATCTGGCGCGCCGTTCCTTCCGCCGTTTTCAGGGCGACATTGCCGGTGAAACCGTCCGTGACCACCACATCCGTGGTGCCGGCGCCGATGTCATTGCCCTCGACAAAGCCATGATAGTGGATGGGCAGACCGGCCGTGCGCAGGATCTCGTCGGCGCCGCGCACCGCTTCGGTGCCCTTGAGTTCCTCGGCGCCCACATTGAGAAGACCCACCCGCGGCTTCCGCAAACCCAGGACGGCGCGGGCATAGGCCTCGCCCATCAAGGCGAAATCCACCAGTTCCCGATCGTCGCATTCGATATTGGCGCCCACATCCAGCACGATGCACTCGCCGCGCACGGTGGGCCAGATCGCCGCGATGGCCGGACGGCTGATCGACGGGAGGGTGCGCAGCTGTCGTTTGGCCATGGCCATCAACGCGCCCGTATTGCCCGAGGATATGGCGACCGAGGCCTCACCGCTCTTCACGGCTTCAAGGGCCCGCCACATGCTGGTCTGTTGGCCCCGGCGCACGGCCACGCTGGGCTTGGTGTCCATGGACACGCGTTCGGGGGCGTGGCGCACCTCGCAAATGGCGCGCAAGGCGGGGCGCTGGTTCAACAACGTCTCGATATCAGCCTGATTGCCGAAAAGCAGATAGCGGACCTTGGGATGACGGATGATCGAGCGCTCAAGCCCTTCAATCTCGACGGCGGGCGCGTGATCGCCACCCATGGCATCGACGGATACCACAAGCTCACGGGACACTCCGTGTCTCCTCTCGTCATCGCCCTATTCCGGTCGCGCCCGAGATGGTCGCCGGGCCTCTGGCGCATCTCAACCCCAAGCCGCTTGTTCAAGCGGTATCGCCGGATCCGCGAGAGGCGGTTCTTTAAGAACCGTCAGGCGATCTCGGCGGCCTCCATGACCTCGCGCCCGTCATAATAACCACAGGACGCGCAGACATGGTGCGGTCTTTTCAGCTCGCCGCAATTTGGACATTCCCCGTAAGCCGGGCGCGCCAGGGCGTCATGGGCACGGCGCATGTTGCGCTTGGACTTGGTTACTTTCCGCTTTGGAACGGCCATCTTTCTCTCCTGCGGAACCGGTGGGAAAACCGCCCAATGGCAGCCCCAGGGGACGAAGACAAGCCCGACGCCTGCATCGCCCGGTCCGATCCCCTTTGTTGGATCCTTGAATTCGGGAACGCCGACCCGTCTGGGTCGCGCATTTTCGGATCGCATCCGGCGCCGGCGACCTGGGGAACCCTCAGAAGGGCTCAACCCGCCACGGGCAAGACCGGTTGCTCCAAGCGCCGGACAATAGCGAATTCCAGCGCCCTGGCAAGGGTGCGCTCGATCAAGAATCGCGGGACTTGAGCGCGGCGAGAGCCGCAAACGGATTGTCACGCCCCTCCCCGACCCCGCCGGCCTCCTCCGAAGAGCCCTCGGGCAAGGCCGCGCCTTCGGCCCTTGGATAATCCGGCAAATGGAGCGCCAGGGTCTGGGCGGCAATTTCGCCCAGATCCACGGTCAGGCCATCATGGCGATCCACGTCGCCCTCGTCTTCCGGGGCTTCCATCTCGACCGCGTGGGGCTCCTGATCGCCCGGCGCCAGGAGCAGGATCTCCACGGGTACCTCAAGATCGGTGGCCACGGGCTCCAGGGTCACGACACAGGCCTGGACCACCCGCGCCCGAAGCTGCCCATGCACGCGCACCCGGTCCTTCTTCTGCCGCTCGGCCGTCAGAACGGCCTCGGCTTCTTCGATCGCGAGAATGCCAAAACGCCGCGTAAGAGCGGTCAGGGTGTCCGGGCTTGCGCTGATCCGGCGGTCAACGGGATCGCCGACGGCCAAGTCGGCGAGACGGATCGGAACCGACCATTCCGGGGTTTCAGGCGCATCCGTCATGGGGCGGCAACACTCCCGGGCTCCCCCGACGCGGAAGGCATGGAAGCTTCGGCGAACGTCACCCGGCCTTCGGTGAGCTGGGCATTGTCCAGGGTCGCCAGATGGCTGTCCTGGACGCGCATATAGCGCGCGATGGCCTGCGCGGCCGGTGACGCGGACGACGCCTCGGACCGAAAGACATTGCGCTCCACGGCGACAGCGAGCATGTCGTTGCCGTCCTCGGCGAAGGCCTTTTCATAGGCCTCGAGGCGTCCATAGAAGGCCTGGGCCATGGCCCTCACCTTTTTCGGCACCGTCAGGTCCCCGACGCCCATTTCCCGTAAAGCCCCGTCCATATTCTTGAAAAACGTATCCAATAAGGTCTGGGACAGGGACGCGAGGGCCGGCCCCCTCATGCGGCGCAGCACCAGGATCATGTGCAAGGTGATCATGTCGAACCGCCCGTCCAGGGTGTCGGGCACCTCGGCATCCCGATAGAACACTGGCTGCCGGGCCTGGGCGACGACCGAGGCGTAGAGCCGATCGGCGGCCTTGGCGGTGGAGGAACGACCGAATAAACGCGACCACAACATGGAGCAGCGCTCTCTTTGATGGCGAAATGGGCACCAAACTTGCCAAAACGAACACGGGCAGGAAAGCGACCAAACGGGTGTATTTGACACCCTATTTAGCTCAAGGAAGATGGATAGGAATAGACTGCGGCTGAATGCCGGGAACGAGATTTGATTTGTGCCCGGGAACTGGCCGACTGTTCTATTGTATCCATAATAGGGAATGGGCCGTTTGACGGCATCGCTCGCTTGGCGGCGAGACCACGTCCGGACAGGGGGTTGCCCTGTGCTTTGGGAAACGGTTTAGGTTTTTTCGGGATCAGTAACGACAGGCGTATGACACGGTGATGGGGATGAAGGTGACGAGGCAAATCCGCTCCGAGCAGAACATGGCGCGTTCCAACGCCGCACAATGGGCGCGCTGGGCCCGGATCTGTGCGCTCGGTCTTGGCGTCTTGGCCGTGGGTGCCTGTTCCTCCTCCGTGATGCGGGCAGTGGTGTCGAAACACGGCTATATCCCGGATCAGGAAAAACTCGATTCCCTCGAAGTGGGCGTGACCTCCAAGGCGGTCGCGCGGGAGACCCTCGGCACCCCGTCGAGCGTGGCCACCTTCGACCAGCACACTTGGTACTACATCTCCTCGACCCAGGAGCGCTTCGCCTTCCTGAACAAGGAGACGACCGACCGGGAAGTGGTCGCGATCAAATTCGACGACACGGGCATGCTGGCCAATGTCGAAACCTACGGCATCGAGGACGGCAAGATCGTCAATTACAGCCGCCGCAAGACCCCGACCCGGGGCAAGGAACTGACCTTCCTGGAGCAGATGTTCGGCAATGTGGGCCGGGGTCTGCCGGGTGGCGCCGGCGGTCTCGGCGGACCGGGCGGTCCCGGGGGGCCGGGCGGTCCCGGCGGTCCGATCGGTCGGTAGTTCTTTTGTCGGAACACCCACCGTCACCGATATTGGGTCGGTTCGCGTCGGGAATACCGTGGGCTGATCAGGGCTTCACGGTGACCGGCGGCGGCCCTGCCCGCTCAACGGATTCCGAGATCACGGCCTTGGCCTTGTCGACGCCCGCGAGACCCGCGATCTTGACCCATTTGTTGGGCTCGAGATCCTTGTAGTGCTCGAAGAAATGGATGATGCGCTCGACCAGGATTTCGGGAAGATCCTCATAGGAATGGATTTTGTCATAGTAGCGCGTCAGCTTGCTATGGGGCACAGCCAGGACTTTTTCGTCCGTCCCCGCCTCGTCTTCCATCAACAGAACGCCCACGGGACGCACCCGGACGACTGCGCCGGGCACCAGCGCCCGAGAACCCACGACCATGACATCCATCGGATCCCCGTCTTCGGCGAGCGTATGGGGGATGAAACCGTAATTGCAGGGGTACCGCATGGAGGTGTAGAGGAAGCGGTCGACGAACATGGCGCCGGAGGGCTTGTCGATCTCATATTTGATCGGCTCTCCGCCGAGCGGCACCTCGATCACCACATTGCAGTCATCGGGCGGATTTTGACCCGTTGAGATTTTGTCCAGGTCCACCATCGGTCTCCATGGTTTGTGACGGTCCCTGCCGGGGCCACGCATTCGATCAGACGATCGATGATGAGCGCGCCGTCGACAAAGAAAGGGGCCCCGCCGATCCACAGCGGGGCCCAGATCCAACCATCAATTGGGGCCGGCCGACAAGACCGGCGACGCAATCCCTAGAAGTGTGCGAAGGCCGCGATGAGCAGCAGCGCCACGATATTGGTGATCTTGATCATCGGGTTCACCGCCGGGCCGGCCGTATCCTTGTAAGGATCACCGACCGTGTCGCCGGTCACGGCCGCCTTGTGGGCGTCGGAGCCCTTGCCGCCGTGATTGCCGTCCTCGATGTATTTCT
>CAZFWG010000078.1:0-20340 GCA_964522525.1 uncultured Alphaproteobacteria bacterium | reverse complement strand
GTGGGATCGCCCACGCGGTTGATCGTCAGCTGGGCCCGGACACGCGTGGCCGTCGCCTCGAGATCGATGTCGAGGCGCACCTGGTCGATGCTGAACGGGGCCGGGGCATAATTCTTCAAAAAAATGGTGGGGGGCGTTTCCATCGCCATGGCCGGCTCCTTTTTGGTTGAGATGCGCACCGGACCTCGGGGATCAGCCGGGGGTGCCGCTGGAATCAATCGGATTGGCGGTCCTGATGCCCCAGGCGCGACGCAGGTGCGGGGGACGGGGCGGGGACCGGCACATCCGAGCTTGAATCCTATACTAGGATGGATTGTCCAGGGCAGTATCCGCCATCCGAGGTCCAAGGAAACAAATCGTCCGAGATTCTTCCCATTTTCGCGTTATGGAAAACGGTCTAGGCTTGTCAATTCCCGTGGGCCTCTCCTGTACCGCTTCGGGCAGGCGTTGAAGGGTTGTTCCGGAGTGAGTTGCTAAAAGGACTGAACGCCATGGCGCCAGCCGATGAGACGGATCAAAACCCCCGCAAATCAACCGACAATCCCATGGAAGAACCGGCATCGGCGTCGGAGATGCGCACGGATGAGACCAATACCTTGATGCCTGGTCTTGACCGGCTGCTGGAGGCGGCGCCGGAGGAGATGGTTGCCGAGGAGCTCGATTGGGCCGTCGGCGCGGTGATCGACGACGTGCATCGCTTGCTTACACGGATCTTTGATCGTCGCATGGCGCGCATTGGTCTGACCCGGGCCCAATGGCGGGTCCTCACCTTCCTGTTCCGCCGTGACGGCATGACACAAAGTGCCTTGGCTGATCTTCTGGAGATGGAACGGGCCCCCCTGGGGCGTCTTCTTGATCGCCTGGAAGAAAGCGGCTGGGTGGAGCGGCGCTCCGACCCGGATGACAAACGCGCGAAACGGGTCTTTCGGACAACGAAAATCGATCCCTTGCTGCCGACCCTCAAGGCGGATGCCCATGAAGTCCTGTCCGGCGCGATGAAGGGCCTGACCGGGACTGCCCGACGCGACGTGGTGGCAAGCCTGGCCCAGGTCAAAGGCAACCTCCAGGCCATGGAACGGGATGCGCCCGATAACCCGCCGGCAGGCGGGCAGGCGGACACGCCCGGAGGCTCCGGGACCGCCTCCGATCCGGGGGGTGAGCGCTTCGGCCACGGCTCATGACCGCAGCGGGCGCTTTTCAGAACGCCCATGGCTGTTATTTTATGAGACAATGTCAGTGATCGTGGCGTCAGCCGCCGGCCGGGCCGTGCGGTGAAACAGAACCACTCCAACGGTGAGGGAGGCCGATGAATTTCGACTTTTCCGAGGATCAGAAATTTCTGAAAGACCAGGCACGTAAATTCCTGGGCGAAAAATGTCCCACGTCCGTGCCCCGCGCGGTGCTTGAGAGCCAGGGGACCCATGATCCCGCCCTGTGGCAGTCCATTGTGGACATGGGCTGGACCGGTACGGCGATCCCGGAAGCCTATGGCGGCCTGGGGCTCGGCTATCTGGAGCTTTGCGTGATCGCCGAGGAGCTTGGCCGCGCCCTGGCGCCCGTGCCCTTCGGTTCATCGGTCTATCTGGCCACGGAAGCCCTGCTGGCGGCCGGTTCGGAAGAGCAGAAACAGGCCTATCTGCCCAAGCTCGCGACCGGCGAACGGGTCGGCACCTTGGCCATTGCCGAAGGTCCCAAGCCCGCCACACCCACCTCCATGACCGTGCGTTTCGACGGCACCCAGATCCATGGCGAGAAACTGCCCGTGCCCGACGGCATGGTTGCCGATTTCGCGGTCGTGGTCGTGAAGAACGCCGATGGCGTCGATGAGACGACGGTGGATTTGGCGCTCGTTGATTTGACCGGAGCCGGCGTTGCCCGAGAGACCGTCGCGACGCTCGATCCGACGCGGCCCCATGCGCGGGTCTCCTTCAATGGCGCGCCCGCCCAGCGTCTCGGCGCACCCGGCGCGGGATGGACGCTGACCCGTCAGGTCCTGGACCGGGCGGCCGTGCTGATGGCCTTCGAGCAAGTGGGTGGCGCTGATGCCTGTCTGGAAATGGCCAAGGACTGGGCGCTCAATCGCTATGCGTTCGGCCGGCAGATCGGCTCCTTCCAGGCGATCAAGCACAAGCTCGCGGATATGTATGTGAATACCGAGCTGGCGCGTTCCAACGCCTATTACGGGGCCTGGGCGCTGTCGACGGACGCCCCGGATCTGGCCGTTGCCGCCGCCGGCGCGCGGGTCAGCGCGACCCAGGCCTATCACTATGCCTCCAAGGAAAACATCCAGACCCATGGCGGCATGGGCTTCACTTGGGAAGCGGATTGTCACCTGCACTATCGGCGCTCCAAGCATCTGGCGCTGACGCTGGGCGCCGAGCGCGTCTGGAAGGACCGCCTGGTGAGCCAGCTTGAACGGCGCAATGTCGCCTGAAGCCCAGAACAGCCGAATTTAAGGGAGAGGAAAGCCTTATGGATTTCAATGATACCCAAGAGGAAGCGACATTCCGTGCCGAGGTTCGCGCTTGGCTTGAAGCCAATGCCAAGCCCAAGTCAGCCGACGGGGTAACGACGCGCTATGACAGCACGGAAAGCCTCCTTGAGGCGGCCAAGGCGTGGCAGCGCAAGAAAGCGGAAGCCGGCTTTGCGGCAATCACCTGGCCCGCGGAGTTCGGCGGGCGGGGCGGAACGCCCATGCAGCAGGTGATCTACAACCAGGAAGAAAGCCGTTTCGATGTCCCCCGTGGCGTTTACGAGATCGGTCTTGGCATGTGCATTCCGACTCTGATGGCCTATGCCACTCCGGAACAAAGCGGGCGCTTTGTGGCGCCGGCCCTGCGCGGCGAGGAGATCTGGTGTCAGCTGTTCTCCGAGCCCTCCGCCGGTTCCGATGTGGCGGGCCTGCGCACCAAATGCGAGCAGGTGGGTGACGACTGGATCATCAATGGACAGAAGGTCTGGACCTCCGGCGCCCATTTCTGTGATTACGGGATCCTGGTGGCGCGGTCGGATCCTTCCGTGCCGAAACATAAAGGCCTGACGTTCTTCTTCCTGGACATGAAGTCACCGGGCATCGAGGTGCGGCCGATCAAGCAGGCTTCCGGCGGCGCAGGCTTCAACGAGGTCTTCTTCAATGATGTGCGCATCCCGGACGCCCAGCGTCTGGGCGCGATCGGCGATGGCTGGAAAGTGGCGCTCACGACCCTGATGCATGAGCGTCTCGCCATCGGCGGAACTTCGGGGCCGGATGTCAGTGAGCTGATCGAACTCACGAAGGCGATCATGCTGGAAGACGGACCGGCCATCAACAATGCGGCCGTGCGCGAGAAGATCGCCGACTGGTATGTCCGCTCCCAGGGACTTTCCTATACCCGCTACCGTACCCTGACGGCGCTCTCCAAGGGAGAAGTGCCGGGGCCGGAAAGTTCCATCGGCAAGATCGTGGCGGCCAGCCAACTGCAGGATCTGGCCAGTCTTGCCATGGATCTCGAGGACATGGGCGGCATCATGACCGAGGCGTTCATGCCTCTCGAAGGTCAGTTCCAGGGTGCGTTCATGGGCTCCGCCGGATTGCGCATCGCGGGCGGAACGGACGAAATCCTGCGCAACATCATTGCCGAGCGCGTGCTCGGCATGCCCGGCGATATCCGTGTGGATAAGGATATTCCGTTTAACGAACTGCCTTCCGGCCGCTGACCCGGTCGCGAAGGCGGATCACCAGGGAGCGACGCCGACTTGAGCAAGCCATCCCGGGCGATGCACACGACGGAAACGCTGACGGCCCGTATCATGTGCTGGGCAACGCTGAGCCTTGTCGCCTTGCTGACCCTCGCCGTGGCGGTCATCGGACCGGCGAGGTTCAGCGAGCCAACGACCCTGCTGGGCAAGGTGCTGGCGGAACGTCGTCTCACGGTGTTGACCCGAGACGCTCTCGCGGACGGGGGCGGCAAGGCCAACGGGCCGGGCAGCTTCGACCATGACCTGATTCACGCCTTTGCCCGTTCGCTCGGCGTCGATATCGATTTCCGCACCTATGAGTCCGTTCCCGAACTGATCGATGCCTTGATGCGTGGGGAGGGGCACCTGATCGCGGCGGCCCTGCCCATGGACTTGGCCTTGCCCGCGGCGGTGCGGTTCGGGCCGCCTTATAGTGAGGCGCGGCTAAGCCTCGTGTGCCATCGCTACGGGCCCGTGCCCCATAACATTCCGGACCTGGAGCCCGTTTCTGTCTCTGTCTTCGTGGAAGGGCTCTATGAGGCGCGGCTGAACGAGTTCAAGCAGAAGGTTCCCGGCCTTGACTGGACGGCGGTTTATGGTCCGACCACGAAGGACCTGATCGGACGGGTTGCCGCCCGCGAGGTCGATTGCACCATGGGCGATTCCACCGAAGTGGCGGTGGAGCGGCGGGACTATCCCGAGCTGATCGTGCCCTTCGATGTCTCGGGCCCCCGGGCCTTTGCCTGGGTGGTGCCCGCGCGCGCCCATGGCTTGAGCACGACCTTGAACTATTGGTTCGCGAAAGCTTCGACCCGTCAGCACATCGCCTCTCTGGAAGAACAGCATTTCGGCCATGTGCCCGAATTCGACTATGTGGATCTCGCCCGGTTTGAGCGCCGGATGGTCTCAAGGCTGCCGCGCTATGAGCCCTATTTCCGTCAGGCAGCGGAAGAAACGGGCCTGCCCTGGAGCCTGCTGGCCGCTGTCGCCTATCAGGAAAGCCATTGGCGGCCCCTGGCCAAGAGCCCGACCGGCGTGCGCGGGATCATGATGCTGACCCGGGCCACGGCACGGGATCTGGGGATCGAGGATCGCTTGGATCCCGAACAGAGCATTATCGGCGGCGCGCGCTACCTGGCGGGGCTCATCCGCCGCATTCCGGAATCCATTGACGGCCAGGATCGGCTCTGGTTTGCGCTTGCCGCTTACAATGTGGGCTTCGGCCATGTCATGGATGCGCGCATCCTAGCGACACGCCGGGGGCTCAATCCGGATCTGTGGTCCGATGTCAAAAAGACGCTGCCCCTGTTGCGTCAGAAGGCCTATTACCGGACAGTGCCCCATGGCTATGCGCGGGGGACGGAACCCGTCCACTATGTCCAGCAGGTCCGGCACTATCTCGATATTTTGGAGCGTCGGCGCGAGGATGTGCGTGCGGCCCAGATGACCGGCGAAGAGCCGTGGGCGCTCTGACAGGAGGCGCGCCTCTCCGTCCCCGACTTAAATCCAGATTGATCCGTCATGAGTGAAGATCCCAAAGCCCTGTCGCATCGTTTCTGCGTCGCCCCCATGATGGATTGGACGGATCGTCACGACCGCTTTTTCCTGCGGCTGATCAGTCGGCATGCCCTTCTTTATACGGAAATGGTGACGACCGGTGCGGTCATCCATGGGGACCGGGAGCATCTCCTGGGCTTCCATGCCCAAGAGCACCCCGTGGCGCTCCAGCTCGGCGGGTCGGATCCGAAAGCCCTGGCCGAGGCCGCCCGGATCGGCGCCGCGTTCGGCTATGATGAAATCAACCTCAATGTCGGATGTCCGTCGGACCGGGTCCAGTCGGGGCGGTTCGGCGCCTGCCTGATGCGCGAGCCCGGGCTTGTCGGCGATTGTGTGGCGGCGATGAAAGCAGCCGTTCGGATCCCGGTGACCGTCAAATGCCGGATCGGGGTTGATGATCAGGAGCCGGCGGAAGCCTTGCCGCATTTCATCGAGACCGTGGCCGAAGCCGGGTGCCGGACCTTCATCATCCACGCCCGCAAGGCCTGGCTTCAGGGCTTGAGCCCCAAGGACAACCGCTCTGTTCCGCCCCTTGATTATCCTTTGGTCTATGGCATCAAACGGGCACGGCCGGATCTGGAAATCGTGCTCAATGGCGGCATTGGTGATCTCGATCAGGCGGGTGCGCATCTTGACCATGTGGACGGCGTGATGCTGGGGCGGGCTGCCTATCAGAACCCCTATCTCTTGAGTGCCGTTGACGGACGGTTCTTCGGAGAGGCCCGGCCGGCGCCTCTCCGGGCGGAAATCGTTGCCGGTCTTGAAACCTATACCGAGGCGCATCTGGCGGCTGGCGGGCGGCTCCACCAGGTGACACGCCATATTGTGGGGCTCTATCAGAATGTGCCGGGTGCCCGCATCTGGCGGCGCATCTTGAGCGAGGATGGCCCCCGTCCGGAGGCGGACTTTTCCGTTATCCGGCGCGCCCTGGCGGCTGTTGAAAACCGGATGGCCGCGTGACCACAGAACATCCGAGAGCGCGGTCCGCAAACCCGGATCCACTTTTCCTGATCTCGGGCGAGGGGAGGGGGCATGGAACTGGGTTTTGACATTGCCGGCGCATCCGTGACCGGTGCGCTGTCCGCGGAAAGCCTGGGCCTTGCCCTGAGCCTGCTCGTCGGCGGCTTTGTGGCGGGCGTCCTTGCGGGCTTTTTCGGTGTCGGCGGCGGCATCATCATCGTGCCCATGCTCTACCACGTCTTCGGATTTGTGGGGGTCGACGAATCGATCCGCATGCACCAGGCCGTGGCCACGTCGCTTGCCACCATCATTGTCACCTCGATCCGCTCCCTGACCCGCCACGCCACCCATGGCGCGGTGGACGGGGCCATTTTGCGCCGCTGGACCTTGCCGGTGATCGTCGGCGTCGGCCTCGGCGCCCTGGTCGCCGATTTCGCCGACGGCATCATCCTGTCCGCAGTGTTCATCGTCCTTGCCTTGATCATGGGGGCCTATATGGGGTTTGGCCGCGAGGATTGGCGGCTTGCGGATGATCTCCCGGTGGAGCCCTGGCGTGCCTTGCAAGGGACGACCATCGGCTTTCTTTCAAGTCTTGCCGGGATCGGCGGGGGCGTGCTCGGCATTTCCCTCATGAGCCTCCATGGCGTTGCCATCCACCGGGCCATCGGAACGGCGAGCGGGCTTGGCCTTATGATCGGCGTACCGGGTGCCATCGGCCTCGCGGTGGTCGGTTGGGGCGAGCCTGGACGGGCCGCCTTTTCCCTTGGTTTCGTCAATCTCCTGGCCTTCGGTCTGATCGTGCCCATGACCATGCTGTCCGTGCCCATCGGTGTCCGTCTGGCCCACAGCCTGTCGAAGGCGACCCTGCGCCGCGCTTTCGCCGGTTTCCTGGTGGTCATTGCGTTCAGCATGCTGTTCGATCTCATCTTCGCCCGCTAGCGGGTCAGGGAAGGATCACCCGGCCCCGGTCGTCGAACCAGTCCGGGTTCCACACAAGTTCCCAGGCATATCCGTCGAGATCGCAGAAGGCGCCGGCATAGCCGCCCCAGCTTGTCTCCGCCGTCCGCCGGGTGACGATGCCGCCGGCGGCCTCAGCCCGGGCCATGATCATGATGGCCTCCTCCCGGGAACCCACCGCATGGCTGAGCCCGAGGCCTGAGAACTGCTCAACGGGCCCGTGGTCATCGAGCCCGAAATCGGCAGCAACCTCTCCCCGGGGCTGGAGGGTGATCAGCAGGCTGCCGGCTCGAAAGACGACCAAGGCCGTCGAACTGATCAGGCTCGCCCGCCAGCCGAGGCCCCGCTCATAAAAGGCACGGGCCTGGGCCACATCGCGCACACCCAGAGTCACCATGCTCAGCCTTTGATCCATCATGACCACCCTCACTCACGTCACTGGTCCCTTATTCCTGTTTTGTTCTATTATGGAACATATCATGAACATCTTCAACCATGCAAGCGGGAAAGGCGGGGTTCCAAAAGGTCACGGCCGGGATTGACGATAAAATCGACATATGTAGAATAAGGGTATCGCAAACGGCAGGAGAAAGACCCCATGCGGATGACATGGCAAACCAAGCGGGTTCTCGCCCTGCTGCTCGACGCGCCGCAGGTCTGGCGCCATGGCTATGACATCAGCCAACGGACGGGTCTTAAATCCGGGACGCTCTATCCGCTGTTAATGCGTCTGCACGATCGCGGGTTTCTGGAGGCGCGATGGCAAGGCGCGGATCGGCCGGGCCGTCCGCCGCGCCATGCCTATCGTTTGACGGGGGAGGGCCGCCGGCTCGCGAATGAGGTGGCCGCGCGCGAGGCTCCTTCCTTTGCCGCGCCAAAGGTCTCAGGGGTACGGCTATGATCCGCCTCAAGAGTAATCCCCTGCTGCGTCGGATGGCGATGCATCTGGGGCGACATGCCGCCCGGCTCATGCCCGAGGCGCGGCGGGACTGGGCCGCCGCCATGCTGTGTGAGATCGACCATATTGAGCGCGATGGTGCGGCGCTCTGCTTCGTCTTCGGATTCTTTCTGGTTGCTGTCCGGGAATGGCTTCTGTCAGGCCACGGGGAGAGAGCAGGCCGGTTCGGCCTGGCCTTCGCGTTCCTGGCCTGGGCTGGGGTGTGCGGTGCCCTCGCGCTCTGGATGCTGACGGGTCTGTTGCCCATGGGCGCGCCGTTCACGGGGCCGGCGGTGATGGGCGTCATCCAAGCTGTGCTGGCAGGGCTCTATGTTGTTGCGTCTTTTTCCCTGTTCCACGCCCGATTTCCGGTTCTGACCGGCTTGATGGTGGGTATCCTGCTCCTGAATGGGGCCCAGGTCGCGCTCCATGCGCTCCATGATTATCTGTGGGCAGAGGAGTATTCTTTTTTCATGCTGGCCATTTTGTTGGAACACTATGTTGTGTGGTCAGCGTTCGCGCTCACGGCGGCCGGATCATGGTTCTGGCGACGCCATGGACATGCGTCTGAGGGGAGGGCGTCATGAAGCCCGTTATGTCAACCGTCATCATTTATCTGGCGGCCGTGCTTCTTTTCATCACGGCAGCTTTCCATTTCACGGGCCTCGATCTCGCCCGGGACGCCAGTCAGACCGAGGGCATTCAGCCTTTGATTGGCGCCGTCCTGGAGACCTTGTGGACCATTCCGACGGTGCACTGGATCGCGTTCGGTCTGCTCGCCGGTCTTCTTTACCGCGTGGGCAGCGCTTTGGGTGTGGCTCTTGTTGCGGTTGTCGTCCTGGCCGATGGTTTCATGGTGTTCAGGGATCTGGGTCCCTTTATCGGCGCGCTTGCCCTGATGGGAACGGGCGGCCTGCTGCTGCTGGCCGCCGCGCTGATGGTGCTCCGGAAGCGTGCTCAGAGCTTCTGATCGTATTCGCCGACTTCCGGATATTCCGAGAGCAGACCATCGATCACACCGAACATGTCCCGCATGTTCTGTTCCGAGGTCGGGCTTTCGACGACGACCACGAGCCCCGGCTTGTTGGAGGAGGCCCGCACCAGGCCCCAGGTGCCGTCATCGAGCGTGATCCGCACGCCGTTCACGGTCACGAGGTCGCGGATGCCCTGACCCAGGATGGGCTCTTTCTTCTCGTGCAGAAGAGAGAAGTGTTTGGTGACGCTTTCCACGACCTGGTATTTTTTGTCGTCCGGGCATTTGGGCGACATGGTGGGGGAGCCCCAGGTCTGGGGCAGGGCCCGGCGCATATCGGCCATCGAATGCTCCGGATTGCGATCAAGCATCTCCAGAATGGCAATGGCCGAGACCATGCCGTCGTCATAGCCATAGCCGATGGGCTTGTTGAAGAAGTAGTGTCCGCTCTTCTCGAAGCCGACAAGGGCGTTCAATTCGTTGACCCGGCGCTTGATATAGGAATGGCCGGTCTTCCAATAATCCGTCTTCGCCTTGTTTTCCTGAAGGACCGGATCGGTCAGGAACAGGCCCGTCGATTTCACATCGACGACGAATTGCGCGTCGGCATGTTGGGCCGACAGGTCGCGGGCGAGCATGACGCCCACCTTGTCGGCGAAAATCTCCTCGCCCTCATTGTCGACGACGCCGCAGCGGTCACCGTCACCGTCAAAGGCAAGCCCCACATCGGCCTTGTGCTCGAGGACCGCGTCCCGAAGCGTATGGAGCATGGCCATGTCTTCCGGATTCGGATTGTAGCGCGGGAAGCTATGGTCGAGGTCGCAGTCAAGCGGAATGACCTCGGCGCCGATCCGGCTCAGGATTTCCGGCGCGAAGGCGCCTGCGGTGCCATTGCCGCAGGCCGCCACCACTTTGATCGGCCGGCTGAGTTTCTTGCCGTCGGTGAGATTGGCGATATAGCGTTCGGCCATGTCGCTCACGAAGGTGTATTTGCCGCCCTCGGCCTGGGCGTACGCACCCGTCAGCACGATTTCCTTGAGCCGGCTCATCTCGTCCGGGCCGAAGGTGAGGGGACGGTTCGCGCCCATCTTCACCCCGGTCCAGCCATTCTCGTTGTGGCTCGCGGTGACCATGGCCACACAGGGCACGTCAAGGGCGAACTGGGAGTAGTAGGCGACGGGCGAGAGGGCGAGGCCGATATCGTGGACATGGGCACCCGATGCGATTAGGCCGTTGATCAGGGCCTGTTTGATCGACCCGGAATAGGAGCGGAAATCATGGCCGACGGCGATCTTGGGCTCCACCCCCAGCTCCCGGATCACCGTTCCCAGGCCCAAGCCCAGCGCCTGGATACCCATCAGATTGATCTGGTCGGGGAACAACCAACGGGCGTCATATTCCCGGAATCCCTGGGGCGCCACGAGGGGGAGGCGTTCGAACTCGGCGGTGTTGGGTTTCAAGTCGTCGCGGGGCTTAGGAAAGGTCATGTCGGTTTCCATGCACGATCGGCGAAGTCCGCCGGCGGGTGAGCGAAAGGATCGGAAATGCGTCAGGCACGTCCATGGCGCCCGGTGTACCGGTCAGCGGTGGTGATTTCAACTTAGATGCGGTTCCCGCGCGTGGGACAGAACACGACAACCGGTTTCCGCCGCTGCCAAGACGTGCAGGAACTGCGCCACGCCATCATCGATGGCGCCCTCATTGCGGATGGTGCTGACATCCGCGCCCTCGACCGGGAGGGCATCCGCCCGGGAGAGGCGGGCGGCGATGTCCTCCGCGCTTTCCCGTCCCCGGGCGGCAAGGCGTTCGGTCAATACGGCGCGGTCGGCGGTGACCAGAATGATCCGCATGCGGGTAAAACCCGCGCGGGCGGTCTCGAGCACTTTGCGTGACACATTGACGACGACATGGCGGCCCTCGGCGAGCTGCCCCGCGATCGTGCTCGGCACGGCGTAACGCAGGTCATGGGCCGACCAGGACAGGCAAAAGGCACCCCTCTCGGCGAGGGCGTCGAACCGGGCCTGGGTCACGGCCTCGTGGACTTCGCCGCCGGCCTCCATCGGCCTTGTAATGAAACGCCGGGGAAAGACGAAACGGGGGCAGGGTTCGAGGACGGCCTTGGCCCCGTCGATGAGCGTGTCCTTCCCCGCCCCGCTGGGCCCCACCACCAGAAACAGGGTGCCCTGCCGGTGGGGATTCGCCGGGCAGGGGCAGGGCTCAGGCACGGGCACGCAGCGGTCGGACATGGCTGACCCAGTCCCGCGGTCCCGTACGCATGTGGAGAACGAGCCCCGGCGCATCGGGAAGATGGCGCAGCCGCTCGCCGGGCCGCAATTCGAGGGTGAGGGCGTAGGTCGTGCTCGGGGCGACGACCACGGGCACGCCGCCGGCTTCGCCGGTCAGGCTGCGATGAATATGGCCGCAGATGATGCGGTCGACCTGGGGATGACGGGCGATCAGAGCCCGGAAGGCCTCCATGCCCTCAAAACCGAAACCGTCGAAAACGGGAAGGCCCGTCACGAAGGGCGGGTGATGCATGGCGATGAAGACCGGCAGGTCGGGATCGCTCGCGAGTTGGCTTTCAAGCCAGGCGAGGCGGGCCTCGCACATCACGCCGCCCGTGACCCTGGGGGCGTGGGTGTCGAGCAGGATCAGCTTGAACGGGCCGAAGCGCGGGTCATCGAGAATATCCGCCCGGTGAACAAAAGGGGCGCCGGGGCCCATGCGCGCCATGGACCCGAAGGCATGTGTGATCGGTGCCGCCGCATCATGATTGCCCGGAATGACAGCCAGGGGCGCGCTCAGGGGGGCGAGCAGGCGAACCAGATGTTCATATTCCTCCGGGGTCGCCTCATCGGCCAGGTCGCCCGTGGCGATGACCAGATCAGGTTGAGGGTCGAGCCCATTCAACACGGCCACCGCATGGGCAAGATCCGCCGCCGGATCGAAGCCCTCGGGCAGGGGACCGTCTTCAGCCGGCACATGAAAATCAGTGATCTGGACAAGGATCATGGCGTGGTCCTCACTGGCGTAGGATCAGATGGTCGTCCTTGACCTCATAGCCCGACAGTCCGTCCAGGAAACTGTGTCCCAGAAGGGAGACATCAAGCCCCCCGGCCACGACGGAGGCGCGGATGTTCCGGACCTCAACGTCGCCGATGGTGATCCGGGGCAGGCGCACCGACGCCGCCTTGTTGGTTCCGTTCGCGGTGTTGATGATCTGATCAAAGCGCAGGAGCTGCGGATCCACGCCGATGCGCCGGGCATCGCCCGGCGTGAGGGCGACATTGGTGGCCCCCGTATCCACGAGGAAAACCACCGTGGCGCTGTCGAGTTCTGGGCCTGTGACCTGGGCCCGGGCCATGAAATGTCCGTTGCGGGACTTGGCGACCGCCACCATGCCCGGTTCCATCTGGACCGCGAGGCTGGGGATCAGGGCCGACATCATCCGTGTGCCGAGTCCCTGGAACTCATGCCGCATGCTGTAGCCCAGAACCAGGGCAAACCCGATGGCGGCCCAGACCAGGGCATAGCGAATGCCTTCTTTGAGGTTGGTCCGGCCGCTCAAGGCGACACTGCTGATCAGAAAGGTCAGCAGCAGAACCTGATGCACCAGGCTCGGCGCCGCATCATTCTGGGCGAGGGCACCCGGAAACAACCAGTTCAGGAACAGGACCAGAGCGGCCAGGAGCCCGATGCCAAGGGCGACCATGAGAAAAGGATTGCGGGGCATGGACGGTCTCCCGGTTAATGCCGTCACGATAGCGGGAGCCAAACCATAGGATGTAGGGCCGCTGTTGACCACTCCCCTATGCTGATCTCTGTTGGCGTGCCCTTGGCAGAGGGGGGGATCGTCCCCATCCTCTCTTAGAACGAAGCTCTCTTGTGGATTGGCGTATTTCACGGAAACGGACTGGTAAATCTGGGAGTGCTCCCATGAACGGCACGGACAAGCCCAAGGGCGGGCGAGAGGGCGACACCGTCGTTGCCTTGAACAGGGCAACGCCTTTCGGCCAGTCGCGGCTCGGCGCCATGCTGCCCAGCGGAACCTTGCATTTCCCGGTCTTCGAGCCGGGCTGGGTCTGGCTTGCCGGCGCGGGGCCGGGCGATCCGGGCCTGCTGACCCTGCATGCGGCCCATGCCCTGGGGCAGGCGGATGTCATTGTCCATGACGCCCTGGTGGGGGACGGGATCCTCGATCTGGCGCGGCCGGGAGCGGAAATCGACTATGCGGGCAAGCGGGGCGGCAAACCCTCGCCCAAGCAGAGGGATATCTCCGCCCGGCTTATCGACCATGCCCGGGCCGGGAAACGCGTCCTGCGCCTCAAAGGCGGTGATCCTTTCGTTTTCGGCCGGGGCGGAGAAGAGGCCCTGGCCCTGGTCCGGTCTGGCGTGCCGTTCCGAGTGATCCCGGGTGTTACGGCCGGCGTCGGCGGGCTTTCCTCGGCGGGCATTCCGGTCACCCACCGGGATGTCAACCATGCGGTGACGTTCATCACGGGTCACACGGCGGCGGGGGATGTTCCGGACGGTCTTGATTGGGAGGCCATCGGCCGAGGATCGCCGGTCATTGTGCTTTACATGGCAATGAAGCATCTTGGGCGCATCGTCGAGCGATTGCTGGCCGCTGGCCGGGCACCGTCCGAGCCCGTGGCCGTCATCTCGCGGGCAACGACGCCTGAACAGCGGGTGCTCGAAAGCACGTTGGCGGCGGTTGACGGGGACGCCCGCGCGGCGGATATGGATGCGCCGTCCGTCATCGTGATCGGCGAGGCGGTGCGGTTGCGGGCGGGGCTCGACTGGCGTGGCGCGCTCGCGGGCAAGGCCCTGGATCCCGACCCGCTCGGACAGGTCGTGTCGGAACTCGTAGGATAGACTTGGTGAATGCTCAGCTATCGTCACGCTTTTCATGCCGGTAATCCGGCCGATGTGCTGAAGCATTCGGTTCTCGTCTCCGTCCTCGACTATCTCCTGCAAAAACCGAAGCCCCTTTATCTGCTCGATACCCATGCGGGCGCCGGGCTTTATGATTTGATCTCGGATCAAGCCGCGAAAACCGGGGAGGCCAAGCTCGGCATCGAGCGGGTACTGGCCGCGACGGGGCCACGCCCCGCATTGATCGCGGGCTATGAAAAGATCGTCCGTGCCAGTCTGGAGGAGTTGGGGCGGTATCCCGGCACCCCCGCCCTGTTGGTCCATTTCCAGAGGGCCGAGGACCGGGTTGATCTCCATGAGCTTCACCCCACGGATTTTCCGCTTCTTGAGGCCCGTTTCGGCGCGCGGCCCCGGGTGCGCGTCTGCCGCGAGGATGGCTTTCAGGCGCTGCTCGCCAAACTGCCGCCCACGGAGCGGCGGGGTCTCGTGATCATCGATCCGAGCTATGAGATCAAGAGCGACTATGACACGGTGGTTGAGCGCCTGGCCCAGGCCCACCGGCGTTTCGCGACCGGCGTCTATATCCTCTGGTATCCGGTGATCGACCGGGCCCGTGTCGACCGCCTGATGGCCGCCCTGGAGGCAACTGCCATCCCCCGCCAGCTGCGCATCGAATTCTGTCTGTCGGCAGACCAGTCCGGCTATGGCATGACCGGCTCCGGCCTTGTTGTCATCAACCCGCCTTTTGTGCTCGAGGACACGGTCCGGGAGGCCTTGCCCTGGCTCGCCCAGGTGATGGGCGCCGACGGTCCGCAGACGGTGTCCTGGCTTGTGGGGGAGTAGGGCGCTTGGTGGTGCCGTTCCTGAAGCGGGTCGGCATGGTCGTCCCGGCCCTGTGTTCACACCGCTGTTTTTCTCAGGCCTGAAATTGCCGTCGGGGGGAGACCGCGACGGGCTTCCAAACGGGTTTCAATCGACCTCAGGCACACAATTCGTCAGCGTGTCCACAAAACGGTCGCGCCACTGCACCACGTCTTCCCGTTTCACATTGTCAAATGACTTGCTCCAGCGTTCCGTCCGTTCCTCAAGCGGCATGGTCAGGGCACGATTCAAGGCATTGACCATGTCGTCCTGGTCGTACGGATTGACAATGAGGGCATCGGACAGTTGAGCAGCGGCGCCTGCGAAACGGGACAGGATGAGCACGCCGGGATCTTCCGGATCCTGGGCCGCGATGAACTCCTTGGCGACAAGGTTCATGCCGTCGCGCATGGGCGTGACGAAACCGACCCGGCTTGCCCGAAACAAACCACACAGCTCGACCCGCCGATAGCCCTTATTGACATAGCGCAAGGGCACCCAGTCCACATCGGCGAACTCGCCGTTGATCCGACCGGCGACGCTATCGAGCATGTCGCGCAGGTCCTGATACTCCTGCACATCCGAGCGCGAGGGCGGCGCGATCTGAAGCATCAGCGTGCCCTGGCGATGTTCCGGATGGGTCTCCAGGAGTTTGGAATAGGCATCGAAGCGGACTTCCAGTCCCTTTGAGTAGTCGAGCCGGTCGACCCCGATAATAAGCTGGCGGCCCCGCAGACTGAAGGTCATGCGGTCATGCATTTTCTTGGCGTCTTCCGACCGGGACATCTCCAGGAAGTCTTCCGTATCGGCCCCAATGGGAAAGGCGTCGGCCTTGATGGTCTTTCCGAAGCACTGGATCCGACCGTCCTTGAGCACTTTGCCGCCGGCCTCGCGCACGACATAGTCCCGAAAGGCCTCCAGGTGATCCGAGGTCTGAAAACCGAGAAGATCATAGGCGAACAGGCCTTCGATGAGGCGCATGTGTTTGGGCAGCGTCGTCAGGACCTGGCGCGCGGGGAAGGGGATGTGCAGGAAAAAGCCCATGCGGTTCTTCAGGCCGGCTTTGCGCAGTTCCTGGGCAACGGGGATCAGGTGGTAGTCATGGACCCACACCAGGTCCTCAGGTTCGATCAGTGGGGAGACCGTATGGGCAAAGCGCTGATTGACCCGGAAATAGCCGGCATCGAAGGCCCGGTCATAGGCCGTGAGATCGATGCGATAATGGAACAGAGGCCACAGGGTGCGGTTGGCATAGCCGTTATAGTATTCTTCATAATCGTCATGGTCGAGATCAAGGGTGGCGATCTTGACGCCGCCCACATCCTCAATGGAGATCGACCGGTCGCCGTGATCGACGACCCGTCCGCTCCAGCCGAACCAGATGCCCCGATATTCCCTCAGGGCCGCGTGGAGGGCCGTCGCGAGCCCTCCGGATGCGCCTTTTTCCTTCGAGGATGGTTCAATCAGGCGGTTGGAGATTACGACGAGCCGGCTCATTCCGTAGACTTCCTTCTGGCGCTTACTGTCCGGCAGTCAGCGGGCATGGCTCCATGGCTTGCTCGTCATGCAAGCCGTGTTGATGATGCCGACAAGCGAATAGGTTTGAGGATAATTGCCCCAAAGCTCTCCGTTGTTGAACGAGATATCCTCCGACAGGAGGCCGACATGGTTGCGGTGGGCCAGCATGGTTTCGAAGATTTCCCGGGCCCGTTTCTTGCGTCCCACTGCCCACAAGCTCTCAATGTACCAGAATGTGCAGATGTTGAATGCATTTTCTGGCGTACCAAAATCATCCTCACTGGCATAACGCATGATGTGATCGCCACGCAGCAGCGCCTTTTCGATGGCCCGGTGCGTGTTGACGAAAATCGGGCTGTCGGGCTCCACAAAGCCCAGGTCCAAAAGCTGCAAAAGGCTGGCATCCATCAGGGGTTCGTCGAAGGTGGCGGACATGGACAACATGTCAGCATTCCAACCACGATTGAGGATCGTGCGGCGAACCTGATCGGCCTTTTGTCCCCAATCCTGCGCGCGGTCGGCGAGCCCCAGATGGTCGGCAATTTTCGATAGCCGGTCACAGGCGGCCCAACACATCGCACTGGAATAGGTGTGGACATGGGCCTTGGTGCGCAGCTCCCAGATGCCGGCGTCGGGCTGGTCGTGGAGATCAAAGGCCCGCTGCCCCACTTTTTCCAGCATCTCGAAATCGGCGCGGCTGGCGGGGCGCAGAAGTCTTTCGTCGAAAAAGGCCTGCGCGGCGGACAGTACGACCTGGCCATAGGCATCGTGTTGATAATGCTCATGGGCCTGATTACCGACCCGGACCGGACCCATGCGCCGGTAGCCCGGCAGGTGCTTGACGATGCGTTCGGTCAGACGGTGTTCCTGACCGATGCCGAACACGGGCTGGAGGTGGCCGCCATCGGCGACCCCGACAATGTTGCGCAGATAGGCCAGGTAGCCTTCCAGAATATCGACCGCCCCCAGACGATTGAGGGCGCGCACCACATAATAGGCATCACGCAGCCAGCAATAGCGGTAGTCCCAGGTCCGGCCCGAATGGGGGGCTTCCGGGAGTGAGGTGGTCATGGCGGCGATGATCGCGCCCGTTTCCTCGAAATAGCAGAGCTTCAGGGTGATGGCTGCGCGGATCACCGCGTCCTGCCATTCCAAGGGCACGGCCAGATGGCGGACCCATTCGCGCCAGTAGTTGCCCGTGGCCTCCAGCATTTCATGGCAGGTGCTCATGATGGAATCGCTGAACGATTCGTCCGGACCCAGAAAAAAGGCCTGCTCCTGTTCGAGATTGAACCAGGCCTCGTCCTTCACATAGGAGATCGGCGCGGTGGTGTTGAGGCGCAGCGTCAGGTCCGGCCCGACATAGCGCAGATGGTTCGAGCCCGAGGTCACGGTCGGGGTCACGGCGCCGTAGTTGAAAAAGGGGCGCACACGGATGCGAATGCGCGGCGTGCCCTTGACCGGTCTGACCATGCGGATCAGGGCCATGGGCCGGTAGCGCCGTCCGGCCCGGTTGAAGCGGGGGGCGAAATCGACAATGTCCAAAGCGCGGCCCTGGTCATCCTCCATGCGCGTCACCAGAATGGCGGTGTTCTTGACGTAACGCTGCTCCGAGCGGGCGAAATTCTCGATCCCGATGTCCCAAAAGCCTTGGGCGTCTTCCTCGCCGGGATCCTGGGCGGTCAAAAGCGCACCGAAAACGGGGTCGCTGTCGAAACGGGGCATGCAGGCCCAAACCACCCGGCCTTTCTGATCGATGAGACCCCCATAGGTGCAGTTCCCGATAACCCCGAGATTGAGATCCGCTTGGTAAGACATGGGCCGCTTCCATCCCCCGAAAAATTGTTGTTGTCCCCATGGCGGCACCCCGCCGCCGCCCAGCCGAAACCCATGTACCCTGGATCCGGATCGGTTGTCGCGGCGGACACTTAGACCATTTTCCCGCCCGCCGAAATGACGCAATAGGGCGAGCCGCCCATTCATCCACAGCCTTGAATGGACAAGGCCCGTCGGCGGGAAAAAGCGGTCTCCTCCACCCGTAACAAACGAATGATCGTCCCTGGCTTCAAGGATTATGCCGGGCCGTCCCGTGCCCTTGCCGGGCCGTCGTGAACCGCCGTTCTTCGCCAGTGGAGTTAGGCCGGATTGATCACGGAATCTCGAAGATTTTCGTTGGCGCGGCGCGTGAAATCTCCCAGAATAGTTACGGAAAAATGTATGCCATCTTGAGTTGAGTGTTTCACCAGTGGACGCGGTTGGGTTTCAGCCGCGCAGGCCGTGTGTTCACCGGCCAATTCAAAGAGGGATTGCCGGGGTCTGACCCTGGGGAACGCCATGACATTTGATGACGTAATCGACAGCCTGTTTCCGTCCCGCGCCCTTTCGCTTGCTTCCGGTTCGGTGATCCCCGACAGCTTTGGCGAGGATCTTTCCGGTGTCGCGCCGGGCGGGACGCCGACCCCCTCAGCGGGTTCCGATTTCAACTTGGTTTTCGACGCCGCCGGCATTGAAGCCGCGAGTGCCGTTCCGGCCGATCCCCATGGCGCGGTCGGCCGCGATCATGTGGTGAATGTTGTCAATGGCGCGATTCAGTGGTTCTCCACCGACGGCACCTTGGAACAGACCCAGGACCTGGCCGCCTTTTTCGGTGTAAGCGGGAGCTTGAGCCCGGAAGAAATTGGCGCCGGCGCCGTCTTCTACAATCCGCACGTGGTCTATGATCAGGCGGCGGATCGTTTCGTCGTCACGGCCCTGTCGAACACCGGCGTCGACACGGGATCGGCGGCAGATGATGCGTCCACGATCTATGTCGCGGTGTCGGGCGATGGGGACCCGAACGGGACCTGGACCGTCACGACCATCGACGCCCTTCAGGATGTCGAAGGCGTCAATGCCATCGCGGATGGCACGGGGCTCGCGGTCGATGGTGAGGCCATCTACATCACCGCCAATCTGTTCGAAGCCGAGACCGGCGGCGACGGGATTGACCTTCTGGGCACCCGTTTGTGGATCGTCGACAAGGGCGATGGGGACGGCGGTTTCTATGACGGCGGCGAGGCTGTGGTTTCGGTAACCGATCCGGCCGGCGCCCTGGATGTCCCCATCGGCATCACCGGCAATTTCGGTTTTGAGGTCGCGCGCATCGAAGGCCCCGTTTCGGAAGAGGCGGGCGCCTGGCTCGTGGCCTATAACGGCATCCACACCCCGTTCGAGACGGATGATTTCGCCATTGTCATCCGCGTCGATGATCCCTTGGGCGAGCCGGGTTTCACGGGTTTTGCCGTGCCCCTCGGTGATGTCGATGATCAGACGGGAGATTATCTGGGTTTCACCCTGCCGGATGCGCCCCAGGCCGGCAGTGATGTGGCGCTCGAGCTTCAAGACCGCCGGGTGACCGACGCGGTCATTCGGGATGGCACCCTCTATGCGGCGTTCACGGTGGTGCCGCCGGCGGGCGTGAACGCGGATCAGCCCAGCGTCCATTGGGTGGCGGTCGACACGACGGTGGAAGGCTTGGCCCTGGTTGATCAGGGGACGCTCGATGCGGAAGGGATTGGGCCCGGCACGGTCACGGCATTCCCGAGCCTTGCGGTGAACGGGGACGGGGATCTCGCCATCGGCTTTTCCGCCTTTTCCGAGACCGAGTTCGCAGGCGCCTATGTAGCCACCCGGGACGGCGAGCCGGGAAGCGATTTCGAGATCAGCGCGGTCAGCACGGGGCAAGACGTGTTTGCGCCGGCGGAAGGCGGCGACCGGGTTACCTGGGGCTTCGGCAGCGCAACGCTGACCGACCCGGAAGATGGCACGTTCTGGGTCTACAATCAGTATGCGGCGGAAGCGCCGGAAGGCTCCGGCCTGTCCGCCTTCTGGGATACGGTATGGGCCAATGTGGGTGTTCCGACCACCAGTGGCGACGGATCTGATGGATCTGACGGCGACGGTTCCGACGGTGGCGATGGCTCCGACGGTGGAGACGGCGGCGGCT
>CAZFWG010000077.1:14652-20500 GCA_964522525.1 uncultured Alphaproteobacteria bacterium | reverse complement strand
CGTCCCCATTCCGTCCGCAGATCCTGTTCAAGCACGGCCCGCGCCTGGTCGGTTTCCTGAACCAGCCCCTGATGAACGGCACTCTGATAATCCGCAAAACAGGTCACGAGACCCTGCAATTGGCGGTCACTGAGGCCCAGCGCATGGGCCTGTTCCCGCATGGCGGTCTCAAGGGCGTCATCATAGGTCAGGCCCTCGGGCAGGCTGGGCCTGGCAATCTCGTACCCGTCCGGATTGTCCGGAATGCCCGACGCTGCCGGCCCGCCCGGAGTGTCCTGGGCGGGGGCATCGCTGCCGTCAGGGGAGGATGGCCCCTCCCCCGTGTCCGGCGTTGGAATCGTCGTGTCCTGGTTCGCCATATCGGTCATCGTGCATCATCTCCTGCAATTGGCGCATGTCTTCCGTTGTCAGATCGAGCATTCGCATGATGTGGAGCCACACCGCCCGGCGTCCCTCGTTGAAAGCGGTGGCATGGGGATCACCGGGCACATAGGTTTCGGCCATGGCGTGGCACAGCACAGCCAGATCCGTGAGCACGGGCCGGCGGCCGGTGAAGGCCAACCGATAGGCCAAGGCAAGGCGGTCGGCCTCCCCCCGCCGGGCCCACAACCGCAGCCATTCGAGGACGGGTTTCATCACGATACACCTCCTTCCGTAAGCTGAGCGGCGAGCCTCGCCGCCCGTATCCCGATGGTCTCCGCCTGCCCTCGGAACACCCGGGCAGGAATGGCATAGCCTTCGGCAAGGACGTCCATCACGGCGTCCGCATCCACTCGATCGAGAATGTCCGGCTGCCGCGCGGCCAAGGGCTCGATCGCGCCAAGCCAGCGCGTAACCGCCGTCGCCTCGGCCAGACGGACGGCCTTGGCCAGGGGCGAGACATAATCGATCTCCAGGGGCTGCCCGTGGAGGGCTGGCGGCGCGAGGGGCAGCAAGCCCTTGCGCCGGAGAATGGCAAATCGCCTTTTGATCAGGGGAGAAAGGAAATCGGTCTGCAGGCGTCCCAGATTGGGACCGAGCAACCGCAGCTTTTCCTCCTGGCGCTCCAGCACTTCCGTTGCCGTCATATTGGGCCGTTCAACGAGCTGGAGGAGCGAAAAGAACAGGGCGTTGCGAACCGCTTCCCGGCGCTGGGTGATGAGCTCCGCCGTCACTTCCAGTCGCGCGCCGCTCTCGAAAGGCTGGATCAGACCGCGACCATCGGCGCTCACCGCGCCATAGGTGATGCCCCCGGGATACATGCGGATCGGACTGGCGCGGTTTTCCTTATAGGCCAGGATTGGCGGTTCGGCGGACCGCTGGGCGGAGATGATCATGGTGCGATTCATCTCATGGAGCATCTTGACATCGGCCAGAATATCCTTGGGCCGACCATAGGTTTCCCCCGGCGCGATCATCCAGCGGGGCACCTGATAGGGAAACTCGTCAAAGCCACCCTGGCCGAGGATCAGCCCGGTCTCCCGGTCGATATGGACGGATCGCCATGCTTTTCCTTGCGGCCCAAGGCTTCCCAGCCGGAAGGCCGGGTTGGGCTCGACTGCATGAATGACGTCGAAGCGGGTTTCGGGCGCGCCCTTGTCGAGCGCCTGCTTGGCCGTATCCGGCACACGGCTTGGGAAACGCGTGGCCATGGCCCGGGCGGTCATCCGTGTCAGCCGATAGACCGTGTCCACTTCCTCATGGACATCCGTTCCGAGATAACATTCGGACAAGGGGCGCACACTGTCATAGATCCGAACCGTACCCGGAATATCCTCGCTATAGAAGATCCCCGTACCGAAGGCCGCCCAGTCGAGATAAAGGGCGGGGACGACCGCATAGAAACGCGACGCACCGGGACTGAAACTGTCCTGAACGACGCGGGTGGTCAAATCCAGCCATTCCCGGGCGCCGTCCACCTCCGCAAGGTTCTGATCGGCGAAACGCAGGCTGAACCACTGGCTCGCGGGATTGGTCAAAAGACCGTAGATGCCGCCGCCGAAAGTCTCAAGGGCTTCCGAGGGCGTATTGTCATAGATCTTCCGGTCCCGCCGCGTCCCCGCCTGCGGCCGCGCCGTGAACTCCGCGCGGGTCGGACGGACATGCTCCGCGATGTCCTGCCACAGGGCCTCCCATGTGGACCGTTCCGCCTGCATCCGGTCGAACCGGTTCATGATGTCGTCTTTGAGCGTCATTTCCGACCCTTTCCTTGCCGCAAGCCATGCGGAAGAGTGTACGGACTTTCCGGATGGGGAGGCATCATTCACCAAGCAGTTGACGGACGACGCTGGGCGCCCTGCCGAGCACGCCATCCGTCCTGGCCAGGCGTGTCTGGACTGCGCCGGCGAGAAGACGGCGGCGGCGTTCCGCATCGCCGGCCCGTTGTGTGTCGACGAATTGGGGTTGGCGGGGCGGCGCCTTGGGTTTAGGCGGGCTGAAACACATGGGCGCTCTCCTGATCGGCGTTGTCGGGCTCAAGGGTCATGGCAAGCTGAACAAAGTCTTCTCCGTTCCGGCCGAAGCGGGGAATCGTACATTCGATCCGGGCACCAAGGGATGTCAGCCAGGCCTGGCTGTCCGTGTGACGATCGAGGGCGCGGGCCTCGACGCGGGTGATGCCGGCACGGACCAATCTGTCGATACCCAACTCCCGGACCCATTTCGTGAACCGCCTCACGACCTCACGCCACCGGTCGGTCGCGATCAACGCGCATTCGGCGGCACAAGGTGTGCGGGTATACACCCCGAAATAAGCGACCGGCACGCCGTCGTCCGCCCGGATGAGACCGCAAAGGACCGCCGCGACCTGACAGGCCATGATCTCATCGGCCAGGGACGGGACATCGTCCGTGAAGCGACAGGCGAAGACCTCTTCCCGATCACGGGGACGCATGTTTTCAAGCACGGCGAGAAGGTCCGGCCGCCGCAGGGGCGCCAGGTCGATTTCAACAGCCATCGATTTCTCCGTGGGTCAATCGCGCGGGGAGTCAAGTCAGCCCAGGGGGTCGGCAAGTGTCTCCGCGCGGGGTTGGGACCAGGTGCCCGATGTCGGACGTTCCCGCCCTATGGCACCGATGCGGAAGGCATCGGCCGCGTGGCTTGCCCAATCATGTTTCGGCCGATCCCGGAAGACCTGGCGCGCGTCGTCCCAGTCCCTGGCATAGGCCCGCAACGCCTCCAGGCCGGACGCACACGCCCCCTCATCGAACCAGCACAAAGGCAGAAGCGACCGTACGGCCTGGATGCCGTCGGCGACCGGCGCAGCCGGGATGATCCGGATGGGATGGATGCCCAGTCCTTCGGCGATATCCCGCCGGCTCTTTCCCGTGCCCAATTCCCGGTGGGCTCCGTCATGGGGCCACAAATGCTCCCGATACGGATAGGGCAGAGACAGGAGATGCTTTGCATAGGCCTCAAGCCCCTCCCCCTGCCCCGCGTGATAGTCCACGACGCGGACCTCCCGGCCGATCTGTTGGATGAACCAGATGGCGGTATCATCGCCCACGCCCAGATCCCACCAGGTTTCAACGGGGGCGGATGGATCCCAGGGGACCCGGCCGATCCGGCCCGCCTTCTCCGCCGCCGCGAGAAGTTTCGCGTAATAGGCCCCGGTCTGGGGGGCCTCGAAGGAACAATGGAATTCCTGGTCGATCATGCTTTCGCCCATTCCCGCCATGCGTTCCTGATCGATGATGGCGGGCGATATCGCGCCCGTTTCCTCGATACCCAGACGCTCGGCAAACCAATCGTCCTGCATCCGGGCCTGACGAAAGAGCTCATGGGCATGGTTGCGCCCGCGCGGTGTAAAGATGAAAACCGCCCAACCGCCATTTTCCGCCAGGATCGGACGGATATAGTCCCAGGCTCCGGGTCGTGCCAGGGCATATTCCGAAAACACGATGCCGACCGGATTGGCGCCGACCAGACTGTCGTAATTGTCCGACCCCACCACTTGCCAGATCGACCCGTTCTTGAGGCGGATTTTCATTTCCGTGCTCAGGGTCTGTTCCCTCAAGGCCTTGGGAAAGGCCTGATCGATGAGGCGCCGACCATGGCCATCGACCCCGTCCCAGATCACTTTGCGCCCGTGGGTCGCTTCGGGCAGCATGTGCCAATAGAGGCCGACCCGACGAAAGGCTGCGACCGCGGTCCAATTGAGGGCGACCGAGTCCTTGCCCGAACGCCGGTGCCACACCGCGACCGCCCGCCGCCCGCCCCGTTCCAGATACCGCCAGAGGCCCATCTGGTAGGGGCGCGGGCGCCAATCATTCGGTATCTTGATCGTCGCCATACTGGACAATCGTTACTTTGACCGGTGAGGCCTCATCGGCACCCAGGCTCAGGCTGTCCCCAAACTGTTTCGGCAACACTTTGGACAACAGCCATTTGCGGGCATCGACCCTCAGTTTCGCCCGCTGGATATGGTCCGTATCTGCACTGAAACCCCGCGCCGTTTCCTTCCAGTCGCCATCGGCATTGTCGGCGATTTCGAGGATCTCATCGGCCCAGGCGAAGGCCTGCACCCGCCGCGCCCGCTCATAGGCCTCGGCAAATCCCCCTTCGTCATCAAAGACCCATGCGGACACCGTCACCATGCTGGGCAAGTCCGGGTCACAACAGATGGACCGCAGGGTCTCGCCGGCGCACAGACGCCGACAGATCTCGTCGGCAAGCGCTTGATCATAGGCCGTGGGCCGATCGATCGGCGGCACGATACGTGGTCGCGACCCGCCGCCCGCCGGCGCCGCCTTACGCTTCACGCCCATGGGCGTACCCTCTTTGATGAAATGAAAAGATGGCCATAGCGCCATATTCCGGACGCCAACGGATGACCGCGCATCCGGCAACGAAAAAAGCGCCCCGGCGAATGCCGCGAGCGCTTTTCCTCAGTGTTGAACAAATCATAGCTAAAACCGGCACATATGGCAACCCCAAAATCATCCGACCGGAACTTTTTTTCCCGACTGGCTGTTCGACGGCGCACGGCGGATCATGGCTTCGATCAATTGACGGACCTTCCGCCGCCAGAACTCATCGGAGCGTCCGCGCAATGTGGCGATCTGACGATAGCTTTGACCATAGGCCCGCATTCGCAGGAGCCACAGCCAGGGCTTTTCGTCCGCCCCGATCAGACTGAGGGCCGGCAGCATGTCATCCACTTCGGCCGGCGTCGGCCGAAACCGGACGAGCCGCCCCCGCGCCTCGGCCATGTCCGCATCGCCCAGAACATCACTGAGCTCCCGCTCGACCTGGGGCCAACGGGTGGTGGCCCCATACAGAAAGCGCCGATCGGGATCAGCCACCGCGTCGAGGGTTTTCAAGGCTGTCAGTATCCGGCTTTCCACGTCCTTCCACATCGCTTGGTCTTGCGCCATCCCATGATCTCCCTGGCCATCAATGAAGGATGCCAGTTTAGATCGACGTCGCGGCAGGGAGGATAAACGCACCGTCAACGGAGGGTTATCCCGAGCATAAGAACATCCACCCTCAGCACTCCTGCGCGTTTTTCGTTCCATCCAAGGGACTGAATTCACCGTGCGGGCCAGGCCCCTAAGATAGGGGTACGGATGAGCTGAAGCGACAGGGAGGTTTCGCGGGATGAGTTTCAAGGACAGTTTCACCCATCAGGAGGCGGTCAAGGCCTTGCGGGCCCTCGACGATGCGCGCGGGCGGCTGGAAAGTGCTCAGAGTGCGTTCGAGGATGCCGCTTCCTTTGACGAGGCCCATGGCATCGCCGAGTCCATGGTGGGCGGCATTGAGGATCTCTTGTCGGATTTCGAGGTCCGCAGTGATGGCTTGCGGGAGCGGCTCGCGGGCTTTGACGAATATGACAGCGCCAATTGGGACGACGTGTCCTGACATTCCCCCC
>CAZFWG010000077.1:7285-14552 GCA_964522525.1 uncultured Alphaproteobacteria bacterium | reverse complement strand
AGCGAGTGCTTTAGGTCTAGAAAGGCGTCTGGAGAATAATGCCGTCATCAAAGGAGGCCGCCGATGCGCCGGCCAAACCCCACCCGGTCGGGTCGATTTCCCTTCATCCTGTTGATGTGTGTCGTGATCGGTTGCGCGGGCGCAACGGCTTGGGCCCGACCCACGCATGCGGCCGCCGCGGTCACGACCACCCAGAAGGACACATCTTCGCCGGACCGTTTGCCGGAGGAAGGCGCCCTCACCCCCAGCCAGTGGGCGGCCCTGCAGACCGCCCTCGCCCAGGACGGGCTGGTCAATGAAAAGATCCATGGGGCGTTCTGGGGCCCTCAGACGGAAAAGACACGGGATGGGGAACAGACCCTGAGCGTCTTTGCCGTTCACCTCAAAGAGGCCGTCACGGCGGGCCTGCGCTTTCAACGGGAGATCTGGCGGAGCGCCGCGTTGAGCGCGGAGGCCGGGGAGATCGGCAAGACCCCGGAATTTGCCGCCGCGCGCGAGCGGGCGACCAGCCTTTACCAGGATCAGGAGGACCCGTCGCCGCCGAATGCCGCCCTATCCAAGACCATGCTTGAAGCCCTCGCGAATGCCGAGCGCATCATCGCGGCGGCGGCAGACGGCGCGGCGCTCGATCTCGGCACGGGCCCGATCCCGATGGACCGTGACCGCATCCGCGGCATCCTGTCCGGTGTGGAGGCCACATTGTACCGCGTCGACCTTTTGTTGACGCCGGAATGGGCGCCCCTGCCGACGGACCACACCTATCAAGACGCAGAGCTCGTCCTTCGTTGGCCGGCCCCCTTCACCGTCGATATTCAGCGGCGCGCGGGTCGTAGCGGGCGGTCATTGAAAACCGTGACCCTTAGCCACCGCTCCGACATTCAGGAATTCGCCTTCGTCACCGTGATCGAGTTTTCAGGCCCCTGGCGGGATCCCCAGCAAGGCATGCTGACCCTGGCGGAGAAGGCCTTGCGCGCGAGCGGTCTGGACAAGACCGAGATCACCCCCGCCCCTTGGCAGGAGCGCCTGGGAGCCCTGGGCACCGGCGCGCGCCTTGCCGATGATGATCCCGGTGACGGCGCCGGCGCGGTCTATGCCGCTGTGCGGGTGATCGAGCGCCCGGAAAAACGGGCCGCCGTGACCCTGACGGCCCTTTCCGGCACATCACAAGAAGCGGCGCTGTCCCGCCTCACGGCCCTGGAAAAGGCCTTGACGCTGAGCCCATGACGGGCCCGTTGCCGCTTCCCTCCCGCCGGATGCGCTCGGCCAAAACAGAACGGCCCAGCCCTGGCCCCCGGCGGCGCGCTGTCAAAACACGGAACCTGTCTCGCTGAAAAAAGGCTTCAGGATCGGGAAACGTGCTGTTTAACATGAAGTTTGAGATGGGAGAGCCCTGCACCAGTCCTTTGGGATGGTGATCGGGCCCCAGGGGTGGATGCGCGCGCGTTGGCGCGGGTGGGCATCCGAAGCCCGAGCTGGCCGATATGTCACCGCGCGGTGGCGCGGGGCCGGCCTCGTGGCATCATATCAGCGGGGGAAGATCCGTGTTACATCGCTTGCTCTCCATCGGCGCCACTGGCGTCTTCGCGTTTGTCCTGACCGCTTATGCGCTGCCAACCGGCGCGCCGGCCGCCTCTTTCCAGCCCTCCATGCCCTTCCCCGTCGCCGCTGAAGACAGCGAGGAAGACCAGGAAGAAGGCGAGATCGAATATTGGGAAGAAGAGGAAGAAGAACAACCTGCTTCCGGGGACGGCAAGGACGGCGACAAGAAGAAGAAAGACAAGACGCTCGAGGAATTCGTCACCGATTTCGACAAGCTTGACGACGGCCTTTTCACGTTCTACCGGAACAAGAAAACCGGTGATCTCTATATGGCGGTCAAGGCCGACCAGTTCGACCGGGAATACATCTATATCTCTACAATCCAGGATGGGGTTCCTGCCGCGATCTCATGGCGCGGCTTTTATCGCGCCAACGCCATTTTGACCCTGCGCCGTCATTTCGATCGGGTCGAATTTCAGTTTGAGAACACGGCCTATTATTTCGACCCGGAGAATGAACTGTCCCGGGCGAAAGAGGCCAACATCTCTCCGGCCTTCGCCTATGTCGACAAGGTCAAGGCGACGAGCGAAGACCAGGGCACGGTTCTGGTGCCGGTCACCAAGCTTTTCGTGTCCCAGGCCCTCGACCCGGTCAAACTGCCCATCCCCGGCATTTTTGAGCTGGGCAAGCTCAACGGCAAGAAATCCAAGATCACCGACGTTCGGACCTACCCGGAAAATGTGGACGTGATCACGTCCCTCACCTTCGACAATCCCAAGGCGTTGGCGTTCGATGCCCCGGGCGGCGTCACCGATCCCCGCTACATCACGATCAAACTGCAAAACAGCATCGTGGCGATGCCGGAAGCGGGCTTCACCGCCCGTTTTGACGACCAGCGGGTCGGTTACTTCACGACGGAAGTGACCGATCTGACCTCGCCCGAAGTGGCCCCCTATCGGGATCTCATCCATCGCTGGCGCCTCGTGAAGAAGGATCCGACCGCGGAGCGGTCCGAACCGGTCGAGCCGATCGTGTTCTGGATCGAAAACACAACGCCCGCGGAATATCGGGACACGATCAAGGCCGCGACAGAAGCCTGGAACGAAGCCTTCGAGGCCGCCGGGTTCATCAATGCGGTCCAGGTCAAGATCCAGCCCGATGACGCGGACTGGGACGCCGCCGATGTGCGCTATCATGTCCTGCGCTGGACCTCCTCGCCCACGCCGCCCTTTGGCGGCTATGGCCCGAGCGTGGTCAATCCGCGCACAGGCGAGATCATCGCCGCGGACATCATGCTCGAATATGTCTTCGTGACGAACCGGGCCTTCTATGACCGGATCTTTGGTCCCGGCGAAAGCCGAGGGCCGCTCGGCGCCCTGGAGCAACTTCTGCCCGAGCGCCATGCGGCGGTTGAAGCGGCCGTGGAGCGGATCGACGCTCTCGGTCCCCTCGCCGACGGTGATGTGATTCGTGACGCGGTCCTCGCGGCCCAGGCCGAGAGTGCGGCCCAGTCGAGCCTGCGGGGTTTTGACCGGGGCGCCATCGCCCGCCAGTGCCAGGCCTCATTCCATATCGGATTGAACACGCAGCTCGGGCTTCAAATGCTGGCCGCCCAAGGCGCGACAGACCCGGAGAAGTCGGCCCTCATCAAGGAGAGCCTCTATTATCTGACGCTCCACGAGGTCGGCCACACCCTTGGCCTCAACCACAATATGAAGGCGACCCAGCTTCATCCCCTGGCCGATGTTCATGACAAGGCCAAAACGCAAGGCATTGTGGCCGGTTCGGTCATGGACTATCCGGCCATCAATCTGGCGCCGACGGGCAAGGAACAGGGCGACTACTATAATTTTCGCCCCGGCCCCTATGACCTCTGGGCCATCGAATTCGGCTACTCGCCGGATGTGGACGACACGGACAACCGGGCCACCCTCTTGGCCCGTTCCGTCGAGCCGGCCCTCGCATTCGGCAATGATGCGGATGACATGCGCTCCGTTGGCTTTGGCGGTATCGACCCCCGCGTCATGATCGGCGACATGTCCTCCGATGCCGTTGAGTATTCCATGGAGCGTCTCCAACTTGTCGACGACACCTTCACGGGTCTGAAGGACAAGCTGGCCCAGCCCGGTGAGACCTGGCAGGCGACGCAGCAGGCCTATTTCCTCCTGAATGTGGCGGGACGGGTCTCGCCCGCCCTGGTCATGGCCAACTATGTGGGTGGAGTTCAGGTGGAGCGTTTCGTGGCCGGTCAAGCGGGGGCGGAAGACCTGACGCCCTTCACACCGGTGTCGAAAGATGAGCAAAAGGCGGCCCTCGATGCCTTGAGCAAGCACATCTTCGCGCCGGATGCGATCAGCATCGACGCGGATCTCGCCAGGCACCTGCAGGCGCAACGTCGAGGGTTCAATTTCTTCGGCGGTACGGAAGATCCCAAACTGCATGAGTTCACCCTGCTTATCCAGGATGTCGCGCTGGCGCAGATGATGAGCCCCATCACCATGCGGCGGATGGTGAATGCCCGTCTCTATGGGAATGAATATACGAGCCTTGAGTATTTGAAGGATTTGACCAAGGCGATCTTCGAGGAAGATGCGCAGACGGACGTCAACACCTATCGCCAGAACCTCCAGATCCGTTATATAACACGGCTTCTGGTGATGGTGCTGCTGCCCTTTTATGACGATGTCACACAGTCGGCGGCGCTTCAGAGCCTGAAGGAAGTCCGCAAGATGACCACGCCGAAATTCTTCGGCATCGGTCAGCAGGTCAGTGAAGAGACGAAAGCCCACCGGGCCCATGTGCGGCTGTTGCTGCGGAGCGTCGGGATCCTCTGACGTCTGACCTGTCTCTCAAGGGAGAGCCCGAAACGGCGCGTTTCCATGCGGAACGCGCCGTTTTTTTTGTCTCACGCCTTGGTTTGGAAGCTATCGGTGATTTCAGCCTGTGACGCTTTAGAGGGACAGGTTCGGTATCCGGAGCGTGCTGTAGCGGTTGTCCCGGCGCAGCCGCAGCCAGCTTGCACCGATATCCGTCACGACCCAGCCCCGCACCACGGTGCCTTCCCTCACACCGATGAGATCCTCCGTCCGCCGGTCGACAAGGAAGGCGACGCTGTCATTGGTCAGCAGGATGCTGCCTTTGAGCACGTAGGCTCGTGAGGGTTCGGCTTCAGCGGCGGGCGCACCGTCGTTTTCGAGCGGTGGAACGGGCCGGCGGGAGGCACTGAACAAGGGACGCAATGCGATTGCATCATAGGCCTGATCCGACGCCTTGGCCTCCTGGGAGAACGCATCCGGCCCCCGGTCCGTGTTGCTCGGGACTTTCCGGTAACCCGCCGCGTCGGAAAAAGGACGGGTCCACCACATCAGGGCCGCGAGACCCAGGGCCGCAAACCACGCCACGTAGCCGACGATCACGAGAGGGTGTCTGGTATTGAATGTTGCCATGGTCTTTCGCCTAGAGCGTTTTCAGCAGAAGTGTGAGCGTTCGGCTTCGCCTCACTTGCGGTTCGAAAACGCGACAAATCAAAGATATAGAGCGCCTTCATGACTCGGAATAAGGCGAAGGCGCTCTAGACCCTGCCCGACGCTCTCAGCCGTTCGGGAAGGGGCACGAGAAGGTCGAGGATGACTCGTTGGTCCGTCGGCTGATTCCACGCGCCGCTCCCGTCCCCCGACTCCCGGCGCAAACGCCACGCCTCGACGGGAACCGGATGGGGCCCATGCTCCAAGGCATAGAGCAATTGCTGCAGGTTTTCGTGATCAAGCACGGCGGACACTTGAAGCGCCTGCCCCGCGCCCTCCTGACGTTCGGTCTGGCTGACCGTCTCAAGGCTGCGCACGCTTCCGCCCGCTGACGTGATCATTTTCGTGATTTGGTTGCGCAGCAAGGCGACGGCATGGCCACGAAGATCCTGCGCCGACACGCCCTGCCGCGCCCATTCCCGGGACCGCTCCTGGAGATCCCGCTGCAAACGGGGGGCATCCCGGCCGGTCGCCTCATAGCGCGCCCGGAGCGCTATCAACCCATCCACCTTGCCGGCGAGATGAGCGCTCGCGCTCCAGACGGCCGTGAGCCCCAAGAAACATAGGCCGAGAAACAACCAGACACTGACCCGGCGTCTGAGGGATGGGGAGCGCCGCCGTCCGTCCATCACCGCCTCCCCTCGACCAATCGTGCCCGCATCACAAAATAATCAGCGTTCGCCTGTTCCTGATATCGTGTTTCCGTGACGACCGTTTCCTCAAGAAGACCCGTTTCATTGAGAAGAAGGGTCATCTTCTCAGGGTCCGGAGAATATCCTTCGATATCGATGACGCCGTTGCTCACCCGAAAGCTGGTCAGCCAGCTCTGATCGGGCAGGGTGCGGGACAAGGTGTTAAGAAGCGTTGCCATCGGAACATCCGGCCGCCCCCGATCAATGGGCGCGTCGGAGAGGTTGATCATCGTCTCCAGCTGGCGTTGAAGAATCGTGGCCGATTCAGCCTGTTGGCGTACGGAGTCCATGGTCCAGGTCAGATACCCCCACACCAGAAGCTGAACCAGCAAATGGATCACGAGAAAGGAACCGATGATCGTGAGCATGGTCTGGACGATCCGCCGGCGTTGCGTCGTGACGCGACTGGCGCGATTCGAGGGACGATAGTCCAGGTCCAGCAGATTGAAGGGTTTCTCGTGGTCGGCGTCATAGGGCGTGATGACATCGGGGTCCAGGCCAACGGCGACCAGCTGATCGCGGAACGCGTCGACCGAGCGCCGCTCCGCCAGGACGAAACGCACGCCCACGGATCCATCCTCGATGCGATGGCCGATGGTTCGATAGTCGAAAACCGTGGATTCGACAGGAAACGGCGTCAGGCGTGCCACCGTTTCCTGGACGATCTCATCCAGTTGATGGCGCGCCGAGACCGGAATGGTGCCGGCATGGATGACCGTCTTGGTGGCCGGGTCCATCACCCCGATCACCCGACACCCTTGGGACAGCAGACGTTCCAGATGAGGGACTGCGGGCCCATTCTCAAGATACCCATCATCTGAGTACTGAAGGCTCCCGAGATAGTGGGGCATGTTCGTGCGCCGGCGGCGCTTGCCTCCGACCGTGAGAATGTAGAAAGCGAAGCCGCGTTCGACCGGCCGGATGATCAAATGGCGTCGATGGGCGCCCATGGACCGCAAGAGCAGGCCGTTGAGGGCGTCGACAAGATCGCCACGGAAACGACGCACCCGTCCTGTCAACCAGGCAACGGCGCCCGACAGGCTGGAGAGCTGCATCCGTGGATGCCGACGAACGGAGATGAGATGATCAGCCAGGGCCATTTGAGCCCACGGGAGGCACCGCCACACCCGGCTCCCTTTTTTGGGCCGTGACCAAGTTTGTCATTGGGGTGCGTCGTCTTGTTTTCTGCCCCATGGTTTCAACCCTCACCACGCCAGCCAGCCGATCCGAGAAGAACACTTTTCTGTACACAGAACCACGATTCGGTTGATCGTCTTGCATTGCCAGCCCCCCAACCAGACTTCAGTTTAAGATCAAAGCCCTGGCAGGGCAAGTTGCCGAACCGGTCTTACTCCGGGTGAGGCATCGGGAAAACCCGGAAAACCCCCTGCTTTTCGGTCGCCCTTGCAAGACTGCAGCACCGGCTGTCGCAAAAATGCATGGGTCTAAAAAAACGCGGGAAAGTCGTGGCGGCAATCCATCCCGACACAGAGGACCCGGCCCCGATTGGCG
>CAZFWG010000077.1:0-7185 GCA_964522525.1 uncultured Alphaproteobacteria bacterium | reverse complement strand
CCGCCATCACATCGCGGCGGCTCCAACGGCAAAGTGCCAGCTCACATACAAGGCCGGCACGGGCCCGGTCTGGTCCTGTTCCGGATGCGTTGAGAAAAGCGGTTGCCCCCCTGTCTGGCGGGCATTTTCTCCCAATCGGCGTCCGGTCAGATTGGCGCAGAGCATATAGCGGGTGTTGTCGTTCAAGATCCAATCCAGATGAAACCCCATTTCGCCCTTTTCCTCGGTGCCGATCGTGTGCGCGCTGATGGCCGGTGTCTTCACGCCGGCCAGCCGGGGGGTGAGAAAACGATGACGGATGCCCAGCAGATGGCGCACGAAATCGAGCCGCGCCGCATGGTCTTTCTCGATCCGCCGTGCCCAATCCAGGGTGGCGGCCTCGAACAGGGCGCAGGCGTGGAGATCGCCGGCGATTTCGGCCGTCGCGCCGTCGGATCCCGGCACAGGCAGGGCCGAAAAGAGGGGAAATGGTTCGTCCGCGCCCCATTCCTCGCCCATAAAGAGTTGAGGCGGCATGGGCGCCAGCAGAAGGAGCGCCAGGGCGGCGCGCAGCGCCTCGGGCCCGGCCCGTTTGGAAATCCGCTGGCCGTCAGGACGGCATCCGAGAGATTTCGCGGATTCGAAACTGTGGATGAAGGCCGCCGGCGGCAGCCCCCCGGAAGCCTCGCCCCGGGGCTGCCCGGTCGTCGGCGAAACCTCGCCCTGATAGGCAAAACCCTGGGCAAGACAGCGCGCCAGGAGCCCGACGGGACGCTGGGCGAAATCGGCGTCGGCGCCATTGGTTTCAGCGCCTAGAACCGCCTGGAACGCGTTTGTCACGTCCTCGTTCTGCTGAGCCGTAAAGCCCGCCACCGCGCCCGCGTAATCCCGGTCGAGATAGCGCGCGTTATTCGCTTCGTTTTCGAGGATCAGATGCACGAGATGACCGCGGGGCAGCCCCTCGCCCACGCGGCGCCGGATCTCATAGAGAATGTGTTCAAGCCCAGGATCGTGAATGCCCTCGACGCCGCTAATCTGAAGGCCGTCCACGCGAAATTCCGTGAGCCAATAAAGAGCATTCTGAACGACATATTCCCGCACTGGCCGGCTTGCGAAATTGGTTTCTCTGTATTCGGAATGGCCAGCGGCTGTCGTGAAGAAATCGGGCGCGTATTCGGGAATATGGTTCCCATGGGCACAAAAGCGGTGATAGACGACATCGAGGATCACCATCAACCCGAGGTGATGGGCCGTATCCACGAGGGCCTTGAGGTCATCGGGACGGCCATAGGTGGCACTCGGAGCAAAGGGCAGCACCATATGGCTGCCCCGATCAAAGGCGGTGGGAAAGCTCGACACGGGCATCAGCCGAATGGCCGTGAAGCCGCATTCGGCCAAGGTTTCTAGGCGCCGCCGCACGCCGTCAAAACTGCCCTCCGGCGAGAACGCCCCCACATGGATCTCGCTGATGACCGCGCTCTCCCAGGGCCGGCCCCGCCACTCCCGGGTCTGCCAGCGATAGCTGTGGGGATCGATGACGGCGCTCAGGCCCTCGACGCCTTGGGGCTGAAAGCGGGACCCCGGATCGGGCACGGTCATGCCGTTTTCCAGACGAAAGCCATAGCGCGCGCCGGCGGGAACATCTGTGACGGGCAGGACGAACCATCCGTCCTTTTGAGGGTTCATGGGCCGGGTGGTCGCCGCGTGGCGATCAAGGAGAACCAGCGAGACCGCGCGCTGCTTCGGCGCCCACAGGCGGAAGATGACGCCATCGCCCTGCCAGACAGGGCCAAATCCGATTTCCGCCTTCCGGCCGCCGCGCATCATGGCCACCCCGTTTGTTCTTCAAGCGCTTGTTTGGGCTGCACTATGACACAGACCGTTGGCCATCCCCAGGGGCTGAACGGGTTGCGGATCCTTCCCGTCAAAGGAGACCCTGCGGCCCAACTTGTGGCGGTTCAACGAACCGCCTCGACGGGGAAGAAACAAACTCTTGATGCTGCCGATGGTTCCGATTGGAACACCGCGTGATTGGCATGGCCCATGCCTGTGTTGGCGGGCACAGCCGTCGCCTCAAGGCGGCGCGATGATTGTTGCGTGGATACAACAACACGACGCTGTTGTGCAGATGCGAATGGATTTGGCGCTGACGGACCGCTCACCCGGTGATACTTGGTGCGGGCGTGTGGGGGTCAGCGATAGTTTGGCGGTCGGGACCATGAACGGATTTTACGGAAGATACGGCAAACGTGCTTTCGACGTGGTGGGGGCAACCCTGCTGATCGTTTTTGTCTCTCCTCTTTATGCCGCGCTGATCCTGGCCGTGCGCCTCAAGCTTGGCGCCCCGGTCTTTTTCGTCCAGCGGCGCGGCGGCCATCGGGGACGCGTGCTCCACATGACCAAGTTCCGGTCCATGACCGGCGACCGGGATCACCAGGGGCGCCTGTTGCCGGACCCGATGCGGCTGACCCGGTTCGGCCGGCTCATCCGCGCCTGGAGCCTCGATGAACTGCCCCAGCTTGTTCATGTCCTGAAAGGCGAAATGAGCCTGGTCGGGCCCCGCCCCTTTGTCATCGACTACATGGCGCATTACACGCCGGAACAGATGCGCCGGCACGAGGTGCGGCCGGGCATGACAGGTCTCGCCCAGGTCAACGGACGCAACGCGCTCAACTGGGATGAGAAATTCGCCTATGATCTGGCCTATATCGACCAGATGTCCCTGTGGCTCGATCTGAAGATCCTCTGGCGGACCCTCGGCGTCCTCGCCATGGGCGATGGTCAGCCCGCCCAAGCCTTCGAGACCCAGATGGCCTTGCAGGTGCGTTCGAACCACGCGTGACGGGGTGCCTCATCCCGTGGAATCGGGAACCATCGTCTCCACCCGCTGTCACGAGGACAGGCCACCAACCCATTCTCAATCGTCGCCATGCTCCCGGCCCCGCCGCCGTTCGACGGCCGCGAGATCGCCAAGATCCATGCCCTGTTCGGCAAGTGAGTCCATGAGACGCGCCGCGAGATCGGGGAAGCGGCTGACCAGCGCCTGAAACGCATCGCGATCGATATGGAGCAGATGGCATTTCGTCAGGGCCGTGATGGTTTCGGAGCGGCGCTCCGGTCCGAACAGGGAGCCGGCGCCGAACCAGTCGCCCTGGCGATAGTGAAGGGCGCCCTCATCATTGATCACTTCGATTTCTCCGGAGGAGACGATGTACAGCCCGTCGGCCGCCTCGCCCTCATGGGCGATGATCGTGTTCTTGGTCACGACCCGGGCACGCACGAGTTCAAGCACGGTCGCCAAATCCTTTGAGCCCAGATCCGCAAAAAGCGGCATATGAGCGACAAGGCTCCAATTCACCATGAAATCGCGGCGGTGGATCTGCTGGGAGAAGCCCGTGGCGATGATGCCAACGGGCAGCGCGAAAAGGGCATAGCCCAACAGCATGACGATGGCGCCGATGAATTTGCCAAGGGCGGTCACGGGCACCACGTCGCCATAGCCCACGGTCGTCAAGGTGGCCATGGCCCACCACATGGCGTGGGGCACCGTCCCGAAACCGTCCGGCTGCACCTGTCCCTCGATGATATAGAGCAGGGCCGCGGCCCCCAGGAGCATGACGCTCATCACGACGCCCGTGCCCGCCAACGCCCGCCATTCCGAGGCCAGCACGCCGACAATGGTCAGAAGGGCCGGCGAATAGCGCACCATCTTGAGAAAACGCAGCAGCCGGAACATGCGCAAAAGCCGCAGATCGACGGCCACGAACTGGGAAATGAAGAACGGCGCGATCGCCAGAAAATCGATGACCATGAACGGGGTCAGCGCGTGGGCGATCCGGGCCCGGCCGGGCGGCATCTCGCCATAGAGGGGATGTTCCGTACACACCCAAAGCCTCAGCCCGTACTCGACCGTGAAAATCAGAACCGAAACGGTATTGAAAAGTTCCAGAGCGGGGCCGTGCTCCGCCGCGATGGATGGCACGGTCTCGAGGGCAAAGGCCAGGACATTCGCCAGGATCAGGGCGACGATGGTGCCCTCGAAAACTTGCGCGAGCCGATCGCCCCGGGCGCCCCCGTCGAGAATGAGATAGAGGCGACGACGCAAGGGGCGGAGCACTGTTCCGGACCCGTCCATCGTCTCCTCCCCCAGCTACGAAGCCGCACAGACCGTCGAGGCGCCGTCAGCCGGTGCCCGCGAGGCTGCGGATCTCCTCGCGGATGGCAGCAATGGCCTCATCCACCTTGCCCGGCGCATTGCCGCCCGCCTGGGCCATGTCGGGCCGGCCCCCGCCGCCCTTGCCGCCCAAGGGCACAGCGCCCACCTTCACAAGATCCACCGCGTTGAAGCGCGAGGCAAGATCATCGGTCACGCCGACGACAAGGGCGACCTTGTCCTCCGTCGCGGCGCTGACGGTGACCACAATCGCCGAGCCTTCCCGCTTCTTCGCGGCGTCGACCATGCCCTTGAGTTCCTTCGCCGGCACGCCGTCGAGCTTCATCTTCATCAAACGCACGCCCGCCACATCCTCGACCATGTCGGCCGCCTCGCCGCCCGCGCCGCCGAGCGCCAGGTTCTTCTTGGCCTCCGCCAGATCCCGCTCGAGCCGCTTGCGCTCCTGGATGAGGGCCTCGACCCGCTCCGGCACATCGGCCGGCGCCGCCTTCAACAGACCGGCGACCTGTTTGAGGGCCTTTTCCTGGCCCAGGAATGCCTGACGGGCGGCCTCTCCCGTCATGGCCTCGATCCGGCGCACGCCGGCCGAAACGGCGCTTTCGCCGATGATCTTGAACAGTGCGATATCGCCGAGCCGGTTCACATGGGTGCCGCCGCACAATTCCACGGAATAGGCGCGTGGGGTCTCGGGGCCGCTGACACCCATGCTCAGCACCCGAACCTCATCCCCATATTTCTCGCCGAACAGGGCAAGCGCCCCGGCTTCGATCGCCGCATCCGGGGTCATGAGAGCGGTGTCCACCGGCCCGTTCGAGCGGATCATGGTGTTGACCTCCGCTTCCACGGCGGCCAATTCCTCCGGACTCAACGGTTTGGGATGGGAGATATCAAAACGCAGCCGGTCCTCGGCCACGAGGGAGCCCTTCTGGGTGACATGGTCACCCAAATGGCGGCGCAGGGCCTCATGGAGCAGGTGGGTGGCGGAGTGATTGGCCCGGATCCGTGTCCGACGGCCGCCATCCACCACCATATCGACCGTATCGCCCTGCTCGAACGCGCCCTTTGTCACTTCCGCCCTGTGGACGAACAGGGTGCCGAGCTTCTTCTGGGTATCGGTGACCGTGGCCTCGGCGCCCGATGCCGTGACAAGCCGTCCCGTATCACCGATCTGGCCTCCGCTTTCCCCGTAAAACGGGGTCTGATTGGTGATCACGAAGACCGTGTCCCCGGCCTTGGCCGTCTCGACCTTGTCGCCATCGCGGATCAGGGCGAGCACCGTGCCCTCGGCCCGTTCGGTCGCATAGCCCAGAAAGTCCGTGGCTCCCAATTCACCCTGGAGATCGAACCACAGGGTATCGGTCGCGGCGTCGCCGGAGCCCGCCCAGGCCTTGCGCGCATCCGCCCGCTGACGATCCATCGCGGCATTGAACCCATCGAGATCGACGCGAATGCCCCGTTGGCGCAGGGCATCCTCGGTCAGATCGAGGGGAAAGCCGTAGGTATCGTAAAGCTTGAACGCCACTTCGCCGGCGAGCGCGTCGCCCTCGGTCAGGCTCGTCGTTTCCTCATCGAGGAGTTTGAGGCCACGCTCCAGGGTCTGGCGGAAGCGGGTTTCCTCCAGCTTCAACGTCTCGGTGACGAGCGCGCGGGCGCGTTCCAGTTCCGGATAGGCCGCGCCCATCTCGTTGATCAGGGTCGGGACGAGCTGCCACATCAAGGGTTCGGGCGCGCCCAGAAGATGGGCATGGCGCATGGCACGGCGCATGATCCGGCGCAGCACATAGCCCCGGCCCTCATTGGCCGGCAGGACCCCGTCAGCGATGATAAAGCTGGAGGCGCGCAGGTGATCGGCGATGACGCGGTGGCTGGCCAGATGGGCGCCTTCGGCCTTTGCCTTGGTCAATTCGGCGGAGGCCGTGATGAGCTGGGCAAAAAGATCCGTCTCATAATTGTTATGAACGCCCTGGAGCACGGCCGCCATGCGCTCAAGCCCCATGCCCGTATCGATGGAAGGCCGGGGCAGATCCACCCGGTTGTCGCGGGAAACCTGTTCATACTGCATGAAGACCAGATTCCAGATCTCGACAAAACGATCGCCGTCCTCGTCCGGGCTGCCGGGCGGGCCGCCGGGTACGTCCTCCCCGTGATCGAAAAAGATTTCCGAGCAGGGGCCGCAGGGACCGGTGTCCCCCATGGTCCAGAAATTGTCTTTGGTGCCGATGCGGATGATCCGGTCTTCGGGCAGGCCTGCGATCTTTTTCCAGAGATCGAGGGCATCGTCATCCGACTCGAAGACGGTGACGACCAAGCGTTCCGGGGTCAGATCGAAATCCCGGGTGACGAGCTGCCAGGCCAGCTCGATCGCCGTCTCCTTGAAATAGTCGCCGAAGGAGAAATTGCCCAGCATCTCAAAAAAGGTGTGGTGGCGGGCCGTGTAGCCCACATTGTCGAGATCATTGTGCTTGCCGCCGGCGCGCACGCATTTCTGGGATGAGGTCGCGCGGGTGTAGTCGCGGGTCTCGACACCGGTGAAGACGTTCTTGAAGGGCACCATGCCCGCATTGACGAAAAGCAGGGTCGGGTCGTTGCGGGGCACCAGGGGGGCCGAGGGCACAATGGTGTGGCCGGCTTTCCCGAAGGCCTCGAGAAAGGTGCGGCGGATGTCATTGAGGCCCCTATGGGCAGAACGGCTTTGGGAGGCGCTGGTCATCGGTGAAACTCGATCTGGAGACGGCTCAATCTGGAGACGAACGGGACCCCCGGCCTGAAGGTCCGCATGCCGTCGCTCAAGGGGCTGTCATCCCCCGCGCCCGGCCACGTCCGAAACCTTCAGTCCCGAAGCCCCAAGACTGCCGGGTTGTTAACACGCACAGGCGTGATGGTGTAGCCCGTCAGATCCCTTGCCGTCCACCAATGGCCGTCCTGCAATGGCCGTCCACCAGTGCCCCCCACCGATGGGGAGCAGTGCCGTGAGGTGACAAGACCTCACGCTTCGGCGGCTTCCGCCACCTCGTCCTCGTCCTCATCACCGG
>CAZFWG010000076.1:0-20887 GCA_964522525.1 uncultured Alphaproteobacteria bacterium | reverse complement strand
CCGAGCGGAAAGCGCAGAAAGTCGAGCTGCTCCCGCGTCGTGGCGAACAGGAAATAGCTTTGATCCCGCTCCGGATCGATGGCGCGGTGGAGCTCCGCCCCGCCCGGCCCCTCGAAGCGCTGGACATAATGTCCCGTGGCCAGGGCTTCCGCCCCGAGATCCCGCGCCGTATCCAGAAGATCCCGGAACTTGACCCGCTCATTGCAGCGGACACAGGGGATCGGCGTCTCGCCGCTCAGATAGCTGTCAGCGAAATCCGCCATCACCGCGTCCCGGAACCGTTGCTCGTAGTCGAGCACGTAGTGGGGCATGTCGAGGCGCTCGGCGACCCGGCGGGCATCATGGACGTCCTGGCCGGCGCAGCACGCCCCCTTCTTGCGCACCGCTTCCCCATGATCATAAAGCTGCAGCGTGATGCCCACGACATCATAACCCTGGGCTTTCAGGACGGCGGCGGTCACGGAGGAATCAACCCCCCCGGACATGGCCACGACCACACGGCATTCCGCCGGCGGCTTGGCGAGCCCCAGGCTGTTCACCCGGTCCCCCGCCCGAGTGGTCGCATCTTCGGTAATCATGGTGTCCTGCATGTTCATGGGCTTGATATATAGCCGGCCCCGTGCCGGAGCAACCGACCGGCGGCCAAGTCCCGACGGGCCTGCGCTACTCCCGGGCCCATTCCGCGCATTGTAGATCCACGAGATCGTGCACCATCCGATCCACCGGATCGACCAGAGCGCGCCCGATGCTGCCGGCCGCCGCCAGGGCGCAAACCCCGTGAATGCTGGCCCAGAGCCGACGCGCCCGATACGCACGCTCCGCGCCTTGCAGATCCGGCAGCACGGGTTCCATGAGATCCGCCAGCAGGTCGATAAGCTGGTTGGCCTCGGCCAGATACCATTCCGGGGGCGCCCCGGCTTTGGATCTTTGGAAACCCGTAAGCGTCCGCCAGCGATGGGGCTCTTCAATCGCAAAGGCAAGATACGCGTCGGCCATGGCATGGATGCGGTCGCGGCCCTGGAGATGACTGCCCATAACAGCCGCAAGCCGCTCCCTCAGGCGCTGGAGCCCGCGGGCGTTCACCCGAAGAACGATCTCGTCGAGATCCTCGAAATGATTGTATAGGGTGCCCACCGTGTAGCCGATTTCCTTGGCCACGCGACGGGCGGAGAGCCCCGCCAACCCTTCGTCATCAACGATTTTCTCAGCGGCATCCAGGGTGAGGGCGATCAGTTCCTCACCGGAATGGTCTTTGCGTCGCGCCACACCGACCCTCTTTTTTGAACGATGTTCAAAATATCCTTGACGACAGGGCAGGTCAAGGTTTGAATAAATTCTGAACGTTGCTCAAAACCCGTGAATGGAGGGTTCTATGGCTGATCGTGATCTCGAAAAACTGGCCCGTCCCCTGCCCTGGTGGCATCCAAAGGCATGGTATTTTGCGTGTGTTCGCCTGGCCTTGAAGACGGTCGGGCGGCTGTCCCGGGGCATTCAGCTTGGCCACCGATACGGCTTCGACAGTGGTGTCATGCTTGACCATGTCTATTCCAACGAAGCCAAAGGCATCGGCCCCGTGGGACGGATCATCGACCGGATCTATCTGAACAGCGCCGGTTGGATCGGGATCTTCAAGCGCGGCAAACTCGTGCAGCGGAAGCTGGTCGCGTCGGTCCACGAAATGACGTCGACGGATGGATCCGTACGGATCGCCGACCTGGCATGCGGCGGTGGTCAATATGTGCTCGACGGTCTGGCCGAGGTTCGGAACATTCCGACGGATGCGGTGTTGCGGGACTATCGGCCGGAGAATGTGGAACGCGCGACCGCAAATGCCGCCGCCCGCGCCGTGTCGGCGGTCATCGAGCAGGGGGACGCCTTTTCCGATGCCGATCTCCAGGGGCTCGGCATTCGCGACATCATCATTGTGTCGGGACTGCACGAAATCATCGCCGATGACGAACCGGTCCGGCGCCATTTTCATCAAATCGCCGAACGCTTGACGACGGGCGGCATCCTTATCCTGACCATTCAGCCGGATCATCCCCAGCTCGAACTCATTGCGCGAACATTAACAAGCCATACGGGACGTCCCTGGGCGATGCGGCTGCGGTCCGATGAGCTGAACATTGCCTGGGCGGATGAAGCGGGGCTCACTTTGATCGATTGTGAAATGGAGGAGACGGGTATCTTCGGCGTCATGCGATTTCGCAAAGGATGAAATCGAGATAAAACACCCTTGTGGGGTCTGGGAGGGATGAGCGATGCCAAGCGTCTATGACTTCAAACCCCGTTTTCAGGCCGCTTTGCGGCCCACGGTCAAGATGCTGGCGGAGCGCGGTGTCACGGCCAATCAAGTGACCCTTGTTGCCGTCGGGCTTAGTGCGTTTTGGGGCGGCCTTCTCGCCCTGACGCGGGGGAGCGACTGGGTCTTGATCGGCTTGCCCCTCGTGCTTTTCCTGCGGATGGCGCTCAATGCCATGGACGGCATGCTTGCCCGGGATCATGGGCAGGCATCGAGACAGGGGGCCATGCTCAACGAATTGGGGGACGTTGTCTCCGATACGTTCCTTTACCTGCCTTTCGCGCTGATCTTCGGGCCCCTTTGGCTTGTGCCGGTCATTCTTGCCCTCTGGGTGGAGTTCACCGGCGTTCTCCCCCAAAGCTGGGGTGGCCCGCGCCGCTATGACGGCCCCTTCGGCAAATCGGACAGGGCCCTGGCCTACGGCCTTTTGGGTCTCATCCACGGGCTTTTTCCCCTGCCTTTTCCGGTGCCCATGCTGCTCGCCATAGGCTTTTCGGCCCTGGCGCTCTTCACCCTGCACAGGCGGTTCCAAGGAGCGCTCAATGCTTGAGGGTCTTTTTCCCACGGCAGCCGTCGGCTGGACCATCGCGACCCTGTGGTTGATCCTCTTGGTCTCCACACTGATTGTTCGGATCATCGGGCAGCGCCTTGAAGGCCATGCCGGCACGGAGCTTCGTGAGCGGACAAATACCTGGTGGTGGATTATCGGTCTCCTGACAGCCGCCGTCCTGCTCGGACAAACGGTGACGATTGTCATCCTTGCCCTGGTCAGTTATCTGGCCCTCAAGGAGTATTTCACCGCTTTGCCCATTCGCCGGGCGGACAGAAGCGTGCTGCTCCTGGCCTATCTGATGATCCCGGTCCAATACACTTTTGTAGGTCTTGCCCAGTTCGGCTTCTTCACCATTTTCATTCCCATCTATGGCTTTCTTCTTCTGGCTTTCGGTCTCATCCTGGCCCGGGAAACCACCGGCTTCATCCGTTCCGTCGGCACCCTGCATTGGGGCCTGATGCTGACCGTCTACAATCTCAGCCATCTTGCCTTTCTGCTCGTCCTCGGCGAAGCCGAAGCCATGCCACTGGAAGGATTCGGCCTGCTTCTCTTTGCCTTGATCATTGTTCAAGCCAATGATGTGGCCCAATTCGTATGGGGAAAGAGCCTTGGTCATCGCAAGGTCCTGCCGGAAATTTCGCCGGGCAAGACCTGGGAGGGCTTTATCCTCGGGGGGCTCACCACGATTGCTTTAGCGTTGGCCATCGCGCCATTCTTGACCCCGTTCAGCCTGCCCCATGCGGCCTTGATCGGATTTGGCCTCGCGGTTACCGGCTTTATCGGCGATGTGACCTTGTCCGCCGTGAAGCGCGACCTCGGTCTGAAAGACATGGGCGCCGTGTTGCCCGGACATGGCGGCTATCTTGATCGGCTTGACAGCCTGACACTCAGCGCACCTCTCTTTCTCCATTTTACCCGCTTCTTCTACGGCGCGTGAGGAACCATGACCTCGGCCCTGATCCAACGCTTCATCTTTGCGGTGATCATCAATCCGGCTCTGTGGCTCCTGATCGGGTTAAGGGTGCGCAATCGCCACGGCCTCCCCCTCCGAGGCCCTGCCATCATCGTCGCCAATCACAACAGTCATTTAGATACGATCGTTCTCATGAGCCTGGTGCCAGGTCATGCGCTCAAGCGCTACCGTCCGGCGGCCGCAGCGGATCACTTCATGAAGCCGGGCTTCGTGGGTTTCATGGCGCGGAACATCTTGCGCATTCTGGCCATCGACCGGAGCGGCACCGGCGCCCAGACAGCGCTCGAACCGGTAACCCAGGCGATCACGGATGGAGAGATCGTGATCCTGTTTCCCGAAGGCACCCGGGGAGAACCCGAACACCGGGCCCGCTTTCGGCGGGGCATCGCAATGCTTGTCGAGGCCCATCCGGACGTGCCCGTCATTCCGGTCTTTATCTATGGTCTTGGGCGGGCCTTGCCGAAGGGCAGCAGCCTTCTCGTGCCCTTTTTCTGTGATGTTGTCGTCGGTGAGCCGATGGATCTGCGTGACCATCGCCCCAGAGACATGCCCAATGCCATCGGACAGGCCGTAGACGCCCTCGGGGCCGGTCTCCATGTGGACTGGCAGCAGGGATCAAGCACGGATGCCGAGAATATCGACGGCGCGGAATAAACCTCTAAATAAAGTCGAGCAGGGACAATCGGCCGAGATCCGCGAGCACACGGGTCGTTGCTTCCAGGGCCACTTGTTCGTTGTTGAGCCGGGTAATAGCCTCGGCCAGATCCACATCCTCAATGCCGGATATCAGTGTCTTGATGAAAAGGTCGCCGGTTTCATGGCGCTCGATCACCCGTTCCAACTGCTGCTGATTGATGCCGTTATGGGCAATCTCAAGATTGATGTTCCGGGTGACAGTGGTCAGATTGGCGAGTTCACTGTTCAGGAAAGTCTCCTGCGCCGGTGTCAGCTGGTCACCAAACGGACCGTCGGGCCCTACATCAAAGTCCGCGATGCGCTTGATGAGATCGAAAAGCTCCTGACCCACCTCATCGGCCAGAACTCCGTATTCGACTGTGACCTTGTCATCCACCTGTACGGATGGCTTGAGCGTGTTGTTCGCAAACAGATCACTGGCCGCTGTTGCCGCAACAAGGTCGGCGAGGCTGTCGGATGTCACGGGAGGTTGATCCGTCCGGCCGCCGCCATAAAGGAACTTTCCATTGAAGTCTGAATTCAGAAGATCGACCGTGTTCTCGAATGCGGCCGTAACCTCGGCAATGAGCGTACCGGCATTGCCAAGAGCGACAGCGCGCGTGACGGCCTCGCGCAGCTCATCCGCATTGGCCCCGATCTCGGTCAGATGGGTGTCTTGAAGCTCTACCCGGACCCGGGTCTCATCTGCCGCCCGCTTGTAGAGGTCAATCCGTGCTTCCACGCCCCGCGCAGCCAGCAAGGAATTCGTATCGCGCGGGATGTCGGCGAACTGATCGGCCACCTTGCCCGACGTGATCTGTTTCTGTGTCGTGAACTGTTGCTGGTTGAGGCGCAACAGATCTGCGGTCAAAGTCTGACTGCGAACGAATGTACTCACTCGGGTCATGGCGGTCCCCTGTCTTCCCTTAGTCCTTAGACAATCCGGAGAATCTGATCGAAGAGTTCCTGGGCCGTGGTCAACATCCGCGCCGAGGCATTATAGGCCTGCTGATAGATGATCATGTTGGACAATTCCTCATCGAGATTGACCCCCTGAACCTCGGACAGCCGACCCGTAATCTCCGCGTCCAAGGCAACAGCCGTGTCGGCCTGTTGGTTCACGGCGGCGGCACGGGCCGCGGCATCGCCTGTGAGGATTGCGGTATAGTTGGAAATGGTCGTCGTGGTGGCCCGGGCGTCACCCGCCGCGCCGAAGACGAAATTCGAGGTCGTCACCGACTGCAGGGCGAGGCCGCCCCGATTGTCGCCGGGGCTTGCAACGGTGTCGCCGATCACCGTGGCCGGAGAAAGATCCAGTTTGGCAAGGGCCAGGCGCGTCTGGTCGCCCGCAATTTCCGGTACAATCGCCAGATCCCGTGCCCGCTCGATCTGGGGCCCGGCACCGATGCCGAACAGGTCGGAAAGACTGACCCCGGATGATGTTCGCGTGGTATTATCCGCCACCACATCCACCTCGGCTCCCTCAAATCCGGGTTGGGGCGTTGTGATCAGACGACCATTCGCATCGAGACTGAAAACCACGGTCGTCCCCAGACCCGTCGCCACATTATTGAGATCTGTCAGGACATCATTGAAGGTGGTGCCGCTGATGGTCACCGTGGCCGTGCGCAGTGCGGCACCATCGGCAGAGCGGACCACCAGATCGATCGTCTGCCCGGCCGTGAAACCGTGGGCATCCGTCCCCTGAAGACCCGTATCCACATGGGCAGGCTGGTGAGCGCGCATCAGATCGTTCAGACCGAAAAAATGGCTGAAGCCTCGGCCCGCGCGGGCACTGGGCGCAACCGTATCCTGCAGGAACCCGACGCCGTGGCCCGTTGCGCCCGTGTCGATCGACAGGACCCCGTTGGCAAAACTGACATTGCCGTTGGTGCCCAGTGCGGCATCAAGGGCCGTGTCCAGATTGGTTGCCAAATCCCCGATCGTGGCACCGAGGGGCGTTGCCGCACCGCCATTGACCGAATAGGTGCCGGCGTCAAAATCAAGGGCGATTTCACCGACTAGAGCCCCGGCCGTATCGACAATGGCCAATGTCGTCCGCCCCGTGAAGTTCAAACTGTCTGTGGCCACCAATCCCGTCTGGCGACCGGTCAAAGCGCTGCGTGGCGGCACGGCAATACTGTCATTATGCGCGGCGTTGAACTTGTCGGCGATGACCCCGGCGAGTTCACCGATCTGTTCTCCCAGTTTCGGGATGTCCTGATCCCTCATCTGGAGGAGGCCTTTCAGGGTTCCGCCCGATATCTGCGGATCCAGGATCTCGACCCTATCGATCGTCGTGCCGGTGCTTGTGGCCCGCGTGACCTCGATCGGCGGAAAGACCGTGTCCGCCGTAACGGCGGCGGGACTGGCATAGCTCAGTGTGGCGACCCCGGTACCGACAAGGGGGAACCCTGTTCCCGTGGTGACGTGGACGGTTCCGTCCCCCTGATCGCGCGTTTCGATATCGAGATAGCCGCCCAGTTCCTTGAGGATCGCATCCCGTTCATCGAGCAGACCCGTCGTGTCACTGCCATCAAAGACAAGCCGCCGGATCTCCCGGTTGAGTTCGTCGATGCGTTGGATCGCATTGTTGGCGGCATCGACCAGACCACTGATCTCCGCATTGACGTCCGACCGGATGCCTGTCAATTGATCCGACAATGTCGCAAACCCGTCGGTGAGTTGCTCAAGTTCCGAAAGATAAGTAGTTCGTCTGGGGGCGGAACCAGGATCCACAAGGACATCCGCTACGGCCGCCAGCGCACTGTTGACCCGCCCCGGAAAGGAGTTCGGATCATCGGGCTGGCCGAACAGGCTTTGAATGCGATCGTGAACGCGCGCCTCCGTCTCGAAGCGCCCCACATCTCCCTTGACCGCGATGCTCTGCTCCGCAAAGAAACTGTCAACGGCACGCTGGACCGCAGCAATCCCGACCCCGGCGCCCTGTCCGTCAAGGACGATGGCCTCCTGTTGAACAATGCGCCGGGCATAGTCCGGGTTATTGACATTGGCGACATTGTTCGACACATGGGTCAAGGCACTTTGGTTGGTGCTCAGACCCGTCAGGGCATTGTTCAGGAGAAGTCCGACTGACATCACCGCATCCCTTGGTTAGGCGACCCCACCGGCAGGTCTTGCCCGGCAGTTTTTGGACGGATGACCGGAAAGTTCTGCCCGCTCGGGGAGAAAATCGCAACTTGGTCAAGATCCCGTCCTTAGTCTCACCTTGTTTGAGACCCGTCGGTGCAATCGGGATGCCAGGCCACGGATGGCCGATGGCTAATAATTCGTAAAGAAATAATCACGCGTTTGAGCCATTCCCGAACCTGCGGGTCCGACCACCCTCGGCCACCGGCAAGACGCGTCATTGATGCCCGGCAGTTTCTGCCGTTGCCTATCTCGAGTCGGCAGAATTTCGCCGGTCCCACGGACATCGCCCACTGGAAAAGTCCCGGATTTCCGCCGTTCTTTCGTCTTGCACAGAATGGCACCGGCCTTGCTCCCCCTGCTGCAAACGAACCGCGCAGCAAGTGGAAATCACCCGATGACGGATGCGTCCCTGGCCCATGATCTCCTCGCCCCGGCAACGCCGAAAACCAAGGCGCCGAAAGGCGGAGCATTGAAACATCAGCTTACGGCTGGTTCGATCACTGGTGCGGAGACAGCGTCAGCGGAAAAGACGTCCCTCAATGGCGCCGGTGGAAAGAAGGGCATCTCACAAAAGGGCGTTGTCGCCCATGAGCCCAACGCGTCGAACGAAAATGCCTTCAAAGCGGCCCTCAGCGCCGAGACAGGGGGAGACAACTCTGTTGTGTCCGAGGGGGTGAAGCCCTCCACCCTGACCCGCAAGACCGCGACCGGCGCAACGAACGCAGCATCGGACGATCCTTTGTCCACGCCCGGGCTTTCCGACGCAAGCCAACAAACGACAACGCCTACCCTCCACCTGGTTCGCACACCACCGGCCGCGGAGCAAGGCACAGACACAGGCGTTGACCCGTCCTCTGGAAAATCCGCTAAGGCCGGAGAGACCACTGCATTGATCCCTACCAAGACGGTACAACGAGATGCCGGGGAGAAAATCTCCAAAGGAACGCCATCGGCGAAGGATCGTCCGGATGCGATCCAGGGAGATCATGCCACGACCGCATCGGACGATATCCTCGTTGCGTTGGCAGCGTCCGAGGCACCTGCCGGTTCCGTGCCGGTGATCGAGACGGCATCCGTCAATAACGGTGCGAAGTCAAACAAGCCGGATCAATCGCCATCATCAAAACCGGCGACCACGCCAAGCATCGAAGATGCTCCGGGCCAACGAAAGGCCTTTTCTGCGTCGCCCCAATCGAAAAAGGGTAACGAGCCTTCACAACCGGATGACAAGTCCGCCAAAGGAAAAGCGGCCGGGCCCACCTCTTTAGCATCAAAGAGTTCTGCTGTGGCAGAAACGGGAGACGCCAAGCCCGGCCGCCGGCACATCTCCTCCGAGAACGGATCCTCGACACAGCCGAGCGCTCAGCGGACGGAAACGCCGGTTCAAGATGCGAAGACAGAAAACAAGGATGGGGCCATCCCAAACCCTGTCCTGACAGGCACGGACGCTACAGACCTGCCTTCTGTTGAAGTGACGGCTGATCAGGCCGGGCCGGCACCATCTTCAAACAATCAAGGTACCAAAACGGAAGTCACAGCAGCTCCGACACCATCCGCACCTCAACAAATAGATGGATCATCGGACACCAAGCCCTTCCGTATCGCGCAAGGCCCTGCCGAGCTCCGCCAAGACGGTGTGCCCCACTCACCGCCAAAGGCCGAGCAGTCCCTCAGCAATGACGGCGAGACCTTGCCCAATGAGACCGTCAACGCCGCTCGCGCGAACACGGCCGCAGCCGCAAAGACAACGCCTTCACCCAACGGTCCGTCCCTCGAACAGATGGTCGAGAGCGCCGATCACGCCGAGGCATTCGATCCGTTGATCGGATCAACGAGCATCGCCGCGAAGACAGCGCAGAAATCGGCCTCAAAGGCGAACGCTGCCAAAGAGGCAGAAAAAAGTGTGACCGGCACGAAAGCCACTGATCGCGCCCAACCCGGATCATCCCAAAACCAAGGGACGGTGAACGGACCAAAGGAAGTCGCCGCCTCGACACCAACATCATCAAACCCGCAAGGACCAGATTTGCGGTTCAACCCGACCCCCACCACGGAGGCAGGCCTGCGGACGATGCCGCAGGTGACGGTTGATCCGGCGATCGACCCGGCGGCGCCCTCCCAATCGTCTGCCACGTCCGGAGAGATCCAAGGGGCCCAGAATCGCGCCGCCGGAACCTCGAACCTGTCTGGACCCAACAGCGCATCGACGGTTCAGGCCCAGACTCTTTCCCAAGATCTTGCGGTTCATATGGCGCGCAATCTGCGCGCGGGGACCAATCGGTTTGACATTCGTCTCGATCCGCCGGAACTGGGGCGTATTGACATTCGCATGGAAATCAATCGTGAGGGTCAGGTTCAGGCCACGCTGCTGGTTGAGAGAACCGATGCCTTGGACATCCTGCGCGGCGATGCCCGGCTTCTGGAGCGCGCCCTTCACGATGCCGGCCTCAAGACCGACAGCCAGTCCCTGACCTTCAGCCTGTCCGATCAAGAGACCGGCCAAGGGGGCGCCGGTCACCAGGATCGCCTGTCGGATCTGGCGCTGGATCACGATACGGATGATCCTGAACCGGAGAACTCCACACGCTCCTTGGATGCCGAGGCCGACGTGTCGAGCGAGTCAACGGAAGACTGGTACGGCCTGCGCGTCTCGGCCCGCGCCGGCATTGACGTTCACATTTGACGACCCACGGAGAACAGGAGGCTCATATGGATATCAACGCATTGTCACCCCTTGCGAGCAACACGGACAGCGCCTCATCGGCCGCGAGCCTTGCGGACAATTTCGATACGTTCTTGAACCTCCTCACGGCTCAACTGCAAAATCAGGATCCGCTCGAGCCCCTGGATACCAATCAGTTTACTGAGCAACTTGTACAGTTTACGGAAGTTGAGCAGAGCATTGCCGCCAATCAGAATCTGGAACTCCTTGTCGCCCTCACCCAGGCGGCGAGCGCGGGCGGTGCCGTCTCTTATTTGGGCCAAGACATTATCGCGGATGGTGCCGAAGCCAGACTCGACGAAAACGGGGCGACCTGGAACTACGATCTCGCCCGCAATGCCGAAACCGTCAGCCTCACCGTCGTCGATTCGAATGGCCTGCCGGTCTTCACGACTCAGGGGCAGGCCGGTCAGGGTCCCCAGACATTCACATGGGACGGCAGGACCCAGGGCGGCACGTCCCTGCCGGATGGTATATATTCCATACAGATCAATGCGCTTGATGCGGCGGGCAACTCGATCATTGCGGACACCACGATCCGAGGAACCGTGTCGGCGGTGGATTTCTCCGGTCCCGATCCATTGCTCACGGTAAACGGCATCAATGTCTCCCTGAGCAGCATCAGGGAGGTTTCCACACCATCCTGATCCTGATCCTGATCCCGAACTGAGTGTTTCTGATACGGACCTTTCCACCTGGATGGGTCGAACCTGATCGCCCCGACCAAAATCGGTCAAGGGTCATACATCTTCCGGCGGGTCGAAAAAACGGGCTGCGGATACCATTGTGATGGAGCAGACTTATGAGTCTCTATGGTGCCTTGTTCACTGGCGTGTCCGGACTTTCCGCCTACAGTTCTGCCTTGGGTGTGATCTCCAACAACATCACCAATGTCAATACCAACGGCTATAAGACCAGTAATACGGAGTTTTCCACTATTCTCGCCTCGACCACGGATGCCGGCAGTTTCTCGTCAGGCGGCGTGCGCGGCACGGTGGAGCAGCAGGCCACGCGCCAGGGTCTCTTGCAAACATCCGATTCAGCCACGGACTTGGCGATCAGCGGCAACGGCTTCTTTGCCGTCACCGAGGGCCCCAACCCGAACCCCGACCGGACGGAACTTCTGTATACGCGCGCCGGCTCCTTCACTCAGGATGCCAATGGTTTCCTCCAGAACTCGGCCGGTTACTATCTGCAAGGGTGGCGCCTTGACAACCAGGGCAATGTTCCCGCCAACCGGAACAATATCGAGCCCATCAACTTGAACCAGTTGACGGGTACCGCATCCTCAACCACCCGGATCGATCTTCGCGCCAATCTGAGCGCAAGTGCACCATCCGTCGGCGCCTATACGGCCGGCGACATCAATGCGGGCACGACGACGGCGGAATTCGAGCGCACGCTCGAGGTCTTCGACACCCAAGGGGGGGCTCAACCTCTTCGCCTGGCCTTCGTGAAAACAGCGGCCAATACCTGGGCATACGAAGCAATCTATGATGGGCCCGTTGCCAATATCGGCGGTGCGGCCAACAACCCCGTCGCCACGGGCACCATTACGTTCAACGCCGACGGTACCCTGGCAACCCCGGTCGCGGGCACCGCGACCGTAACCGTCCCCTGGGACGCGACCGCGACCGGTCTTGCTCCCCAGGCCATCACGCTCAACTTCGGCAGTGTAGGCGAACCGAACGGCCTGACCCAATTTGATAGCATCTCCACACTGATTTCCAGTGGTGTGGACGGCGCTCTGTTCGGCGGCATCAATGGTGTCCGGGTCGATGACGAAGGCGTTGTCACCGCCTTGTTTGACAATGGTGTGCAGCGTCCGGTGTTCAAGCTTCCCATTGCCTCGTTCCAGAACCCGAATGGCCTGTCTGCCGCCAACGGAAACGCTTTCATCCGCACGGATATCTCCGGTGATGTGACGCTCCTTGAAGCGAGCCTTGGGGGTGCCGGCACCGTCGCGGCTTCTTCCCTTGAAGCCTCGACCGTCGATCTGGCAACTGAATTCACCCAGTTGATCACCACTCAGCGGGCCTATTCAGCATCGACACGGATCATCACAACGGCGGACCAGATGCTCGAAGAACTGATCCGTATCAGACGATAACGGTCACACCAAAACCCGGTGAGATAGGAACTAACCCCATCTCACCGGGCCATCGCCGAGTTCCTCTCTACAAAGAGACGATTTCAACTCCTCTTTCTGGCGTTTCGGGGTGGGGTTCAGGTCCCACAGATCCTTGCGGCGGCTGGCCCCTCTGTCTTCACAAGGGTGATCTGGACCATGACGGTGGAAAACGCCGTTAACACTCGATTATCCCTAACAATGCGCTTACCAGTTTACTTATGCGTTCTTTAAGTCGCCAAGAATAGTCTAAATCGGGGATCGCGATGTAGGGAGTGACACGCGATGGCGGAGGGAGTAAAGCGGGTGAATTACATTATCGGACCGGACGGCAGTCCTTTGACAGCAAGCGATTTGCCGCCAGCCAATACCAAAAGGTGGGTCATCAAAAGAAAAGCACAAGTCGTGATGGCTGTACGCGGAGGATTATTAACCCTGGAAGAGGCCTGTGAGCGATATGCGCTGACAGAAGAGGAATTCTCTGCCTGGGCTGCTGCGATCGATCGGCACGGACTGCCCGGATTGCGCACAACCCGCATCCAGCAGTACCGCAATCACGTGCCCGCATAAACTCGTCTTTGGGGATACGGGCGGACACGCGGCTTCTAAGTCTTGGTGAAGACAGATGCGTGCCCGGACGTGACGAGAGAGGGCTTGTCCACGAGCTCGCATGGCCGCAGCAGCAGGACAGACGGGTCGCGGGCAGTTTGCCAACGAGCCCGATGAAATGACCTTGAATGAAAGGGGGCGCCGTCGGCGCTCCTTCCTGTGTCAGATGTCTCTCCCTTCCCACCCGAAGCATGGCGGAGCGTGGGTCACGTCACGGCTAACCTGATCTTTACGACAGTTGGGGCATTTTTTGCCTAGCGGCCAAGCGGGCCGCGCAGGGGTATCGCGTTGCGTCGGGGTCAAGGGACGCAACCGTCCGCCAGGCTATGGGCGTTCGGTAGCGATGCGCGTCGTGACGACGATGCCACACTATGGGTTGGGGGATGGCGTGAACGGTGTATCGGAGTTTCTGCGTTCCATCGGCACGACGCGCCTCGTTGCAGGCATCGCCATCTTGAGCCTCATTGGCGGTGCCCTGACGGCCGCCATGATCCGTATCGCCGACAAGGACATGACCGTTCTGTTCACCGATCTTGACCTGCGTGATGCGGCACGGATCACCGAGGAGTTGCGGAGCCGCGACGTGGGCTATGAGCAACGCCATAACGGCACGACCATCCTGGTCCCCAGTGATCAAGTGCTGGACCTGCGCATGGAATTCGCCAGTGAAGGCCTGCCCGCGCGGGGGATCGTCGGATATGAACTCCTTGACAACCAAAGTGCTCTTGGTACGACGAGCTTCCTTCAGAACGTCAATTATGTCCGCGCGCTTGAAGGGGAACTGGCCCGGACGATCGCCGCCCTTGACAGTGTCCAGGCCGCGCGGGTTTTCCTGAACTTGCCGAAACGGGAACTGTTCTCTCGGGAAACGAAGGCGGCCTCCGCCTCCATTCAGCTCGAAACAACGCATGGGTCTCTTACCCGCAATCAGGTGCGTGGCATTCAATTTCTTGTTGCCTCAGCCGTTGAAGGCCTGACGCCCCAACATGTCTCCGTGATTGACGAGCAGGGCAATGTCCTCGCGAGCGGCCAAGGAGACGGACCGGGCGCCGTTGCCGGCTCCCTTGACGAGCGGCGATTGTCCCTGGAAACCCGCCTTCAGAGTGAAGTCGAGGAGATCCTGACACGCATCGTTGGCCCCGGAAACGCGCGGGTTCGCGTTACCGCTCAAATGAGCTTCAACCGGGTCGTTGAGGAAACCCAGAGCTTTGACCCGGAACGGCAGGTCATCGTCTCGACACGCACGGTCGAACAATCCGCCAACTCCCGGGACGGACAGAACACCACGGCGGTTTCCGTCGGGAACAACCTTCCCGACAGCGGCGCGGAAAACGACGGCGCCAATTCCGCGTCCCAGGAAAACCGAACGGAAGAGACCGTCAATTTCGAGAATTCCCTGACAAAACGGACGGAAGTTCAGGAGGCGGGGCGGTTGGAACGGCTGAGTGTCGCCGTTGTCGTGAATGAGAACCGTCGCGTTGCGGAGGATGGCACTGTCTCCTATTCGGCGCGTTCTGAGGAAGAACTCGAGAACATCGAGAGTCTTGTGCGCGCCGCCGTTGGCTTCGACGATCAGCGCGGCGATCAGGTGCGTGTCATCTCGACACGCTTTGCGGAACCGGAACGGGTGGAAATCCCGTCCGAGTCCGACGGGTTGATGGATGATTTGGATCTCAACCGGATCATCGAAACCGTTGCCCTGGTCATCCTTGCCTTGATCTTCGTCCTGGCCCTTCAGCCATTGATCAAGAGGCTGATGACTCCCAAGGCCCAAGGCACGATTGCCGTGGAGGGCGCCTCGCTTGAAGGATTGGAGGGGCAGGTGGCTGTCCCGCAATTGCCCGGTCCCGACACGCCGGCCTTGGCGGATCCGAACACTCCTCCCGACCAGATGGCGGCCCTACCGGCGCCAAGCGATGAGTCCTCCCTCGGCCGAGCCATCGATATCGCCCAGGTTCAAGGCCAGGTTCAGGAATCATCCGTGAGGAAAGTCGGCGAGATTGTCTCGTCGCATACGGAGGAATCCATGTCGATCCTGCGTAGCTGGCTCCATGAAACAACATAAGAGTGGATGCCATGGCCCGCGCAGGAAAATCCAACAGTGTGATTGTAGAAGACATCCGGAACTTGTCCGGACCGGAACGGGCGGCCGTTCTCCTTCTCTCCCTTGGGGAGGAACACGGCAAACCGCTATGGGAACTTCTTGATGAGGATGAGTTGAAGGAAATTTCCCAGGTCATGTCGAATCTGGGAACCGTAAGCTCCAATGTTGTTGAACAGCTGCTCGTCGATTTCGTCGGCAAGATGTCCAGTACCGGCGCGCTCATGGGTTCCTATGACGCCACCGAGCGGTTGCTCCGCCGTTTCCTGCCGGACGACAAAGTCAGTAATGTGATGGAGGAGATCCGCGGCCCCGCAGGCCGGACCATGTGGGACAAGCTCGCCAATGTGAACGAGACCATCCTGGCGAACTATCTCAAGAACGAGTATCCGCAAACCGTCGCCGTGGTCCTGTCCAAGATCAATTCCGACCATGCCGCGCGCGTTCTGGGATCCCTTCCGGAGGACTTCGGACTTGAGGTGGTCATGCGCATGTTACGTATGGAGTCCGTACAGAAAGATATCCTCGACAAGATCGAATCCACGCTTCGTCTCGAATTCATGTCGAACCTGGCGCGCACCCAGAAACGCGACGCCCATGAGATGATGGCGGAAATCTTCAACAATTTCGACCGGCAGACCGAGGCCCGCTTCCTCACCTCCCTCGAAGAACGAAGCCGTGATGCGGCCGAACGGATCAAGGCCCTCATGTTCACCTTCGAGGATCTCAACAAGCTCGATCCCGGCAGCATACAGACTCTGTTGCGCAATGTGGAGAAGGACAAGCTCGGGCTTGCCCTCAAGGGAGCCTCCGATCAGCTCAGGGATCTTTTCTTTTCCAACATGTCAGAACGGGCCGGTAAGATCCTCCGTGAGGATATGGAAGCCATGGGCCCGGTCAGACTCAAGGATGTGGATGAGGCGCAGACCCTCATGGTGAACAGCGCGAAAGATCTTGCGGCCAAGGGTGAAATCATGATCGCCGAATCGGGCGGCGACGACGAACTCATTTATTGACGGAGTTTCAACCTCGTGAGTGACCCCATCAAATTCACTTTTGATCACGAATTCGACCGTGACGGCAATACGATCCGTGCACGCGCGCCCCGTCCCAAGACCAGGTTCACCCGAGAAGAATTGGAACACGCGCGGGCGGAAGGCTTTGAGAACGGTCAATCAAGCGCCCAGGTTGAGGCCACGAAGACCACCAACGCCACGCTCCAATCCATTGCCGGTCAGCTCTCCCAGATCATTGAAACACTGAATACGGAAGTCGATACAATCCGTGCGGAGGGCGCACGCATCGCCTTTGAGAGCGCACGATGCCTCGCGGGCGGTCTGATCGACAACAATCCATCCGACTATATCAACCAGATCATTTCGGAGTGCCTGTCGACCTTGCGTGACCGGCCCACGCTTACGATCAGTGTGGCCCCTGATCTCTTGCCGACACTGTCCCAGCAGATTGAAGCACTTGCTTCCCAGGCCGGATTTTCCGGACAGATCTCGGTGGAGGCTTCAGAAAGTGCCGACAAGACCCGGTGCATGATCACCTGGTCCAACGGGGGCGCCCTCTCCGATTTTGAGACGCAAGCGGAGGGGATCAAGTCCATCATAGCGGATCATCTGCAAGCCCAGGGAAACACACAGCTCAACCTGTTTGAGCAATAGACGAAGGACCGAGTGAAAAGCCATGGCCGAGGGTGACAATGTGGATTTGCCGGAGCTCGATCCAGAGGAAGGCGACGGCACCAATCTGGTCGAACGATCCGGGACGGACGTCGAGGACGGTCAAAGGACGGCAACGGACCTCGAAGCCGTCTACGACGTTCCCGTCCGCGTTTCCGCGATTCTCGGCAAGACCCAGATCGAAGTCAGTCAGTTGCTCAAATTGGGGCGAGGTGCGGTCATCGAACTAGACCGTAAGGTGGGTGAGGCCATTGATATTTATGTCAATAACAGGCTTGTCGCCCGAGGTGAGGTGGTTCTGGTCGAGGAACGTTTAGGGGTCACCATGACGGAAATCGTCAAGGGCGGACAATAGGGTGCACTGATGAGCATAAAAATGACTACGGCCCGCGCCGCACCACCGCCTCCCCTCGCAGCGTCACCGATCGCGGAGGAACGGCTTCGCCTGGATCTCTCGACACCTCTCGCCCTGGGCCTGGCATTGGTGACTCTCATGACGGCGATCGCCCTTGGCGGGCCCATGGACTCCTTTCTTGAGATGCGCTCCCTGGGGATTGTCCTGGGCGGAACGATCTTTGTCACGGCCGCGAGTTTCTCGACCCATGACATCGTCCGTGCCTTGAGGGGCATGCGGTTCGTTGTCCTATCGCCGGCATCATCGGTGCAATCCGTCTCGGCACGGGCCGTCCGGCTCGCCGAACAGGTCCGCCGTGATGGCCTGCCCCTATTGGAGAATGCCCTGCCCCGCTTTGCGGATCGCCCCTTTCTGCACAAGGCCATGGCCATGGTCGTGGATGGTCTTCCGCCTGAGCACATTGAACAGGTTCTGAGCGATGAGTTGCGGGCCATCGACGAGCGGCATCGACGCACCGCCATTGTCTTCCGTCGAGCCGCCGACGTCGCCCCCGCCATGGGGCTGATCGGAACCATGGTCGGCCTCATCCAGATGTTGCGTACCCTGGAGGATCCGGCCAGCATCGGTCCCGCCATGGCCTTGGCGCTTCTCACCACGCTCTATGGCGCGGTGCTGGGCCATATGGTCTTTACGCCTTTGGCTGCCAGGCTTGAGCAACGGAGTGCCATCGTTGTTCGGATCAATTTGATCCACCTACTGACCGCGTTGGCCATCGCCCGCCGTGAGTCGCCGCGCCATCTCGAGCTTTCCATCAACGCCCATCTTGCGCCACAGGATCAAGTGCGTCGCTTTACACTATGATGACCGGAGACACCCTCATGCGATTGCTCATTGTCGGCATCCTGGACGGACAGCTCAGCACCGCGACGCGCATTGCCACGGACCGCGGTGCAAAAGTCACCCATGTCACGACGATCGATGCGGCCCGGGAACATCTGAGGGCAGGACGCGGCGCCGATCTTCTCATGATTGACGTTGCTCTCGATATCACGGCCCTGATTGATGCTCTTAATACGGAACATATTGTAATTCCGGTCGTGGCCTGCGGGATCGGCAATGACGCCCGCGCGGCCGTGCGGGCCATTCGGGCTGGGGCCAAGGAGTATATCCCCCTTCCTCCCGACCCTGATTTGATCGGTGCGGTCCTTGCAACCGTTTCTGACGACAGCCAGCAGATGGTTTACCGTGACGATATCATGGCCGATGTCATCGCGCTTGCCGATCAGGTGGCTGCGAGCAACGCCAGCATCCTGATCACCGGTGAGTCCGGCGTGGGCAAGGAAGTGATGGCGAAACACGTTCATGCCAAGTCCTTGCGCGCCGACAAGCCTCTGGTCTCTGTCAATTGTGCCGCGATCCCGGAAAATCTTCTCGAATCTGAATTGTTTGGTCATGAAAAGGGCGCCTTCACCGGCGCGCTCGCCAGACGCATCGGAAAGTTCGAGGAAGCCAACGGCAGCACGCTTCTGCTCGATGAAATCAGTGAAATGGACATTCGTCTTCAGGCGAAGCTTCTGCGCGCCATCCAGGAGCGAGAAATTGACCGGGTCGGTGGTTCGAAGCCGATCAAGGTGGACATTCGCATCCTCGCCACGTCGAACCGCAAGCTGGCCGATGCCGTTAAGGAAGGAACGTTCCGGGAAGATCTTTTCTATCGTCTCAATGTCGTCAATCTGAAGATTCCGCCGCTTCGCGAACGACCGAAGGACATTTTGGCCCTGTCGGAATTCTTCATCGCCAAATATGCCCAGGCCAATGGTCTGCCGCCCAAGCCCCTGGCAGAAAAAGCCAAAAGAACCCTGACGGATCATATCTGGAAGGGCAATGTTCGTGAACTGGAAAATACGATGCACCGGGCCGTGTTGCTTTCTACAGGATATGAAATCACGCCCGAGGCCATTCGCCTGCCGGACGGAGGTGCCGCCTCCAGTGATCCGGATCTCCCGGCGGCAGATGGTCCGGCCGAACGCGCCGTGCAAAGAGCCGCTCAATTCCCGATCAGCACGGACGGTCTCGTGGGTCGCACCGTCGCGGAAGTCGAACGGGATCTCATTCTGGACACCCTCGACCATTGCCTGGGCAATCGGACCCATGCGGCCAATATCCTCGGGATCTCGATCCGGACCCTTCGCAATAAACTCAAACAGTATACCGATGATGGTATCCCCGTTCCTCAACCCGGTGAAGCGCGCGGCACGCCGGCCTGACACTTGTTCTAGATTGAGGCTCCCGTGACAGAGAAAGCGGAAACATCGAGTCTGGCGAAAGGGTCCGCAGCTGGCCTCGGGGACTTCCTGCGCCCGATCCTCGGACGCGGTGATCTGATGGTCGCCGGGGGGATTGTCGGTATTCTGGCCGTTCTGCTTCTGCCGATGGAACCCTTGTTCCTCGACCTGCTGCTCGGCATTTCCCTGATGTTTTCCGTCTTGATCTTGATGGTGGCCTTCTTTATTCAGCGCCCCCTCGAGTTCAGCGCCTTTCCCACAGTCCTATTGATCGCCACCCTGATGCGGCTGTCACTCAATCTGGCGTCCACGCGCCTCATCCTCAGTCGTGGCCACGAAGGCACCGATGCCGCCGGCGATGTCATTCAGGCCTTTGGCAACTTCATCATGCAGGGCAATGTCGTCATTGGCGTGATTATTTTCGCGATCCTCGTCCTGGTGAACTTTATCGTGATCACCAAGGGATCGGGACGGATCGCCGAAGTGGCCGCCCGCTTCACCCTCGATTCAATGCCTGGCAAGCAGATGGCGATAGATGCGGACCTGTCCGCCGGTCTCATTGACGAGGAATCGGCCAAACGCAAACGCAAGGAACTGGAAGACGAGAGCAATTTTTTCGGGGCCATGGATGGGGCCTCCAAATTCGTCCGGGGCGATGCGGTTGCCGGCCTGATCATCACATTCATCAATGTGATCGGCGGCATGATCATCGGCATGGCTCAAAAGAACATGGACCTGGCAACGGCTGCCAATACCTACACGCTCCTCACGGTTGGCGACGGGCTGGTCAGTCAAATTCCAGCCCTTATCGTTTCGGTCGGCGCTGGCCTCCTGGTCTCAAAGTCCGGGGTCGACGGATCAACGGATCAGGCCCTGATCGAACAGTTCTCGAACTACCCCCAAGCGCTTGGCATGGCCTCCGCGGTTCTTGGCATTGTGGTCCTGTTGCCGGGCACGCCAACCTTGACGTTTTTGAGTCTCGCGGGCGCCTGCGCGGGCGGGGCCTACTATCTGGGCCAGCAACAGAAAGAGGCCAAACGCAAGGCCGTGGAAGCTGAATCCGTCAAGGTCGATGACAGTAAGCCCAAGGAGGAACCCATCAGTTCCGCGCTCGCCATGGACAGCCTGCGTCTCGAGCTTGGCTATGGCCTCCTGCCTCTGATCAATGATGCCGAGGGTTATCGGCTGACGGATCAGATCAAGGCCTTGCGGCGTCAATTGGCCAGTGAACTGGGCTTCGTCATGCCCTCGGTTCGCATCCTGGACAATATGCAGCTCACAAGTGATCTTTACACGATCAAGGTCAAGGAGATGGATGCCGGATCCGGGACGCTCAAGGTCGG
>CAZFWG010000075.1:2097-20897 GCA_964522525.1 uncultured Alphaproteobacteria bacterium | reverse complement strand
TCAAGGAAGGCAAATACATCACCGCCGGCAACGCCTCCCAGCTTTCCGACGGCGCCTCCGCCGCCGTGCTCATGGAAGCCAAGGAAGCCGAGCGCCGGGGCCTGAAGCCGCTCGGCATCTATCGGGGCATGGCCGCCGCCGGCACCGAGCCCGATGAGATGGGCATCGGTCCGGTCTTCGCGGTACCGAAACTCCTCAAGGCCAATGGTCTGACCGTGGACGATATCGGCCTTTGGGAGCTGAACGAGGCCTTTGCGAGCCAGGTGCTTTATTGCCGGGACAAGCTCGGCATCCCCAATGACCTTCTGAACGTGGACGGCGGCGCCATTTCCATCGGCCACCCTTACGGCATGTCGGGCGCGCGCATGGTCGGCCACGCCCTCATCGAAGGCAAGCGCCGGGGCGCCAAATATGTCGTGTGCACCATGTGCGTGGGCGGCGGCATGGGCGCGGCCGGCCTGTTTGAAGTGGCGTAATTCGTTCCGTGTGGGGCGAGTTTTCGGACCCGCCCTCCTTCTTGGCGATGTAACGTGACATAAAACGCTGGAGGGAAGTCTTGATGTTCGCTTTGTTGCTGACACTACTCACTCAAGCGGCGCCTCTCCCCGAGCCATGCGAACCAACAAACAAAAAGGGTTGGACCCACTCGTTTGCGCCGTCAGCCTGTTCATTCCTGGAATATGCTGAGGAAGTCTATACGGCGACTTGGCGGGGGAGCTTGAGTACTAAGCCTGCGGCGCAACAGGTTGCAATCTATCGTGATGCGGATAATCGATGGCATATTCGCATGGCCGGTTACCGGTGGGGCGGTGAAAACGAAGCAACCGTGACGCGACAACGGGAGATGACACTGACCAAAGGCGAAGCTGAGCCGATTCAACAATCCGTCACGCTGGAGAAGATTGAAGAGTTGGCGAAATTGCCTGTGTATGGCCAAGAAGCGCGTCTCTGCCTTGATGGCGCATCACTCGAACTCACTTATGCCAAGAACGGACGTATGGCATCCGTTTGGCGCCATAGCTGTTCAGACGATTTCTCGATCGACGAGCTGACGGCAAAATTTCGAACTCTAGCCTTATTGAAGGACCCGGAATTCGAGGGCTTGCTTCGTGGCATCAGTAGAACAAAGTGACGCAGAAATTGGTGTCCGACGGCTTCCCCTGACGATCGGTTGACGATGAACAGGCGGTACGCTTTGTAGGGTTGGGTCTCGGTCCACCCTACCCTCTCGATACGGACCAGTGGCGCGCCAAGGCCCACTCCATCGCTCAATCCCGAATTGCGGAATAGACCAGCGTCCGGAGTTGCCGCCGGATGGGATAGAGCGTCGACGGAATCAGCTGGGTCATGAAGATCACGATCAGGTCTTCCCGAGGATCGATCCAGAAGGCCGTGCTGGCGAGTCCGCCCCAGGAATATTCGCCCACGGAGCCGGGCAGCATGGCGGCGGCGGGGTCCGTGGTCACGGAAACGCCGAGGCCGAAGCCCACGCCCGCGAAGGTCCCTTCGGCAAAAAGGGACACGGACATCTCGTCCAGGGTCTTGCCGTCGGGCAAATGGTTCATGGTCATCAGCTCGATGGTCTTGCGGCTGAGGAACTGGTGCCCGTTCGCCGTCCCGCCGCCGAGCAGCATGCGGCAGAAGGCGAGATAGTCGCCCGCCGTTGAGACAAGGCCCCCGCCGCCGGCGAGCAGGGTGGGCATGGCCCGATAGGCGCTCGTCTCCGGCGCATCATAAAGCGCCATCAGGACATCGGGCCGCGCCTCGTAACAGGCGGCAAAGCGGGCGATCTTGTCATCGGGCACGAAGAAGCCCGTGTCTTCCATGCCGAGGGGGTCGAAAATCCGTGTCTTGAAGAACTGGTCGAGGGATTGGCCCGACAGTTTCTGCACGAGATAGCCCAGAATGTCCGTGGATACGGAGTAATTCCAGCTGTCCCCCGGCGAGAACTCCAGGGGCAGATGGCTCAACTCCTCGACCATGCCCTCAAGCGTGCCGTCGAAACTGACGGTGCCGACGCGGCGCTCCCGATAGGCCGCGTCCACATTAGTGCGGTTCTGGAAGGCGTAGGTCAGGCCCGACGTATGGCGAAAGAGGTCGATCACCCGCATGGGCCGGTCGGGGCGGCGGGTCTGGAACGTGGGATAGACCCCGGCGGCGAAGACCCCCAATTGCCGCCATTCGGGAATGTGCCAATGGACCGGGTCGTCGAGGCCCATGAGCCCCTCCTCCACCAGCATCAGGGCCGCGACCGCCGTCACGGGCTTGGTCATGGAATAGATCCGAAAAATCGTATCGGGCGCCACCGGCTTGCCCGCCTCCACATCCCCCAGGCCCAGGGCACTTGCATGGGCGATCTCGCCCCGACGGGCCACCACGGTCAACGCGCCGGGAATCTTGCCGGGGGCGATGTAACGCTCCTCCAGGAAGCGGTCGAGACGGGCAAGGCGATCGGCGGAAAAGCCAGCGGCGACGGGTTGGGCAATCATGCTGTCCTCTTTTTTCGTGCTGATCCACAAGCTGCGCGACGCAGGCCCGTAAAGCAACCCGCCGGCGCCCTCCCCGTGCTCCCGGGATTTCATAACGCATGGCCATGATGGGCATGAGAAAATACCATGGGCGCCGGGTGTGCGCGTCGACCCCAAGGATTGGGCCCTGTTTGCCCGGATGGCCCGGGATGGACCGCCCCGCACGCCCGTTTCCCGCCTTGAATGGGAGAGCGCACGCCACACATCGCGTAAGGTCATCCCGACATGCCGATCCCGCCGGACACCTGTTCTTGATCCCGATGCCTGATCCTGAACCGGCGTTGGCGGTCTTGCGTATCGGAAGACAGTGAAGCGAAAGGAAAAGGCCATGAGCGACAAGCGTTATGAAAAGACCGATGAGGCCCTCGAAAAGCTCACGCCCCTGCAATATGAGGTGACCCAGAACGATGCGACGGAACCCGCCTTTCGCAACGAGTTCTGGGACAACAAGGAACCGGGCATCTATGTGGATGTGGTGAGTGGCGAGCCCCTGTTCGTCTCCAACGACAAGTTCGATTCCCATTCGGGCTGGCCGAGCTTCACCCGCCCGATCGATCCGGACGGCGTCGTGGAACGCCGCGACACGAGCCACGGCATGATCCGCACGGAGGTGCGCTCCAAACACGGGGATTCCCATCTGGGGCATGTCTTCCCCGATGGGCCGGGTCCGGACGGCTTGCGTTACTGCATCAATTCCGCGTCCTTGCGGTTCATCCCGAAGGACAAGATGGAAGAAGAAGGCTACGGCGACTACCTCACTCTTCTCGACTAGGAGGACATGATGGCAACGACTGAGACCGCAATCCTGGCCGGCGGATGCTTCTGGGGCATGGAGGACCTGTTCCGCAAACTGCCCGGTGTCCTGGAAACGGAAGTGGGCTATGCCGGGGGCAATGTGGACAACGCCACTTATGACCTGGTGCGCACGGGCCGCACGGGTCATGCGGAATCCCTGAAACTGGTCTTCGATCCGGAAGTGATCAGCTACCGGAAGATCCTGGAGTTCTTTTTCCAGATCCATGATCCCTCGACCAAGGATCAACAGGGCAACGACCGGGGCAGCCAATACCGCTCGGCAATCTTCTATGCCGATGCCGACCAGGAAAAGGCCGCGCGGGAGGTGATCGCCGCCGTGGACGCTTCCGGCCGTTGGCCCGGCCCCGTGGTGACCGAGGTCTTACCCGTGGGAGCGTTCTGGCGGGCGGAAGATCTGCACCAGGATTACCTGGAGCGTTACCCCAACGGCTATACCTGCCATTTCATCCGGCCCCAATGGACCTTGCCGGACTGATCACCGGTCCCACGCACACCGCCCCGTCAGGATATCCTGGCGGGGCTTTTTTTGTTCATCTATACTCGGGTGGTTGGCTTCAGGGGCGCGGACACAGTGTTGCGCGCGCCCTTCGGGAGGCTTAGGTGCCGCGGGGTCAGGACGGGATGCAGAACAAACTGAAGATGCGCAGGCTCCGGACCGTGTTGCTTATAATCGGCGGCTTTATCCTGGGCGCGGAAATCGGGCAAAGCATCGGCATTGCCGCTTTCGGCGGCGGGATGAACGCCGCCATCCCACTCGGTCTGTTTTGTGGCTATCTGGGCTTTCAGCTTGGGCGCAGTTTGGGGCATCGCTGAACTTGCCGGTCTTCTGAAGGCTTCCCGACACCATGGCCCGCATTCTCCTTTTCGGCTCCCTCAACTGGGACGTGCCCATCCGCCTCTCGGGCCCCGTCGCTCCCGGCGCGAGGCTTGTTGGCCGGTCCGCTGACGGACGGCTTGGCGGTGTCCTGGGTGGCGGGGGCGCGAACACCGGCGCGGGCCTCGTGATGGCGGGCCATGAGGTGGCGATCGTCACGACCGTCTCCGAGGATGGTCATGGCGGGGAAATCCTGAACCAGGCCCAGGCCTTGGGCCTCGATACACGTTTCGTGACACGGGTGCCTGCGCCCACCCCCCGAACCCTCGTGCTCCTCGACCCCGCGGGAGAGCGCACGATTGTCCATGTGGATCGGGCGGCCGCGCCCCACCCTGGCGCCGCGCTCCCCACCCTGGAGGCCTTGGCCGCGTTCGATGCGCATGCGGTCTATGCCAGACGGGTCGATCCTCTGGCCAGGGCCTTTCTCACCCATATGATGAGCATACGGAATGATGTACTCCGGGTTGCCCAATGGCCGACGGGCGCGGACTCAAAGCAGGCGCTGGACGTCCACGCACTCCTTGTTTCGCGGGATGATCTGGGCGATCAGGGTGAAGATGGTTTATGGCACGGGCCCAAGGCACAAGCCCGCGCGCGGCTAGATGCGTTGATCCTGACCTGCGGCGCGGAAGGGGCGGACCTGACCACGGACACGGGGCAAAGGCGGATCCCGGCGCCCGCCGCATCCTGTGTGGACAGCACCGGCGCAGGCGACGCCTTCGCGGCTGGGCTCATCCATGCCCGCCTTGCGGGTCTGTCCTGGGAAAACGCTGTGGCCCATGGCAATCAATGGGGTGCCCTGACAGTGGGTCAGGAAGGCGGCCAGCCGCCCGCCGAGGTCGCGGGTCTTGCCTGCGCCATCCTCGAATGAGCGATTATCCGCCGGTTACGGACATATGCCGGTCGACGGCGGCGGTGCCCGCCTCCAGGCTTTCCTCGAAGGCATGGCGTTCCGGCTTCTTGCCGATGGCGCGATCAAGCACCGTGTCAAGAAGATCATCCTCGGGACTGTCCCGCAGGGCGGCGCGCAAATCGGCGTTCTCGCCCCGGCCCAGGCACAGGTAAAGCTGACCCGTGCAGGTCACGCGGACCCGATTGCAGCCGGCACAGAAATTTTCCGTCAGGGGCGTAATGAAACCAAGCTTGCCGCCGGTCTCCTCGATGCGGACATAACGCGCGGGCCCGCCCGTGCGCTCCTCCAAGGGGGTAAGTCGCCAGCGGGCTTCCAGTGTGTCCCGCACAGCCGTCAGGGGCAGGAATTGATCGAGCCGGTTCTCCCCCGTCTCGGCCATGGGCATGACCTCGATCAGGGTCAGATCGAACCCCTCGCCATGGGCCCATTCGATCAGGGCGGGAATTTCTTGCGCGTTGTCATGGGCCAGGGCGACCGTATTGATCTTTACCTTGAGGCCCGCCCGCTTCGCCGCCTCAAGCCCGGCCAGCACCTGGGCCAGATCCCCGCCCCGTGTGATGCGGGCAAATCTGTCCGGCTCCACACTGTCGAGGGAGACATTGATCCGCCGCACGCCGGCTTCCGCCAAGCCATCCGCAAAGCGGTGAAGTTGGGTCGCGTTCGTGGTCAGGGTCAGTTCCCGCAACGGACCGGCGGCGACATCCCGGCCGAGTTCGTCGATCAGGGTCATGATGCCCCGGCGCACCAGCGGCTCCCCACCCGTGAGGCGGATCTTGCTCACGCCCCGGCGCATGAAGGCGCGGGCCAGGCGGACCATTTCCTCAAGACTCAAGACTTCCCGTTTGGGCAGAAAGACCATGTCCTCTGCCATGCAATAGGTGCAGCGCAGGTCACAGCGATCCGTCACCGACAGGCGCAGATATTCGATCGCGCGGCCGAAGGGATCCATGAGAGGGCGTTTCGCGGAAGCGGTCATGGCGTCTTTCCGTATGCTCTTTAAGACCGGGATATGGGCGCAGGGCGCGTGCGGCTCAAGCCGACACGCCGTTCTTGCGCGCCACGATATCGTGGGCCGACACCCGCCGCGCCACCCGCCAGATGATCAAAAGCGAGGGCACGACCGTGATGAACAACATCCACCAGTCGATCAAAAAGCTGAGCAGAAAATTGATGTTGACGAGGAGAAAGCTCAAGGTCACCAAAAGCGCCACCCTGTAGGCCCAGGGCCGCTCGACACCGAAGGCAAGCTCCCCGCCCTTGGCGATCACCACAAAGACCTCCGCCACCGCGATATAGAAGGCGAGGAAAAAGGCCAACACCAGGCTCAGGACAAAGGCGCCGATGATGAACATCTGGGCGCCGCCCGCCGCGCCTCTGAAATTCTCAGGTACCTGCGCGACGCTGACCGTGCTGAACAGCGCGTTGATCACTTCCGGAAAGCCGGTGAACGTCGCCACCAAGCCGACCGCGCTGCCCACGACGCCCAACATGGACGACAAAAGCGCCACGGATCCTTTCATGACTGCCTCCTGAACATGGCCCGACGGGCACGGCTGCCCTTCACCATCGCAGGCCCGTCGGCCTCGTCAAGACGGGCGCTTGCCAAGGCCCTCGCGCTAAAGCGGTTTCAGCCACAGCCAATACGAATCCTGGTTGAGTTTACCATCGACGCTCGGTCGGACGGAAAACCGGGAGCCACTTTTCCTGACCTCGCTTTGGTGTCTTTGTCGGCGCTCGGTCGGACGGAAAACCGGGAGCCAATTTTCCTGACCTCGCTTTAATGTCTTTGTCGACGCTCGGTCGGACGGAAAACCGGGAGCCACTTTTCCTGACCTCGCTTTGGGGATAGATCTCCCCCATGGCATCGGCACCCCTTCTCACCCTCCAGGATATCGACCTGACCTTCGGCGGCACGCCCCTGTTCGAGGGCGCGGAATTGTTCGTGTTCGAGCGGGACCGGCTGTGCCTTGTCGGCCGCAACGGCTCGGGCAAATCGACCTTGCTCAAGATCGCCGCCGGCCTCGTCGAACCGGACAAGGGGACCCGCTTCCTCAAGCCCGGCACTACGGTGCGCTATCTGGAGCAGGAGCCCGATTTTGCCGGCCACACCACCACGCTCGACTATGTGGAAGCCGGCCTGGCGCCCGGCGATGACGCCCATGGCGCACGCCTTCTTCTCGAACAGCTGGGCCTTCAGGGAACGGAGGACCCGGCCCGCCTGTCCGGCGGCGAGGCCCGCCGGGCCGCCCTTGCCCGGGTCCTGGCGCCTGATCCGGATATTCTTCTGCTGGACGAGCCCACGAACCATCTCGACATGCCGACCATTGAATGGCTTGAAGGCCTGCTGGCTCAAAGCCGGTCGGCGATCGTCCTGATCAGCCACGACCGCCGGTTTCTCGAAACCCTCACACGGCGGACGACCTGGATCGACCGGGGGCGCAGCCAGACAATCGACCAGGGTTTCGAGAAGTTCGAGGCCTGGCGGGACACGCGGTTCGAGCAGGAAGAGCGGGATGCCCACAAGCTCGACCGCAAGATCGCCATGGAAGAGGATTGGGTGCGCTATGGCGTGACCGCGCGGCGCAAGCGCAATGTCCGGCGCATGGCGGAGCTTCAGGCACTGCGCACGCAGCGGCGGGAGGCCCGAAAGGCGACGGGATCGGTCAAGATGACCGCGATCGAAGGCGGCGTGTCGGGCAAGCTGGTCGCGGAAGCCAAGGGCGTCTCCAAGGCCTATGGCGCGCGGAGCATCGTGCGGGATCTGACTTTGACCATCCAGCGGGGGGATCGCATCGGTATTGCCGGGCCCAATGGCGCGGGCAAGACGACGCTCATCAATCTGCTGACGGGCACGCTTGAACCCGATGCCGGCACGATCCGCCGGGGGACCAATCTTGAGATGATCTCCCTGGATCAGCGCCGGGCGAGCCTTGACCCCACCATGACCGTCAAGGACGCGCTCACGGAAGGCCGTGGCGACATGGTCTCCGTAGGCGGAGAGATGCGCCACGTCATGAGCTACATGAAGGATTTCCTGTTCACCGGAGAGCAGGTCCGCTCCCCTATCAGCGCCTTGTCCGGCGGCGAATGCGGACGCCTCGCCCTCGCGATCGCCCTCGCCCGTCCGTCGAACCTGCTGGTTCTGGACGAGCCCACCAATGATCTCGATCTCGAGACCCTCGACCTTCTCGAGGAAATGCTGAGCAACTATCAGGGAACCGTGCTGCTGGTCAGCCATGACCGGGACTTCCTGGACCGCAGCGTGACTTCCCTGTTGACCACTGATCCCCAGACGGATCAAGGCCGCTGGACGGACTATGCGGGCGGCTATTCGGACATGCTGTCCCAGCGCGGCTCCTCTCCTGGGGCGCCGGCGCGGGAGGCCAAGCCCGCCAAACGGGCGGCCAAGTCCGGCGCTCCGGACAAACCCGCCGGAAAGACGCCCACGGCGAAACTAACGTATAAGGAGCAATATGCGCTGGAGACCCTGCCGGCGCGCATGGCCGAGCTTGAAGAGACCATCGGGAAGCTGAAAAAGCGTCTCGCCGATCCGGACCTGTTCAATCGGGATCCCGAGACCTTCAACAAGACCGCCAAGGCGTTGGAAAAGGTCGAAGGGGATCTGGCACAGGCGGAAGAGGAATGGCTGGCCCTCGAAATGCGCCGGGAAGAGATTGAGGGCTTAGGTGCAACGCAATAAGATTGACGTGTCCATATCCTGTCCGGTCCGGAGGGTCCCATGACCACGACGCCGCCAAAACCCCTTGGTCCCGCCACGGGTTGCGCCCCGACCCATGAGGAATGGGATGGCGCCTTGCCCACGGATGAGCAGATCCTCGCCGATATGCACGGATGGACGCGCCTTGTCGCGCGTCAAAGGCCCATCCTGGAACGCACCAATATCCAGGTCAGCTGGGTCTTGCGGTATGGCCATGTGGAAAGACTGCTGAACCATGCCCAGACCCGCGCGCTGGGTCAGGAAATCATGACCCTGCGGGGGATCACGGAAGGGCCGCTCCACGACTGGTGGGGCCGCATCGTGCTCACCGCCCATGGGGAGCGCCACACAAGGCTGCGCGCGCCGTTACAACGCACCTTCGCCTTTCCCGTCATCGCCCAGCGCCGGGAGCGGGTCCGCAGTCTGGTCGAAGCCCGGCTCGATGAACTCCAGGGCGCCGGCGAAGTGGATTTCATCGAGGCCCTGGCCGCGGAAATCCCGAGCCAGGCCATTTGCGATCTTCTGGGTGTGCCCAAGGCGGACATTCCGGTCTTCCGGCAATGGGCGGATACGCTCGGCCAGGCTTTCGGCTTCCTCACCGCTCAGGAAGTGGGGCCGATCGACGACGCGGTATCGAAACTGACCGACTATGTCTCGAACCTTGTGGCGGATCGTCGCGCCCATCCGCGGGATGACTTCCTGACCGCGTTCATCCAGGCGGTCAGCGACGGGGAGATCTATTCCGAGGAGGAATTGCTCGCCCAGATCCTGGGCCTTATCTTCGCCGGCAGTGACACAACGCGCACGGCGCTGGCCGTGGCCATGACCCTTCTTCTTCAGCACCGGGATCAATGGGATCTCTTGATCGGTCAGCGTGATCTCATGCGCCAGGCCGTGGATGAGACCCTGCGCTTCGAGCCCACCGTGGGCAGCCTGCCCCGCGTCGTGGTCGATGATTTCGAGATGGACGGCCTGCCCTTCAAGGGTGGCTCCATCATTATCTTGAGCATTTCGGCCGCCCAGCGGGACCCGGAGCGCTATCAGGACCCGGACCGTTTCGACATCACCCGTGGTGACCTGCCACGCATGGCCATCGGCTTTGGCGGGGGCGCACACCGCTGCCTGGGCGAGGCGCTGGCGCGCATGGAAGTGGAGGAGACGCTGGACGCGCTCGCGACGCGTATCCCCCATATCGATCTCGCCGGTCCCCTGCCCCATTTCGTGGCAATGGCGACGGGCATCCGCCGCCTCGAGGACATGCGGGTCCGGTTGTAGGGAGGGGCCGGCGCCAGGCTTGCGGTGCCGCTTTTATCCTTCGACTTCGATCACCGCTATTCTGAATCGGCCGGTGTCCAGCTTCAGCACACGCTTGATAATCCATACGCCGATTAAAAGTCCCCAAACAAAACCGAGTCCGCCAGCGATAAGGGCGGCCTGTTCGTCGTCGATGCCTATGAATGACCCGAAGAAGCCGACAAGGAATCCGAGAATGAAAGATCCAAGCAGGATAAAAACGAGTGACTGCCAGAAAAAGGACAGCCACACACGAAACGCTATGCCCCAGGTCGGCTCGATCTCTCGCATGGTGGTCCCCACTCCCCATTTTTGCTATCGGACACCGATAACTGGCTGAGTGTCATCATACGGCAAAAAACCGGTACGGGAAGAGCGATCTGCTTGCGCGCCGAAGTATCATTCTCCGGTCTGATCCCGCCCCCGCTCCATGACGGCCCGGCGCCGGGCTTCGATGTCAGCACCGCTCACGGCCGCATTGGCGGCCTGGGAGGCCTCCCGCTCCAAGTCCATGCCGGCCGTGAAGGTCGTGGCGTAGCCCTCGTCGATCAGCCTGCGGTAGCGCTTCAGGAAACCGGGATCAATCGTGGCCATGTCGGCGGCCAGATTGCGGCATGTGGTCATCAGGTCGTCCGGGGTCACCACGCGGTTGACGAGTCCCCAGTCATAGGCTCTGTCCGCAGGCAGAAAATTACCGGTAAAGGACAGTTCCTTGGCACGCATCGGGCCGATGATGCGGGAGAGCTTCTGGCTCAGGCCCCAACCAGGCACGATGCCGACACGGGCGTGGGTATCGGCGAACCGGGCATTGGTCGACGCGATCAACACGTCGCATGCCAGCGCCACCTCGAAACCACCGGTGATGGCGACCCCGTTGACGGCCCCGATGATCGGACCGGAAAAGCGGTCGAGCGCCCGGACGGGATCGACAAGATCGGGATCATCAACACTGGCCAGCGCGCTATCCGCGCTCTCCCCCAATTCCTTGAGGTCGAGGCCGGCCGTAAAGGCTCGCTCGCCTGCGCCGGTCAGGATCAGAATGTGAATGTCCGGATCGGCTTCCAGGCGTGTCACGGTCTCGGCCAGCACCCGCCGCAATTCCCGCGACAGGGCATTCATCCGGTCCGGACGATTAAGGGTCAGGATGGCGACGGAACCATCGCGTTCTTCCAGGAGAACCGGTTCACTCATGATTTTCCCTTCTCCAAATCACGTGTTCTGGGGACCAAAGGCGTAAGGTCCGCCCTTTTCGAGGGCGCGGCCATAGGCCGGCCGGGCCTGCAAACCCCTCACATAGCGCTGGAGGCCCGGATAGGGATCAAGGGTGCCCCTGGCGTTCGCCGCCTCGAGGACGAAACTGATCTGGGCGTCCGCGCAGGTCAGATCGGACCCGACGATGAAATCCCGTTCGCCGATTTCCGAGGCCAGGAAATCCAGGTGGTTCGTGATCTCCGAGGTGATCCGTGGCCAGAGAGGCGCGCCCGCATCGCCCAGGCGGCCGACATAAAGCGCCAGAAGCATCGGCGTCATGGCCGAGCCTTCGGCGAAATGCATGAAATAGCGATGGCGCCAGCTGTCCGGTGTGCCGGGCTCCGGCAGAAACCGGCCCCCGCCGTGGCGCTCCGCCAGATATTCAAGGATGAGGCCGGATTCGGCGATCACCATGTCCCCATCGGTGATAACCGGCGACTTGCCGAGGGGATGGATCGCCTTGAGTTCCGGCGGCGCCAGATTGGTGGTCTCATCGCGCTGATAAGAGGTAATGGTGTAAGGCACCTCTAATTCCTCAAGGAACCAGAGCACCCGCTGAGAGCGGGAATTGTTGAGGTGGTGGACGGTAATCATGGGGCCCTCCCTTATGGCAGGGCGCCAGGATGGCAGGGCGCGGGCCTCGAGGCAAAGGGCGTTCAGGCGGCGGCCGAGATCTTGTGGAGTTCCGCCCGGTCGATGAGCTCGCAAATCTCCCGGAGCCGTTCCACCGCTTTGGGATCTTTTTTGTCGGCGTCACTCAGCTTCAGCGAAAAGGACGGCTGGCGGATAAGACGCAAGGTCGCGACCTTGGCGCGCCGCTCCAGCTCTCCCTCGGTGAACACGGCGCCAGTGGCAAGCCGTAACAGGGTCATGATCTTGTCCTCGGTCGAGACCTGCCGGCGACAGAGCCCCTCGATCATCCCCACATGGGCCTCGACGCTGCAGGCCAAAGTGTCGAGCGCCTCGGCTAATTGGCGCTTGTTGGCGTCGGGAAAATCGGCCGCCAGAATCTTGCCCTGCAGTTGCGCGATCTCCTTCAGCCGGCTGACGGGGCTGTTGGTCAGGCCCAGATAGTGTTTCTCGGTGGCATGGGCCGTGATCTGGGGCAACAGGATGGTCGCCAGCGTGCGCTTGTTCTCCGCACCGACCACATTGCCTTCCAGGGCAATAAGCTTGGCGATGCGTTCATGGGGATCGGCGAGGGCTTCCACATAGGGGTCGATGGCATCGGCCGCCATGAGCCGCCGGGAGCGTGCGGTAAAGGCATCCGTGATGTCTTCCAGGGGCAGATATTTCCCCTGGCCCAACACCATCTGGCCGGCAAGACGGCGTACCACTCTCACTTCCGTTTCCAGGCAATCGGGTTCGAGACGCCGGGGGGCCCGCAACTCGGCCAGGATGCGCTGTCCGATGGCCGCGCGGGCGCCCCCCAATTTGCCGTGAACGAACTCCCGGGACAGAGCGCGGACCCCGGGCGTGATCACGATATCGGTCTTGGCAATCTTGGCCAGGTGACTGCCCAACTCGCCGTGAATGAACTGGGTCATTTCGGGCGGATCTTCGCCCTCGACCGGACCGATCTTGCCCAGGAACAGATAGGTCATTTGCGTCAGCAGGGCACCGAAACTGGGCTGGGGACCCATCAAGTCCTGAAGGGCCGCCCGCCCCGCAACCATGTCGCAGACAAAGCGGTCGATGATATCAAGGCAGGTGTCCCGCCAGGCTTCCTCACTCGGCAGCGTATCCATCAGCTTCAGGACGGCCTGGAGCTTGTCCCCCCAGTCCTTGTAGCCCTTCAGGTAGTGAGCCACGGCGGAGCACAGCAGATAGTCCGGTTCAGGCGCGGTCGCGACGGCCTGATAGGCCTCGTTCAGGCCGCCCGCTCCCAACTGCGGAAAGGCCTGGGCACGCGCGTCCTTATAGACGCGCTCACTGGCTTTCGAGACCAGATCATTCAGCTTACGAACCGCATCCTGAACGCTCTCACCGGTCGCGCCCGCATGGGCCACCGCCACTTTCTGAATGGCATGCTGCAGGATGGTGCCCGTGGCATTGAGCTTTTCCAACGCATCGGCCCGGTGAATGAGTTCCGTCACGGTCAGGCGTTGGCGACCCAGGAAATCCGTCAGCAGACGGGCGATCGTGGCGCGGGAATGGGACGTATAAAGATCTTGTGGCCGGAAGCAAGGCAGGGTCGCCGCATCCGTCCCGTCGGGTTTCTTGGGATCCAGGGTGTCGCCAAGCTCGCAGACGGTGAGGCTTAGATAGTCGCCGGTTTCCTGGTTGTAGGTCTCCTTGACGACCTTGACGCCCCGCAAGCCCCCAGCGTCGAGGAGCGCCTTGGCCCTTTTCTGGGCGGTTTCCTTGTCGCCCATGGCGTCGACAAGCCGCCAGCTTCCGCTCGGGCCCACCTGGCGGACGAATATTTCGTAGTGGATTTTCCTCCCAGACATCGTCCCCAAGGCCCCATTGTCGTGCGACCGGCCGGCCCGCTCCAGTAACGGGTCAGCGGCATAGAGGGGTCAAGGGTAGGCCCAGGAGCCTTAAGGCGGGGTTGCCGGGCCGGCGCACGGGACAAACCGGCGCGCCGGCCCAGACGACTGGCGGCGCGATCAGTCGATTTTTGGCGCGGCCTCGAGAACCTGGCGGTCCACATAAGGAACAAACGGGTCGAAATTCTTCACGAACCGCATCGCAAGATCCCGGGCACGCTCATCATAGGCCGAGGTATCGGCCCATGTGTCGCGGGGCGTGAGGATCGTTGAATCAACGCCCGCCACGGAAACGGGGACATCAAATCCGAAAATGGGATCGATCCGCATCTCGGTCTGGTTCAACCCCCCGGAAAGCGCGGCATTCAAAAGCGCACGGGTGGCCTTGATGGGCATACGCCGCCCTTCCCCGTAAGGCCCGCCGGTCCAGCCCGTGTTGACCAGCCAGCACTGCACATTGTGTTCGGCAATGAGATTGCGCAGGAGATTGCCGTATTCGCTTGGATGCCGGGGCATGAAAGGCGCGCCAAAACAAGTCGAGAAAGTCGTCTCGGGTTCGGTCACCCCTTTCTCCGTGCCGGCGACCTTCGCGGTGTAGCCGGACAGAAAATGATACATGGCCTGTTCCGGCGTCATGCGCGCCAGCGGCGGCATGATGCCGAAGGCATCGCAGGTCAGCATGATCAGATGTTTCGGATGGGGGCCCCGGCCCGTATCCGAAGCGTTCGGAATATAGGACAAGGGATAGGCGCCGCGTGAATTCTCCGCCAGGGATGCATCGTCGAAGTCGAGTTCGCCCGTGTCCGGATCCATCACCACATTTTCAAGCACCGTCCCGAATTTGCGGGTGGTCGAGAAAATCTCCGGCTCCGCTTCCGCGGACAGACGGATCATCTTGGCATAACAGCCGCCTTCGAAATTGAACACGCCGTTACGCGACCAGCCATGTTCGTCGTCACCGATCAGGATGCGCTTGGGATCGGCGGAAAGGGTTGTCTTGCCCGTCCCCGAAAGACCGAAAAAGACCGCCGTCCCGCTTCCGTCCGAGGCCTCATTCGCCGAACAGTGCATAGGCATGACGCCCCGCGCCGGCAGTACATAATTCAGTATGGTGAAAACGGACTTCTTGATTTCGCCCGCATAGGAGGTGCCGCCGATCAGCACGATCCGACGCTCGAAATCACAGGCGATGATCACTTCGCTGCGGCAGCCATGGGTGTCGGGACAGGCCTGGAAGCCCGGCAGATCGATGATCAAATAGTCCGGCCGATAGCCGGGCAGGTCTTCGCGGGGCGGCTCAATCAGCAGATGGCGAATGAAAAGGGAATGCCAAGCCGTCTCGGTGACAATCCGGGCATTCAACCGGTTTTCCGCGTCCGCGCCGGCATAAAGATCCTGTACGAACAAGTCGCGGCCCTGCGCGTAGGCCATGGCGGCATCGAACAACCGATCGAAATCGGCAGGTTCCATGCGCTTGTTATTGTCCCACCAGATGGTGTGCTCCGTTGACGGATGGGCAACAACGAATTTGTCACGCGCGGAGCGTCCGGTATGGGGCACGGTCTCAACGACAAACGCGCCATGGCGGGACACATGTCCTTCGCCACGCGCGACGGCCAGTTCAAACAGCCTGGCGCTGGGATCGTTCCAGCGCACATCTCCAAGATTGCGAAAGCCATGCTGTTCCAGACCGAAGTCACGATTGAACATGCCCGTATGGTTCCCCGCCATCGTTTGTTTACCCCAATAAGAATTGAATTCGCCTGCCAATCCACGCATCCCTCGTGGGCTCTCCCACATCCTGCAATAAAAGGGCCGCGACGGCAAAAGACGCCTTGAGGGCGAAAAGACACCGCGCCCCTCCCAGCCTTCCCTACGCCTGAGCCGAAACGCCGGCGCAATTCAGGTACCGTTCAGATGTGCTGTGATCAGTTTTGCTTTGTCCTTCAAAATGGACGCACGGCTCGCATGCACGGTGAAACAACAGTGAGCCCGACGGTCCAGGTTGCATCCGCCGAGACCAAGACCCTTGAAAGAAGGAGAAACCAGGAAATCAGGCCCTCGCTCGCCAAATACCCCATGACCATGACCGACTAGACCGAACGTCGTGTTCATGAAATAGGACAAAAGAACCGGGTTCTGTCCAGGCTTGGCCTTTTTCCTGCCTCTTCTTATTGTAACGCCAGGAAACGGGATGGGCTGGGCTCAAACCCGGATGGACCATGGCAAAGGTAGCAGTTGATCAGATGCCCACAGTTGCTCTCGTTGATGACGATCGGAACATTCTCACTTCCGTCAGCATGGCGCTGGAGGCGGAGGGCTACAACGTCAAGACCTATACGGATGGCGCCTCGGCCCTGGCGGCCCTTGCCGCCACGCCGCCGGATCTCGCGGTGCTTGATATCAAGATGCCCCGCATGGACGGCATGGAAGTGCTCCGCCGGCTGCGTCAGAAAACGGACGTGCCGGTGATTTTCCTGACCTCCAAGGACACGGAAGTGGACGAGGAGCTGGGCCTGCAGATGGGCGCGGATGACTTCATTCGCAAACCCTTCACCCAGCGTCTCCTGCTTGCGCGGGTGCGCGCCGTGCTGCGCCGCGCCGCCGTGATCGGCCCGTCCGGCGGCAAGGAAGATGCCGCCCAGGTCATGGTGCGGGGCAAGTTGACCCTCGATCCGAACCGCCATGTGTGTACATGGAACGACCTTCCCGTGACCCTCACGGTGACGGAATTCCTGATCCTTCAGGCTCTTGCCCAACGGCCCGGCTATGTCAAAAGCCGCGACAATCTGATGGACGCGGCCTATGATGACCAGGTCTATGTCGATGATCGAACCATCGACAGCCACATAAAGCGCTTGCGCAAGAAGTTCCGTCAGGTCGATTCGGAATTCGACGCCATCGAGACGCTCTATGGGGTCGGATATCGGTTCAAGGAAGCGGGCATCGCCGCCTGACGGTTTCGGACCCGGCCCGTGGGGGACACCCGGAGAGGCCGGGCATGGAGGCACTCTCATGGGGAAGAGTCCGGATCCGGGCGCTGGCGGGGATGGCTCCTCCCAGAGGAAAACGCCCCGCCTGAGCGCCTCCGGGCTGTCCTTGGGTGCTGGTTCCTCCTCGGCCGGGCGTTCCGGCATCCAAGAGGAAAAGCCGCCCAAAAAACGCCGGTTCGGCTTTCTGGACGCGTCCGCTCTCTCCCGTCATGTGCACAGCGTGAAAGAAGCCATCGACCTGACCGATCACCGGCCCCGCCGGGCCACGAGTTTCTGGTCCAGCCTGGCCTTTCGGATTGCCGCGCTCAATCTGATCGGGCTGTTGATCTTCATGACCGGGCTGATCCTGTCGAACCAGTTCCGGCGCAGCTCCGTCGACGAACGGCTCCTCGCCCTCAAGACCCACAGTCAATTCGTGGCCGGCGCGCTCGAGCAGACCGCGGTGGCGCCGCGCCTGGGACGCAGCGAAGACGAGCCCTATGACGCCATCGACCGGGTCGCGGCGGTCGAGATCCTGCGCCGCCTCGTGGCCCCGACGGAATACCGTGCCCGGATCTATGATTTCGATGGGACACTGATTTATGATTCCTGGCTGCTCGACGATGAGGGTCAGGTCGCCGCGCGCCGTATCGCCGACCAGGACGAAAATCGGCGTTTCTTCACCATCATCGACGAGTTCTTCCTGTGGCTCATGGGCCCGACCCTGTCGCCTCCCCACACGGATCCGACACGGCCCCTGCCGGAGGTCAATGCCGCCCTCAACGGCGACGGGATCGCAGGGCCCCTGCAATCGGTCCGCCTAAGCGATGAAGGCCATCTCGTCGTCAGTGTCGCCTCGCCGGTCAAGAATGTGCAGGCCTATATCGGCGCCATCTTGATGTCGACCCAAGGCAATGATTTCGACACCGTGCTGTGGCAGGACCGCCGGGCCATTTTTCAGGTTTTCCTGATTGCGCTGACCGTCAATATGCTGATCGCCTTCCTCTACGCGAACACGGTGGCCCGCCCCATTCGCAGGCTCGCCAAGGCCTCCGACCGGATCCGTTTTGCCCGGGGCCGGTCGAGCGAACTGGCCCGCGCGAGCTTCCCCGATCTGAGCCATCGGGCCGATGAGATCGGCACGCTGGCGGAATCGTTCAAGGAGATGACCGACGCGTTGGGCTCACGGATCGTGGCCATCGAACAGTTCGCCGCCGATGTGAGCCACGAGATCAAGACGCCGCTGACCTCCCTGCGCAGTGCCATGGAGACCTTGGACATCGCCCCCAATGAGGCGGCGCGCCAGCGGCTGATCGAGGTCATGAAACATGATGTCGACCGGCTTGATCGGCTGATTACGGACATTTCCAATGCGTCCCGGCTGGATGCGGAACTTTCCCGCGAAGATGCCGAGCCGGTCAATATCGCCAAGCTCCTGCGCGAGATCACGCAGATCTACAAGGTCTCCGGCCGCAATCAGAATGTCGGTATCCGGACCCAAGTGTTGGCGAGCGCGCGGGGCGATGCGGCCCTCACGGTCAACGGCATCGAGAGCCGGTTGGGCCAGGTCGTCCAGAACCTGATCGAGAATGCGGTCTCCTTTTCGCCGGAAGGCGGCGATGTCCTGATCACAACCAGGCTTGAGCGGACCGGCACGGTGCCTTATGTGCAGATCACGGTCGAGGATGAAGGTCCGGGCATTCCGGAGGAAAGCCTGGAGAAGATCTTCGACCGCTTCTATACAAGCCGTCCGGAGGCGGCGGATTTCGGCAAGAATTCCGGTCTCGGCCTCAGCATCTCCAAACAGATCGTCGAGGCCCATCGCGGACAGATCTGGGCGGAGAACCGCTATGGCGAGGATGGCGCGGTGGCCGGCGCCCGCTTTGTTGTCCACTTGCCGGCCCTGTCGATGAAATGACCTCACCTGAGACCAACGCCAATGT
>CAZFWG010000075.1:0-1997 GCA_964522525.1 uncultured Alphaproteobacteria bacterium | reverse complement strand
CTCTTTGAGCTGGTGTCCGCCGACGCGGTCCCCCGCCTTCCGGAGAGGGAACAAGCCGCCCCGATCGCCTCGATCCCGCTTCCCCTTTGGCGCCTTGACCCTTTCGAGCTCTCCGCCCCTCTCAAGGTAGCTCTTTTGGTTGATGCTCTTGCCCTCGCCCGACGCGAAAACGCCGGCGGGCAATTTAGGGTCAAATGATCTTTTATGGGGCGTTTCGCAGCCTTGTCCCCTTGCCAATTGGGTCGAAATCGGGCGGGATAGGGGCATGATCGGACTGGTTCTCGTCACCCATGGCGAGCTCGCCAAGCAATTCATTGCTGCCACAGAACATGTCGTCGGGCCCCAGGCTCAGATGACCGCGATTTGTATTGGTCCGGAAGACGACATGGAAGGTCGCCGCAACGACATCCTCCAGGCCATTGGCGAGGTGGATGACGGCTCCGGCGTCATTGTGGTGACCGACATGTTCGGCGGCACCCCGTCCAATCTCGCCATATCGGTCATGAGCAAGGCCAAGGTCGAAGTCATCGCGGGCATGAACTTGCCCATGCTGATCAAATTGGCGAGCGTGCGCGGCTCCAATGGCTTGAGAGAATCCGTCGGCGCCGCCCAGCTCGCCGGTCGCAAATATATTCATGTCGCGTCAAAGGTCCTGTCCGGGGAGGACAGCTGACCGCGAACGGGAAAACCATGGCTGCCGATCCCGCGCCGCGCAAACTCACCATCTGTAATGAAAAAGGGCTCCACGCCCGCCCCTCCGCGCGTCTCGTCTCGGTGGCCCAGCAGTTCAAATGCGAGATCCTGGTGCGCAAGGACGACATGGAAGTCTCCGCCACCTCCATCATGGGTCTGCTGATGCTCGGCGCGGCATTTGGCCACGTCATTGAGCTCGAAGCCCAGGGGCCGGAAGCGCAAGCCGCCCTCGATGCCATCACGGCTCTCGTCGAAAGCGGCTTTGGCGAGGGTGCGGCGCCCCTCGAGCCAGACAACGGCATCAAGACATAAAGATTTCTTTATATGGTTCTTGCGCTTGGATCCGCATTCCTTTAGATCAAGGTCATGCGGTATCCCGCGCAGCATGGGACTCAATGCGGTCCGTTTGCCCCGAAACTCGGGGCCATGCTCCCAACGCTTCAGGAGATTCCATGACCACCACCGACTACAAGGTCGCCGATATCGGGCTTGCCGATTGGGGCCGCAAAGAAATCGCGATTGCCGAAACCGAAATGCCGGGTCTGATGGCGCTGCGCGACGAATATGGCGCCAGCCAACCTCTCAAGGGCGCGCGCATCACCGGCTGCCTGCACATGACCATTCAGACGGCCGTGTTGATCGAGACCCTCACCGCCCTCGGCGCTGAAATCCGCTGGTCCTCGTGCAATATCTTCTCGACCCAGGACCACGCCGCGGCGGCCATCGCCGCGACGGGCGTGCCGGTTTTCGCCTGGAAGGGGGAGACGGAAGAGGAATATTGGTGGTGTGTTGAACAAACCATCAAGGGTCCGGATGGTTGGCACCCGAACATGTTGCTCGACGATGGCGGCGACCTCACGGGCCTGATGCACCAGAAATATCCTCAAATCATGGAAGAAGTGCTGGGCGTCTCCGAAGAGACCACGACCGGCGTCCTGCGCCTCTATGACATGGCGCGGGCCGGAACGCTTCTGGTGCCGGCCATCAATGTCAACGACTCCGTGACCAAGTCGAAATTCGATAATCTCTATGGCTGCCGGGAAAGCCTGGTCGACGGCATCAAGCGGGCAACGGATGTTATGCTCGCTGGCAAGGTGGCCGTGGTCGCCGGCTTCGGTGACGTGGGCAAGGGCTCGGCCGAGAGCCTGCGCAGCCAAGGTGCCCGGGTCATGGTTACCGAAATTGATCCGATCTGCGCCCTTCAGGCGGCCATGCAAGGCTATGAAGTGGTCACGATGGACGAGGCCGCCGCCAAGGCCGCCGTGTTCGTTACCGCCACCGGCAACAAGGACGTGAACACCGTC
>CAZFWG010000074.1:0-21400 GCA_964522525.1 uncultured Alphaproteobacteria bacterium | reverse complement strand
GCCCGGTCCGATTTCATGAATTTGAGCCGCGCCGGCGTGGCGTAGAAGAGATCACGCACCTCGACCCGGGTGCCGTGGTCGCCGGAGGCGCCCTGGAATGCGACCGGTTCGGGAACACCGGCATCGCCCCCCGCCACACGCAGGCGCCATGCGCTCTCGGCACCCGCCACGCGGCTGAAAATATCGAGCCGCGCCACGGCGCCGATCGACGGCAGGGCTTCACCGCGAAAACCCAGAGTCTCGATGGCCATCAGGTCCACGTCGCCCGCATCATCGGCCAGCAGCTTGGACGTGGCGTGGCGCTCGATGGCGAGCGCCAGGGCGTCCGCATCCATGCCGCAGCCATCATCGGTGATCGCGATCAGGCGCTTGCCCCCGTCCTCCACCTGGATGTCGATCCGATGGGCGCCCGCGTCGAGGGCATTTTCCATCAGTTCCTTCACGGCACTGGCCGGCCGCTCGATGACCTCCCCGGCCGCGATCTGATTGATGGCCGTGTTGGGCAGGCGGCGGATCCGTTGGTGTGTCGAGGCGAGCGCATCGCCCGGACCACGAGGTGCCGCGTCGTTGGAAAGGGAGACGGGTGGGGCCATGGCGCCTGTCTTCACAAAGTCATTTGGAAAGAGCGGAAAGTAAGCCCCGAGTCGCCGTTCCGGTCCAAAACCACCCGCCCTGCGGCCGGCCGCCCCCTCACTGGATGGTGAGGGCCAGCCGTTCCATGGGCGGCAGTGACGTGGACCCGGCCGTCAACCGGCCCAGCCGCAACTGGGGCGGCCCGGCCAGAGGACGCAGGCTGATCCCAAGGGGCGCGGACGGCGCCATTGGCGCGCGCTGTCGGGACTGGGCGGTTTGGCTTCCGATGGCCTGGGGATGGGCCGCCACCAGCCTTTGGGGCGCACGGGGTGCCTCGGCGATCGCCACAGGGATACGGGCGGCCTTGGGTTTTTCTGCGGTGGTCGCGGAAACGGGCGCGCCTCGGCTGAGATCGGTCAGCCTTTCGAGGCTGGAACCGGCAGCACCCCTGGAAACGGCGCTGATCAGATCAGGCTGACGGGTGGGCCGGGGCGCAGGTGGCCCAAGCTCCATGGTCCCCTGCTGATAAAGGGACGTGGGAAAGAAAACGGACGTTGCGGATGATCTTCGCGACCGGGCAAGACTGAAACGGGGTCTAAGAACCGTTATTCCCGTTTGAGCCGGGGGGTAGACGGCGTTGCCGCTGTTTACCCCTTGTCCCCGTGTCGCTTGGTCGTCAGCCGTGCCATTACCAGCCGTACTGACGGGCGCTGAGGCGGTTCGGTGTGGGCTAGAACCAGCCCTGTCGCCGATCCCGTGACGCCACCAAGGACGCTTCCGTCCGGGAAACCGCACTGGGCGCCGTTTCCTCGACCGGCTCGCGCTTGCTGTCGATCAGCGTATCCGTCAGAGCCGCGCTTTGATCGAGGGCCCGGGTCTCGCTCGAGGCCGTCGTCTCACTTTCGGCGCGCCAGAACAGGATCTGATCGGCGAAGGTGCGATCTTTCCGGGCCAGCATCGTGGTCTCGGCTTCGAGAACCCGGCGGATCGAATTGTCGGCTTGGAGCGCGCCCGCGTGGGTCAGGAGGGACTGCTCTCCGACCGAGGGGCCAGGGCCCAGATTGGCGTTCGGCGTGTAATCCGCGAACAGCAGTGCAGCGGCGGTATCGCTCGGCTCAACCTCTTGGGGACGCCGGGCGCCGGGACGCGGCGGACGGAGAGAGAAATCCGGCGGAATGACCAGGGGCGCTTTCGTGACAATGGCAAACTCATCCGGAGAGGATTTGGTCAAGCCCAAAGCCTTTGCCAGACCGGAGCAGCCCGGCAGCACCAGGCAAACCGCGGCAACCGTCGCCAGCCGCATGGTCCAGGCCCGTGCCTGATTGGCACTGGTGGCATTGATGGTGCGCATTACTACCTCGCAATTCCCCAACCAAAAGTGGGTTCGTTGAAACGCATGCCCCAATCTATCGGCGACCGATATTCCCCTGCTCATCGGTCCTATCTCACAGCCATTAACCAAAGATGGCCATGATCGAGATCAACTTGCCGCAAACTCTTTTTTAGATGTCCTGGGACGTCTGCCGGCGCGCCATCCCAGGTTCCAAGAAAGAGTCCAGTATGAGGACTCCCACTCCGCAGACAATACCCACATCTGCAACATTGAAAACATACCAGTGGTAACCCCAGGCATGGAAGTCGAAAAAGTCGGCAACCGCGCCGTACAATCCCCGGTCGATGGCGTTACCGATCGCCCCTCCAATGACCATGCCAAGGCCAATCGCGAGCAGGCGTGTACGTGCGCGAAACAACCAGAAGCAGAGGCCGCCCACGACCACGAGAGAGAAACTGAACAGCAGGATACTGCCCCAGGCGCTTTCCGCGGGCAGAAGCCCGAAGCTGACGCCCGGGTTCCAGGCCATGACCAAGTTGAGAAAGGGGGTGAGCACGATGGCCTCACCGGGCAGCTTGGTTTTGAAGTCCAAACCATAAAGCAGGAGGTTTTTGGACAGCTGGTCGGCCACCAGCGTCACCAAGGCCAGCAGCCATCCCAAGCGGGCATGTGTCCCAGAATGATCCATGTCTTCCCTTTGTGTCTGCCCTCGTTGTGTCCGCCCATTGTGTCCCCGTCGACCTTTGTTTCAGGTCCGGGGGCCATTTCGAATCGGGCCGATCCGATGGTCCTTTGCCGGCGTGGCCGTTTCAAGGACCACCATCGAACCGGCTCGTGCCGTCATTCAGCCCATCTGAGGCGCCGTTTTGACCGCCGGATCCGGCGACCACAGGCCCTTCGCCACCAGGGCTTCGACCGCTTCCGCATCCCGCAAGGTCAGATCCTTATAGACCGGATGGCTGCCGACCTCGGGCAGGATCTTCCAGGAACGGGCACATTTTCGCCCCTCGGCCAGACGCGGTTCCACGGACACGCCGGCGACCTCATCAAGGCTGAAAGCAGCTTCCGGGCCGATTTCGCCCGTCACGGTCGCCGCGCTGGTGATCGACAATTCGGCCATGTCGAGCCCATCGATGGCCTCGGCGAGGTCCGGATCACTGACATGGACGACCGGCGCGGCCTCGAGGCTCGAGCCGATCCGGCCTTCCCGCCGCTCGACTTCAAGGGCGCCGGTCACCACGCGGCGCACCTGACGCATCCGCCGCCAGCGTTCCGCCAGGGCGTCGTCACGCCACTCAGCCGGCAGATCGGCAAAGGTCTTGAGGTGGATGGATCCTTCCGCTTCCGGAAACCGGCTCTTCCAGACCTCTTCCATGGTGAAGCACAGGATCGGCGCGAACCACAGCGTCAGCGTGTTGAACAGATGGTCGAGCACGGTGCGGCAGGCCCGCCGGCGCATCGCTTCCGGCATGTCGCAATAGAGAGCATCCTTTCGGATGTCGAAATAGAAGGCCGACAGATCATTCGTACAGAACTGGAACAGGGCCTGATAGACCCGGTTGAAGTCATAGGCCCGGTAGGCCGCCCGCACCTGCGCGTCGAGTTCACTCAAACGGTGCAAGACCCATTGCTCCAGAAGCGGCATGTCGGCCCGTTCCACCCGCTCCGCCTCGTCGAACCCGGCAAGGGCCCCCAGGAGGAAGCGCATGGTGTTGCGCAGCTTGCGATAGCTGTCGACGGTGCCCTTGATCACTTCCTTGCCCAGGCGCAGGTCCTCGGTGAAGTCGGCGCTCGCGACCCACAGGCGGATGATTTCCGCCCCATACTGATTGATCAGATCCTGGGCCTCAATGGTATTGCCGAGGGACTTCGACATCTTCCGTCCCTGGTCGTCGACCAGGAAGCCATGGGTCAGGACGGCCTTGTAGGGCGCCACGCCGCGCGTGCCGCAGCTTTCCAGCAGTGACGACTGGAACCAGCCCCGGTGCTGGTCGGAGCCTTCGAGATAAAGATCCGCGGGCCAGGACAGTTCCTCCCGGTCCTCGACCACGAAGGCGTGGGTTGATCCGGAGTCGAACCACACATCGAGAATGTCGCTTGCCTGCTGCCATTCTTCCGCGACATAGGCCTCACCCAGAAAACGCGCCCCGTCCGAGGCGAACCAGGCATCGGCCCCCTCCTCGCGGAAGGCCTGGACAATCCGTTCATTGACGGCGTCATCGCGCAGGATCTCTCCGGTTTCCTTGTGGGTGAACACCGTAAGGGGCACGCCCCAGGCCCGCTGGCGCGACAGCACCCAGTCGGGACGGTTTTCGACCATGGCCCGAATCCGGTTCTTGCCTTGCGCCGGGATCCAGGTCACTTCCTCGATGGCCTTCAGCGCCTTTTCCCGCAGGCCATTCTTTTCCATACTGACGAACCATTGCGGCGTATTGCGGAAGATCACCGGCGCCTTGGAGCGCCAGGAATGGGGATAGGAATGGCGCAGGCTGCCCTTGGTCAGGAGGGCGCCGTTCTCGATCAGGGCCTTGATCACGGCGCCATTGGCATCGCCGTCCTTGCCCTCATCCGTGAAGACCCGCTTGCCGGCGAACACCGGCACCTTGTCGAAAAAGGATCCGTCCTCGCCCACCGTATGGGGCACCTCGATGCCGTGTTTGACCGTGGCAACCTCATAGTCGTCCTGGCCATGGCCAGGGGCCGTGTGAACGAAGCCCGTGCCCGCTTCTTCCGTGACATGATCACCATCGAGCAAGGGCACCTCGAAACCGTAGCCCTTCCCGGCAGGCTCATAGCCCGCCAGGGGATGCCGGCAGACCGCACCGGCGGGATCGGCATCGCCGAGCCGGGTCCAGCTTTCGATCTTCGCGTCCTGGGAGACCTGGGCGGCCAGGGAATCGGCGAGGATCAGCGTCTCGCCCTCCCGCGCCAGGGACCCCTCGCCCAACACATCAACCCGATAGGCGCCATAGGAGATCCGGGAAGAAAAACAGACCGCCCGGTTGCCGGGGATCGTCCAGGGCGTCGTGGTCCAGATCACGATGCTGGCGTTCTGCACGCTCTCATGGCCCGACACGACGGGAAAGCGGACCCAGATCGTGGGCGATTTCTTCTCGTGATATTCGACTTCCGCCTCGGCGAGGGCCGTGCGTTCGACCACGGACCACATGACGGGCTTCGACCCCAGATAGAGGGAGCCGTCCATGACGAATTTCATGAATTCTTCGGCGATGCGGGCTTCCGCCTCGAAGGCCATGGTCGTGTACGGATTATCCCAGTCGCCGACGACACCAAGGCGCTTGAACTCCTCCCGCTGAACATCGATCCAGCCTTGCGCAAAGTCCCGGCATTCCTGACGGAACTCGACGACGGGAACCTCTTCCTTGCTCTTGCCCGCGGCCCGGTAGCGTTCCTCGACCTTCCATTCAATGGGCAGGCCGTGACAGTCCCAGCCGGGCACATAGACCGCGTCGCGGCCCATCATCTGCTGGGAGCGCACGACCGTGTCCTTGAGCACCTTGTTGAGGGCCGTGCCCGTATGGACATGGCCATTGGCGTAGGGCGGGCCGTCATGGAGGGTGAAGGGCTCACGCCCCTTGGATTGGGCGCGCAGGCGGCCATAGAGATCCATCTCGGCCCAGTGCTTCAGCCATTGGGGTTCGCGCTGGGGCAGACCCGCCTTCATGGGAAAGTCCGTTTCAGGCAGGAAAAGCGTGGCGCGATAATCGGGGCCGCTGTCGGATTTCTCGGGTTTCGAAGCCATGATCGCATTCCAAACTGTGACACCACCTTATATCGGGTTTGTCAGAACCCTGACCGGTCGGTGCATCGGTGTGAGCAAAAATATTCGTGTGAGAACGAAAGCCGCAGCGCCTTCATGCGGGCCGTCGGCCGGCTGTCCCCGGCCTCTCCGCGCTGGTCCCGGCCGTCATCACGGCTTTTGACCCTCAGCGGGAGACCGGGCGCCTAATTCGTGTCATCCCTTGGCGGCCATTCGGGCCACGGCGCGCCTTCGAGGCGCGGCGCGGGCTTATGAGCCTTATGCGGGGGAGGACAACGCCAACCCTGTCCGTGTCCTGCGTGTTCATGGCTTTGCTTCTATCAAGGCGGCGCCTGGGACACAAGATTGGCGCTCTAAAGAAGGCGCGGCAGGACGCCGGCGGCGCGCGCATCCGCCAGCCCGATCCGGGCCGCATCCAGATCGACGGCAATCTGGGTCTTGAGCGCTTCGAGGCCCGGGAATTTCCGCTCCGGACGCAGGAACGCAATGAGCGCCACGCTGATCCGGCAGTCGTAAAGGTCGCCCTCAAAGTCGAAGAGATGGGCCTCGAGGACGACATCCGAGTGGCCGAAGGTGGGGCGGCGCCCGAGATTGGCGACCCCTTCATAGACCCCCTGATGATCGCCGTCGAACACCTCCACCAACACAGCATAGACGCCGAGCGCGGGCTCGATCAGCTGGTCGAGGGACACATTGGCCGTGGGAAAACCGATGGTCCTGCCCCGCCGGTCGCCGCCGACGACCCGGCCCTCGATGGCCCAGGGCCGGCCCAAAAGGCGGGCGGCATCCATGGGGCGGCCTTCGGTCAGGGCCGCGCGAATCGAGGAGGACGAAATCTGGCCCCCCGGATAGCCCCGGTCCTTCGGATCGGCCCCCGGAAAGACGGGGGCGACAGGGGTCACGCCGAAACCCTCGACCTCGCCCATATAGGCGAGCATGGCCATGTCGCCGGCCCGTCCCTTGCCGAAACGGAAATCCTCCCCGGCGACCGCGTGGGTAATGCCAAGGCCCGCGACCAGCACATCGAGAATGAAGCTCTGGGGTGACATCGCCGCCATCTCCGCATCGAACGGCAGGGCGAACAGGACATCGACGCCGAGCGCCGAGAGGAGACGCGCCTTGGTTTCCAGGCTTGTGAGCCGGAAAGGCGGACTGTGGGGCGCGAAAAACTGGCGCGGGTGCGGTTCAAACGCCACCACGGCAAGGGGCGCGCCATAGTCACCGGAGATGGCCCCGGCATGGGCGATCACCGCCCGGTGTCCCCGGTGCACGCCATCAAAATTGCCAATGGCCGCACATGCACCCCGGGCCACCGGGGCCACACTGCGGTAGGAGCGGTAGACTTGCATTCCCTGCCATCTCGCTCGTGGTTCAGCGGACCCGCCCGACACGGCACCCAGTACCTGTCCGTTCAGAAGCCCTGGACCACAAATGAAACCTGGACCACCAATGAAGACCTGCCTCGGGGCGGCCGAACGCGCCTTCGGTCAGGCGCGCGACGCTGCCCACGCGGGGTCATAACCGATATGGAGCGTTCCCCTCGCGCGGGGAACACCTCATTTCCGAACCGTCGGATCATCAATTACGCGATGAAGTCACTTGGAAAACACGACACTCGTTAACGCGAAGCCTCTCACCGACGACAGCCAAGCGCCCTGGCTCTTGAACGCATTCCTGGGCACCAAAATGGCAAAACCGCTGGGGCGCCGTCAAAAAAAGCCGAGAACTCCTGAAAAAGGAGGATCTCAAAAGTGCCGCGCGCCGTTGGAGGTCTGCCGAAAGTGACGGGTCGTCATATACCAGTTGGCGAAAATTGTGAAACGCCGGTCAGCTATCCCGGGACGGCACCATGATCACGGCCTCCCCGTCCGCTACCGTCTTGTCCCCCACCAGACAGCGGCAGGCCAAGGTCACCCGGCGTTTTTCGGCATCGATGGCCGAGACCTCGACCCAGGCGACCACCGTATCGCCAAGGCGCACCGGCGCCTTGAACTTCAAGGTCTGGCTCAGATAGACCGCGCCGGGCCCGGGCAGTTTGGTGCCGATGGCCGCGGAAATCAGACCGGCGGTCAGCATTCCATGGGCGATACGGCCTTCGAAAAAGGTCGTGCGGGCATAGTCCTCATCCAAATGAACCGGATTGGTGTCGCCGGTAACCCCGGCAAACAGGACGACATCGGCCTCCGTGACGGTCTTGGAGAAAGCCGCCGCCATGCCTTCGGTCAGGTCCTCGATCATCAATCCTTGAATATGCGCGCCCATATCCTTGCCCCGTTTTCCGAACCGCTGATGGCGCCAACCTAGAGCGCGGCCCGGAAAAGGGGAAGCCGGTTTTCAGGGAACGCTCATGCGCACGGTCAGGCGATTTACCAATTTTTATGGGCGTGGGGCCTAGGCTCGCGCCTATCGCACGGGTTGCATTTCGGTCTGACCCCGGCCCTTTCCCCGGAGGAGTGTCCCATGTCCGCACCTGCCGATTCAAAGGCCTTCGCCCAATTGGTTGAGCAGCTGCGCACCCATCAGGGTAAGGAAAATCTTGACCTGGTGGATGTCCTCACGCTGGCCGAACTGATGGTTGGCACGATGCAGGGTTTCTTCTCCAGCGTGGACACGCAGGTCTATACCGAGTTCCGGAACATCGCCGATTTCATCGACCGGACCAAAAGCGAAGTGGCGGCTCTTCAGCCCAATGATCTCCAAACGACCCGTATTCCCCGGGCCGGCAAGGAGCTCGACGCCATCGTCAAGCAGACCGAAGACGCCACCAACACGATCATGGAGAATGCCGAGAAGATCATGGCGGCGGACCCGTCGGACCACGAGGCCTATCAGGCGACGGTCCAGGATGCCATCATGCAGATCTTCGAGGCCTGTTCCTTCCAGGACATCACCGGCCAGCGCATCAGCAAGGTCGTCTCCACCCTGAAACATATCGAGGAGCGGGTGACACGGATCGCCAGCGCCTTCGGCGTGCCTGACAAGCAACCGGAGGATCTTGATCCGGAAGAAAAGCGAAAAGAGGACCTCCTGCTCAACGGTCCCCAACTCGATGGCGAGGGCGTTGAACAATCCGACGTCGATGCCTTTTTCGAAAATGCCGGCGGGGCGGAGGCGAGCCAGGGGGACATCGACGCGCTTTTCGATTGATGCGTTACCGGACCGAGTTCAAGGGCGTTTCCGGCCGTCGACATCATCCCGCCGTATACGCATCGCGGATCGGTCGCGGCGCCCCGAACAGGTAGCCCTGGCCGTAGTCCACATCATATTCCAGGATCTCGACCACGGTCCGCTCATTCTCGATTTTCTCGACAATCAGGTCGACGCCGTGGCGCCGGAACAGGGCCTTGAGATCCGCCGTGTCGATATCGCTGACCCGGGCGGCGCGCTGATCGAGGAGCAGATCCGCCGGGATCTTCACAAAGCGGAAATTGCGTTTCTGGAGATAGGACGGGTTCACGTCCAGATTGGCCACATTGTCCATGGACAGACGGAACCCCATATCGGCAAGCCGGCCGAGATGGGCCATCTCCTCCGGACCCGCATGGTCGACCGTGTCCTGGGCAAACTCGAAAATGATCTGGTGGGAAAGGTCCCGGTTCTCCTCCATGAAGTCAAGAAACTGATTGAAGAAGGACGTGTCCTTCAAGGTGCGCGCCGAGATGTTGCACATCAGGGCCACGTGCCGGTCCCGGGGCGGCAGGCGGCGGACGATCTGGACACTGCGGAACAGCAACAGGTTGTCGATCACCGATATCAGCCCCGCTTCCTCCGCCACCGGCAGATATTCGGCCGGCATGATCAGGCCCCCGCTTTCGTCCCTCAAGCGGGTCAAGGCCTCGAAGAAACGCAGGCGCCGTTGGGGCAGGCTCACAATGGGCTGGAGATGCAGATCGACCCGGTTGTCCTCGAGTGCGGTGCGAATCGCTTCGAGCATGTCGGCGGCGGCCCCGTCCAGGGGGCCCTCGCGCTCCCTCGGGGCATCAATGCCATCCCGGGACCGCCCGCCCGGATCCGAGGCCTCGTCCGGCCCGGCATGATCGAGCCGCCCGATCAGATCCTCCAAGACCCGAACTTCGGAAACGAGACGCTCCGTGCGCAGCCGCGCGGTTGATTCATAGGTGTAGGTGAGGGAACTCATCTCCTCACGGACAAGCTCCAGCCCGTCATTGAGACGTTTTTGCGCCGTATCGATCCGGGCCAGGGCGTGCTCCAGGGCTTGGCGCCGGCGCCGGCCGATCCACCCCCCGTGGATTTGCACGTTAAGCAGAAAGAAGCCGCCGGCCGCGACCACGGCTTCCGTGGGGGAGAGGTACCCGGCCGTTCGGGTCCAGATGGCTCCGGCGACCGCAACACCGGCGTAAAGAGCCGCCCAACCGCTATGAAAGAAAAAAGCCGCCATGGCCCGTCCCCGATTGACACATCAACCGGGAGTGTGGCGGCGGGTCGCTTTCCAGATCGCAAACGCCCGCCGCGATTTCTCGCGACGGGCGTCGGGTCTTCGCCGATTTAGGGCGGGATCAGGTCAGGGGCGAGATGCGGATCTCGACCCGGCGGTTGGCGGCGTTGTTGACGCCGTCGCCCGTCGGCACCGCCAGACGGTCTTCGCCGTAGCCGCGCACGATCAGACGTTCCGACATGACGCCACGATTGATGAGATAGGCAGCCACGCTATTGGCCCGTTCCTGGGACAGACGCTGATTGTATTCCCGGGAACCGACCGTGTCCGTGTGGCCGGATACTTCGATATAGGTCTTGTCGAATTCGTTCAGCACCAGGGAGACGTCATCGAGCACCGGATAGAAATTGGACGTGATCGCCGACTGGTTGGTCGCGAAGGTCACGTCGCCCGGCATGACGAGCTCGATATCGTCACCGATCCGCTGAATGCCGACGCCGGTCTCATCAAGGCGCTCGCGCAGTTTCGATTCCTGGCGGTCCTGGTAGGCGCCGACCGCACCACCAGCCAGGGCGCCGATGCCCGCGCCGATCAGTGCGTTACGGGCCGCCTGCTTGCCGCTCGACGTGTTGGTGAGCACCCCGATCACCGCACCGCCCAGGGCCCCAATCGCGGCCCCCTTGGTTGCGCGGCTGGTCTTTTGTTCACGGGTATAGGCATCGGTCGTGGTGCAGGCGCTCAGCGCGAAGCTCGCCAGCGTCACGGCCACCAAGGCCTTTTTCATTCCTGACAACATGTGACGTCCTCTCAATAACAGCGGGACTCGCGATAGCGAGATCCCCATGGATGCGGCCGATCCGCATAACGACGGCCCGCTCAAACACGGGTTTGTGATCCAACGAATAGCGAGCACAAAATCGCGCCCGCCAACGGAAATCAACCATAACGGTTCAACAAGGGGAAAATGGCGGCTTCACGGCGGCGTTACAATCACAACATGTTCGCCAATTAAATTGACAATCAGGAGTGTAAAGCTTGGTCTTTTGGGATCGGATGCGGTGGAGGGCGCCCAACGATCCTTCGCCTCAAAATGAAAAAACGTATCCAGGACCCATCAACCGGAGGCATTGTCATGAGCCTGACTTTTGACCAAGCGTCGACGATCGTTCCCACGCTCACTGCGCCTGAGAGGGCAGCATTCGCGGTGGAGAATCTGACCTCCTCCTTTGTCTTCGAGATGGAAAACCAAAGCAATCTCGGCCCCGGCGATCCGTCGCCGGAAGCGGAAGCCCTCATCTTTCTGGGCGCGATCGACGAGGCGTTTGGTCTTGATTCATCCGGACTGACCCTGAATGGCGATGAAGCCGTGGTCACGGACGATGCGTTCTTTGCCTATCGCGATGCCCTCATTGCCGCCGTCGAGGCCAGCGGTTTCGACCTGGACGGCTTCCTGTCCGGCGGCTCCTTTTCCCTGAGGCCCGAACGCATTTCGCTTGACCAAAGTCAGGCGCCCCTGGATGCCCTGACCGGCATTGATGCCATCAGCCTCGTCGATCAGTTCCTGAATTTCGGCCTCGCCTTCATTCCGCCGGACACGATCGCCGCCGCGGGCACCGACCGCCTCGTCAATGTGGTGAACACGGCCGTCGAGATCTTTGAGAAGGACGGCACCCTGCTCGACCAGTTTCCGCTGATCGACCTGTTCGGCTCCCTGACCGACACGTTCGACCCGAAGGTCGTCTATGATCAGTTCAATGACCGCTTCGTGATCGTGACCCTCGAACAGCTCGGCGTCACGGACATCCTGCCCGATCCGTCCAATGACGTGTCCAACATCTATGTGGCGGTTTCCCAGGACGGCAGCCCGAGCTCCATCGACGATTTCGACACGATCGTCATTGATGCCCTGACCACGGGTCCCCTGACGACCGGAGAAACGGCCCTTCTTTGGGCGGATTTTCCGGGTTTCTCCGTCAGTGACGACGCGGTCTATATCACCAATAACCGCTTCGCGGTTGACGGCCCCGGTTTCGGAACGCCGGGCCTTTGGATCATCGAAAAAGGGGAAGGAGAAGGCGGCTTCTATGACGGGGGGCCGGCCAATGTCATTTTCTCGGACCCGGTGACCGAAGCCGGCCTGGCCCCGGCTCTCGCCTCGACCATTCAGCCCTCGCTCAATTTTGGCGACCTGCCGGAGGGTGTCGATAATTATCTTTATGCGAATGGCTTCACCTTCGGTGCCGGCGTGCCCGGAGCCCCGGAAGCGGCGATCGTCTACACCGTCGGAGAGCCCTTTGCCGATGGCGGCCCGACCTTCGATTTCGACATCGTGGTCTATCCGGATATCGATCTCGTCACGAGCGCCCTGCCCGACGCCCCGCAACTCGACTCCGATTTTGTCGGCATCGACACCAATGATCGGCGGACCCTCGATGTGGTGTTCCGGGACGGTCTGCTCTACGCCACCTTCACCCAGCTGCCCTTCGAGGGCGAGAATGCCGATCAGGCCACGGCCTTTTACAGCGTGACCGATCCCCTGAACGGCTTTGCCCTTGAAGACCTGGTGGAAATCGGCGGCGAGGACATCGCGCCGGGCACATTCACCTTCTTCCCCTCGATCGCCGTCAACAGCGACGGGGACATCGCCGTAACCTTCTCCGCCTCCGGTCCCGGTGTGCTCGCCGGTTCCTATCTGACCGGCCGTCAGTTGGGAGACGAACCGGGAACCCTGCGCGACACCATCGTCATCGCGGAGGGCGAGGCGCCTTATGAAATCCTCGATGGGGCGGGACGCAATCGCTGGGGCGACTACACGGGCGCGGTCGTCGATCCCGTCGATGACTCGTTCTGGCTTTACAATCTAAATGCGGCATTGTTCCCGGGCTTCATCCCGGTCTGGGATACGGCGTACGCCAATGTTCAATTCGGCGCGGGGAATGACAATCTGTTCGGTGACGATGGGGATGACATCATCGTTTCGGGGCCGGGCCGGGACAGCCTGTTCGGGCGGGGCGGAAACGACACGCTCGACGGCGGCGCCGATGGTGACCAGATCCGCGGTGAAAACGGGGACGACGAACTGCGCGGCGACGGCGGTCGCGACAATCTGTTCGGAGGTCAGGGCGATGATCTCGCCTTTGGGGGCGATGACGCGGACTCCGTTTTCGGCGATGCCGGCAACGACACCCTCAACGGCGACGGCGGCGATGATCAGGTCTTTGGTGCCAGCGGCGATGACGTGGTCACGGGCGGGGCCGGCAATGACCGCATCTTCGGCGATGGCGGCCAGGACGTCCTTGATGGCGGCGACGGCGACGACAGCGTCTTTGCCGGCGGCGGCAACGATACCTTGACGGGCGGCTCGGGGAATGACGAACTGTTCGGCGGCGGCGGTTCGGACGTTTTCATCTATACGGATGGGGACGATTCCTTCCGGGACTTCAACGACAATCAGGACACGCTGGATATCTCCGCCACCGGAATCTCGAGCCTGGAGGAACTGGAAACCTTCATCACCACATCCCAGGGCCGTCTCATCTTCACCTTCGATGATGGTGACACGCTTGAGCTGTTGAGTACGCGTTTCAGCGATCTGAACGACGGCAATGTCATCCTGGCGGGCATGGAGGCCGTGACCCTCTCGAACGAGCAGTTCACCACCTCGCTCATGGGGGACGCCAATGTCCTCGAACTGGCCATGCTGGCGGAGGAGATCGACGCGTTCGACCCCGGGCTGATCAGCGAGTTCGGCCTTTTCGAGAACCCCATGCTCTGAGCCCCCGGATCTCATCCAATTGGAGAAGGCGCCTGCGGGCGCCTTCTTCTTGAGTCCCGTTGCGGCATGTCGGATTTGCGACAAGACTGGTCCCCGAAACATCCCAATGACGGAGTCAAAGGAGGACGCCCATGTCTTTGTTCGATCTCACCGGCCAGGTAGCGGTGATCACCGGCTCAACCCGCGGCATCGGCAAGGCCATCGCCATGCGCATGGCGGAACACGGCGCCAAGGTCGTGATCTCGAGCCGCAAGGGCGATGTCTGCGACGAGGTTGCAGCGGAAATCAACGCGCAACACCCGGGCGAGCCCCGTGCCTTCGCGATCCCGTGCAACATTTCCCACAAGGAACACCTTCAGGCCCTGGTCGACGGCACCAATGCGCTCCTGGGGCGGATCGACACGCTGGTCTGCAACGCCGCCGTCAATCCCTATTTCGGTCCGTCCATCGACTGTCCGGACGATGCTTTTGAAAAAATCATGCAATGCAACGTCAAGAGCAATTTCTGGCTGTGCAATATGGTCCTGCCCCAGATGAAGCAGCGTCGCGACGGCTCCATCATCATCGTGTCCTCGATCGGGGGCCTCAAGGGATCGGAGATCCTGGGGGCCTATGCCATTTCAAAGGCGGCGGATTTTCAGCTCGCGCGCAATCTGGCCGTCGAATATGGCCCCTATAACATCCGCGCCAATGCGATTGCGCCCGGCCTGATCCGGACGGATTTCGCCCGCGCCCTGTGGGAAAATCCGGACATTCTGAAAGCCAGCACGGCCACCACGCCGCTGCGCCGGATCGGCGAGCCGGACGAGATTGCCGGCGCGGCCGTGTTCCTGGCCTCGAAGGCCGGGGCCTTCACCACGGGGCACGGCTTCGTGATCGACGGGGGTCAGACCATCGGCGGCGGCTGATTGCGGGAAACACCAAGACCACCGGTCCGTCGACAAGGGACCGTCCTTCAACGAAGAAAGCCAGGGGCGCGATACCCCTGGCTTTTTTGTTTGCGAGATCATCCGCTCCTGCGAGCGTGGAGATCCGGATCAGTAATATTCGACGATCCGACGGCTGCCTCGGATGATGAAGCCACGACCGAACCGGTCATAACAGCGGCGGGCCCGAATGAGCACCCGATAGCCGTCAAAGAAACCGCGCTTGTAGATGGGGTGGCAGGCGCGGCCGATGAAACCGTGGAAGCGGGGCGACACATACCAGTGGCCGGCCCGGGCGAAACGCCGGTCATAGCGGTGAGCACCGAAACGACCCCGGTAGTGATACGCGCGACGGCCCCGGCCGCGGAACCGACGGAAATCCCGCTCATGGAGGAAAAGACCGAACCGGTCCCCGCCGATATAGATGCCGGCGCGGAAATCACGACGGGGATAGCGGAACCGCCGACGCGCCCGGCGCCGACCGCGACGCCGCGCCCGACGCCGCGCGGGCTGGGCTTCTTCGGCAAAATCCACTTCTTCGGCAAAGTTGCCATCGGCGAATTCGGCGTCCACGTCGATCCGAGCCTCGCCCCGGGGCCCACGATCCTGGGCATGGGCCGCCGTGCTCAACGCGCCTAGGGTAACGAGGGCCAATCCCACCACACCCCCGGACGCAACAGCCGCGATTTTTCGCAGTAGGGTCATCCTTTGACCTCCCTTGGCTTGCCCCTTCCGCTTCCCCGAACTCACCCTTCAGGTTGCGGGCGCCAGGGGCCCCGAGCCGCTTTTTTTTGCGGCACTACACCCTAACAGCCTGACAGCCTCCGGCTGAACCCAAAATGAACAGCTTTCAGCATGTAAATCCGGACAGGCCCTCGGCACTTCGCCTCACACGTCCGAAATCCGCAGTGCTTACCGACACAGCTTCTTAAAACACGCTTTGCCTTTCTTCTATTCGCCCTTAGCCTAAAGATATCCATCGTTGATTCGCCCTTTGGCGTGGGCAGTTTGGCGACTTTCCATGGGTTCCATTATTCCCCCTGCACGTGGTGCCGGTTCGGCGCCGCGTCGCTTAAGCATCCTCGTCGTTGAAGACGACCCCAGCATGGTGCGCGTCATGGCCGCCATGTTGGACAAAGGTCCGTATGAGGTCGATTACGCCTCCAACGGCACCCTTGCGCTTGACCATCTGGGCCACAAGACACCGGATCTGGTCCTGCTCGATCTGCGTCTGCCGGACATGCACGGCTTCCAGGTTCTCGAAAAAGTCGCGAGCCTGTCGCCGAAACCGGCCGCCGTGGTGATCACCGGCGAAAGCTCCGTCGATACTGCCGTCGAGGCCATGCGCCGGGGGGCCGAGGATTTTATTCCCAAGCCCTTCAACGCGGCACGGGTGCTCAAGGCGGTGGACCATGCCCTTGAGTCCCGAACCCTCCGCCGGGAGATCGAATCGATCGACCGGGACCATGGCCGCGAGCAGTTTGCCGGCATTGTCGGTGCCTCAAGCGCCATGCAGCGCGTCTATCGGATGATCGAGAAGGTGGCGTCCTCGAATGCCAGCGTCCTGATCACCGGCGAGAGCGGGACCGGCAAGGACCTCGTCGCACGGGCCATTCATGATGCCTCGGAGCGGGGGGAACGGGCCTTCGTGCCGCTCAATTGCGGCGCGATCCCCAAGGATCTGATGGAATCCGAACTGTTCGGTCACGTGAAAGGGGCCTTCACCGGCGCCACGGCGGACCGTCCGGGGGCAGCGCGCATGGCCGATGGCGGCACGCTTTTTCTCGACGAGATCGGCGAAATGGCGATCGGCCTTCAGTCGAAACTGCTGCGCTTCATTCAGACCGGGGATGTTCAGCCCGTGGGCGCGAGCAGCTATGCATGTGTCAATGTCCGCTTCGTCTGCGCCACGAACCGCAACCCGGAAACGGCCGTCGCGGACGGTCTGTTGCGGGAGGATCTCTATTACCGGCTCAATGTCCTGCAGATCCACCTGCCGCCCTTGCGGGCGCGCGGCGGCGACATTCTGGGCCTCGCCCGCTATTTCCTCCATCGCTTCGCGGCGGAGGAACACAAGGTGTTCGAGGGCTTTGCGCCGGAGACGGAAGCTCTCCTGTGCGCTCATTCCTGGCCCGGCAATGTGCGGGAAATGCAGAACATCATGCGGCGGATCGTTGTCCTGAATGACGGACCGGTGGTGACACCGGACATGCTGCCCGATCCCTTAGGTCAGCTGACATCCGATGCCGGCGCCCCCGCCCGGGCCATGACCGCCGGCAATGACGGGGACATCCGCCCCTTGTGGCTTGTGGAGAAAGAGGCCATCGAACAGGCCATGACGGCCTGCGGCGGCAATGTCACGCTGGCGGCGGCGCGGCTTCAGATCAATCCGTCGACGATCTATCGCAAGCGCCAGCAATGGTCGAAAATGCCGTTCGCCGCCGAGTAGAGGCCCTTTTCCAACCGAGTCCGAAAATGGCGAGCCTCGGGACCCCCGATCGGCTAAGACAGGGGTCATGAGGCTCGATCCGGACATCTGCTACCGCGCCATGACGCGCCGGGACCCCCGCTTTGACGGGCGGTTCTTCACCGCCGTGCGCACGACCGGCATCTATTGCCGGCCGATCTGCCCGGCCCGGACGCCCAAGCGCATGAACTGTGTGTTCCTGCCCTCCGCGGCGGCGGCGGAACGGGCCGGGTTTCGCGCCTGTCGCCGCTGCCGCCCGGAAAGTGCCCCCGGCAGTCCGGCCAGGCTCGGTGTCGGCGCCACGCTGGCCCGCGCCCTGCGCCTGATCGAAGCGGGCGCGCTTGATTCCGGATCCGTCGAAACACTCTCGGCCCGCCTGGGCATCACCGGCCGCCATCTGCGGCGTCTGTTTACGGAGCATCTCGCGGCCTCGCCCAAGGCCGTGGCCCAGACCCACCGGCTCCATCTGGCGCGCCGTTTGGTCGAGACCACGCCGCTGCCCATGACGGCCGTCGCCACCGCCGCCGGCTTCAACAGTCTGCGCCGTTTCAACGATGCGTTCGTGCGCTGCTTCGATCAGCCACCAGGCGCGTTGCGCCGCACTCAAACGGTGCAGGAGGGCACGCTCCCCCCCGCCCACGGTCTGGCCATGGATCTGGCGCTCGCGACCCGTGCTCCTTATGACCTGGATCACCTGCTCGCCTTTCTTGCCACGCGCGCCATTCCGGGGGTCGAAGGCGCAGACGGCGGATCCTACAGCCGCGCCCTCCACTGCGCTGGCGGGCCGGCCGTTATCCGTGTCACGGCGCACCCTGACCAGCCGGGCGTCATGGCCCATATTCGGCTCGACAAGGCAAGCGACCTGCGCGAGGCGATCGTCCAGATCCGTCACATCTTCGATCTTGATACGGACAGCGAGGCGATCGATGACGCCCTGTCCCAGGATCCGTTCCTGGGCCCTCAGATCGCCATGCGCCCCGGCGTGCGGATCCCCGGCGGCCCGAACCCGTTCGAGTTCACGGTCCGCGCGGTCATCGGTCAACAGATCAGCGTCAAGGGCGCCCGGACCATTGCGGGCCGGCTCGTGGCTCGGGCCGGGCAGCCTCTGCCCGCCGCCCTGATCGATGAGGATCACGGCGTGACCTGTCTCTTTCCCACCCCGGCGGGGTTGGCGGACGCGGATCTCGATGGCCTCGGACTGACCACAAGACGAGTCGCGACTCTCAAGGCGGTTGCGGACGCTTTTCTGGCAAATGAGACGGGCCTGCCCGATCTCACATCCCTGCCGGGTATCGGTCCGTGGACGGCCGATTATGTGGCCATGCGGGCGTTGAGCGAGCCCGATGCCTTTCCCGAAAAGGATCTGGGCCTTCTGAAAGCCCTCAACCTCAAGGCCACGACCCAGGATGCCCGTATGCTGAACGCACGGGCCGAGCTCTGGCGTCCCTACCGGGCCTATGCCGCGATCCGGCTTTGGCTCAGTCTGGAGGAATGACCATGGTGGTCCGCCGCTTCACCTTGCCGAGCCCCGTCGGACAGCTGATCATTCTGGCGAGCGACAAGGGCCTGCACGGCGTTGAGTTCGCCGACCGGGAAGACCGGATCACCAGGCTCGTGGCCAAGACACCATGGGGCGATGCGGTTGAGGATGGGCCGGCGGACGACAGGCTGGCGGCTTGTTTCGCGGCCTATTTCGAGGGGGATATCCGGGCCCTGGATGGGCTCGCCGTGGATCCTCATGGTACGGATTTCGAGCGTGAGGTCTGGGCGGCCTTGCGCGCCATCCCGGCGGGAGAGACGCGCAGCTACGGAGATCTGGCCAAGGCGGTGGGGCGGCCGAAAGCGTCCCGCGCCATCGGCCGGGCCAACGGGCTCAACCCGATCGCCTTGGTTCAGCCCTGTCACCGGGTCATCGGGGCCAATGGCACATTGACGGGCTATGCGGGCGGGCTTGAGCGCAAGAGCTGGCTCCTGCGCCATGAGGGCGTCGTGCTGGTATAGAGGGCCTTCAGGCGTGAGGCATGGCCCGTGGGGCCCCGGTTTTCCGACCGGAACGCGCTACCGCTTGCGCAACAGCAAGAGGCCGTCGCTGATCGGGATCAGGGCCGGGTCGACGCGCGCGTCCTCGAACACTTTTTTCGTCAGACCGGCGATCGCCACGCCATTGGGATCATCCGGTGCCGGATTGATCGCCGTGCCGCCGAAAAAGATATTGTCGATGGCGATGGCGCCGCCGGGCCGCACCAGGGCGAGGCATTGCTCATAGTAATCGTCATAGCCCGTCTTATCAGCGTCGATGAAGGCGAAGTCGAAGGTCCCGTCCTCGCCGGCGTCACGCATGGCTCGCAACGTCTCCGACGCAGGGCCCAGGCGCAGATCGATCCGCGCCTCGAGACCAGCCTCGCGCCAATAGGCCCGTCCCTTGGCGGTCCATTCCTCCGAGATATCGCAGGCAACAAGCCGGCCGTCCGGCGGCAGATGACGCGCGACTGTGAGGGCGCTGTAGCCCGTGAAGACCCCGACCTCGATCGCGCGGGTCACGCCCAGGAGCTGAACCAGGACCCCCATGAACTGTCCCTGTTCCACGCTGATCTGCATGTTGCCTTCGGCAAGCCGGGAGGTCTCTTCCCGCAGCCGCGCCATCAGCGCGGGCTCCCGGCCCGCCGACAGGGACTGCACATAGGCGCGGACCCGGTCGTTGAGGTGTTCCGTTGTGCGTGACATGGGCGCCCTCCTTCCTTTTCGTCTGATCTTGTCATTTGAGCGCGATCGCGGTGGTTGGGCTACCGATCCCGCTGCAAATCCTTGTTTCCGCCCGGTCCTTCCGAAAAACCGGAGACCCCTTTTTCAGACCTCGCTTTAGAAGACGATCCGGCTTGTCTCTGGAAACCGGCAGGCGCGGGCCTCTGAGCTGTAGCGCACGAAATAGCGGATGCCTTCGCCTAGAAACTTCTCGTCTTTGGCTTCGCTGATACGCTGGAGGGGTTCCACGGCCGTGCGTTCCCGACAATCGGCGCCGGAGCGTTCATCCTCGAAGCAGATTTTGATGTCGACCGGGAACTGGCACCTGTTGAGAAAGGACAGCACCAGACGGGGCTCGCCATCAGTGATGCCCTGGGTCTGGCCAACCAGGGTCATGCAGGTGCGGGGCTCGTCGGTACAGCGCACCTCGGCTTCTTCGGCGCTGCACCCGGTTATCAGCAGGCCGGCCGCAAGGCCCCTGGCAAAACGAGTCCATCCTTCCGCTTTTTCGTCCCAAAAGCGCGTTGGGGCCGTTGACATGAAAAGCCGCCTTTCTTACATGACTGCCGAGCGCGTTAGCACTCGCCAATCCCGGCTGCTAACACGTTTGCGCTCTCGTTTTTTCACCCTAACGACCAGTAGATGGAGACGTCGAATGGGATTCCGTCCCTTGCATGACCGGGTTCTGATCCGTCGCGTTGAAGAAGACACGAAAACCCCCGGCGGGATCATCATCCCCGAAACCGCCCAGGAAAAACCCCAGCAGGGCGAAGTGATCGCCGTGGGACCGGGCACCAAGAAAGAAGACGGCACGATCGTGCCCCTGGATGTCGCCCAGGGTGATCTGGTGCTGTTTGGCAAATGGTCCGGCACCGAAGTCAAGATTGACGGCGAAGACCTTCTGATCATGAAGGAAACCGACATTCTTGGCGTGATCGAAAACTCCAAGGCGGGCAAGAAAGCGGCCTGACGCTCCTGAAGCGCGGTCGCTTTTTTCTTTGTCTCGTCCCCTTAGAAATCCACCACTCAAGGAGTAGTCAATGGCTGCCAAGGAAGTGAAATTTTCGACTGAAGCGCGCGAACGCATGCTGCGCGGCGTCGACATCCTCGCCGATGCGGTGAAGGTGACCCTCGGCCCCAAAGGCCGCAATGTCGTGATCGACAAGTCTTTCGGTGCTCCCCGCACCACCAAGGACGGCGTCACGGTCGCCAAGGAAATCGAACTGACCGACAAGTTCGAGAATATGGGCGCCCAGATGGTGCGCGAAGTCGCCTCCAAGACCAACGACTTGGCGGGTGACGGCACCACCACCGCGACCGTTCTGGCTCAGGCCATCGTGCGCGAAGGCGCCAAGGCGGTTGCCGCCGGCATGAACCCGATGGACCTGAAGCGCGGCATCGACATGG
>CAZFWG010000073.1:0-21482 GCA_964522525.1 uncultured Alphaproteobacteria bacterium | reverse complement strand
GAACCCCCAATGGAACCGGAGAAAGCCTGATCTTATTCGATTTTCCTGAAAAGACGGGGGTTTGGTGGGTGTACAAGGACTCGAACCTTGGACCCGCTGATTAAGAGTCAGCTGCTCTACCAACTGAGCTATACACCCGAAACCGATGACTTAAAGCCTGAGGCACCTTGCCGGGGTTGGATCGTCGCGGAGGCGATCGTGTGGACCCAACCATAAAGTAAGATGCCAAGCGCACGGTGCAACGCCGAAGCGCGTAACCTAGTCCCACGGGCCCCGGAATTCAACGGTCATTTCGGCCCCCGCCCCACCAGGATGCTACGCTCCGGGCGTGCTGCCGGTTCATGGGCGTGTTCGCCCCATGTATCCAGAGAGCGCCGCACGGGTGACGACGGCCCCGCGCCCCTCCCGCGACCCTCACCAGATCGAAAGGGCCGAGCGGGACATTTCCTCATTACGGTGAATATAAACGCTCATCAACAGGCCGAAGCCGAACATCAGCGTCATCATGGAGGTGCCGCCATAGGACACGAGCGGCAGGGGCACACCCACCACCGGCACGAGCCCCATGACCATGGCCACATTGATGAAGATGTAGAGCAGGAACGTCACCACCACGCCCATGGCCACGAGGCGCCCGAAATGGTTCCGGGAACGGACGGCCACGGTCACGGCATAGGCCGCAACGAGCATATAGAGCAGAAGAAGACTGCCCGCGCCGACAAGACCCAGTTCCTCCGCCAACATGGTGAAGATGAAATCCGTTTGTTTCTCGGGCAGGAAGTTCAAATGGGCCTGGGTGCCCTGGAGGAACCCCTTGCCGAACAACCCGCCCGAGCCCAGGGCAATCTTGGACTGGAGGATGTGATAGCCGGCGCCCAAGGGATCGCGTTCCGGATCGAGAAAGGTGAACACGCGTTTGCGCTGATAGTCGTGCAGGAACTGCCAGCCGATGGGCACCGCCGCGACGACCAGGGCCACCGCCCCTGCCAGATAGGACCAATGGATGCCGGCAAGAAAGATCAGCGCCACGCCGCCGGCGGCGAGCAGAATGGCCGTGCCCAGATCAGGCTGCATCAGCACCAGAAGCACCGGCAGGCCGATCATGATCAGCGGCGGCAACACCAACATGGGGTGGGACACTTGATCCGGCTCCAGAGCGTGGAAGTAACGGGCCAGGGCCAGCACAAGGGAGATCTTCATCAATTCCGAGGGCTGAAGCTGCACGACGCCGAAATCGATCCAGCGCTGGGCGCCCATGCCGACGGAACCGAACAACTCCACGGCGATCAGCAGGGCCAGGGCCACGGCATAGGCCGGATAGGCGAGGCGCATCCAGATACGTACATCGACAAGGGCCACGGCAATCAGGATGAAGACCCCCATCCCGAAACGGATCATCTGGGGCCGCGCCCAGGGCGTCCAGCCTTCCGCCACGGAATAAAGCATCAGGAAACCGAAACAGGCGATCACGCACAGGAGAAACAGGAATCCCCAATTGAATTCCATGAGCTTGTATTGCAGCCCCGAACGACGATTGGCCACCTGATTGAAGGTATCGAGCATCATCCCTTTTGCCCTCCGCCGTCGATATCACTCTCGCCCACGCGCAATTGCGGCCCCACGGTCGTCTTGCTGGACGGATCCCGCAGCAGGGTCTCGCGCATGATCTCGCGGGCCCGGGGCGCGGCCGCCTTGGAGCCGCTGCCCCCGTGTTCCACGATGACCGCCACCGCATAGCGCGGTGCATCGACCGGGCCATACCCCACAAACGAGGCGTGGTCGCGCAGGTGCCAGGGCAGCTCCTCATTCTTGCGCACGCCCTGCTGGCGTTCGACGCTGCCGATCCGGCGCACCTGGGAGGTGCCGGTCTTGCCGGCCATGGACAGCCCCTCGCCGCCTTCAAGCCGTGCGCGGAACGCCGTACCGCTCGCGTCATTGGTGACCGCGTCCATGGCCCGGCGGATGACGGCCATGTTGGCCGGCGTGATGTCCATGCGCGGGGCGGCCTGGGGCCGGATCAAGAGCGTGTCGCCGCTTGAGCGGATGATGCGCGGCTCGACGCGGCGCCCGCCATTGGCGATGCGGGCGGTCATCACCGCCATCTGAAGGGGCGTCGTCAGCATGTAGCCCTGGCCGATGCCCATATTGAAACTCTCCCCCTGGACCCAGGGTTGTCCGACCACGGCGCGTTTCCAATCCCGGGTCGGCACAAGACCCGCCTTTTCATTCGGCACTTCGATCCCCAAGCGATCGCCCAGCCCGAACTGCCGGAATATCTCGGCCATGCGATCGACGCCGAGACGCCGGGCGGCCTCGTAGAAATAGGTATCGCAGGAATGCTGGATGCCCCGGTGCATGTCCACGACACCGTGGCCTTGACGCTTCCAGCAGTGGAACACGTGATCGCCCAGGGGAACACGGCCGGTGCAGGTCACGGTCTCGTCGGGGCTCATGACGCCGTATTGGAGCGCCGCCAGCGCCACGATCGGCTTCAGGGTGGAGCCCGGAGGATATTGTCCCTGCACGGCCTTGTTGATCAGCGGCTTGTATTCATTATTGAGGAGCCCGTTCCACTCGGCCTGGGTGAGCCCCCGGCTGAAGGCGTTGGGGTCGAAGCCCGGCTGGGACACAAGGGCAATGATCTCGCCCGTATGGATGTCGAGAACAACGGCCGCGCCGCTTTCCCCTTCGAGGACTTCATTCGCCTTTTCCTGGACCTTCATGTCGATGGTCAGGACGGCCTCGGCCCCCGCCTCACCCTCCTTGCGGTCCAGTTCCCGGATGATCCGTCCACCGGCATTCACTTCGACCTGCTTGTTGCCGGCCTGCCCCCGCAGTCGTTCTTCAAGGCGCTGTTCGATGCCGCTTTTGCCCGTGCGCATCTCGGGAAGGCGCAGGAGCGGATCGTCATCGACCTCCTCCTCGTTGACGGCGCCCACATAACCGACGACATGGGCAAGGCCGTCCGCAAAGGGATAAAAACGCGTGTCCCCCACTTCCGGTTGGACCCCCGGAAGATCCGGGCTGAGCAGATTGATCTGCGCAAATTGCTGCCAGGTCAGGTTATCCGCCACGGTGACGGGCACGAAGCTCGCATTGCGCTTGATTTCCCGAAGGACCTTTTCCCGGCGATAGTCGGAAATGTCGATGACCTGGGAAAGCTCCGCGATGACGTCACTGACGGGCCGGCCTTCCGTGTCCTCAGGCACCAGATTGACCCGCAGCTTCTGGCGGTTGCCCGCCAGCTCGACACCAAAGCGGTCGACGATGCGTCCGCGCAAGGGCGCGATCAGGCGCACCTTGATGCGGTTCTGCTCCGCGATCATCCGATACTGATCGGCATTCAGGACCTGAAGCTGATACAAACGACCGAACAGAAGGGCAAAGACACCGGTGGCGCTGGCCGACAGCACGAAAGTGCGTCGGGTGAATGTCTGTTGGCGGATTTGATCTCTACCGTCCATTTGCATCCAATCCCGTTAGGCTACATACCCAATGGACCGCCCGTTCCCTATGCGGTCCTCTTGGTCTCCCATCATTCGCCGCCGCCCGTGATCCGGTCGACGGCAAGCATGATCCGGGCGATCACCGGATAACAAATCACGGTGATCACCATCTGGCCGAGAATAGGAAAAGGCGACATGAGGCGCCAGGAATAGAGGCTCCACAAGGCCCATGCGATCACGGCCGTCACGATCCCGGTCATCGCAAAACCGGCCCAGGCCGAATAGGCGGCCCGGCCGATAAAGAAATGGCGGTTCTGCACCACGCCCTCGAAAACCAGGACATAAACCAGCGCCCACAGGCCCAAGGGACCGCCGGACAATACATCCTGGAACAGCCCGGTCGCGAAGGGCACCCAATAAGGGCAAAAATCGAGCCGGTAGACCGCCCAATAGAACAGGGCAATCAGGGCAAAAATCGGCGCAAGCGGCACACCGTTCACGGCACCGAAGGGCAGGCTTTGCGCAATCACGGCAAGGGCCGCCCCGCCGACGGTCATGGCAACGAACAGGGGACGGACGGAGCTGGTGGGGGAGACGACAGCCATTACCAGCCTCACCGTTGCTCAGGCGTGGTTTGGGGCGTCGCTTCGGCTGTCGCCGGCGTTTCGGGGCGATCCTGAAGGATTTCAACTTCCGTCGGGAAGGTATAGTTCAGGATACGAACCGAATCGATCGGCGCATCATTGGCATGCCAGGAGACGCGAAAACCGCCGAGCTGATCGTTGCCCGCGACGACGCCGATGGGCAGACCCGGCGGCAAGACGCCGCCATCGCCAGAAGTCATGACCGCATCGCCGGGTTTGACCGCGCCCGTTGCCATCAGAAATTCAAGGCGCGGCTGGGGTCCGTTGTCACCGGTCAGGATCGCCCGCTGGGCCTGGGCGCCGATCATCACCGGGATCCGGCTGTTCAGGTCATTGACCAGAAGCACCCGGGAGGCGGAGCGGCCGACGCCAACCACCCAGCCCACAAGCCCCCGGTGATTGATCACGGCCTGACCCTTCGCGACGCCGTCGCTGGCCCCGGCATTCACGACGAGGGTGCGCACGAAGGGACTGCCGCTGTCGCCCACGGCGCGGGCCGTCACATATTCGATGCCCGGCTCGACGCGCACATTAAGGAGAGCATCATAGCGGGCCAGCAGGGCCTGCAGCTTGTCCGCATGGGCCTTCCATTCGAGAAGGCGCTGATTTTCCGCCCGCAGGCGCTCATTTTCCCGATAGACGAGCGCGAGGTCCTGCAAGCCGTCGATCCAGCCCTTGGCCGCGCTGACGGGTCCGGAAAAAATCCCGAAAATGCCGACAAAGGTCTCGGCCGTGCGGGTGCGCAGATTGGACAGGGTGTCCGTATCGGTCCGGCCCAGGAAGAGAATCAGAATGGCGAGAAACACGAGAACCAGGAAGAAGCGGAACGGGACCGACCGAACCGTGGACACATTGCTTTCCGATGCCGCCGGATGGTGAAACACCTGTCTTCGATCCCTGTTCGCTCTGTCAGCCGCCTTTCGAGAGACACCATTTCGGCCCGCTCAGCAAGGCCATCCGCCCGGCATCGCGCCAATTGCGGCCCTGGGCGCCCTCCCGCTTACCAGGATGGACGGCACACCAATGCCAGGATTGCCGATCGGTCCCCACTCCCCACGACCCGTGCTGCTCTGCCTGAACCGCGACAGCCCCAAAACCAAGATTAGGACCGGCGTCGGGTCCGCCCATTCCAGGTATCGCATGGGTGCAAAACCACTGGCGCTGCACGGGCATGATCCAGAGTCTTAGGGTTCGGCGCGCGTTTAGTAAACGGTCGAGAGCACGTGGCGCATTTTCTTGTGCTGTTCCAGCGCCTTCCCGGTGCCCAACGCCACGCACGACAGGGGCTCATCGGCAAGGCTTACTGGCAGGCCCGTTTCATCGCGCAAGACCTGATCCAGGTTCTGGAGCAGGGCGCCGCCGCCCGTTAGGACAATCCCCTTGTCCACGATATCGGCGGCGAGTTCCGGCGGGGTGGCTTCAAGCGCCACTTTGACCGCCTCGACAATGGCCCCGACCGGCTCCGCGAGCGCTTCGGCCACTTGCTTCTGCGTGATCGTGATTTCCTTGGGCACCCCGTTCATCAGGTCACGCCCCTTGATATCGACCGCGCCGCCCTGACCGTCCGGAGGGATCATGGCGGAACCCACCTCTTTCTTGATCCGCTCCGCCGTGCTCTCGCCGATGAGAAGGTTGTGGTGACGGCGGATGAAGGCGACGACCGCGTCATCCATCTTGTCACCGCCGACCCGCACGGAACGGGAATAGACGATCCCGCCTAGGGAAAGGACGGCGACCTCGGTCGTGCCGCCGCCGATATCAACCACCATGGAGCCCGTCGGCTCGGTCACGGGCAGACCCGCTCCGATCGCGGCGGCCATGGGCTCCTCAATGAGGAAGACCCGACGTGCCCCAGCGGACAGGGCGGATTCCTGAATGGCCCGGCGCTCCACCGCGGTCGAGCCGGACGGCACGCAGACCACGATCATGGGATTGGCAAAACTGGAGCGGTTATGCACTTTCCGGATGAAGTGCTTGATCATCTCCTCGGCGACTTCGAAATCGGCGATCACGCCGTCCCGCATGGGACGGATGGCCTCGATATTGCCGGGGGTGCGTCCGAGCATCATCTTGGCGTCGTTTCCGACCGCCAGAACCTGCTTCTTGCCGCCCTTGGCGATGATCGCCACCACGGACGGCTCGTTAAGGACGATGCCGCGTCCCTTGACATAAACCAGCGTGTTCGCGGTTCCCAGATCGATCGCCATATCGGCGGAAAACATGCCAAGTAGACCGGAAAGCATTTCTATCGTCCCGCTTATGCGTTTAACGTCGCCAAGGCTGGTGCCCCCTGCCCGCGACCTTCTCGCCTCAAACCCTCATCCCAATCCCGAACAGAAGCCGCGCCGAGGGTCATTCGACGGCTGCGCGTACTCTAACCCTTGATTTGCCCCCGCCGCCTACCCGCCACCCCTCGTGCTGTTGGCGCCCACCTTGAGCCACAGTTCTTCAAGGAGAGGTAAAGCAGGGTGGACATGCGACCCAATCCGACAATCCCCCAGGGACTAAATCGCAACGTATAGCCGGTGGCAAGAAATCAGTCATAACGGGTGAACACTACCGGGAGAGTGCACCAACACGCAGGAAGAAGAAAGCCTGAACACACGGAACGGCGCGCCCGAGAACCCGGTTTTCCCCGGATATCCGATCCTGCGGATAAAACCTCAAGTTGAACTCCCCGACAAAGCAATCAGGTGCGGGCCGGAGGCCATCGGCAAATGAGACGGGCCACGGCATCACCGTGACGAATGACGCCGGGCACGGGCCTTCGCGCACCTGCGCCATGCGTGTCCGTTTGCCAGACGGCCGGCCTCTCCTGCTCTCTTCCGAGACCGGTCTCAAGCCCTCGGCGCGTTCCATCCGCTGGATTCGGTTTTTGAAATACTTCTTGTCTTAAATTTCGGCAGTCGGAATGACAGATTGTCAGAAACTATTTGAGCGTATCCGGACCAAGCATAGAACCTTCGTTATGCTGATAATTTGTCATCACACCATTAACGTTGCTGTGCGCTGCAACTGCCGCCCACGGGTTGCTCAATGAGCTGTTAATTGGGCCCAGTAGTCAAAAAACTAGCGATCCTGGCAGGGTATGGCCTTGCCGCTGCGCCGCGCCATCCCGTAGCATTACCTTGAACGTAATTGTACCGCATTTTAATTTGTGGGTCAGGGAGGTTCGAATGGGGCGCTCAATCTGGCGGCCGGGAGCGGCCGCTTTTTTATCTGTATCCGTATTAACGAGTGTTCTCGCCCTAAGCGTTGGCGCCCATGCCCAGGACGCCGAGCCGGCGGAAGCCGAGGACACGGACGCCGTTGTCGAAGAGGAAGAGGGCCGCGGTCGCGCCGGCGACCGGGTGCTCGTTACGGCAACGAAGCGCGAAGCCGACATTCTCGATGTGCCGATTTCGGTGACGGCCCTCAGTGAGGAAACCATTCAGCGCGCGGGCGTGTTCGACATCACCCAGCTGGGCGCCCTCTCGCCGAGCTTCACCCTGAACACGAGCCAGACGGAATCCCAGGGCGCGACCGTGCGTCTGCGCGGCATCGGCACGACGGGCAACAATGTCGGTCTTGAAAGCTCCGTCGGCATCTTTATTGACGGCGTCTTCCAGAGCCGGCCGGGCATTGCCCTCGGCGATCTCCTCGATGTCAGCCAGATCGAAGTGCTGCGCGGCCCCCAGGGCACGCTCTTCGGGCGCAACACCTCCGCCGGCGCGATCACGATTTCCAGCCGTCTGCCGGATCTGAATGAATATGAGGTCTGGGGCAACGGCACCTATGGCAATCTCAACGCCTATCAGGTGCAGGCCGGTGTGAACATTCCCATCATTGAAAATGAGCTGGCCCTGCGCTTTGCCGGTTCCGTGCGCGCCCGGGACGGCATCCTGGACAGCACAACGGGGGCGGAAAGCGGCACCCGGGACCGGGCCCAGTTCCGGGGTCAACTGCTTTGGGAGCCCACGGAGAATTTCTCCATGCGCATCCTTGGCGACTACGCCAATGCCGATGAGGAATGTTGTGACGCGGTCATCGTCTTTGAATCGCCCATCGTCGCGGCCGGCGCCTTCACTGCGGCCGGCCTGCCCGCCGACGGCGGCGCGCCCGTATCCGGACCGGGCGCACTCGAAGATCGGATCAGTAATGGCCGCGAATTCGCCAACGACACCGAACAATTCGGCATTTCCGGTGAATTGAAATATGATTTCGGGTCGTTCAACGCGACCTATATCGGCTCCTACCGGGACTTCGAGGCTGATTTCGTCACCAATACGGGCTTCACCAATCTCGACATCATTCCGGTGCCGGGCACCGGCAATGGTGAGGATCCGATCTTCGGCGACACCATCACCACTCAGACCCACGAGCTGCGCTTCCAAGGCAATTATGGACGCCTCGACTGGTTGGTCGGCGGCTTCTATTTCCGGGAAGACATCGAAGAAGAATTCACCCTGACCCTGGGTGATGACTATGACGAATATATCAGTGCCACCGCATGGTTCGGCGGCATCCTGGCACTTCCCGGCATCGAGGCTTTTGCGGACGTGCCGCTGGTCACGGGCGGCACCTTCGGCGACGTCCTGGCCTCAGGCAATCCGGCCCAGGCCTTCGCCGGAGGGATCGATGCGACAGGCGGCTTCGGACAAAACCTGTTCAACCAGGAAACCCGATCCTTCGCCTTCTTCACCCACAACACGATCAACATCACGGAACGGCTCGACCTGGTGGTCGGTGTTCGTTACACGAATGAACGCAAGGACGGCTCCTTCGTCCAATTGGACGCGAGTTCTCCTGCGTGTCTTGCAACGGCCGCCAATGCGGGCGGACTGCCGGCCGAAGCGGCCCTCGTCGGCGCCCTGGCCATCGGTTTCTCCTGTTTCCCCTTCGCTGCGGAAGCCGATATTCCTGGAACGGAAGCTTTCCTGCCGTCGACCTTCGATGATGTGTTCGAAGACGAGGAAGTCACGGGCACCTTCTCGGGCATCTATTCCATCACGCCCAATGTCAATATCTACGGGACGTATTCCCGGGGCTTCAAATCCGGCGGTTTCAACCTGGACACGACGGCGGCCATCGGCGGCGCCAGCCCGACCTTCGATTCGGAAATCGTGAACACCTATGAGGGCGGCATCAAGGGCGAGTTCCTGGATGGCATCCTCACGGCCAATCTCGCGATCTTCCACTCGGACCTGACGGACTTCCAGGTGCTCGAATTCACGGGCGTGCAATTCGTGACGTTCAATGTCCCATCCGCCAAGAGCACGGGCTTCGAGCTTGAACTGTTCGCCAATCCCATCGACGGGCTGAACCTGAGCGGCGCCGTGACCTATGCCGACGCCCGGTATCCGGACGACTGTGACGGCGGTGATCCGAATGCCCAGATTGAGGTGTCGTCATTGTGCGGCTTCAAACTCACCAATGCGCCGCGCTGGTCGACGGTGATCGGTGCCACCTACGACTATGATATTCCGGGCACCAATTTCGCAGCCTTCATCAACGGCAATCTCCGTTTCGAAACGGAGCGTCGCACCAGTACCCAGGCCATCGAACTGACCACCGGCGTGCCCTTGCCGGGGGACATTCAGGACGCCAACGCCAAGGTCAATCTCCGGATCGGCTTCGGCCATGCCGATGGCTTTTGGGGGATCGAGCTTTTCGCCAACAATGTGTTCGACGAGCAGACCCAGAACGTGACGTTCAACGTGCCCTTGCGGGGCGTCGGGGCACTCGGGACCCAGGCGCGCGGTTCCTTCATCGAAGAGCCGCGCCTGTTCGGCGCGACCGTGCGCTTCCGCCGCTAGGGGGCCTTTCTCCTTCGATCCGCATGCGACAATTCACTGTCGCATGCGGATTTTTTTGTCTGGACGTCCGTCAGGCATATTCACAGAGCGCTTCCGGCACAAGATCCGCCGCTCTTTTCTTCGCCAAACCATCAGCCTGCGTGTTCGGACGGGGGTCGACCACGGGCGCGGCGTAGAACTGCCGCAAAGCCCGGACCGGCGCATAGCGGCCGATCGAATCCACAAGGCTGCGGGAACGGTCCTGCGTGGTCGTGATGGTCAGCACGATGCGGGTGACGTCTTCCCCCTCGCCGTCCGGCTTAACCACGATCCGATCAAAGACGAAGCCCCGCCATTTGAGCCATCCCACAAGACGTTTCGCCATGGCCGGACCGCCACTGACAATCACCGACAGCGTGAACCGGCGCCGTTCGGCAACGGAACTTGGGGACGCAGCAAACATGTCTTGGCCATGGGGTCTCATGGTCTTCCCGCCTGTACCTGGATTTACGTTGAGAGTGTCTCGGAAATCGCGAAGGTCTAGGCGGGATGCGAGGAGGCGTGAATGAGTGCCCCCTTTACCGCCTTGGCCCAGAGACGGGCCTTGGATACCGGCACAGGGCGGATCACACCATGGCGCGCGCGGAGCGGCAGCCGGCACGGGTGCCGATGCCCTTGTTTACGCTCCATGCTGGTCGTGACCCGATTCATTGGTTTGGTGACCGTTCCCTGAGTGCCATTGACTGTCTGCATCGTTCGCAGATGTCTTCGCATATTCCGATGAACACCACGCTAATCGCTTCGCTCAAATCGGTCAATGATGGGCCCATGAATGATTTACCACGAAGCGTTGCATCCCCGTCGGATCGTCGGCAGCAAGCCGAACCCAATCGGCCATTTGATGGCGAAACCATGTCAATTGGCGTTTGATATATTGGCGCGTGGCGGCCTCACCGCGCCGGCGCGCCTCGTCCTTGTCCCATTCACCGCCGATCCATCCGGCGATCTCCCGTACACCGACGGCCTTCATGGCGGGCAATGTCGGATCCAGGCGGCGACCGAGAAGGGCCGTAACCTCCTCCACGCCCCCATCCGTCAGCATACGCCTAAATCGTTCTTCCGCCCGCTGCCACAGCCAGGGCCGGGGCGCGTCAAGCACGATCTTGCGCGATGACGCCGGAACAACGGGCACACCCGGCACGCTTTGCCAATGGGAGAGCCCTTTGCCCGTGGCCTCGAGAAGCGCCCAGGCCCGGATCAGGCGTTGACGATCCGTCGGCGGTACAAGGGCCGCCGTCTGCGGATCCCTTTCATCAAGACGCTGATGAAGGTGTTCAGCCCCACATTGTTCGAGCGCCGAGGCCGCGTCCGCCCGCGCCTCTTCGGACAGGGACGGCATCGGGGAAAGCCCTTCGCTCAAGGCCCGCAAATAAAGGCCGGTCCCGCCGACAAAGATTGCGGCGCGACGCGCCTGCGCGCAGTCCGCCAGGGCGCCGCGCGCCGCCTCCAGATAGCGCCCGACGGAAAACCGCTCCCCCCCATCCACGAAGCCGTAAAGGGCATGGGGCTGACGGGCTTCGTCCTCGGCCGTGGGACGGGCGGTCAGGATCCGCAGATCGGCATAGATCTGCATGCTGTCCGCATTGATGACGACACCCTCAAGCCGGCGGGCAAGATCGAGCGCCAGGGCCGACTTGCCGCTTGCCGTCGGCCCTGCAATAAGGACCACCGTGTCCGGCACGGCGTTACGCGCGCCATCGCCGGTCATGGCGTGATCCCCTGCTCCAACGGCGCGGTTTGGCCCCGCGCGAAAGGTTCTGCATGTCCCATGTCCTGACCTTAATCGCAGCCCCCGGCAGCGGACAGCTTAACGACGCCTTGATCGATGGGGTGCGCCAACGCCTTTCCGGTCTGGCGGCATCAAGCGGGGCACCGCACTGGCTGGCCACCGGGACCGCCGTCGATCTTCCTTTCACGCCATCTTCGGACGGTGTGCCGAGCCTGGCCGACCTGGAGGCCCATTGGCGGGACCTTGCCGTCGATGCCGCCCTTCTGCCGACGGCGCACCGGCGCAAGCGCCTGCTGATCGCGGACATGGATTCCACCATGATCGAGATCGAGTGCATTGACGAGATCGCCGATGCCCTGGGCGTCAAACCCCGGATCGCCGAGATCACGGAACAGGCCATGCGGGGCGACATTCCCTTCGAACAGGCCTTGCGGGACCGGGTCTCCCTGCTCGCCGGTCTGCCCGAGGCCCGTCTGTCCGAGATCTATGCCGCGCGCATGCGCTTCACCCCGGGCGGCAAGGCGCTGGTGGCGACCATGAAGGCCCATGGGGCCAAGACCGCTCTTGTTTCCGGCGGCTTCACCTATTTCACCGATCGGGTCCGCGAGGCGCTGGGCTTCGACTACACCCGCGCGAACCAGCTCGAGATCGGGCCCGACGGCGCCCTGACCGGGCGGGTGATCGAACCCATTCAAGGCCAGGCCGCCAAACGCGATGCCCTGGAAAGCCTGGCGCGGGAGCATGGCCTGGACCGCGCGGAAACCTTGGCGGTCGGCGACGGTGCCAATGATCTGACCATGATCGCGGGCGCCGGCCTCGGCGTGGCGTTCCATGCCAAGCCGAAAGTGGCCGCCCAGGCCGATGTCTCGATCCGCCATGGGGACCTCACGGCCCTTCTCTATCTTCAGGGCTATGGCGAGGGCGAGATCGTCACGTGATGGCGAGGCGCCGGTAAGGGGTTGTTAAGCGCGACCATGGGATGGGGAGTGGTGCCAATTTGGTGCACATGATCCAACCTCACCCGCAGAGAATGCCCATGCCTCGGACCAATATTGCCGCGCGGCCCAATTTTGCGACGGGCGGGAGGCCTTTGACCGGCCTCTCTTTTGTCCTGACCCAGACAAAACGTTATCTCAAAGCCTATCTGCATCAGCAGTCGACGCCCAGACACTGCCCCTGTTGCGGCTATGAGGGACGTTTCCTCGCCAATGGGATGCCCCTGCGTATGGACAGTCAGTGTCCCAAATGCCTGTCCCTGGAGCGCCATCGCCTTTTGCGCCTGGCGCTTGATTCCTGGGACTTCGTGCCGCGCGGCGCACGGACCCTCCATTTTGCCGCGGAACTCTCCGTTTGGAACATCCTCAACGACGCGGGCGCCGATATCGTCACGGCCGATATCGTCCCCGGACGGGGCGACATTGCCCTGAATATCGAGGCGATCGATCAGCCCGACGAGAGCTTTGACCTGGTGGTGGCCTCCCATGTTCTCGAACATGTCGATGACCGCAAGGCGCTCCCGGAGATCCGGCGCATCCTGCGGCCCGGTGGCAAACTGTTGCTCCTGGTTCCGATCATCGAAGGCTGGGCCCAGACCTATGAAGACCCGACGATCACGGATCCGCGGGACCGGGATCTCCATTTCGGACAAGACGATCACGTACGCTATTACGGCGCCGATCTCCGCGATCGCCTGACACAGGCGGGTTTCGACACGCGCGAGTTCACGGCCACCGGCGCGGACAGCGTCCGTTTCGGATTGCTGAGAGGGGAGAAGATCTTCCTGTCGTCGAAATCCAAAGAACAAGACGCACAATAAAAACAGGACGCGTCGTGACCGGCGCGTCCTGTCAATCGCAAGACATCAAAGGCGTGAAAGCCCGAGTTCTATTCCTCGTCCTGTTCTTCCACATCCACGGCGACAAAACTCAGATTGCCGTCCCGGCGCCGCACATAAAACAGGATCGGATCATCGCTTTTGGTCAGTTTCGACTTGATCTTGCTGGCCAGATCCTTGGGCTGCTGCACCGCATTGTGGTCGACTTCGACAATCACGTCTCCGGGCACGAGATCCCGGGCGGCGGGTCCTTGCGGATCCACATTCACGACCAGGACGCCTTTGACATCCGGATCAAGGTTGAAACGCTCCGCACGGGGATCGGTGACGGGCGCAACGGTGATGCCCAGATCATCGAGATCCCGCTCACCTCGCGCGTCACCGCCTTCGGAGCCGAGTTCACGCATATCCGCAACGAGATCCGCGTCGAGCTTGCCGAGCTTGACCTTCAAGGTCCGCTTTTTGCCGTCCCGCCAGACCGCGATATTCACGCGCTTGCCGATCTTGGTGCCGGACACCATACGGACGAGATCACGGTTGTCGCCGATCTCCTTGCCGTCGAATTCCAGGATCACGTCCCCGACCTTGACGCCGGCGGAAGCGGCCGGGCTGTCTTCCTGAACGCCGGCGACGAGGGCGCCTTTGGCTTCCGACAGGCCGAAGCCCGAGGCCAGTTCCTCGGACAGAGACTGGATGCGCACACCCAGCCAGCCGCGGCGGGTCTCGCCATATTCGATCAGCTGGTTGACCACGCCCTGGGCCAGATTTGAGGAAATCGCGAAACCGATCCCGACCGATCCGCCGGTGGGCGAGATGATGACGGTGTTGACACCGATCACACTGCCGTCCCGATCAAAAAGTGGACCGCCCGAATTGCCGCGGTTGATGGCGGCATCGGTCTGGATGAAATCATCAAAGGCCGAGGAAGAAATCCGGCGATTGCGCCCGGAGACGATCCCGGCGGTGACAGAGCGGCCGAAATTGAACGGATTGCCGATGGCCAGCACCCAGTCGCCGACCCGCGCCAGATCGCTGTCGCCGAATTTGACCGTCGGCAGGGGCTTGTCGTGTTCCACCTTGATGACCGCGAGATCCGTGGCCTCGTCCTTGCCGACGAGCTTCGCCGGCAGGGTCAGACCGGAATCGAAATTCACCTGAATGTCGGTCGCTTCGCCCACAACATGGTTGTTGGTGACGATGAAGCCGCGCGGGTCAACCACGAAGCCGGAACCCAGGGACTGCACTTCCCGGGTCTGGGGCTGCATGGGCATCCGTTCAAAAAAATCACGGAAGAAATCATCGGCAAAGGGCGCACCCGGACCGGACCGGCGCCGGCCTGCCCGCCGCTTGACCTTCTGGGTCGTGGAAATGTTCACGACGGCCGGTGCCAGTTCCTCAACAAGATCCGCGAAGGTCTCGGGCACGGGGCGCGCCTGGGCCTGAACCGTGCTCAGCCAAAAGGCCGCCAGGATGAACGTGATCATCCCGAGCCAAAGCAGAGGCTTCACCGCCTGCGAAGCAGGTTTCGCTTGTGCTTTTGCCCGGCTTTTCCGCTCCACCAAAGCGCGTGCGCCGCCCTGGGCGCCATTCCAGCGTGCTGTCACCTCTGCCATCCTCCAATTCGACATGGACCCAGGCCCTGATAACCCAAAGCCCAGAAGAGTATCTCGACGACCATGGCCTGAGCCCTCATCGGGTCAGGCAAACCCGCCTTTGCGGCACATTTGCGGCCCCGTGGCGACCGTCCTTACTTTCCGGTGAGATAAGTAAAACCGGCCCGAACGCAAGCGCCCGGACCGGCCCATTTTCTCAACACCCTGTCTGATCCCCGGCCATCAGCGGCCCTGGCCGCCACGGCTGTCGATGCTGCCGAAATAGCGGAAGAATTCGCTGTCCGGCGACAGAACGAGGGTCGTATCTTCGCCTTTGAGCGCCGCTTCATAGGCCTGCATGGCACGGTAGAACGCGAAGAAGTCCTCATCCCGGCCGAACGCGTCGGCAAAGATGCGGTTGCGCTCCGCATCCCCCTCACCGCGAATGATGTCCGCGTCACGCCGGGCCTCGGCGAGGAGCACCTGGGCTTCCTTGTCGGCGCGGGAGCGGATCCGCTGGGAGATCTCCTGACCCTGGGCGCGGGCTTCCTTGGCTTCCCGATCCCGCTCGGCGCGCATGCGGCCAAACACCGCCTGGCTGTTTTCTTCCGGCAGGTCCGCCCGGCGGATCCGGACATCGACGATTTCGATGCCCAATTCGCCGGCCTTGCCGTTCACGTCTTCGCGGATTTTGAGCATGGAATCGGCCCGCTCCCCGGTCAGCAGGGTGGCGAATTCCCGCTCGGCCAGCACAGTGCGCACACTGGTGTTGAACAGACGGGAAAGCCGTTCCCGGGCGTTGAACTCGTTGTTGACCGACTGGAAGAACTTGGACGGGTCAACGATCTTGAACCGGGCGAAGGCATCGACGATCAGACGCTTCTGATCGAGGGTCAGCACCTCTTCCGGATCCGTATCAAGATCAAGAATACGCCGGTCCAGGAGCACCGCGCTATCAACGAACGGAACCTTGAACTGAAGGCCCGGCGTCTGGACCACGCGCTTGATCTCACCGAGCCGCACGACGAGGGCCTGCTGGGTCTGATGCACGGTGAACGGCGAGTCGAGGGCCGCCACGATACCCACGGCGGCGACGATAACGAGGAGGATGGTAAAGATCCGAGCCATTACTGGTTTCCTCCTTCGGAACTGTTTTGACGGGCCCGTTTTTGGATTTCGGGAAGCGGCAGATAGGGCACGACACCGGGTCCACCTGCCTCACTGTCGATGATCACTTTGTTCATATCGCCGAGGACGCGTTCCATGGTTTCAAGGAAAATGCGGCGGCGGGTAACGTCCGGCGCCTGACGATATTCCTGATAGATCGACAGGAAGCGCGCGGCCCCACCCTGGGCTTCGGCGATAACCCGCTGCTTGTAGGCCTCGGCCTGCTGATTGATCCGTTCGGAATCACCGCGCGCCCTCGGAATGACCTGATTGGCGTAGGCCTCGGCCTCGTTGCGCAGCCGCTCCAAGTCCTGGCGGGCGGCCTGAACGTCGCGGAAGGCCTCGATCACATCGCCGGGCGGATCCACTTTCTGGAGCTGGACCTCGCTGATGGCGACGCCCGCGCCATAGTCGTCGAGCGTGACCTGCATCAGGTCCCGCACCTCGGATTCAACACGGGCCCGGGACTGGGTGAGAATATCCTCGAGATTGTTCCGGCCGACGACTTCCCGCATGGCGCTTTCGGCGATCGCTTTGACCGTCGATTCCGGGTTCTGGACATTGAAGAGGTAGTCCGGCGCGTTGCTGATCAGCCAGAGAACGGAAAAGTCGACATCGACGATGTTCTCGTCGCCGGTGAGCATCAGGCTTTCGCCCGGCACGTCGCGGCGGCTGTTGCGAAAAGCCGTGAAGCCGATATCGACGCTGCGCTGCTGGGTGACGCGGGGCTTTTGCACCGCTTCGACCGGCCAGGGCAGGTGATATCTCAAACCGGGAGAGGTGATCCGGTCATATTTGCCAAAACGGGTGACCACGCCGAGTTCATCCGGTTGAACCTGATAAAAGCCGCTCAAGAGATAGAGGAGCCCGAGCGCAATAAGCGCGATCAAGGGCAGAATGGGACCAAAACCACCCATGCTGCTTCCGGGTCCCTTGGGAAAGGCATTCTTGAACCGGTCCTGGCCCCGCCGCAGCAACTCCTCCAGATCCGGAGATTGATTGTTGCCGCCGCCATTACCGCCTTGCGGTCCCTGACCCCAGGGTCCGCCCCGCCGGCCACCGCCGCCATTCTGCCAACTGCCGCCGCCTTGATTTTTCCAGGGCATGCTCGCCACTTCCTCCGTCGATCCGGTTTTCCGCCGGTGTAGATCCAACCCGATCCGGGCACTTGGGCCGTTCCCACGCCCCGCAAAACCCGGAGGCGCCAAAATGTCTCAGTCCGTTCAAGCGGTCGATCAACGCCACGGGGTGTCAAATCAATCCATTTAACGCAAACACAGCCCATATCCATCAGGCGGCCCGTGTTCACACGCCAATTCCGCGTTATAGGACAGGGCCAACGCCCACGCAACGCGAGGCCCGTCGGACCCACCCGACCGAAGACCCACCGACCAGAACGGAGCGACCATGTTCGAGAATGCTCAACAGAAGGTTCGCAAGGCCCTGAAACAGGTTTCAGGCCCCGATGGCCGCGACATCGTCAGCGCCGGTCTCGTCTCCCATGTCAGTGTCGATGGTGGGCGCGCGCGCATCATTCTTGAGGTGGCGCAAGAGCTTGAGCCCCAGGACGGGTTCAAGGAAGCCGTGGAAAGGGCCGCCCTGGGCGTGAAGGCCGTGGACACGGTGAGCATCATCCTTACGCGTCATAATACCGCCCCCAATGCGCCGAGCGGCGGACAAGCCCCGGCGCCGGAAGGGATCCGGGTTCAAAACCAACCCGCCACCCCTCAAAAGGCCCCGCCCCGGGCCGCAACCCGGCTTTCGCTGCCGGGCGTCAAATCCATCATCGCGGTGGCAAGCGGCAAGGGCGGCGTCGGCAAATCGACCGTCGCGGTCAATCTGGCGCTTGCGCTTTCCCATCTGAGCCAACGGGTCGGTCTCCTCGATGCGGACATTTACGGGCCCTCCATTCCGCGCATGCTGGGGATCACCGAAAAGCCGGAAACGGTCGAAAAGGGCGGCAAGCTCAAGCCCGTCGACGCCTTCGGCTTGTCGGTCATGTCCATCGGCCTTCTGGTCGATGCGGACACACCGATGATCTGGCGGGGTCCGATGGTCATGAGCGCCCTCTCCCAGATGTTGGGGGATGTGGAGTGGGGCACGCTCGACGTGCTGGTCGTGGACATGCCGCCGGGCACCGGCGACGCCCAGCTGACCATGGCCCAACGGGTGCCCCTGGCCGGTGCCGTGATCGTCTCCACGCCCCAGGAGATCGCCTTGATTGATGCGCGCAAGGGGATTGCCATGTTCCAGCGCACCGAGGTGCCGATCCTGGGCATTGTTGAAAACATGGCCTTTTTCACGCCGCCCGGCTCGACGGAGCGCCATTTCCTGTTCGGAGAAGGGGGCGCAAGACGAACCGCCGAGCAGTTCGGGTGCCCGTTCCTGGGCGAAATCCCCCTCATCCCCGCGATCCGGGAAGGCTCCGATGCCGGCCGGCCCGCGGTTGCCGCCGATCCGGACGGACCGGAGGCCCGCGCTTTTCTCGACATTGCCCAGGGCGTGCGCACGTCACTTGAAGGCGTGGCCCGCCCGGCCCCCCGGATTGTCTTTGAAGACTGATCCGCCCCCACAACAAACCGGATATGCACCTTTCCACCGCACGCTGCATTGCCGTATCGGCTTGCGCGGTGCGGCAAGCCGTGATGCGATACCGTGATCGTGTTTACAAAGCAGGCTTGGCCCATGCCCCCTTTGAGCGATATCAGCGGCGCGCCGCCCCAGGGACGGTTCTGGCCCCTCGATCGGGACGGGCGCATCCTGAATGATGCGTCGGCGGAGCAAATCGATCCGCTGTTCTGCCATGCCATCGCCCAGGCCGTGGACGCCTATCGCCGCAACCTGAAAAGTGATCTGCACTCGATCTATGTGACCGGCTCCGTGGCGCGGGGCCGCGCGGTGGCGGGGCGCTCCAATCTCGACATGGCCGCCGTTCTGAAGCCCACCGTGGTGCCCGATGCGGCCCATACCCGCTGGCTTGATCTCGGCGCGGATGTCGCCGTTGCGGGACAGCTTGCCGCCTGTGATATCTCCCTGACTGTCTATTCCTGGACGGATGTTTTCCCCGGCACTTCCCGTTTTTCCCGCCCGGCCTTCATCTTGGGCACCGGCGCCGTCTGTGTCTGGGGACCCGATGTGGAATCCCGCACGCCCCGCCTGCCGCTCTGTGCGGCCATCGCTAATGACGACGTGATCGGCATCGAGCCCACACTGAGCGATGTGCGCGATGCCCTGATCGAAAATCCGACAGCGTCGAACGCGCGCAGTCACTGCCGCCGGGCCATGCGCGCCATTCTGCATACAGCCTTTGCACTCGTCATGCTTGACGAAAACGAGCACACGCGGGACCTGGATCTGGCGCGGGACCTCTTTCTGCTTCACCACCCGGAACATCGGCGGGACCTGCACCGGGCCTACCGGCTCGCCCATCAGCCGTCCCAGGACGCGGAATCCCTTCTTGTCTTCCTGGACCGGGTGCGGGGCTGGCTCATCCCCCATGTCAATCGGTGGCTTGATCAGCACAACCCGGATCGTTTGGCGGCCCTGCCGATCCCCGCTTGAAGCCGGATCCGCCCCGACGTCACCACACCGCACACATAAAAACCCCAAAGAGGAACACGCCCATGTCGACGCCCCAACAGCCGATCGACTCGCCCTTCGGATTCTCCAGTACCGCCCTCGACGTTGTCGCGGGCCAGGATCTCAGCGGACGCCGGGCCATCGTTACCGGCGCTTCGGCGGGCCTCGGCGTGGAGACGGCCCGCGCCCTGGTGGCGGCCGGCGCCGAGGTCATCCTGCCCGTGCGCTCCCCCGACAAGGCCCGCGCCAATACCGGCGATTTCGCGGACAAGGTCCGGTTTGCCGACCTGGATCTGGGGAATTTTGACAGTGTGCGTCACTTCGCGCAAACGATCATCGATGATGGCCGCCCCGTCGACATGCTGATCAACAATGCGGGCATCATGGCCACGCCCCTGCGCCGCACACCCCAGGGCTATGAAGGCCAGTTTGCGACCAATCATCTAGGTCATTTCCTGCTCTCGACCCTTCTCCTGCCGGCCATGCGCAAGGCGCCCGCCGCGCGGCTCGTCTCGTTGAGTTCCGTCGGCCACCGTATCTCGCCGGTGGTTTTCGAGGACGTCCATTTTCAGACCCGCGACTACGACAAATGGCAGGCCTACGGACAATCGAAGACCGCCAATGCCCTGTTCGCCGTCGAGTTCGACCGACGCGAAAGCGCGAACGGGATCCGTGCCTTCAGTGTCCATCCGGGCGGCATCATGACCGATCTTCAGCGGGATCTGGCCAATGAGGAAATGCAGGCCATGGGCTGGATCAACGAAAGCGGGGAAGTCCGTAACGGCTTCAAGACCCCGCCCCAGGGGGCGGCCACGGCGATCTGGTGCGCCACCTCGCCGCTCCTGGCCGACAAAGGCGGCGTCTATTGCGAGGACTGCAACATCGCCGCCCTCACGACGCCCGATGAGCGCGGCTTCACGGGCGTGCGCCCCCATGCGGTGGACGCGGACGCGGCGGCGCGGCTCTGGACCGTTTCGCTCGAGATGCTAGGATTGTCTGAGTAGGGATCAACCTCCATGATCGAGCGCAACACGATCTTCATCACCGGCGCCGCCTCGGGCCTGGGACGGGAAACCGCCCGGCTCTTTGCTGCCAAGGGCTGGTTTGTCGGCGGCACGGACATCAATGGGCCGGGCCTTGAGGCACTGACCGGTGAACTCGGATCCGATGCTCTTTACACGGCAAACCATGACGTGACCGACCGGGCAGCCTGGACCCACGCCGTCGACGGCTTTGCCGAAGCCACAGGCGGGCGCATGGATCTCTTTTTCAACAATGCGGGCATCGGCATCGGCGGTCCGTTCGAGCAAGTGCCCGAGGAGGGCACGGCCCGGGTCATCGCCATCAATTTTGAAGGCGTCGTCCACGGCGTCTATGCCTGCTTTCCCTTCCTCAAAGAGACGGCGCAGGCCAAGGGCCGGGCGACGCTCGTCAATATGGGCTCGGCCGCCGGCTTGGTGAGCCCGCCGGGGGCCGCGATCTATGGAGCGACGAAATTCGCCGTCCGGGGACTGACAGAAGCTCTTTACGGTGAGTTTGCCCGTTTCGGGATCCGGGTGTGCGAGCTTCAGCCCGCGTTTCTGGACACGGCGATCCTTGACTCCCGCGCACCCGGCGACACGGCCACCACGAAGGACCTTCTGACCCAGGCCAAGGT
>CAZFWG010000072.1:13912-21936 GCA_964522525.1 uncultured Alphaproteobacteria bacterium | reverse complement strand
ACATTCACCGCCGGGCGGATGCCCTGATAGAAGAGGTCGGTTTCGAGGAAGATCTGACCATCCGTGATGGAAATCACATTGGTCGGAATATAGGCCGACACGTCGTTGGCCTGGGTCTCGATCACCGGCAGGGCCGTGAGCGAGCCTGAACCATGGTCCTCGTTCATCTTGGCGGCGCGTTCGAGAAGCCGGGAGTGGAGATAGAACACGTCCCCCGGATAGGCTTCCCGGCCCGGCGGGCGGCGCAGCAGGAGCGACATCTGACGATAGGCGACGGCCTGTTTGGACAGGTCATCATAGATGATCAGGGCATGCATGCCGTTATCGCGGAAGTACTCTCCGATGGCGCAGCCGGCAAAAGGCGCCAGGAACTGAAGCGGCGCGGGCTCGGACGCGGTCGCGGCGACCACCGTACAGTAATCCATGGCGCCCTGGTCCTGGAGGATCTTCACGGTCTGGGCAACGGAGGAGCGCTTCTGTCCGATGGCGACGTAAATACAATAGAGCTTCTGGGATTCATCCCCGCTCTCGTTCACGGCCTTCTGGTTCAGGATCGTGTCGCTGGTCTTGCCGGTCTGACGGTCGCCGATGATCAGCTCGCGCTGACCCCGACCGACGGGGATCAGGGAGTCAATCGCCTTGAGACCCGTCTGCATCGGCTCATGCACGGACTTGCGCGGGATGATGCCCGGCGCCTTGACGTCCACGATGCGCCGTTCCGTGGCTGCGATCTCGCCGTGACCGTCAATGGGATTGCCCAGGGGATCGACCACGCGGCCGAGCAGGCCCTTGCCGACGGGCACGTCGACGATGGCGCCCGTGCGCTTGACCGTATCGCCTTCCTTAATGTCCTTGTCGGTCCCGAAAATCACGACACCGACATTGTCGTGTTCCAGGTTGAGGGCCATACCCTTGATGCCGCCGGGAAACTCGACCATCTCGCCGGCCTGGACCGTGTCGAGGCCATAGACCCGCGCGATGCCGTCGCCCACGGACAGAACCTGACCGACCTCGGTCACCTCGGCCTGGGCCTCGAAGTTCTTGATCTGTTGTTTAAGGATTTCGGAGATTTCCGCGGCCTGAATGTCCATTAGCCAGCCTCTTTCATCGCGATCTTGAGATTGTTGAGCTTGGTCCGGATCGAGGAGTCGATCATCCGGCTACCCACTTGAACGACGAGCCCGCCCAGGAGGTCCGCATCGACACTCATGTCGAGCGCCACATCCCGGCCGAGAGATTTCTTCAACGCCGCCTTGAGCTCCGTGACCTGGGAGTCGTTGAGAGGACGGGCGCTCGTGACGGCCGCCGTGATTTCTCCCCGGCCCCGGGCCGCGAGCGCCACAAAGGCCTTGATCATGTCCGGCAGGACGAATAGGCGGCGGTTACGCGTGACCAGCCCGACAAAATTCCGGGTCAGGTCATGGGCCCCGCCCTTCTTTAAAAGGGCGCCCAGGGCCGCGCCCTGATCCTCGCGCGAGAAGACGGCACTCTTGATCAGCAGACGCAGGTCTGCGCTCGCATCGATCAGACCGTTGAGGCCTTTCAGATCGGCCTCGATGGTCTCGACGGCCTTGGCTTCCTGGGCCAGGTCGAACAGCGCGCTCGCGTAGCGTCCGGCAAGACCGCCGGTGATCGAGGGGTGGTCGGACACGGAAAACCCTCAGTGACTCCCATGGCATGGTGCGCGCGCCCGCGCGTGCCACGCCTGGACATGGTGAAAGCAATCGATGGCGCGGGGGCGCGGAATTGGGCAGCTCTCAACCGGTGAGATCCAAGTCCCGGCACAGCGGAGCGCCCCATTCCGATGTGGTCTTCATGCCTCTGGAAAAACACCAAAGTGACGCACCATCGCATGAGTATGGGATACCCCGCCCCACGGCGTAGGCTCTGCTAGCATACCTGTCTGCGCCACGCAATGGCACCCATGGGGACATAAATTTGGCGGTTTTCCCGCTTTTCCGCATTGATTCACGGCGGGCCGCGCGATGCTCCCGCCGGCCCCCCGCGGATGTGAATGCGATTCGGGCGGAAGACGGCCTAAAGTTCGAAAACGCAGCGCCACGAGCGGCGCAAGCCCAGGGAGCATTGGAACCGTGCCTTTTCGTCACATTCGCCTTATCGCCTGTTCCTGCGTGGTTTTCGGCCTGATGGCGCAAACCCACCTGCATGCCCAGCCCCTTCCGGACGACGACCGGGATCTGCCGCCCCTGGCGGGTGACCCCTCGGACCCTGCTCCGAGATTGGATGACAGGCCCATCGAAGAGGATCTGGGATCCGCCGGGGAGCCTCAATCCCTCGGCCAGCCGATGACCCTGGCGCGGCTCGGACAGCTCATCCGCGCGGTCGATGACGCGGCGGAAGCCATTGGGGATCAGGGCGCCTGGCGGTTCACGATCGCGGATGTGCCCGTCCAGGTGCTCACCGATATCACCCACGACCGCATGCGCATCATGGTGCCGGTGGCCGCCGCCGAGGAACTGGATGCCGAGCTTATGTTCCGCCTGCTCCAGGCCAATTTCGACACGGCCCTCGATGCCCGCTACGCGGTGGCGCAGGGCGTAGTGTGGGGCACCTTCATCCACCCCTTGAGTTCCCTCAGCGATGACGACTTCCTCGCCGGCGTCGGCCAGACCGTGAATATCGCCCGGACCTTCGGCACGACGTTTTCCTCCGGCGTTTTGAGCTTCGGCGGCGGCGACAGCCGGGGCCTGATCGAGCGCGCATTGATCGAGGAATTGCGCCGCCGCGGGGACGCGATCTGAACGCCGCCCCCATGCGCGTTCGGCAACGCGCGAGCACGAACAGAGCGGGACCGAATCGGCAACGAATCACTGACACGATCGCCTTCGTGATTCGTTCACGCCCAAGATCTAGGGGTGAGCGGCGCGGGAGACACAAGACGCCCGCCGCGACGACCGCCCCTGGCCCATGCCTCGTTTCTGACCCGGCGGACTGTCTTCATTGATCACACGGCGGGACGGAAAATCGGTAGCCGTTCGGCTTTTCCTCGCTCTAAACTGCGCGCGGCTAGGGCATTGACGGAAAGGACGTGGGACATGCACGGCACGAGGCCATGGCGTTGGGGGGCTTGTTCTTGGATGGCGATCCTGTGCGCGGCGTTTGTCGGTCTCGGCCTTGGCGGGCGTCCGGCCGTCGCCCAGGAGCGCCTGATCCTCAAGAAAGAGTCCGTATACAACACGATTTTCGTGTTCGAGCAGTCGGGCTACCGCTATCTGAAATTCGGCCATAACGCCCGGCACTATGTGGAGTCGATCTATAACCCCAAGGACGTCACCGAGATGCCGTCCACCTATACCCGCTACATGACCGTGGGCATCGCCTATGCGCAGACATTGGACGCGGGCGTCGTGGTCGGCATGGGCGGTGGCCGGACGACCTGGTACATGGCGCACTACCTGCCCGAGATGCAGGTCACCGGCGTGGAACTCGACAAGGAGATCATCCGCATCGCCGACGAGCATTTCGACGTGCGGCCCGGCGGCAACCTGTCCATCGCCGAGCGGGACGGCCGGATTTTCTTCCGCCAGCGCCCCGATGACCGCTTCGATATCATCCAGGTCGACGCCTATCGCGGCCCCTTCGTACCCTTTCATCTGTTGACGAAGGAATATTACGAACTTCTGGAAAGCCGTCTGAAACCCGGCGGGGTCGTGGTCCAGAACATCGAGCCCACGACCATGCTGTTCGACCACGCGATCGCCACCATCGGCTCGGTTTTCGACCAGGTCGATCTCTATCTGGCCCGGGGCAATATTGTGGCCGTGGCCTATGACGGAGAGCGCGTGTCGAGCGGCGATTTGCGCGAGCGCGCGAGCAACCGTCAGGCCCAATACGGTTTCCGCTATGACCTCGCCACCCTGGTCGACGGGCGGGTGGCCCAGACCCCCGAAGCGGACCCGGAAAAGGTGCTGACGGATGATTTCGCGCCGGCCAATTATCTGCGCTCGGTCAAGCGCCACAATCGCCGGTGGGACGAGCAACTGGCCGACAGCGAAACACCCCATCCCCTCGACAGTCTCTTGAAACAATAGCCGTCTCGATCGCGAGCCGTCTCGATCGCAAACGTCAGTTAAAGGAACGCTTTCATGTCCCGCTCCGGCCTGCGCCATACCGCCCTGTTTCTGGGTGTGCTCTATCTGAACGCGCTGGTGCTGGGCGCGGCGGTCATGGGCTTCGAGATGCTGGGCAGCCGCTATCTGGATCCCTCCTTCGGCGGCACCATCTTCACCTGGGGCTCGCTGATCTCAACGGTGCTCCTGTCCCTGATGATCGGGGCCTATGTGGGCGGCCATCTGGCGGACCGTCACCCCTCGCCTGTCTTGCTCGCGGGCCTTGTCGCCCTCGCCGGGCTTTACTTCATTCTGCTTTATTTCGTGGGCAAATCGGCGATCGACGCCATTGCGGTCGCCTTCGACTTTAGCCATCTGGGGTTGATCACGGCGGCGGCTCTTCTCAATATAGTGCCGATCAGCCTGTTCGGCACCTTCACGCCCTTCGCGGTGCGGCTGATGATTCAGGATGCCCACGCCTCGGGCCGGCTCGTCGGGCAGATTTCCGCCGTGCACAGTTTCGGCAGCATTATCGGCACCATCGGGACGACTTTTTTCCTCATCCCACGGCTGGGGACGGACGCGCTCACGCTCCTTTTCGGGGCGGTCGTCCTGGCCTCTGCCGCTTCCTTGTACACTCTTCAATGGATCAGGGGGACCCATGAAGCGGGTGATCACGGCACATATGCGCAAGCTCCTGCTGGCGCTCACGACACTGTGCGCTAGCGCGGGCGCGGTTTCGCCCTCCGGGGCCCAGGCGGAACAGGGCGTTGATGCTCTTTATCCGGAAGGTCCCCTGATGGTGGGGGATGCGGTCCTGTTCGCAGAGATGCAGCGCGACCGGGTCATCCGCTGGGATGCAGACGGCACGGACTCTTTTTTCGAGGAACGGGGCTGCGGACCGACGGCCATCGCGCCCCATGGGGACGGTTATGCCGTGCTGTGCCATCTGAACGACCAGGTGGTGACGCTCTCATCGACGGGTGAGCGAAAAGCCGTCCTGCGCCACGACACGGCAGGCAGCCGGTTCGACAATCCCAATGATGCGGGGGCGGATGACGCGGGCGGGGTCTATTTCTCGGCCTCCGGAATTTTTTCGCGCACCGCACGGCCCACAGGTGCCCTCCTTTATCTGGACAAGGAAGGACAGATCCACCGACTGGCCTCGGACCTCGCTTACACCAATGGCATCGTGTTCGATGCCGCCCGCGCCCGCGTCCTGGTGTCGGAGCATCTGGGTGGCCGGATCCTGAGCTTCCCCGTCACGGCACCGGGCCAGGTCGGCAAGCCCTCGGTCTTCGCGGATGTGAACACGCTCAACGTCATTGACCCGGAAGGCTTTCCGCCCCAGGGGCCCGACGGGCTTGAGATCGACCGGGCGGGGAACATTTACGCGGCCGTTTACGGCACGGGCACGCTGCTGATCTTCTCGCCCGATGGAAATCTGCTCGACCGGCTTTCCTGGTCCCAGGACCTGATCACCAGCGTGACCCTGACCGATGAGGAACGCACCCTGATCCTCACGGGCAGCACCAACGCGCCGGGTCATATCTTCCATGGCCGGGTGGAGCGGCTGCCCAATCCGCTGGCGGAATGAAACCAGCACCTAACGTCAAAAAGCGAGCCTCAGGATTTCCATCACATCGTTTGCATGCTCAATGGGGCGCGGATTGTTGAGCACGGTTGGATGTTGAGCGCCCTTCTGGGCGATGGCTTCCAACTGATCCTCCGTAATGCCCACATCCCGAAGGCGGACGGGCAATCCAAGGTCGCGAACCAGTTCACGCACCGCGTCGGATGCGTCCATGCCCTCTCGCCCCAGCGCTTCGGCAAGGGCGGTCTGACGGTCGCCATTGACGCTCCGGTTCCACTCCAGGACCGCGGGCAGGAGAACGCAGGACGTCTCGCCATGGGGCACGCCCAGGGATCCCAGCACATAGCCAAGACCATGACTGGCCCCATTGGCCGTACGCCCGACGCCGGTCGCGACCGTCCACACACCCTGCTGGGACAACGACCGGGCTTCACTATCGGCCTCGGCTCCATGGCTGCGCCGAAGCGATGGCGCGAGCAGGCGGAGCGCGCCCAGAAAACTCTGATCGAGATAGGGAAACGAGTTCGTGGAACAATAACCTTCACAGGCGTGATCGACCGACCGAATGGCGCTGGAAAGCCACAGACGTAACGGCGTGCAGCAGGCCAGTTCCGGATCGAAAATGACCGTGATCGGATGACCATCAGGAGCACCGTATCCTTCCTTGACCCCGGCACCCGTATTCATGACGCCGCCCAAATTGGAAAATTCCGCGCCGGACAGGGTGGTCGGCACGGCGATCTGCCGAATGCTGGCGGGCCCGGCCGAGCGACCCGGTTGCCGTTGGATCGGGCTGCGCGCGAAAGCGGCAAGGTGATCTTCGGTCTGAACGCCTTCACTCAACGCAAGCTGGATTGCCTTCACCCCGTCGATCACCGATCCCCCGCCGATACCGACCAGGAGATCCGCCCCGGCCTCACGGGCGGCCCGCACCCCCTCCATGACCGACGCTCTCGGTGTGTGGGCCGCGATACCTGTGAAGAGGCCGGCAAAGCCGCCTGCGAGACTGGCGTCCAAGCGGTCTGAAATACCAGCCTCGCGTTCGAGGGATGCGGAGCAAACGGCAAAGACGCGTGACTTTCCGAAGCGCTCGGCCTCGTGGGCGATTTGAGCGTCAAAGGCCCGCCCGAAGACGACCCGTTGCGGGACGATGTCGTAAACACCTTCTGTCAGCATTTATCTCTTCCCTTCGATTTCACCGCGCGGAAGATGTCGTGGCCATCCATTTGGCGAGTAGCTGGCACAGCTCGCTCACCATGTCCGCCTGCGAAACCTGCCCGCAGCGCACGCATTCAACGCCACTGGTGATCATCCCGGCAATAATGAGCGGGCTCGTATCCGGATTGAAATCACCGATCAGCCCCTCCCCTTTCAACGCGAAGAGATAGTCATTAACGGCATTGTCGACGGCCGCAAAGGCGGCCACGGCCTCCTCGCCAAGAGCCTCGAGACGGGACCGGTCCACCGATCCGGACAGGGGCGGCGCTGCCAGCATGGCCTCGAGGATCGGTTCAAGGACCATGGCAATCGTCTCTTCCAGAGTGCGGCCCCGACCGGGGCCATGCTCCCGGATCAGGGCGGCAATCTTCTGTTTGCGTGCGTTGATGACCCCGATCTTCAGGGACGGCTTGTCCGGAAACGACAGATAGACCGTCCCGACAGCGACGCCGGCCGCGGCGGCCACCTCGGATATGCTCGTGTCGTCGAAACCCTTCTGCATAAAGAGCTTATCCGCGGCCTCAAGAATGAGGGCCCGACGTTGATCCGGGGCGCGGCGTGACAGGGATTTGGCTTTGGCGGACGACATGGGCCCCACTGTGAAACATGCGCCTGACTTGATCAAGATTTTGAATGAATGAATTTCAGTCATTGACTCAAGCGCACCGATCGGTCAGCGTAAAAGGACAAGGCAAGAGGAGGATGCGGGTGGATTGGTCGAGAGGGATGCGTGGCTTGAGTCTGGTGGCGGTGGTGTCCGGCCTTGGGGGCTGGAGCCATCCGGGCGCGGACCCCGGGCACAGCAAATATTCGGACCTTGATCAAATCACGCCGGAAAATGTCCATACCCTGAAGACGGCCTGGCGTTACCGGACCGGGGACTACGTCGCCTCACCGCAGCCGACCAAGGGATGGAAGTTCCAGGTCACGCCCATTATCCTTGAAGACCGTTTGATCTTCTGCACGCCGCGCAATGAGATCATCGCCCTCGACCCCGGAAGCGGAAGGGAAATTTGGCGATATGATCCCGGTGTTGACGATGCCGCCTTTCCATCCACTTCCCGGGTCTGCCGTGGCGTCACCCCCTGGACAGATCCGGAGGCCCAAAATGAAGAAACCTGTGCCACGCGCGTGTTGATGAC
>CAZFWG010000072.1:0-13812 GCA_964522525.1 uncultured Alphaproteobacteria bacterium | reverse complement strand
GAAAACACCGGAGCCGCCAATGCCTGGGCGCCCTTGTCGGCCGATGACGCGCGCGGCGTCTTCTTTGTACCGACTGGATCGGCCAGTCCCGACTATTTCGGCGGCACGCGGCCCGGCCTCAACCGGGACGCCAATTCGGTCGTGGCCCTGGATGCCCTGACCGGTAAACGGCTTTGGGCCTTCCAGACCGTGCATCATGACATCTGGGACTATGACGTCTCCGCACCGCCCACTCTGGTCAGCCTGGAAACCACCGATGGACCCCGCGACGTGGTCATTCAGGTCACCAAGATGGGATTCGTCTTTGTACTGGATCGGGAGACGGGCGAGCCCATCTTCGGCGTCCGCGAGCGCCCCACCGACCCGAGCGACGTGGCCGGAGAATGGTCCGCACCCACCCAACCGGAACCGATCCTGCCCAAACCGGTGCTTTCAGAAGACGTGACCGCCTTCGGGGTCACGCCCTGGGATCGGGGCGCCTGTCAGGAGCAGATCGACAGCCTGCGCCATGACGGATTGTTCACGCCACCAAGCCTCGAAGGAACGCTTGTTCATCCCTTCTCCGGGGGTGGCATGAATTGGGGCGGAATCGCGTTCCATCCGGGCCGTCAGATCATGGTGGTCAACACATCGGATGCGGCGGAATTTGCGCGATTGATTCCCCGTCAAACCGACGCGGCGATCGAAGGGCAGCTCTTTGAACAGGCGGGCACGCCCTATATCCTCGACCGGGGCCTCGTGCGCTCACCCCTGGGCGTGCCGTGTACGGACCCACCTTGGGGGCGGCTCCATGCCATCGATCTGACCACGGGCGATGAGCTGTGGCGCGTACCCCTGGGCACATTTGAAGATATCGCCCCTTTCGGGGATCTGATCCTGCCCGATGGGACGCCCGGACTGGGCGGTCCGCTCGTGACAAAGACCGGCGTGATCTTCATCGGCGCCGCCATGGACAATTATCTGCGGGCGTTCAATCTCCAGAGCGGTGAGGAGATTTGGAGGGGGCGTCTGCCGGCCGGTGGCCAGGCTTCGCCCATGACCTATGCGTGGCAGGGCCGGCAATATGTGGTCATCGCGGCGGGCGGCCACGGGCTTCTCGGCACCACGCCGGGGGACTCCATTGTGGCATTCGCTCTCGATGGGAACGGGCGGGGACCGGGTCTCCTGGACTGGTGGGAACGGCCGACGCCACGATTGGCGGCGATCCTTGCGTTTGCCACCCTGATACTCGCCGCCCTCATGATCATCTGGCGACGGAGGAGGCAGGAACCATGACAGATTTACGGCTCAGCATACTTAACCATTTGGGGCGGATCGGCCTTGCCTCCCTCTTCCTCTTGGGCGGCATGAACAAGATCACGACCTATGGAGAAACAGCCCTCCGGATGGAAAGCGTTGGCCTTGCGCCGGCGGTGCTTCTCCTGCCCGCGACGATTGCCCTGGAACTGGGCGCAGGGCTGCTGGTCGCCATCGGTCGCCGGGGAGCTGCACCGGCCGCCTTGTGCCTGGCACTCTTTACCCTGGCGACAAATGTCTATTTCCACGATTTCTGGACCATGACCGGGGAGACCCGGGCGCTGGAACTGTCCCTGTTTTTCAAGAATGTCGCGATCGCCGGCGGCCTTGTCTATGTCGCTTCGGTGCGCGGCGGCGGCAGGATCATGCCCTCATAGAAATAGAGGTCCGGGCGGCCGACCGTGCCCGGACGAATGCGCGACAGGCTATAGCGGGACAGGGAGATTTTGTGCGGCGGCATAAAGGTCGTTCCGGGGATCGGTGCAATGGCCTCCGCGAAGGGCTTGCCGTTTTCCTCGATCAGCCGCGCGACCGCATAGGTGATCCCGTTATCCTCCGTGGGCAGTGGAATGACCACCAGGGTCTCGTCTGACATGATGTCTCTCCTGGAACCGGGAGGGCCCTACCCTCCCGGCACACCGGCGCCACCACCGGGTCAAGGCGACGGCGGCTTGTCCCCTTCATGGGCGCGGCGGATCACATAGGCATGAATCTTCTCCATGTCCTCTTTCGTGATCCAGCGGGCAAAGGAACCCATGCCCGTCGAGGCCAGCGCCCCGTTCAACACGATCTCTTCCCAGCTTTCATGAATGCTGGGTTGGGAATAGCGCAGATCCGGAATGACCCCGCCGCCCACGGCACCGAAGCCATGGCAGACCGCGCAGAAGTCATGGAACAGGACACCGCCATCGGCGATATCCTCCTCCGACGCCGTATCCGCCGGCGGTTCGGGAATGGCGGCCTTCTCCAAAAGCGGGGGCAACTGTTGCGTGGCGCCGAGCTTGAAGGTCAGGACGCGGCCCACATGCTCGACCCCGGCGGCCTTCGACGCCCGACCAAAGGTCAAGGCACCGACACCGCCCCATCCGGCCGCAACCGTCAGATACTGTTCCCCATCGACCATGAAGGTGACCGGCGCGGCGATCACCCCGGTCTGGGCGGGCGCGGTCCACAACACCTCACCGTCATCGGCCTTGAAGGCGCGGATCAAACCGTCGCCCCCGCCCTGGAACACGAGATTGCCGCCCGTGGCCAAGAGCCCGCCATTCCAATGGCCCCAATGCTCGAAACGCCAGCGGGCCTTGCCCCGCACCGGATCCCAGGCCAGGACCCGGCCTTTCAAGAATTCCGGGGGCGCATCAAGGGGCTGGTTCTGAATGACCGTGCCCGTGTTCCACCAGCCTTCCCGGTGGTCGTAATCGAGATTGGGCTCGAACACGGCCGGAATCTCCATGGCCGGAATATAGACAAGCCCCGTATCCGGAGAAAAAGCCATGGGATGCCAGTTGTGACCGCCCGCGGGACCCGGAAAGACGAGTTGCGGATTGTCCTTATAGACACCAGCGCCGGTCTCCACGGGCCGGCCCGTGGTCAGATCCACATGGCTCGCCCAATTGGCGGGGACATATTTGTCCGCCTTCAGAAGCTCCCCCGTCGCCCGGTCGATCACATAGAAGAAGCCGTTCTTGGGCGCCTGCATGATCACCTTGCGGGTCTCGCCGAAAAGTTCGATATCGGCGAGGATCATGTGCTGGGTGGCGGTGTAGTCCCAATTGTCGGCGGGCGTCGTCTGATAGTGCCAGGCGAGCTTGCCGTCATCCGGGTCCACGGCCAGGATCGAGGACAGGAAGAGATTGTCCCCACCTTTTGGCGAGCGCACATGGCGCGCCCAGGGGGAGCCGTTACCGACCCCGACATAGAGAAGGTCCAGCTCCGGATCATAGGCATAAGAATCCCACACGGTGCCGCCGCCGCCGGTCTCGACCCATTGACCTTCCGGGTCCCAGGTCTTGACGGCAGTCTCAAGCTCTTCGTGCTCGAACGGGCCTTCGGGCTTGCCCGGCACGGTATAGAAGCGCCAAGCCATCTCCCCCGTGTTCACATCATAGGCGGAGAAGTAGCCGCGCACGCCCAGCTCAGCGCCCCCATTGCCGATGATCACCTTTCCCTTCACCACCCGCGGCGCGCCAGTGATCGTATAGGGCTTGGACAGATCAATCGTCAGCTTGGACCAGAGCGGTTTGCCGTCGCCCGCGTCGAGGGCAAAGAGACGGCCGTCAAGGGTGGCGACAAAGACCTTACCCTGATAAACGGCCACGCCCCGGTTCACCGTGTCACAGCAGGCATATTGTCCGCGCGAGCGGTCCACGTCCGGATCGAAATACCACAGCTCCTCCCCGGTCCTGGCATCGAATGCCCAGACCACGCCCCAGGGCCCCGAGACATACATGACCCCGTCCACCACGATGGGTGTGGCCTCGACGCCGCGCTTGGTGCCGAGATCGACCGACCAGGCAAGGCCCAGGTCGGAAACCGTCTCCGTATTGATCTTTTTGAGAGGCGAGTAGCGCTGCTCCGAATAGGTGCGCCCGTGGGAGAGCCAGTTGCCCGGTTCCTTGTCGGCGGCCGTAATGCGCGCCGTGTCCAGGGTCTGGGTCACGGTCCGGGCCCGGTCCGCATCGAGCGCAAGAGCCATCCCCGCCGGCGCCAGGGATACCCCCCAGCCCGTCAGGACAAGGCCCATCAAGAGTCCACTGTAAAGGCGCGTCATGGCGTCTCTCCCTCTCGGTTTCTTTGTTACACCGAGTGTGGCGGGAGAGCGCCCTTTTGACCAGCCCCCAAACCCTTGGATCAGGTCGCACCGACCCTCGCGAAAGGTCCTATTCCGAGGCGGGTTCTGCGAGGCGGACCCCGCCCGGCACGGCCAAATCCAGGGGCGGCCGAGGGTCGCAGGCGCGATCGGGGGCAAAGACGAGCCAGGCAAGGCCTACCCGCTGGGGCAGGCGGCGGACTTCCTCGCCCGTCGCGCGGTCGACCCATACGGCATCGAACACACCTTCCGTGGTCATCAGACCCCGCCACATGACCGCCGGTTTGTCGAAGCGGGCCGCTTTCGCGTCCGCATAGGCGGCCTGGGCGATATGTTCCGGCAATTGGATCGACACCTCGCTGCCGCCACTGATCGTCAGGAAGACCGGATCGGCCGTGTGCTCCACGCTCAGGGTCTCGCCATTCGGGCGCTCAAAGGCCCCACCCCAGGCGACGCGCACCGGATCGCCCCGGCGAATGGCCTGGAGCAGATCGGCCTTCGCGCCGGCGACAGGCTTACCATCCGCATCATGACGATAGACCATGCGCCAGGCCGGGGTCTCACAGGCCAGTTCCGCCGCGCAGGCCGCCGGGATCCACAGAGCAATCGCTGAAGAAACAAGTGCCAGGGCACCGCAAAGCTTCTTGATCATGGGCTTCCTCCCTATTGGGTCTTGTTTCTGGGATCGAGACACCACCAGCTCCGCACCGGGTAGACCTGTGCCTGTTCTCCCTTGAACTGGCTTTCCATCCTGCCCGTTGTGCCGATCAGGCCCGCCCATTCCTCGGATCCGGATCCGAGCCGAATGTCGGATTTGCCGGGCTGCGGTCTTTGGCGTCGGATTTCCGGGGTCTGGGTGAAAATCTCGTCCTCGAAGATCGAGAGAAACCTGGCGTCGGCCCAATGGACAATGTCGCTCTTGCCGTCCTCGTTCCAGTCGAGCGCCCAGCCGATCCGGATCGGCTGGCCCCGTTCGACCGCCTCGCGCAGGGCCTGTTTGGACCCGTTCGAGACGGAGCCGTCGGGTTCGATGGTTGCCAGATGGCCGGAACAGGTCGGCGCCGGATCATTCGCCCAGGCGGGCGCGATGAAAGTGAACCCAGCCAACAGAAGAAGAGTCGCGCGCATGGTTAGCCTCCCTTTTTCAACTATGGCGAGATCATATCCATGACCGCTGCATTTTTCGATCAAACAGATGGGGGCGGTTCGACAGGCTGCCGCCCATCGGGTTTCCCCGTTCGTGTTGTGGCGGGCGACCCGGGCAGAAAAAAGGAGGCAGGGCGTTGCGGCCGCGCCGCCCGCGTATCAGGCATGGGCGGGAAAATGTAAAATCAGCGCGGGAAAGCCGCGATGAGGGCCTCGTCTTCTTCGGGCTTCAGCATGGCGCGGTCGACCAGGACCGGAAGATCATGACCCGGCGCACTTTCAAACATGAGCACATGCATGTCGGTAAAGCTCCGGGCGCGCCTCAATTGCTGCCAGGGAAAACTGAACTCGACCATGTCGGCGCTTTTGAGACGTTCTCCCGGAACAATCGACATGGTCGTCGGCACAGGGCGTTTCTTGGCCGCGAGAGACAGCATAAGCACCGCCATCGCGACCCGCGCCAGGAAATAGATGACGGCGATGAGGACCACATAGATGATCAGACTCATGATGGCCAGTCTCGGCGAATAGGAATACACAGCCGGCGCCTGAAGAATTGCCGGGATCATGAGAATGAGGAGCACCAGCCCATCGACAAGACCGAACCGCGCCCAATCCTTGCCCACGAAGAGATAAGCGCGCAGCAGACCCCGCCGGATATAGCCCCGCTCCGTCTGCTTCGTATAGGTGATTTCCATGACCGCCCCCGACCGCGCCGCTCCGCGATCAACAAACTACCGTTCGGACAGCTCGACGAAAACCCAACGGCACCAAACTAAACGCGAATTCATCAAACAATCCATGAGGGTTAGGGTCCATGCCCTACAAAAAACTGTAGGGATCGACGTCCACGGTGAGGCGCAGTTTGGCGGGGATCTTCACGGGTGCGAGCCAGCTGCGCAGGTAAGCCTGGATGTCCACATCCCGCCCCGTCTTGACCAGGAAGCGGATGCGGTGGCGGCCCCGCAGAACAGAGATGGGTGCCGGTGCCGGGCCCAGCACCTGAATGCCCTCCGCCTGCGGACGGGCGGCCGCCAGGGCCCGGGCGGTGTCATGGGCACTCGGCGCATCGGGCGCAGACAAGATGAGCGCCGCCAGCCGGCCATAGGGCGGATAGCCGAGCATCGCCCGCGCCTCCCCTTCCGCGGCCAGAAACGCGTCCCGATCCCCGCTTACCAGGGCCTGCATGACGGCATGTTCCGGCATGTGAGTCTGGAGCAAGACGCGGCCCGGCCGTTCCGCCCGGCCGGCGCGGCCCGCCACCTGGTGGAGAAGCTGATAGGTCTTTTCCGCCGCCCGCAGATCACCACCCGTGAGGCCCAGATCCGCGTCCACCACACCCACCAGGGTGAGCCAGGGGAAATTATGCCCCTTGGCGACCATCTGAGTACCGATCAACAGATCAAGGCGACGCTCCGCCATGTCGGTGATCAGACTCTGGGCCTCCCGGGGACCCTGGATGGCATCACTCGACATGAGGCCGATGCGGGTATCGGGAAACAGCGCCTTTGCCTCCTCGAAGACCCGCTCCACCCCCGGCCCGCAGGAATGGAGCGTGTTCGGCTCCCGGCAGGCCGGACAGTGTTTGGGCTTGGGAATCGAATAGCCCGTCTGGTGACAGACGAGCCGCCCCTGATAACGATGCTCCACGAGCCAACTGTCCGTATCCGGCGCGACCATACGGTGGCCGCAGGCCCGGCAGATGACCAGGGGCGCGTAGCCCCGGCGGTTCAGGAACAACAGCACCTGCTCGCCGCGCTCGAACGTCTCCACCATGGCCTTCACCAGCACGGGGGAGAGCCACTGGTCGCGCGATTCCGGTGGATCCTGACGCAGATCGATGGCCGCCACTTCCGGCAATTGCGCCGTGCCCGCCCGCGCCGGAAGGACGAGCCGGTCATAGCGCCCAACATCCGCATTGGTCAGAGTCTCAAGGGACGGGGTCGCGGAGGCGAGCACCACGGGACATTCGGCAAACCGTCCCCGGAGAACCGCCATGTCCCGGGCGTGATAGATTACGCCCTCGTCCTGCTTGTAGGCCGCCTCGTGCTCCTCATCGACGACGATGAGGGAAAGATCCTGGAACGGCAGAAAGAGCGCCGAGCGCGCGCCGACCACGACGCGGGCCTGCCCCTCCGCCACATGGCGCCAGACCCGGCGGCGCTCCTTTTGGGACAGATCCGAATGCCACGGCGCCGGACGGCAGCCGAACCGCGCGGCAAAACGATCCAGGAACTGAACCGTGAGCGCGATTTCCGGCAGCAGGATCAAGACCTGCCCGTCCCCCTCAAGCGCTTGCGCCACGGCCTCGAAATAGACTTCCGTCTTGCCCGAGCCCGTTACGCCATCGAGCAGGATGGGCGCAAAGCGCCGGGTTCGGACAGCCTCCCGCAGACTGCGCGCCGCCCGTTCCTGATCGGTCGACAGGACGCGCACCGATCGTCCGTCCCCTGATGTGGCAAGGGGGATCGGCAGGGGTGGATCCTCCGACACGAGAACAGTGTCAAGCGCCCCCGCATCCACGAGGCCCTTGACCACGCCCGCGCTGGCGCCGGCTTCTTCCGCGAGGGTCGCGGCACTGCGCGCCGCCCCGTCCGCCGCCACATCGAGAACCTTCTGGCGCGCGGGCGTCATGCGCGCCGGCATGGTGGATCCCCGGCGGAAGAGACGTTTGGTCGGCGCAGGCTCGAGCGCGCCCGGCGAGCGCAGGGCCAGGGCCAGAACGGCCCCCGGCGCATTCAAGGTGTAGGCCGATACCCAATCGATGAAATCGCAAAGGCCCCTGGGCAACGGCGCGGCCTCCAGGATCGTATCGATCGGCTTGAGTTTGGCTGGATCCACATCGTCCGATCCCTCCCCCCAGACGACCCCGCGCACGAGGCGCGGGCCAAGGGGCACATGGACATGGGTGCCCCGCGCGGGCGGTGCCGCGCCCTCCGGCACGGCGTAGTCATAGGGCCCCGCGAGGGGCAACGGGATCAGCACCCGCACCCGGAGCGAATCACCAAACAAGGAAGATTGGGCGGTCATGGCGGAGGAAAACCCTGTTCAGTCAAGGGTTCGACGTGGCACCGAGCCTACGGGGATACAAGGGGCGGCGCGCATGTTAAAGAGTGGCCCACCACGGACAGGACTTTCAAGGACGCGCCAGGGAGGGATGACCCCATGAAATTTTTTCTCGACACCGCCAATGTGGATGAAATCCGCGAAATGGCCGAAACGGGCCTGATCGACGGGGTCACCACCAATCCTTCCCTGATCGCCAAGAGCGGCCGGGTGATCCGCGATGTGCTGGCGGAAATCTGTGAGGCGGTGCCCGGACCGATCAGCGCGGAAGTGACCGCGACCGACACGGACGCCATGATCAGCGAAGGCAAGAGCCTCGCCGAGATCGCGTCCAATATCGTGGTGAAACTGCCCCTCACCTGGGAAGGGCTGACGGCGTGCAAACGTCTGACGACGGATGGCATCAAGACCAATGTCACTCTGTGTTTTTCCGCCAATCAAGCCCTGCTCGCGGCCAAGGCGGGCGCCACTTTCATCTCCCCCTTTATCGGCCGGATCGACGATGTGGGTTTTGACGGCATGGAGCTCATTGCCGACATCCGCATGATCTATGATCAGTATCCCCATCTCGAGACGGAGATCCTGGCGGCCTCCATCCGCCATCCGCTCCATGTGCGTGACGCGGCCAAGCTCGGCGCCGATGTCGCCACCATGCCGCCGGCGGTCCTGAAAAGCCTGGCCCGTCATCCGCTGACGGATAAGGGGCTCGCCGCCTTCCTCGACGACTGGAAAAAGACGGGCCAGTCCATTCTGGGGGCAGGACCCGCCCGGTAGAAATGGACGATCTGGAAGCGGAGAGGAGCGGGCCTCCCCTGCCCGTCCAAAATGATCTGGGGGCGGCCTTCACGGACTGGCTGGCCTATCTTAAAGCCCAGCGCCGGGTCAGCCCCCATACCTTGGATGCCTATATCCGGGAAGGGCGCGGCTTCCTGTTCTTCCTCAGCGGCCATCTGGGCGGCCCTCCCGGTCTGGACGATTTGAACACGCTGCGCCCGGCCGATATTCGCGCCTTCCTGGCCTCGAAGCGACAGGATCGGGAGACCCGGAGCCTGGCCCGCCTGCTGTCGTCCGTGCGGGCCCTGTTCCGCTTTCTCCACCGGCACCACGGCGTTGACATGTCCGCCGTCGGTGCCATCCGCACCCCGAAAGTGCCCCACAGCCTGCCCCGGCCGGTCAGCGCCCAGGCCGCCCAGGACATGATGGCCGTGGCGGGCGCGGATCAGCGGGAGGAATGGGTGCGCCGGCGGGATGTCGCCGTGGTGACCCTGCTTTATGGCTGCGGTCTGCGGATCTCGGAGGCGCTCGGCCTTGATCGCGGGACCGTGCCGGCGGGCACGGCGGACGGTCATCCACAGGCATGGGCACGCTTTGAAAGCTTCCGCATCCGGGGCAAAGGCAACAAGGAACGCATCGTCCCGGTCTTGGATCCGGTCAAACATGCGCTTTCGGATTATTTGGCGCTCGTCCCCTACGGCTTGACCGATGAGGATCCGCTTTTCGTGGGTGTGCGTGGGGGGCGCCTGGACGCGAGCACGGTGCAACGGATGGTCCGCACCTTGCGCCGGGGCCTCGGCCTGCCGGAACGCACGACCCCCCACGCCCTGCGCCACGCCTTCGCCACCCATCTCCTGGCCAATGGTGCGGATCTGCGATCCATTCAGGAACTTCTGGGCCATGAACATTTGAGTTCGACCCAGATCTACACCGAAGTGGACACGGGCGCCCTGCTCGCGGCCTACAGGGCCCACCCCCAGGCGCGGGACGAGAAATAGAGCCGAGGTCTATCTCTCCAAGGCCGGATGGGGCACATCCAGGAGCTTCGAGCGGCCCTGGTGATACTCCGCGACCATACGGTCGACGACCTCCCGGACGCCCGGCACGTCGTGGATGGTGCCGACCCCTTGGCCCGCGCCCCAGATGTCGCGCCAGGCCTTCTTTTCCGTATTGCCGCCGGACCCGAAATTCATCTTGGAGGGATCGGATTCCGGCAGGTCATCGGGGTTGAGCCCCGCGGCTTCCACGGACTTGCTCAGATAATTGCCGTGCACGCCCGTGAAGAGGTTGGAATAGATGACCTCATTGGCCACGGAGTCGACGATCATCTCCTTGTAGCGGGCTTCCGCATTGGCTTCCCTTGTGGCGATGAAGCGCGTGCCGATATAGGCGAAATCAGCCCCCAGAGCTTCGGCGCCGAGCACGGAATGGCCATTGGTGATGGATCCGGAAAGGGCGATCGGTCCGTCGAACCATTCACGGATCTCCGGGACGAGCGCGAAGGGCGACAGGGTGCCCGCATGGCCCCCGGCGCCGGCGCACACGGCGATGATGCCGTCCGCGCCTTCCTCCACCGCCTTGCGGGCATGGCGGATATTGATCACGTCATGCATGACGATGCCGCCATAGGAATGGGCGCCGTCCACCACTTCCTTCGGCGCCCGCAGGGAGGTGATGATGATCGGCACCTCATGCTTGACGCAGATGTCCATGTCGTGGGAGAGCCGGTCATTGGATTTGTGGCAGATCTGATTGACCGCAAAGGGCGCCACCACCGCGTCCGGATGATCGCGCTTGTACTCGGCAAGCTCCGTCTTGATCCGGATGATCCACTCTTCCAGAAGCTCCTTGGGCCGTGCATTGAGCGCCGGAAAGGACCCCACGATGCCCGCCTTGCACTGGGCGATGACCAGTTCCGGGCCGGACACGATGAAGAGAGGCGCACCGATCACGGGGATGCGCAGATTGCCGTGAAAGACTTCCGGCAGGGAACGGGTCGTCAGAGACATGGGGCGGTTTCCTTCACATCGTCAAAAGGCAACAGGATCACAACCAACCAGAACACTTTCAAGAAACTCCGGATCATGAAAATGCTCTGAAGTCTTTGGTCCAAGCGCGTTCCGGGCGGAAAACCGGTTTCCACTTTTCCTGAACGCGCCCTAGATCAGAACCCGGACAATGCCGCGTACCGATCCCTGTGGAACTTGCTGTCGCCATAGAGGCATTCGGCGACGGCGCTGCGTTTCAGGAAGAAGCCGATGTCATGGTCGTCGGTCATGCCGATGCCGCCATGCATCTGGATTCCCTCCCGGGCGACCAAATGGAAGACATCATTGGCGCGGGCCTTCGCGAGGCTCGCGAGCAGCGCCACGGGGGCACCCGGTGTGTCGATGGCGCTCAAGGCCTCCGTCACCACGGCCCGCAATTGTTCGAGTTCGGAGAACATGATCGCGGCGCGATGCTGAAGGGCCTGGAACTGGCCAATGGTCTGGCCGAATTGCGTGCGCTCCTTCAGATATGCAAGGGTCATGTCGAAGGCCGCCTGCGCAGAACCCATCATTTCCGAAGCGAGCGCAATTCGCCCCAGATCGAGAACCTGATCGAGGAGCGAAAAGCCAGCATCCACCGCCCCCAGAATATGGGACGCCGGCACGGCAACCCCATCGAGGGTGACCGTCGCCGCGTTTCGATTGTCGACCGTGGCGAGCCGCGTCACCGTCACGCCCGGCGCCTTGGCATCGACCAGGAACAGGCTCACGCCGTAGCGTTCCACTTCGGTCCCGGCCGTCCGGGCGGAAACAATCAGCATATCGGCGCCATGGCCGTCCACCACCATGGTCTTCGTGCCCGTCAGGACAAAGCCGGTGTCCCCCGGCGCCACGCGGGTCGCCACATTCTGGGGCGCGTGGTGGGCGCCCTCGTCACAGGCAATGGCCAGGCGGATTTCGCCGGCCGCCACGCGGGGCAAGAGATCCGCTTTCACCTCTTCCTGCGCGCCCAGTACCAGGGCCGAGACGCCCATGGCCGCCGTGGACAGCAGCGGCGAAGAGGTCAGAGTACGGCCGGCCTGTTCCATGATCAGGCCGAGCCCTTGGAAATCGAACGCGACACCGCCATAGGCTTCCGGCACCCGCAGGCCCGCCCAGCCCATCTCGACCATCTGAGACCAGATTGCGGGATCGAAGCCATCCTGTTCCGCCTTTTCGCGCAAGGCCCGGAAGGCCGTCACGGGGGAGCGGTCCTCGATGAAACTGCGCGCGCTGTCCTGGAGAAGGCTCTGTTCTTCGGTCAACACCATCGCCATGGTTTCGCCCCCCGCTTATTGGTGGTCGAGCAGGCCCAGGACCCGCTTCGCCACGACATTGAGATTGATTTCGCTGGTGCCGCCCTCGATGGAGTTGGCCTTGGAGCGCAGCCAACCCCGGGTCACCCGGAGTTCATCGTCCGTGAACCCCTCACCTTCCCAACCGAGGGCCGAGGCGCCCATGGCCTCCATCATCAGATCGAATTTCTGCTTGTTCAGCTCCGCGCCCACATATTTGAAGATGGATGACGCGGAGCCCGGCCCCATGCCGGCCTTGGCCTGTTCGGCGGAACGCTTGAGCGTCAATTGGAAGGCATGGCCATCCATCTGGTGGCCCGCAATGCGGTCGCGTAAGACCTCATCGGCGATATGGCCCTCCGCTTCGCCCGCGTAAGCCTTGGCCACTTCCGGCAGGGGCAGGCTCGCGCCGCCGCCGAAGCCGCCGGCGGAGATGTTGGCCCGCTCATATTGAAGAAGCTTCTTGGCGATCTCCCAGCCGCCATTGACCCGCCCCACGAGCTGACTCTTCGGCACCCGGACATTGTCGAAAAAGGTCTCGCAGAAGGGCGAGGAGCCACTGATGAGCTTGATCGGCCGGGCCTCGACGCCGGGCGTTTCCATGTCGAACAGGATGAAGGAAATGCCGTCATGCTTGACCGCCGTGTCGGTGCGCACGAGGCAGAAGATCCAATCGGCCTGGTCCGCATAGGATGTCCAGACCTTCTGGCCGTTGATCACATAGTCGCCGCCATCCTCGACCGCGCGGGTCTGGAGGCCCGCCAGGTCCGAGCCCGCGCCGGGCTCCGAATAGCCCTGGCACCAGCGGATCTCACCGCGCACGATGGGCGGGATATAGCGCTGTTTCTGTTCTTCCGTGGCGTATTCCAGAAGGACGGGGCCGAGCATCCAGATGCCGAAGCTGAACAGGGGCGGCCGGGCCCCGATGCGGCGCAGCTCCTGCTGCAGCACCTTGGCCTCTTCCTTGGAAAGACCGCCACCGCCATAGGCCTTGGGCCAGGTCGGGGTCGTCCAGCCCTTGGCGCCCATGCGGTCGAGCCAGAGCTTTGAGTCCGGATTGGCGTAAGCCGCCTTACGCCCGCCCCAGACCACCTCATCCTCGCCCATGGGCGTGCGCATCGAGGCCGGACAATTGGCCTCAAGCCAGTCCCGCGTTTCGGCGCGGAACGTCTCAAGCGCCGGATCCATCTCGGTCATGTCTCCCTCCCCGAAGATTCAGCCGTGTGTTCCCGTCCGCGCGCGCTCAGGCAATGGCATGGAACCGCGCGAGCACCGTGCGGAACCGCGCCACGCCCAGTGACCAAGCGCAGACAACGACTTGTTGCGAGATCACGATCCCGCTTTATGAGATTTCGTCACCCCGCCATTGCGGCGGAGAACGCGGGAGAGGTCAAGGGTG
>CAZFWG010000071.1:2995-21967 GCA_964522525.1 uncultured Alphaproteobacteria bacterium | reverse complement strand
CACATTCCGGCATCGGCGGGGCCGCGGGTTGTTCCCGCGTCAAGGCCCTGTTAACACTCATCAGGCCCTGTGCTGATGCGCGCGCCCATGTGCGCCGCGCTCTGTCTGCCAGTGGCCCGATCCGCCTTGCCCCATCCGTCGGCTGTTCAGGTCCGGCGCCGAGGGCTGGCCAACGCCGAGGACCTGCATGACCCGTTTCGGATCCGCTCCGTTCACCAGCGTCATCACCCGGGCACCGGATGTTGCCCCCGGCCCCAACGGCGCCCCGCCGGTCGAGGCCACGGCCACCGCCCAACGCTCGACCTCCCGCACCGAACTCCTCGGCTATTACCGCATGATGCTCCTGATCCGGCGTTTCGAGGAACGCGCGGGCCAGATGTACGGCATGGGCCTGATCGGCGGGTTCTGTCATCTGTATATCGGTCAGGAAGCGGTCGTGACCGGCATGCAGGGCGTCATCAAGGACGGCGATCAGGTGATCACCGGCTATCGCGATCACGGCCATATGCTGGCCTGCGGCATGGACCCCAAGGGCGTCATGGCGGAACTGACGGGCCGGGAAGGCGGCTACTCCAAGGGCAAGGGCGGCTCCATGCACATGTTCTCGCGGCCCAAGGAGTTCTACGGCGGCCACGGTATCGTCGGCGCGCAAGTGCCGATCGGCACGGGGCTCGCCTTTTCTAATAAGTATAAGGACAACAACCGCATCTGCCTGACCTATTTCGGCGACGGCGCGGCCAATCAGGGCCAGGTCTTCGAGGCTTTCAACATGGCCGCGCTCTGGCAGTTGCCCGTGGTCTATGTGATCGAAAACAATCAGTATGCGATGGGCACAAGCCTGGAGCGCTCCTCCGCCGAGACCCATTTGTGCCGCCGGGGCGCCAGCTTCAACATTCCGGGCAAGGAGGTTGACGGCATGGACGTGCTGGCGGTGCGCGACGCAGGGCGCGAAGCGGTCAAACATGCCCGCGAGGGCAAGGGGCCGATTATCCTGGAGATGAAGACCTACCGCTATCGCGGCCATTCCATGTCGGATCCGGCGAAATACCGCACCCGCGAGGAAGTGCAGGACATGCGCGACCATCACGATCCCATCGATCTGGTGAAAAAGCGGCTGGTCGCGGAAGGCTGGGCCAAGGACGACGAGTTGAAGGAGATCGACAAGATGGTCCGCGCGGTCGTGACGGAATCGGCCGATTTCGCCCAGACGAGCCCCGAGCCCGCGCCGGAGGAATTGTGGACCGACGTGCTCAAGCAAGGCTGAGCCTATCGGCCGTCCGCACACGCTGTTTCAAGAGCAACGAGACACCCCATGCCCATTGATATTCTGATGCCCGCTTTGTCGCCGACCATGGAGGAAGGCACGCTCGCCAAATGGCTCGTCAAGGAAGGCGATACCATTGCCGCGGGCGACGTGATCGCCGAGATCGAGACCGACAAGCCCACCATGGAAGTGGAAGCGGTGGACGAAGGCACGGTCGGGAAAATCCTGGTCGCTGAAGGCAGCGAAGGCGTGCCCGTGAACACGGCCATCGCGCTGCTGCTGGAAGAAGGCGAGGACCGGTCCGCGCTCGAGGGCTATGCGCCGGCCTCGGGCGGAGCGGCGGCACCGTCGCCTGCTCCGGCTGCGGAGGAAGCCCCGGCCCCAACCCCAGCGCCACAGGCCGCTGCTCCGGCCAATGGGCAGGCCGCCCGCGCTTCCGGCCCCGCCGTGCCGCAGCCCGATACGACGCCCGATTATCCGGACGGCACCGAAACGGTCTCCCAGTCCATCCGCGAAGCCTTGCGCGACGCCATGGCCGAGGAGATGCGCCGGGACGAGGCGGTCTTCGTCATGGGCGAGGAAGTGGCCTACTACCAGGGCGCCTATAAGGTGACTCAAGGCCTGCTGGATGAGTTCGGCGACAGGCGCGTGGTCGATACGCCGATCACGGAGCATGGCTTCGCGGGCGTTGGCGTCGGTGCGGCGTTTGGCGGCCTCAAACCCATCGTGGAGTTCATGACCTTCAATTTCGCCATGCAGGCCATCGACCATCTGATCAATTCGGCGGCCAAGACGCTCTACATGTCCGGCGGCCAGATGGGCTGTCCCATGGTGTTCCGGGGACCGAACGGGGCGGCCTCCCGCGTCGCCGCCCAGCACAGCCAGGACTATTCCGCCTGGTACGCCCATGTGCCAGGGCTCAAGGTCGTGGCCCCCTGGAGCGCTTCAGACGCCAAGGGCCTCTTGAAGGCCGCTATCCGGGATCCCAATCCGGTGATCTTCCTGGAGAACGAAATCCTCTATGGCCGCAGTTTCGAGGTGCCCAAGCTCGATGATTTCGTGCTGCCCATCGGCAAGGCGGCGATTGTCCGTCCGGGAACCGACGTCACCCTTGTTTCCCACAGCCGCCCCCTCGACTATGCGCTGGAGGCGGCCGAGGCCCTGAGCGGTGAGGGGATCGAGGCGGAAGTGATCAATCTGCGTTCCCTGCGCCCCCTCGACATCGACACGGTGATCGCATCCGTGGCCAAGACCAATCGCTGCGTCACGGTCGAGGAAGGCTGGCCCACCTGCGGTATCGGCGCGGAGATTTCCGCCCGGCTGATGGAGCGGGCCTTCGATCATCTGGACGCCCCCGTTTTGCGGGTCAGCGCCAAGGATGTGCCTCTTCCCTATGCGGCCAATCTTGAAAAGCTGGCGCTGCCTAGCGCCAAGGACATCATCGAGGCGGCCAAATCGGTCGCCTATCAGCGCTAAGACCGGCTTTGCGTTCTGTGGAGCCGATCCCGTGCGCCAGGGTTGGGCACGGGGTTTGAGAAAAGCAAGCAAGGATTCGAGCCATGCCGATTCCCGTACTGATGCCCGCCCTTTCGCCCACCATGGAGGAAGGCACGCTCGCCAAATGGCATGTCAAGGAAGGCGATACCGTCGCCGCCGGTGATGTCATTGCCGAGATCGAAACCGACAAGGCGACCATGGAAGTCGAGGCCGTGGATGAAGGCACGGTCGGCCGCATCCTGATCGCCGAAGGCACCGATGGTGTTGCCGTCAACACGCCGATCATGATGATCCTGGAGGAAGGGGAAAGCCCGGGCGCCCTCGAAGGCGACGCCCCCGCTGCCGCTGCGCCGGCGCCGTCCGGTGCGCCCGAGGCTCCAGCAGCAGCACCGGCACCCGCGGCCCCGGCGGCCAGCCCGCCCGCATCCGCCCAGCCGGCCCCAACCCCGGCGCCGGTGGTTCAGGCCGCGCCCGCCAGTCTGGGAGACGGTCGCGTCGTGGCGAGCCCGCTCGCAAGGCGCATCGCGGCCCAGGCCAATCTGCCCCTGTCGGCCATTCTCGGTACGGGCCCCAATGGTCGGGTGGTCAAGAAGGACGTGGAAGCGGCGTTGGCCGGCGGTCCCCGTCCGTCCGCCGACGTCATTCCCATGCCGCAGACGGCGGCGGCGCCCGCCGCGGCGCCCGCACCGGCCCAGCCGATCCCCATCGAAGGCGAGGGCCGGGACGTCAAACTGTCCAACATGCGCAAGACCATCGCGCGGCGCCTGACCGAAGCCAAACGGGATGTGCCCCATTATTATCTGACCATCGATTGCGCGCTGGACGAACTGCTGCGGATCCGCAAGCGGATCAATGACCGCGCGGTCGGGGCCTCGGACGGCATCAAGATCTCCGTGAATGACTTCATCATCCGTGCCTCCGCGAAGGCGCTCATGGCCGTGCCGACGGTGCGCACTTCCTGGGCGGGCGACAAGCTCTTTGAACATGCCCATGCGGATGTCGGCGTCGCCGTCGCGATCGAAGGCGGTCTGATCACGCCCATCATCCGGGCGGCCGAGACCAAGGGCCTTGCGGATATCGCGCGGGAAGCGAAATCCCTGGCGGAGCGGGCGCGGGACAAGAAACTCAAGCCCGAGGAATATGAGGGCGGCAGTTTTTCGATCTCCAATCTGGGCATGTTCGGCATCAAGCAGTTCACGGCCGTGATCAATCCTCCGCACAGTGCCATTCTGGCGGTCGGGGCCGGCGAGCAGCGCCCTGTGGTGAAGGCGGACGGCAGCCTCGGCGTGGCCACGGTCATGACCTGTGTCCTGTCCTGTGACCACCGGGTCATCGATGGTGCGGTGGGGGCGGAGTTCCTCAATGTGTTCAAGGGCTATATCGAAGATCCCGCCACCATGTTGGCATGACGGGCAAAAAGTCCGTGTGCATGGGAAGCGCGCGCGCCGCGGTCATTGAGGCATCCAGCCCTCGCGGCGCGTGAGCAAAAAAACATCGAAGGAGCGCGCAAGCGCGACGACTAGCGCCATTGAGGCGCGCAGCCCTCGCGGCGCGTGAGCGAAGAGAAAGCGCCCTCGCGGCGCCTGAGCGTACAGATTGAGTGGGAAGAGGATACGGGCATGGCGGACAAATTTGATGTGATCGTGGTCGGCTCCGGTCCCGGCGGCTATGTGGCGGCCATTCGCTGTGCCCAGTTGGGCATGAAGACCGCCATCGTCGAGCGGGAACATCTGGGGGGCATCTGCCTCAACTGGGGCTGCATCCCGACGAAGGCGCTGCTGCGGTCCTCCGAAATCGGTCATATTCTCCAGCATCTGGGGGACTACGGATTTTCCGCCGACAACATCAGATTCGATCTGGAAAAGGTCGTGGCGCGCTCCCGGGGCGTGGCCAAGCGCCTTTCGGATGGCGTCAAGTTCCTGATGAAGAAGAACAAGATCACCGTGATTGACGGGGAAGGGCGCCTCGCGAGCGCCGGTCAGGTCGCGGTCAAGGGCAAGGACGGCGAAGTGGTTTACGGCGCGAATGCGATCATTCTGGCAACCGGTGCCCGGGCCCGCACCCTTCCGGGTCTCGAACCCGACGGCAAGTTGGTCTGGACCTACAAGGAAGCCATGGTGCCGCCGACCATGCCCAAATCGCTCCTGGTTGTGGGCTCCGGCGCCATCGGGATCGAATTCGCGAGCTTCTATCGCACCATGGGCGCCGAGGTGACCGTGGTCGAGGTACTGGATCGGATCCTGCCCGTTGAAGATGCCGAGATTTCTGCCTTCGCGCGCAAGGCTTTCGAGAAGCAGGGCATCAAGATTTACACGGAAACGACGGTGACGGGGCTCGAAAAAGGCGCCGACACCGTGACCGCCACTTTGAAGGACAAGGCGGGCACGACCCAGGCCCTCGCGGTTGATCGGGTCATCCTGGCCATCGGCATCACGGGCAATGTGGAAGGCATTGGCCTCGAGGAGGCCGGCATCAAGGTCGAGAAGGGCCATGTGGTGATCAATGAATATTGCGAGACCGGCGTGCCAGGCGTCTACGCCATCGGCGATCTGGTCGGTCCGCCGTGGCTCGCCCACAAGGCCTCCCATGAGGGCGTGATGGTCGCGGAGCGCATTGCCGGCAACACCCATGTCCATCCGCTGGATGTCACCGCCATTCCCGGCTGCACCTATTGCATGCCCCAGGTGGCCAGCGTCGGCCTGACGGAGACCCGCGCCAAGGAGCTGGGCCATGAGATCCGGGTCGGGCGCTTTCCCTATGTGGGCAATGGCAAGGCGATTGCGCTGGGGGAGCCCGAAGGCCTTGTGAAGACCATTTTCGACGCCAAGACCGGGGAGCTACTGGGCGCCCATATGATCGGCGCGGAGGTCACCGAGCTGATCCAGGGCTATGGCATTGCCAAGACCCTGGAGACCACCGAAAGCGAGCTGATGGAGACCGTGTTCCCCCATCCGACGCTCTCGGAAATGATGCATGAAAGCGTTCTCGACGCTTACGGGCGGGCGCTCCACTTCTAGAGCGTCTAAGGCCCCCCGGTTTCCACCCTTGACCGAAAATCGCCAACTCAGGCGAGCGGGAAAGGTAGGCCCATTCACCCTATAAAAGTGTAGGCGGTTGCAAAAAAAACCGGGCGCAGGGCCCGGCAAGCGATTGTGGTGTTCAGATGTTGCGGGAGTCTAGGATCTCAGATCCGCTTGGCGGAAATCGAACGTGTCGTGGGGCTGGCCGGTTTGGGGGTCCATACGCACCATGACGGGCTGAGTGCTCGCCGTCATTGAAACGCGGGACACGGGCGCCATCACCACCATAAATTCATGGTCGCCCTGCTGCTTCACGGCGGCGGGCTTGCGAGACCCATCGCTCAAGAAAACGGTTTTGAGAGTGCCAAGATCGTCCCGTTGACCGATGCGTACTTCAAACTCGGAAACTGGTGAACCGGAGCAGCGAACCTCAACGATCGCGAATTCATATTGCGCATCGGCGCTCAAACCCTGGTTCACTTCGTCCTCTTGGCAGTTGGCCGCGGCAACGCCAGTGCAGCTGTGGACGACGAGCAGGGGAGCCACCAAACCGCTGACCAGGAAAACCCAGGCGAGGCTCTTACTGATGCCGCGCGTCAGCGCGACCAGAAGGCCCAGGACGCCGAGCCAAATGGCGGCGCCGGCAAAAAGTGAGGAAGCTGTAAACGGCAAGAGGTCCAACACGACTAAGCTATTCCTCTATTACATCTCAAAATTCCGAGGCACCTGCTGGGCCCCTTTCACCCGCGCATCGTTGCCGATCACCGCTGGATGTCTGTCTTGGGCACCGCCTCTTTTCGATGATGTCATCGTGACACATATGTCACGGTCAAGGAAGTAATTTTTGTTTTTTCGTTTTTTCAATGGGTTGTGGAAACAGAGACACAATGGGCCTTGACGTTTTGTAAGTCCAGTCGAATCTGCACGCAGATCGCCCCGGAGATCAAAAAAAGCCCGGAAATCCGCGATTTCCGACCTAAATCTTTGGTCATGAAACCCCGTGATGCCCGTTCCCTTGACGGCGCACCGGGCGCTGCCCATGGTCGGGATCAGGAATCACCTTGCGGGACGGCCAGCGATGTTCAGGGCTGGCCGTCGGCGCTTGGGGAGACGGCACTCGGAGACACAGGACCCGGAGACACGCATGGTCACCATCTTGGACACGGTGAGCGATCCGCCGAAACGGCCGGGTAAAGGGCAGGGTCCAAGCGCCCTGGAAGGTGAGCCCGCGCCGACGGAGGACGCCGCCCCGCCGCGCCACCCGGAAAAACAGCACCGTCCCGACAGCCCCGTGCAACGCAAGCCGGACTGGATCCGGGTCAAGGCGCCGGTCTCCCGGGAATACAACGAGACCCGCCGCATTGTGCGGGATCACGGCCTGGTCACGGTCTGCGAGGAGGCGGGCTGCCCCAATATCGGGGAGTGCTGGGAGAAGCGCCACGCCACCATGATGATCATGGGGGAGATCTGCACCCGTGCTTGCGCCTTCTGTAATGTCCGCACGGGCCTGCCCGAGGCCCTGGACCAGGCCGAGCCCGAAAACGTTGCCCAGGCCGTGCAGAAGCTGGGGCTGGCGCATGTGGTGATCACCAGCGTGGACCGGGACGACCTGCCCGATGGGGGCGCGGCCCATTTCGCCGCCGTGATTCGCGCCATTCGCGCCGCCAATCCCCAGACCACCATCGAGGTGTTGACACCCGACTTCCTGCGCAAGCCCGGGGCCCTGGAGGTCGTGGTCGAGGCCAGACCGGATGTCTTCAACCACAATCTGGAGACTGTGCCCCGGCTCTATCTCACGGTGCGACCCGGTGCCCGCTACTACCACTCGATCCGGCTTCTTGATGAGGTCAAGCGGCTCGATCCGGGGATGTTCACGAAATCAGGCCTGATGGTGGGTCTGGGCGAGAGCCGGGAGGAGGTCATGCAGGTCATGGACGATCTGCGCTCCGCGGATGTGGATTTCCTGACCATCGGCCAATATCTCCAGCCCACCCGGAAACATCATCCGGTGATGGACTTCATCACCCCGGAGGCCTTCAAGGCCTATGAGACCATCGCCTATGCCAAGGGCTTCCTGCTCGTTTCCGCGACGCCGCTCACCCGGTCCTCCTATCACGCGGGCGATGATTTCGAGCGCCTGCGCGCGGCGCGCAACGCCCGTCTGGGCCGGGACGGTGATGCATGACGGTCCATAATCAGCGCCGCCGGCTGCCCTACAGCGCCGACGCCATTCTCGAACTCGTGGCCGATGTGGAGAAATATCCGGAATTCCTGCCCTGGTGTTCTGAGGTCGTTGTGCGCGGGCGTAAGAAGGACGAGGCGGGGCGGGAAGTCATCATCGCCAACCTGTCGGCCAATTTCAAAATGTTCCAGGAGACGTTCCAGAGCCGGGTCATTGTCGACCGGGCGCGCCGGCGCATCGATATCGACTATCTCGACGGCCCGTTCAAACATCTGGAGAACCGCTGGCTGTTCGAGCCCAACGCGGACGGTTCCTGTACGGTGGATTTCCACATCGATTTCGAATTCCGCTCCCGGGCACTCCAGATGCTGATCAGTGCCGTGTTCGGAGAAGCGGTGCGCCGCATGGTCGGCGCCTTTGATGCCCGCGCCAAGGCGCTGCATAAGCGGGGGCTGCTGGTGTAGCGCGGTATCGAGATTGTAGATGCGGCAATTATGGTGCAGGAGGCGCAGCGCAATGCACCTTCAGTCATTTCGACAGAGAATTTCGCGGGACCAGCCGGGGTTTTCACCCCGACTGGACGTTCAGACAACAGAGATGGTTTGAACGGGGCTGAAGCCGGTCTTCAGCCACCGATATGCCGGGCGAGGAACCGCTCCATGGCCTGCATGATGGTCAAGCGGCTCGCCCGGTGCTCCATGCCGTGGCCATCGCCGTCCAGTTCGATGAACTCGACATCCTTACCGGCTTTCTCCAACGCCTTGCGCATCGCCTGGGCATCTTCCATGGGGCCGTCGGGTTCATCCTTGTCCTGCAGAAGCAGAACGGGACTGTTGAAGGACGCGCCACGGTGGATGGGGGAGGCCTCCCGGAGCTGGTCCATCCTTGTGTCAAGGCTGCCTGCGCTCTGCTCCCAATACCAGGCCTCGGCCGTATTCCGGGCATCCCGCACGAAGCGGGGCAGATCGGTGATCGCATTGACGGCGATCACACAGGCATAAAGGTCCGACTCCAGCACTTCGCCCATCAAGGCCGCATAGCCGCCATAGCCCTGGCCCATGATGCAGATCCGGTTGGGATCGGCGACGCCCTGATCGATCAGGTGTTTCGTCCCGTCGGCAACGTCATGCTGCATCTTGCCGCCCCACTCCTTGAACCCGGCTTTCTCGAAGGCGGGGCCATATCCGGTCGAGCCGCGATAGTTCGGTTGAAAGACCGCATAGCCCCGTTGGGCGAGAAGCTGAATTAACGGATCGAACTTCATGTAGTCCCGATCATTGGGGCCGTCATGGGGCATGACCACCAAGGGCAATCCGTCTGCGGATTGGCGGTCCGGCGGCGTTGTCAGATAGCCCCGGAGGGTCTGACCGTCCCGCGCTTCATACTGCACCGGCGCGACCGTGGCGGCCGCGACACCATCCAGGTCCGGATAGCTGTCGCCGACCAGATAGGCCTCCTGGGAATTCATATCCACCAGATAGAACCGATCGGGGTGCTGAGGACTGCGGGTGCGCACGGTGTGGAACCGCTCGTCCTCGGAGGAAGAAAGGACACGGCGGACCGGCGACTTGGGGAAGGTCTCGTCCATCCTGCGTTGAAGGGTTCCATAGCGCGACGAAACCACATGCTGCTCGGGCAGATCGGCAATGTAGTTCACGGCCAGAAGGTCGTCTGTCCGATAATCAAAGCGGGCGCCCGAGACATCGACGTCTGGATGGGCATAGACGAGATCGATCGGCTGGCCGGTCTCAATATCGACCGTATAGAGGCCTCTCGTTCCATTCGGTGTGGGCGCGATCCCATAAAGGGCCTCGCGGCCGGGGGCGAAGGCCAGGATCTCCAGATCCTCGATGAAGGGCACATTCCTGGAGTCGAATTCCCTGTCGTCGATATCATCGCCGGTAATGCGCAGGGCATACCAGTGCTCGCCACGCTCCTGGTGCCGATCATAGCTGGCGTAGACTTCATGGTCGGCGCTGACGACCCATTTCAAGGTCTGACGGACAATCGCAAAGCGGGGATTGAAGGGCGAGATATCCCTGTGGCGCACCCCATTCCGGATGATCCGGGCGACACCATTGCTCAGATTCACCGAAAACAGATCCGTACTGCCCTGATAGCTGGGACTGCCTCGATTACTCCTGTTGCCAACGGCCCAGGCCGAAACAAGTACCTTGCCCTCGCGATGGGGCAGGGGCGAGGCGATGTGTTGGCGTTGAATGCCCCCGGGAAGTGGCCGGCTGCCGCCCGTGAATTCATGCATCATCATTCGGGATTCGGAACCGTCGGCGGCAACGGAGACATAGGCGATGAAGAGGATGCCGTCGGACAGCATGCCTCTCTCAACAACGCGATGGGCCTCCACGAACGCCTGGTCCGGGCCCACCCAGGTCACGGCGTCGAGGCGCCATTCCGGCGAAATGGTGTATCCTTGAGAGGCCTTGGTGTCGCGATCGACCATGTCGATGACATCACGCTCCGGGCCCCGCCGCACCACGGCGATGGTCTCGCCGTCCGGTGAGATCTTGGCATCAACGATTCTTGTAAGCTGAGCGTAAGTCTCAATGGGGATGGTCGGTTCGGCGAGAGCGCCACCGTCCAATCCAACAGACAAGCCCAAAACCAGTACAGCGCACACGGACATTCTTGATCTCATTGCACTCCCCTTAAGTCACCTGGTTTATTGGGGATGGCGCGGCGGTCTGTCGATCAGACGATCAGTGATGTAAAGGCCACCAATGGGAAAACCATCACAATGGGAAGACCATCAGTGGCAAAGCATGGGTGTCTGGATATCGACTCCTTCCAAAAAGCCAACCCTGACGTCGCATTTTTGCGCGGATTGTGCCGGACAATCCGGATGAGACAATAACCTATGGGAAATTAGGTGTCCACAATAAAGCTTTAAGTTGTATCTTCCGCGCAAGTATTGGAGCGCGAGGGGCGGGACGGCGCCTCTTGATCGAGACTGCATCGGTTTGACATGACGGTACACTGACCAATTGCACGGTATGTCGGGGAGTGTCGGATGAAAAAGACGGACAAGATCTCCCGCCGCTGCCTGATCGGCGCCGGTGTGATGACCGGATTGGGAACCACCCTGGCGAAGGCGGAGGACCGGGTTCCCGCCCGGATGCCGACACCGCCCCATATCGAAGGGCCCTTTTATCCAATCACCCCGCAAACCGACAAGGACGCCGATCTCACCCGCCTCGGGGACAGTGCGGAAATCGCCAAGGGCGAGATCATCATTGTTGAGGGCCAGGTGTTGAGCGATGACGGCGCGCCCATCCCAGAGGCGGTGGTCGATATCTGGCAGGCCAATGCGGCGGGCCGCTATGCCCATGAGCGCGATCCCAATCCAGCGCCCCTCGATCCCCATTTCCAGGGCTGGGCGATCCTCAAGACGGACGGGGAGGGGCGCTACCGCTTCAAGACGGTGAAGCCCGGCGCCTATCCCATCTCAGCCCGTTGGACCCGTCCGCCCCACATCCATTTCAAGGTGTCGCGGCGCGGTTTTCATGAAATCACGACACAGATGTATTTTGAAGGGGAGCCCTTGAACGATGGAGACCGGCTTCTCAACCAACTGGAGGAGGCGCGGCGTCCGGCATTGATCGCGACACGGAAAGGGGAGACGTCGCCCTTCCGCTTCGATGTGGTCTTGAAAAAGGTCTAGGACGTGAGGACACGCGCATCACCGACAGGAGGCCTGACCGGCGCCTCGACAAGAGCCGGCGTAATCTCAACTCGCCATGTCCTGGGCCGGTTGGCCCCGCACCATGGTGCGCAGGAGCTCGATGCCGTCCTCCACCGTCCGCATCCGGACGGCCTGGCGGCCGATCTCGCCGTACCGGCGTTCCTTGTGGAGTATGCGCCCGCCCGGTCCCGCCACCGCAATATGAACAAGACCGACAGGCTTTTCCGCCGTGCCGCCTGTCGGGCCGGCGATGCCGGTCACGGCCACGGAAATGTCCGCCTGCGATCGTTCAATCGCACCCTGGGCCATGGCGATGCAGACTTCCCGGCTCACCGCACCGAATTGGGTGATGGTTGGTATGGGAACGCCCAACAGCTCGTTTTTGGAGGCGTTGGAATAGACGATGAAGCCCCGCTCCACCACGATGGATGAACCGGGAACATCCGTCAGCAGACCTCCAATCAACCCGCCGGTGCAGGATTCGGCGGTACTGATCATCAAGCCGCGAATGGCGGCTTCTTCCAGGAGGTGGCTCGCGGCGCTGGCAAGAGATGGTGGATACATGGGGCACCCATGGACCATGATCACCGAGCGGGTCAGTGGGAAGAGATGGGGCGATCCGGCCAGCTCTCCCATCGGCACAAACGTTCCTATCGGACCGACCACGTTAGAGGCAGTCTCCGGGTCCGTCTATGCCCAAATGGGGTGATGGCGCATTGCAACATGACAATTCGGCCATGTCCTCGCCCCTCATCTTGGCCATGGTAGAAAAGATGCGACCGCAACGCGGCAATGGGCTGATCCGAGGGCTGATCCGATGAGGCAGGCAGACCAAGGGGATAGGGTGACAGCGGCGTGGGCGCTCGGAAGTGCGGGGCCACGGGAGCGCCCTATGCCGTGGGCCGCGGACCAGGCCCGCGCCGAGCAACGCCCCTATGCCTTCTCGTTCGCCTTGGGGCTTCACGCCCTCATCGTGGCGGCCGCTCTTGTCTGGCACCCCTCGGCGCTCCCCCTGCCGGCGCCCATCCAACCCATCGATATTGAGTTTCTTTTTCAGTCGCCTGCGACAGAGGCGGTGCAAGAGCCGGCGCGGCCTGCCGCGCCGGAATCGGCTCCTGCCCCTTCGGACACCGTCAGCCGCGAGGTCCCCAATGCAGGAGCACCGCTCCAGGGACCGGCGCCTTCACCATCGTCTGTGGTCAAAGCCCCATCGACGCAGACGCCTGCGTCCGCGCTTTCGATACTGGGGGACGAGAACGGGTTGTGGGCGCTGTCCTGTCAAGGTCTGGACGCGGATCTGTTCGACCGGGAGATCACCTGTCCCGAACCCGGCGATTGGTTGACGGGCAGGGCGCCGCGTCAGGCCAATGCGGGCCTGATCGATCCAGCGGCGGAGATGCGGGCGGTGCTCGGTCCGGCCTTCCGGGGCATGAGCCTCGAGGAGATCCATCGGGCCTTCGAAGGCGTGCCCTTCTTTCTGGCCCCCAGCCTGGACGCGCTGCCCGGCGGCGCGCCAGAGATCGGCCATGGCACGGCCGCCGATTCCGTGCGGGATCGGCTGCCCCCGGTTCATCCGGACCCGAATTTCGGGGATTGAGGATGGCGGCCCGAGGCAGCCCCGGCTCAGTCGTAGCTGCGGGGCAGCTCGATCGTCACGGCCGCCTGGGCGGCGATGCCTTCGCGCCGTCCGGTGAAGCCCAACTGTTCCGTGGTCGTGGCCTTCACGCTGACCCGGTCCGGCGTGACCCCGACGATTTCAGCGATGCGTCCCGTGATCGCCTCCCGGTGGGGGCCGATTTTGGGCCGCTCACAGATCAAGGTCAGGTCAAGATGGACGAGCCGGCCGCCCCGGGCGCGCAGGCGCTCCACCGCATGGATCAGGAATTGGTCCGATGCCGCCCCTTTCCATTGGGGATCCGAGGGCGGAAAATGCTGGCCGATATCCCCGTCCACCATGGCGCCGAACAGGGCATCGGTGAGGGCATGAAGGCCGACATCCGCGTCCGAATGTCCCTTGAGCTTGGCTTCATGGGGGATCTCGACGCCGCCGAGGATCACCGCGTTGCCGGGTTCGAAGGCATGGACGTCGAAGCCGAGGCCGGTGCGCGTTTCCCAGCTTTGCACGGTTTCACCACGGGGTTGAGTGTTCTCTGCCATCAGGCGCTCCGCAAGCTGAAAATCATCCGGTGACGTGATCTTGATGTTCCGGTCCGAGCCCTGAACCAGGGCCACGTCGAGCCCTGCCGCTTCGCCGACCGCCGCATCATCGGTCAGTTCCCGCCCGGCCGCCTGGCGATGGGCCTCAAGGATAGGGGCAAAGAGGAACCCCTGGGGCGTCTGAGCGCGCCAAAGGGTTTCGCGCGGCACTGTCTCGGCGATCAGGGCCAGGGGACCGTCCGTGTCCGAAGCGGCCCGCTTGATCGTGTCGGATGCCGGCTGGGCGGCGATCGCGCCCGCATGGGGACCCAGGGTCTCAAGCACCCGGGAGATCGTGTCCGCGTCGGTGAGGGGGCGGGCGCCGTCCTGGATCAACACGGCGCGCGGCGCCAGGGGCACAAGGCTTTCAAGCCCGAGCGCCACCGATTGCTGGCGTGTCGCACCGCCATGGGCCGGCGGGAGGATGTCGAGCCCGGCCACGGCCGCGTCATAGAGGGCGCGGTCATCCTCGTGAATCACCACACACACCCCATCGATCGCGGGATGATCGAGAAAGGCCCGCACGGTATGTCGCAGCACGGGCGCGCCGGCCACGTCGCGATATTGCTTCGGCATGCCGCCACCGGCGCGAAGGCCCCGTCCGGCAGCCACGATCAGGGCAATCGTCTGGTTCATCGGCAATCCACAAGGTCAGATCGGTGGGGCGGGCTCTCACGGAGAACGCCCCTTCATGGCCCCGAAACCTGGGCCAAGCGGCTGCGGGACGCAAGTCCCCCGGACCAGGACGGAAATCCCCGCGCCAAAACGGTCAAAGGGCAGCCATACTGTTCCTGTTCTAATCTGAAGATGCATTTCCCGGACCGATGGAGCGAGGCCATGGTGCCCAGTCGACGGATCATGACACTGCTGTGCTGGGGTCTTTTAGTGGGCGGGCCAGCCGCCGCCGATCTCAAGGTGGATGAGCCAAAGATCTGCGCCTATTGCGAGGCCTGGAACCTGCCCCAGCAGCCGTTCCGGATCCACGGCAACACCTATTATGTGGGAACGGCCGGCCTGTCCGCCGTTCTGGTCACCACGGATGACGGCCATATCCTGTTCGATGGCGGTCTGCCCCAGTCGGCGCCGGTCATTGATGACAACATCAGGGCGCTCGGCTTCAAGACCGAGGATGTGCGCTTTATTGCTAATTCCCATGCCCATTTCGACCATGCGGGCGGGATCGCCGCCCTCCAGCGGGCGAGCGGCGCCACGGTGGTGGCCAGCCGGCGAGGGGGCAGGGCATTGGAGGCGGGCTCACCGACCCCGGACGATCCGCAATTCGGTTTCGGCCCGGCATTCAACGGGTTTCCCGCCGTCGAGAAGGTCAAGACCGTCCAGGATCGGGAAGGCCTGACCCTGGGCGATGTCACGCTCACCCCCCATGTGACGTCCGGGCATACGCCGGGCGGCGTGACCTGGACATGGGCGTCCTGCGAGAATGGCTCTTGCGTGAATATTGTCTATGCGGACAGTCTGAACGCGGTTTCGGCGCCGGGCTATCGCTTTTCCGGTACCATGCGGGGCGGCAACACGGCCGCCACCCTGCGCAAAAGCATCGAGCGGGTGGCCGGTCTGCCCTGCGATATTCTGCTCACGGTCCATCCGGATTTCATTGACGTTCAAGGCAAGCTCCAGGGCAGGGCCGACGGGGTCAGCCCTGATCCCTTTATCGAGCCGGGTGCTTGTGGCGCCTATGCCCGGACGGCGGCCAAACGCCTCGAAAAGAGATTGATCGAGGAGAAACGCTGATCCCCGGCTCTCAACGCCCGCCTGCGCCCAGAACCGCACGGACCGAGGGACCGAAAGGTGTGTCCCCAAGGAACGCAAGCTGCGCTTTCGCAAGGGCGGCATTCACCCCTTCCTGGGGCCGGTAGGTGGGATGGACGGCCGTGCGCAGAGGACGCGCGCCTTGGGGCAGGGCCATGATCGCGGCGATCGCCCGGGGTACATCCATCGGATCGGTCGTCCGGACACTGCCGTCTTCCCGGCCCATGGCCGCCGCCATCTCCGGGTAGCCGGCCAGCCGGTCCTCTTCCGTCCGTTCCTTGAGCGCGCTCGTATAGCGGTTGCGGTTGACCCAGATTTTGGTGGGATAGCCTCCAGGCTGAATGATCGACACATCGATCTTGTGGGGAACGAGTTCATAGGCGAGTTGCTCGCTCATTGATTCCAGCGCGAATTTCGTCGCGCAATAATGTCCCGCACCCGGAACGACGAGGCGCCCGATCTGTGAGGAGATCGGCACGATCAGGCCGTCTCCCTGCGCGCGCATGGCCGGAAGAACCGCGCGCACCATCCGGTGACATCCAAAGACATTGGTGTCAAAAGCAAGCTCCGTGGCCTGCATGTCCTGAATCTCGACGGGGCCGACAATGCCAATGCCGGCATTATTGACCAGCACATCCAGCCGTCCGTCCGTCGCCTCGAGGACTTGATCGACACCCGCCTTGACCGAAGCATCCGAGGTCACGTCGATTTCCACGACCTCAATGGCAAGTCCTTCCTCGGCTGCGAGCGCGCGCAGTTCCTCTGCCTCCGGACGAGGCAGCCGCCGCATGGTCGCGAAGACACGGGCGCCAAGCCGGGCATAGTGCTCGGCGCCCAGGCGCCCGAACCCCGAGGAGGAACCCGTAATCAGAACCGTCTTGCCCGAAAGGTCCGGCTGGGCCGTCGTTTCGGTGCTTGATGCGGCCGATACCGCCAAGGGGGGCGTGGCGGCAAGCGCGGCCGTGCCCGCGAGAAGTTGGCGACGATTGATCGAGGGTTTATGGGTCATGGCTGGAGCCCGCTTGTTATGAAGGATGACGCGGAAGCGTATCGCAGCGGGTGCCGGGGAGAAAGTCCGGGCGGGATCCGGGCCTCGGATCAGGTCCCATGCGGGTATGTCGTCCGCCTGGGACGTTTTACCAGCAGAAGAGGGCTCTAGAAACTGAGAATGCGCTCAACGTCGCGCTTCAGGGCCCCGTCGAATTCCTGCCATTCCGACCGGCGGGTCTGATCCTGTTGCAGGCGCTCAAGACCGGCTTCCATCAGGAAGCGGAACAGCGCCTTGCGATTGGTGGCGAGTGTGCGGCGCAGAAGGGCCTGTTCCGCCTGGCAGGTCACCAGATGCTCGGTCACGTCCTCGACAACACGGATGATGCTGGCGCTCAGACGTTCCGTGACATCAATGCGGCGCTCTTCCCGGGCCTGCTCATGGGCGAGCAGGATGTCCGAGACGCCCTTGACAAGACGCAGAAAGTCCGCACTCAGATGGTCTGCCAAGGCGGCGCGGATGCGGCTTCGGGTGTCCGCGACGTCGCTGAGAAAGCTCAATGCCTCATGGCGCCGCCGGGCCGCTTCATGGTGACGGCGCACCGTCTCCTCGTGGCGGCGCTTCCCGTCCCGCACGGCACTTTCGATCCTCTCGGCGCGAAAGCGCGCCAGGGTCCGGGACCGGCAGATCCGCCCGCCCGTCCTGCCAGCTGTACTCAGGGACGACGGCCCATCGGCGTGGTTCATGTTGGGGTTGGCGTGGCGGCGTGTCGTGCGTCGTCGTGGTGGCATGGGATTCATTGGCCTCGGACAATTCGCGTCGCCTGTGGAAGTGACAGGACCGGCCTAATTTTCTCTAAACACGCTGCCCGCCCGAGCATTCGGCAACCGGATGCGCGTTTTCCCATGGAGTGTCCCTGTGATAGGAAACAGGCTTGCTTTGAGCCGAGACCAAATCACGCCTACTTGGATGGCCTCCAACTGGATCGTGCATGACAACCGACCCTTCCCCATCAGGTCTGACCATCGGCCCCGTGGCCCTGGCGAGCCCCGTCATTCTGGCGCCCATGTCCGGCGTGACGGATCTGCCGTTCCGACGGGCCGTGCGGCGCTTCGGGCTGGAACTGGTGGTCACGGAAATGGTGGCGAGCCAGGAACGGTGTCGGGAGCGCGCGGAATCCCTGCGCCGGGCCGCCGGTACGGGCGACATCGAACCGGTAAGCGTCCAACTCGCAGGCCGTGAGGCCTATTGGATGGGCGAGGCCGCCCGGCTGGAAGAAGCTGCTGGGGCCCGGCTCATCGACATCAATATGGGCTGCCCGGCCCGCAAGGTGACGGGCGGACAGTCCGGCTCCGCCCTGATGCGCGATCTCGATCACGCGCTGACACTGATCGAGGCGACCGTGAACGCGGTCTCGGTGCCGGTCACCCTCAAGATGCGTATGGGCTGGGACCATGACAGCCTCAATGCGCCCGAACTGGCGCGCCGCGCCGAACAGGCGGGGATCGCCATGGTGACGGTCCACGGGCGCACCCGCTGCCAGTTTTATACGGGTACGGCCGATTGGGATTTCGTGGCGCAGGTGAAGGAGGCCGTGTCCATTCCGGTGATCGTCAATGGCGACGTCACCGGCCTCGAACAGGCTCGGGCGGCCAGGGCCTGCGCCGGCGCGGATGGTGTCATGATCGGGCGCGGGGCCCAGGGGCGCCCATGGTTCCTGGCCCAGGCAACCGCCGCCCTGACCACAGGGCAAAGGCTCCCGGATCCGCCCCTGGACGTGATCCATGACACCATGCGGGTCCATTATGAGGAGACGCTGTCCTTTTATGGTGTGGATGTTGGATTGCGGGTGGCGCGCAAGCATATGGGCTGGTATCTGGAACGTCTGCCCGGCGGGCTGCCCGTCCGGGACGCCCTGTTCCAGTTGAGCGACCCGGCCGCCGTCCTGGCCCTGCTTGATCGGTTTTTTGCGACACCGGGTGGCCTGCCCGATCATCCTTCCTGTCCGGCGCGTCTTCGCGCGGCCTGATCCCGTTCTCTTTCGACGCCACTTCTTGAGATCTCCATGTCCCAAATGCCCACGCCGAGCCTTGCCCGGTTGGAAACCCCCGATGGTTTGACGTCCACGCCCTTGCCTTTGAAGGGACGCTCGCCCGCCGTGGCGGATGTCCTGTCCACTCTGTCTGCCCTCGCGCCGACCAAGGGGCCCGTGGTGATCTTTGGCGAGAAGGGGACGGGACGGGAACTGGTGGCCCGGGCGCTCCATGACCGCTCGGCCTCGGGCGATGGGCCTTTTTTGCGGACAAGTGTGGCCTCGAAGGACGGTGGCGCCCTGCAGCGCGATCTGTTCGGCGCCCT
>CAZFWG010000071.1:0-2895 GCA_964522525.1 uncultured Alphaproteobacteria bacterium | reverse complement strand
GGCGCCCTGCAGCGCGATCTGTTCGGCGCCCTTGAGCCCGGAAGCTGTGCCGCTCCCGGCGGCTGGTTCGGCGCGGCCTGCGGGGGCACGCTTTATCTCAAGGATCTGGAGGAGATGCCCCTTGAGGCCCAGGCCCGCCTCATCCAGGTCCTTGACGCCCAGGAAGGCGCCACGGGGCCGCGCACGCGGCTGGCTGTGGGCGCGCCGCCGGATATGGGCGCGCGCATCGAGGCGGGTCGTTTCCGGGCGGATCTTTTCGACCGATTGAACGGTGCGTCCCTTTTTCTGCCGCCGTTGCGCGACAGACTCGTCGATCTGCCGGATCTCGTCACGGAGATCACGGCGTCGTTGCGCGGGGAAGGGAGGGACACGAAGGCGCTCGAGGGAGAAGCTCTCAAAGCCCTGGCGGGCTATGACTGGCCGGGCAACATTCGGGAGCTGGTGCAATTCATTCGATATCTCAATGACTTGTACCGCGATGAGCCGATTGGCGCGGCGATTGTCGATGCGGAACTGAGCCGCAAGGCACGATTGGGGGACAGGTCGCTTGGGGTTCCGGCGGTGACGAGGGAGGCGTCATCCATGACAAACAAGGACAACATGTCGGCGGCGATCGAGGGGCATTTGCGCCGCTATTTCGCCCGACACGGCGATGATCTGCCGCCGCCGGGCCTCTATGATCGCATCATCCAGGAGGTGGAGCGGCCGCTGATCGAATTGTGTCTGGCGGCGACCCACGGCAACCAGGTCAAGGCCTCTTTGGTCCTTGGCCTCAACCGCAACACCCTTCGCAAGAAGATCAAGGAGCTGGGCATCAAGGTGCGCCGGGTCGAGACCTGACCGTGGGGGGATTGTTGCAAAATAGCAACAACAGTGATAATTATGCAGCGAGTCATCTACGCTTTTAGGAGTAAGAGGCGCATGGTCGAGTTGCGGGCCACCCGCGTGTTTTCGGCCCGTTGGCAGGGCCTTGCGCGTGGCCTTCAAACAGGGAATTTGCGGGCCTGATGGGCAAACTGGCGTTCGCTGACAGGGAACACCGGCAAAATCTGGATGATCAAAAACCTGGCCGGCCCGGATCCCCTGGCGAGCCCAAAGATCCTCCGAAACCTGCCGTTCCACGCCGCCGCAAGCCGCGCCGGCGACCAAGGCCGTCTGGGTTCTCGCAAAATCGTTGGCTCAAGGATCAATCGACCCGCTGGTCGGAGCTGATCGCCAAGCTCAGCAGGCGCCGCGTGCTGGCCTTCATCCTGGGTGGTCTGCTCACGGCATGTCTTCTGGCCGTTTATGCCACCGTCTTTCTGGTGGTGGCGAATGTCAAGCCGGCGGAGAACCCGGACAGCAAGATTGACCTGCTGATCGTGCTTTTCGGCGCGGCGGTGGTCGTTCTGGTGGCCAGCATTGTCTGGATCATCGGCCGCTTCTTTGTCGGGAAGCGCCGCGACCGGCCCGGCTCCCGTCTCTCGGCGGACTTCATCATCCAGTTCGGCGTCATCGCCATGCTGCCCATTACGCTGAGTGCCGCCCTGGCGGGTGCGCTTTTCGTGGGCATCGAATTCTGGTTTTCCGACCGTACCCAGAGGGTCTTGGAGAATTCCGAACATGTGGCGGCCAGCTATCTCGCCGAGCAGCGGGCCGATATCGGCCACCATATGACCGTGTGGGCGGAATATCTCGACAACTCCGCCCAGACCTTCGTCGATAATCCGGCGGCCTTCCAGGCCGATCTGCAGCGCGGCGCCCGCATGCTCAACCTCTTGGGCGTTTATCTGGTCACCTCGGACAATCTGGTGCGGGCCACCGGCTTCGAGCAGCCCGAACAAAGCCCGTTCAATCCCCTGCCCGAGGCGGCCTTCGCGGCGGCCGACCAGGCGCCGCTGGTGACGCCCAATGTGGACAAGACACAGATCCTCGCCCTGGTGCGTCTCAACAATTTCGAAAATACCTATCTCTATGCCGCCCGGCGGATCAACGACCGCATCCCCGCCCTGGTCAATGAAACCGGTCAGGCGCTCACGGAATATCGGGAAGCGGAGGCCAGCAAGGAGCGGCTCACCCAGCTTTATGTCCTGACCTTTGTCGGCATCGCCCTCAGCGTCTTTCTGGTGGCGATGTTCCTGGCCCTGCGCCTGTCCAAACGGATCGCCGAACCGCTCAGTGATCTGGTGGATGCGGCGAGTGTGATCTCCCACGGGGATCTCAGCGCGCGCGTTCAGGTGCGCCCCGGCGATGACGAGATCGCCACCCTGGGGCATACCTTCAATCAGATGACGGCCGATCTGGAGACCCAGCGCGACGAACTTGTCGAGGCCAACCGGCAGTTCGACCAGCGCCGCCGCTTCATGGAGGCCGTGCTCTCCGGCGTGACGGCGGGCGTGATCGGGCTCGATTCAAAGGGGTGCGTCACCCTGATGAATCGTTCCGCCCACACCCTTTTGGGGGTCAGTGAAGAAGAACTGATGGGCCAGGACATCCGGGATGCCGTGCCGCCGCTCGAACCCCTGGTCCGGGCGGCCACGGTCTCGGAAGAGCCCCTGATGCAGGCCGACGTGGATGTGGAAGTCCACGGCATCACCCGCAACCTGATCGTCCGGGTGACCTCGGAGCCCAGCGTCGACGAGGCCAAGGGTTATGTCGTGACCTTCGACGACGTGACCGATCTCGTGTCGGCCCAGCGGATGTCGGCCTGGGCCGACGTGGCCCGGCGCATCGCCCATGAGATCAAGAACCCCTTGACGCCCATTCAGCTGTCCGCCGAGCGCTTGCGTCGCAAATACCGCAAGGAGATCTCGTCCCAGCCCGAGATCTTTGAGCAGTGCACGGATACGATCATCCGTCAGGTGGGCGATATCGGCCGCATGGTCGATGAATTCTCGTCCTTTGCCCGGATGCCCG
>CAZFWG010000070.1:0-22015 GCA_964522525.1 uncultured Alphaproteobacteria bacterium | reverse complement strand
GAAACTGTGCGAGGCCATCTGCCCGGCCGAGGCCATCTCGATCGAGGCGGAGCCGCGCACGAGCGACGGCACGCGCCGGACGACGCGTTATGACATCGACATGGTCAAATGCATCTATTGCGGCTTTTGCCAGGAAGCCTGCCCGGTCGATGCCATCGTCGAAGGACCGAATTTCGAATTCGCGACGGAAACCCGCGAGGAACTGCTCTACGACAAGGAAAAACTGCTGGCGAATGGCGACCGCTGGGAGCGGGAGATCGCCCGCAATCTTGAGATGGACGCGCCTTACCGCTAAGCCTCGCCGCGCCGTCTTTGCGGTCGCGCCATTGTGCGCGGGTTGAAGGGGCGTTCTCGCAGCTTCGTTCAGGGCTTGTTCTAGACATTCACGCGCCAGGCACTAAGGTGCCGGCAAGATTCACTGCGCTAATTGGGGCGCATCCGGGGATGGGGTCCGAGGCGGGCCCACCCGACAGAGAACTGGAAACTAGGGGCATGGGCTTCGAGGCGGTTGCCTTTTACATCTTTTCGGCGGTCCTGATCGCGTGCGCGCTTTGCGTTGTCGCCGCGCGCAACCCCGTGCATTCGGTCTTGTTCCTGATCGGGACATTCTTCAATGCGGCCGGCCTGTTCCTGCTCATGGGCGCGGAGTTCCTGGCCCTGCTTCTGGTCGTGGTCTATGTGGGCGCCGTGGCGGTGCTGTTCCTGTTTGTCGTCATGATGCTTGATGTGGACTTCGCCGATCTGCGGCGCGGGTTCCTGGCCTATATGCCGATCGGCGTGCTGATCGGCATCGTGTTGATGGCGGAACTGGTGATCGTCACCATCGCCTGGCAGGTGGCGCCGGAAGCACCGGAAGCCATTGCCCATCCGATTCCGCCGGCGGAAATCGTCTCCAACACGGAAGCGCTGGGCCGTATTCTCTACACGGATTACATCTATCTGTTCCAGGCGGCGGGCATGATCCTGCTCGTGGCCATGGTGGGCGCCATCGTGCTCACGCTTCGTCACCGCCCTGGCGTCAAGCGCCAGGATGTGGGCCGGCAGGTCATGCGGCGGCGGGAAGAGGGCGTGGAGTTGCGTTCGGTCAAATCGGGCGACGGTATCTGAAGAGACGGTCTTTGAAGACACGATATTTGAAGACCCCGTATCTGAAGACTGGGAAATCATCCGGCGGCGGCGAGGGCCGCCTTCGGTTCTTGAGGAGAGAGCAGACGTGAACGAGGTCGGACTGGAGCACTATTTGAGCGTTTCGGCGATCCTGTTCACGATCGGGATCTTCGGGATCTTCCTCAACCGTCGCAATGTCATCATCATCCTGATGTCGATCGAGCTGATCCTGCTCGCCGTGAACATCAATCTCGTGGCCTTTTCAGCCTCGCTTCAGGATCTCGTGGGTCAGGTCTTCGCCTTGTTCGTGCTGACGGTGGCGGCGGCGGAGGCAGCCATCGGGCTTGCCATTCTCGTCGTCTACTTCCGCAACCGCGGCAGCATCATCGTCGAAGACATCAATATGATGAAGGGCTGAGCGCGCGATGTTGGAGGCCATTCTCTTTCTGCCCCTGTTGGGCGCCATCATCGCCGGGCTGTTCGGCCATGTGCTGGGCGCGCGCGCGAGCGAGGTCATCACCAGTGCCCTGGTGACCCTTGGCGCGCTCTTGTCCGCGATTGTCTTTGCCCAAACCGGTTTCGGGGACCACCACGGAGAGGCCGCCCACGCCACCAAGATCGTGCTCGGCACCTGGATCGACAGCGGCAGCCTCGAAGTGGATTGGGCGATCCGTCTCGATATGCTCACGGCCGTGATGCTGGTCGTGGTCAATGGCGTGTCCGCCCTCGTGCATATCTATTCCATCGGCTACATGCACGAGGACCCTCATCGGCCGCGCTTCTTCTCCTATCTGTCGCTCTTCACCTTCGCCATGCTCATGCTGGTGACGGCGGACAATTTCGTGCAGATGTTTTTCGGCTGGGAAGGCGTAGGCCTCGCGTCCTATCTGCTCATCGGCTTCTGGTACACGAAGCCCTCGGCCAATGCCGCCGCGATCAAGGCCTTCGTCGTCAACCGGGTGGGCGATTTCGGCTTCCTGCTCGGCATCTTCGGCGTCTTTTTCGCCTTCGGTTCCCTCGATTTCGATTTCGTCTTTGCCCAGGCGCCGGACCTCGCCGGTCAGACCTTCCTGTTCCTGGGACAGGAAGTGGATATTCTGACCACGGTGTGTCTGCTCCTGTTCCTGGGCGCCATGGGCAAGTCGGCCCAGTTCCTGCTCCACACATGGTTACCCGACGCCATGGAAGGCCCGACACCCGTCTCCGCCCTCATTCACGCGGCGACCATGGTGACGGCGGGCGTGTTCATGGTCTGCCGCCTGTCGCCGGTCTTTGAATATGCCCCCGATGCTCTGGTCTTCGTCACGTTGGTGGGGGGCATCACGGCGTTTTTCGCGGCCACGATCGGCCTCGTTCAGAACGACATCAAGCGGGTGGTGGCCTATTCGACTTGTTCCCAGCTCGGCTATATGTTCTTTGCTGCCGGCGTTTCCGCCTATCAGGCGGCCATGTTCCATCTGTTCACCCATGCCTTCTTCAAGGCACTGTTGTTCCTGGGCTCCGGTGCGGTCATCCATGCCATGCACCATGAACAGGACATGCGGCGCATGGGCGGGCTCTATAAGCTCCTGCCCCTGACCTATATCCTGATGGTGATCGGCACCCTGGCGCTGACCGGTGTCGGCATTCCGGGTACGCCCATCGGTTTCGCCGGCTTCTTCTCCAAGGATGCGACCCTGGAGACGGCCTTTGCGGCCCATACGGAGATCGGGAATTTCGCCTTCTGGCTGGGTCTTGCGGCGGCGGCCCTGACCTCGATTTATTCCTGGCGCCTCATTTTCATGACCTTCCACGGCACGCCGCGCGCCTCGGCCGAAACCATGAGCCATGCCCATGACGCCCCGTCTGTGATGATGGTGCCGCTCGCCATTCTGGGTCTGGGCGCGCTCTTTTCCGGTGTCGCCTTCTACGAATATTTCGTGGGCCATCACCAGGAAGCCTTCTGGGGTGAGGCCATTTTCGTGGCCAAAGGCGGCGAGATCCTCGAGGCCTCCCACCATGTGCCCTTGTGGGTGAAGTGGGCCCCCCTGGTCGTGACCGTCGCCGGCTTCGGCATCGCCTACTATTTCTACATCCTCAATCCGTCCCTGCCCGGACGGATGGCGGCCCGGCGCGGTCCCCTCTATGTGTTCCTCGAACACAAATGGTATTTCGACGAACTCTATGACGCGATCTTCGTGCGCCCGACCCTGTGGCTTGGCCGGTTCCTGTGGAAGGGCGGGGATGAGCGGGTCATTGACGGGCTGGGCCCCAATGGCGTGGCCGCCCGGATCGCCGATCTCACCCGCCAGGTCGTGCGGCTGCAGTCGGGCTATGTCTATCACTATGCCTTCGCGATGCTGATCGGCATCGCGATCCTGATTACCTGGTTTTCCGTTGCGGGAGCTCAATGATGGCTGAGGCCGCCAATGATTGGCCCATTCTGACGGCCCTCCTGGTTCTGCCCCTGATCGGGGCGGCCTTCGTCATGATGGCGACCGGCGAGGGAGAGGCCTCGGAAGGCAATGCCAAATGGGCCGCCCTGTGGACGACGGGCGTCAATTTCGTTCTCTCGCTCTTCCTCCTGGTGCTGTTCGATAACAGCCAGGGCGGCTTTCAGCTGATCGAGGAAGTCAATTGGCTGGGCGGCTCCATCGCCTATCGGGTCGGCGTGGACGGCATTTCCATGCCCTTCGTCATTCTCACCACGGCCTTGATGCCGATCACGATCGTCGCGGGCTGGGACGCGATCGACAAGCGGGTGAAGGAATATCTGGCCGCTTTTCTGGTGCTCGAAACCCTGATGATCGGCGTCTTCATCGCGCTCGATCTCGTGTTGTTCTACCTCTTCTTCGAGGCCGTCTTGATCCCGATGTTCCTGATCATCGGTGTCTGGGGCGGCCCCCGGCGCATTTATGCCGCCTACAAATTTTTCCTCTACACCTTCCTGGGCTCGCTCCTGATGCTTGTGGCCATCATGGTCATGTATTCCCAGGCCGGCACCGCCGACATCCGCGAACTCATGGAAGCCGATTTCGCGCCGTCGCTCCAATATTGGCTGTGGCTCGCCTTCTTTGCCTCCTTTGCGGTCAAGATGCCCATGTGGCCCGTGCACACTTGGCTGCCCGATGCCCATGTGGAGGCGCCCACCGCCGGTTCCGTCATTCTCGCGGCGATCCTGTTGAAAATGGGCGGATACGGATTTTTACGCTTCTCCCTGCCCATGTTCCCGGATGCGAGCGTCTTCTTTGCCCCGCTTGTCTTCGCGTTGAGCGTGATCGCGATCGTCTATACGTCCTTCGTGGCCCTGCGCCAGGAAGACATCAAGAAATTGATCGCCTATTCCTCCGTGGCCCATATGGGCTTCGTGACCTTGGGCATCTTCACCTTCACCGAGCAGGGCATTCACGGCGCGATCATTCAGATGATCAGCCACGGGATCATCTCCGCCGCGCTCTTCCTGTGCGTGGGCGTGATCTATGACCGCATGCATACCCGCGAGATCGCGGCCTATGGCGGCCTCGTCCATCGCATGCCGGTCTACGCGGCGATCTTCATGGTTTTCACCCTGGGGAATGTGGCCCTGCCCGGAACATCCGGTTTCGTGGGCGAATTCCTGAGCCTGACCGGCGCCTTCCAGGTCAACACGGGCGTTGCCCTCGCCGCCACGAGCGGGGTCATCCTGAGCGCGGCCTATATGCTGTGGCTCTATCGCCGTGTGGTGTTCGGGGAACTGACCAAGGAGAGCTTGATGTCGATCACCGACGTCAATCGCCGGGAAGTCGTGATCCTGACCCCCTTGGTGATTCTGACCCTGTTTTTCGGGATCTATCCCTTACCCCTCTTTGAGATGATGGGCGCAAGCGTGACCGATCTCCTGGGCCAGTTGCCCGGATCGGTGACGGGCGCCGGCAACTGAGGATCTTCTGTCGCGAAGGTCCGGGAGCTGAGCACGATGAACACCGCGACCGTTGACGGTCTTGTCGCAAGCTTGGGCGTGATCACGCCGGAACTGGCCCTGGCCGTGGGCGCCATGGCGCTTCTGATTCTGGGGGTCTTCCGGGGCGATCAGGGGACCGACCTGATCGCCAATCTGTGCGTGGCCCTGCTCATTGTCACCGGCATCCTGGTTCTGCGCCTGCCCGTCGGCGATGAGCCCTTGTCCGGCTTCGCCGCGAGTTTCGTCGTCGATCGCTTTGCCGTTTTCATGAAAGTGCTGGTGCTGGCCGGTTCCTCCCTGACCATTCTGATGGCCCGGCAGTTCATGAACGCGGAACGGCTCAACCGGTTTGAATATCCGCTGCTCATCGTGCTGGCCACGCTGGGCATGCTGATGATGATCTCCGCCCAGGATCTGATCACGCTTTATGTGGGCCTGGAACTTCAGAGCCTGTCGCTCTATGTGCTTGCCGCAATCAACCGGGACAGCCAGCGCGCGACGGAAGCGGGGCTTAAATATTTCGTGCTCGGGGCCTTGTCCTCGGGCCTCCTGCTTTACGGCGCCTCCCTGGTCTATGGCTTTTCGGGGACGACCAATTTCGTGGAACTGGCCGCCCGGCTGACCGCCGACGGCGCGCCCATCGGTGTCATTGTTGGCCTTGTCTTCGTGGCGGCAGGGCTGGCCTTCAAGGTCTCCGCCGTGCCCTTCCATATGTGGACACCGGATGTCTATGAGGGGGCGCCGACGCCGATCACGGCCTTTTTCGCCGCCGCGCCGAAAGTTGCGGCCATGGCCCTGTTTCTGCGCACCTTCCTGGTCGCGTTCGGCGATCTGGCCTCGTCCTGGCAGCAGATCATCCTGTTCATCAGTGTGGGCTCCATGATCCTGGGCGCCTTCGCCGCCATCGGTCAAAGCAACCTGAAGCGGCTGATGGCCTATTCCTCGATCAGCCATATGGGCTATGCGCTCATGGGCCTGGCGGCGGGCACGGCGGACGGGGTGAAGGGCGTCCTTCTCTATATGGTCTTCTATCTGACCATGACCATCGGCGTTTTCGTCTGCATCCTGTCCATGCGCCGGGCGGAAGGCATGGTGGAACGGATCGACGACTTGGCCGGCCTGTCGCGGACCCATCCCTATATGGCCTATATCCTCATGGTCCTGATGTTCTCGCTGATCGGGGTGCCGCCCTTTGCCGGCTTTTTCGGCAAGTGGTTCGTGTTCCTGTCGGCGGTCTCGGCGGGCTTGTGGCCGCTGGCGGTCATCGGGGTCCTGACCAGTGCCATTGCCGCCTTCTATTACCTGCGGATCGTCAAGGTCATGTTCATCGACGAACCGGCAACGGGCTTCCAGCGGCCCATGCCGCTCGAAATGTCGGCGATCCTGACCGCCTCCGGCGCCGTGACGGTGCTTTTCTGGCTCTATCCGGCACCCTTGATCGCGGCGGCCGAGGTGGCGGCCCGCTCCCTCATCGGCGGCTAAGGCCGGAACGATGTCCACCTTGTCCGGTGAACCGGGGGCCAAGCCCCCCGTCTGGCCCGAGGCCTATCGTCTGGTTGAACTCGCCAGCGTCGAGAGCACCATGGATGAGGCCCGGGCACGGGCCCAGGCCGGTGACGCCGGCGCCCTTTGGATCCGCACGGACGAACAGACGGCCGGGCGGGGACGGCGGGGGCGGCGCTGGCTGTCGAATGCGGGCAATCTCATGGCCACGCTGCTGCTTCGGCCCTCTGTCACGCCGGCCGTCGGCGCCCAGCTTTCCTATGTGGCCGCGCTCGCTCTCGGGGATGTGGTGGCCGGGGCCTTGCCAAATCGCACCATCAGCCTCAAATGGCCCAATGACATCCGGATCGCTGGCGCCAAGATCGCCGGCATTCTCCTGGAATCCTCAGCCCGCACTGACGGCCAGGTGGCGTGGATTTCAATCGGCCTGGGCCTGAACATGACCTCTCATCCGCCGGATCCCGCCTATCCGACGACCTCTCTCCAGGCCGAAGGGCAGGACAGGGTGCCCACGCCGGGGGAAGCGCTTGCGGCCTTGGCCGTGTCCATGGACCATTGGCTGGGCGTGTGGCAGGACGGCGCGGGCTTTGCCCGTATTCGGGAGGCCTGGCTCGACCGGGCGGAAGGTCTCGGGCGCGCGCTCGAGGCCCGGCTGGCCCATGAAACCGTGCGCGGCGTTTTTGACGGCCTTGATGACGAAGGGGGGCTGGTCTTGAGACTGGCTGACGGCAACCGCCGCGTCATCCATGGCGGGGAGGTCGCTTTTCCCGACAGTGGGATCCGGGATGGCGCGGGACACCCGTCACCAAAAGGTGATTAATCGGGAGCGGTGGAATGCTACTGGCGATTGATGCGGGCAATACCAACACGGTTTTCGCGATTCTGGATGGGGAGACCATCCGGGCCGAATGGCGGGCCGCGACGGCGAGCAGTCGGACGGCGGATGAATACTGGGTGTGGCTCGTTCAACTGATGACCCTGGAGGACATCGATCCCAAACGGATCGAAGGGGCGATCATCGCGACGGTGGTGCCCCAGGCCCTCTTCAACCTGCGGGGCCTGTGCCGGAAATTTCTCCGCGTCGAACCCATGGTGGTCGGCGATGCCCGCGTCGATCTGGGCCTGAAGATCAATATTCAGCGCCCCGATGTTGTGGGGGCAGACCGTCTCGTCAACGCGGTCGCCGGCCATCAGACCTATGACGGGGCCTTGACCATCATCGATTTCGGGACCTCGACCAATTTCGATATCGTCTCGGAGGATGGCTGCTATGAGGGCGGCGTGCTCGCCCCGGGCATCAATTTGTCCATGGAGGCGCTTCATCTGGCGGCCGCCAAACTGCCGCGCATCGCCATCGAACGCCCGGCCACGGTGATCGGCAAGGACACGGTGCCCGCCATGCAGTCCGGCGTCTTCTGGGGCTATATCGGCCTCATCGAAGGGCTGGTCGCGCGCATCGAGGCGGAGTATCAACGGAAGATGACTGTCATTGCGACCGGGGGGCTTGCTGCCTTGTTCACCAAAAGCACCGACGCCATCCACCATGTGGATGCCGATTTGACCATTCGCGGCCTGCGCCAGATCTATGCGCGCAATGTGGAAAGCTGGAAAGCGGCACACGCCCAATCCACGGAGTCTGCCCTTTGACCCGTGAATTGGTGTTTCTGCCGCTCGGCGGCTGCGGCGAAGTCGGGATGAACTTCTACCTCTATGGCTGCGGCCCGGTCGATGATCACCATTGGATGATCGTGGATGTGGGCGTGCGTTTTGCCGATGAGAGCCTGCCCGGCATCGATCTGACCATGGCCGACCCGGCTTTCATCGAAGAGCGCAAGGACAAGCTCGTGGGCATCGTCGTGACCCATGGGCATGAGGACCATATCGGCGCCCTCATTCACCTGTGGCCGCGTCTCCAATGTCCGGTCTATGCGACGCCCTTCACGGCCGAGCTTATCCGGGACAAGGCCGTCGAGGCGGGTCTCGAGCGCATCTTGCCCTTGCGCATCGTGCAGTTTGGCGGTCGGATCGACATGGCGCCTTTCGAGGTGGAGCTGATTTCGCTCACCCACTCGATCCCGGAACCCAATGCACTCGCGCTGCATACGGAGTTCGGCACCATCCTGCACACGGGCGACTGGAAGCTTGACGAGCAGCCGGTCCTCGGTCCCGATACGGATGAAGCCGCACTGCGGGCCTTGGGGGACAAGGGCGTCCTCGCCATGGTCTGCGATTCCACCAATGTGCTGAGCGAAGGGTCCTCGGGCTCCGAAGCCCTGGTGCGCGACAGCCTCGTCAATCTGATCGGGGAAATCGAGGGGCGGGTGGCGGTCACCACCTTTGCCTCCAATGCCGCGCGCCTCGACAGCATCGCCCGCGCCGCCACCGCCAACGGGCGCAATGTGGTCCTGGCCGGCCGGGCCATGCATCGCATCGTCCGTGCGGCCCGCGCCGTCGGTTATCTGAAGGACTTTCCCGATCCGGTGCCCGAGGAAGAATCGGGCTTCCTGCCGCCGGAAAAGACGCTCATTCTGTGTACGGGCAGCCAGGGGGAGTCCCGTGCGGCGCTCGCCCGCATGGCCGAGGAAAGTCATCCCCATATCGCCTTGAGCGAAGGCGATACGGTGATCTTTTCGTCCAAGATCATTCCCGGCAATGAGCGGGTGATTTTCGGCCTTCAGAACAGACTTGCCGAGCGCGGCATTCATGTGCTGACCGAACGGGACCATTTCGTCCATGTCTCCGGTCATCCGTGCCGGGATGAGCTTTCGCGCATGTATGAATGGGTCCGGCCCCGGACGGTTGTGCCCATGCATGGCGACACGCGCATGCTGCTTGAACATTGCGATTTTGCCAAGGCCCATGGCGCGGAACATGCCCTGATGGCGCCCAATGGCACGGCGGTGCGCCTTGCGCCGGGCGTGCCGGAAGTCATCGAAACCTCACCGCAAGGACGCCTGCTGCTTGATGGCCGGGTCCTCACGGCCGAGCCGAGCCCCGCGGTGCGCATGCGCCGGCGTCTGGCCGAGGACGGCATGGTCCATGTCACGGTGATTTTCGACAAAGCGGCCAATCTCCTGGACGCGCCCCTGGTCTTGACCATGGGTCTGCCCGATGAGCTGGCCGAGCATGACGAGAGCATCGATGACGATCTTTCCGAGCGGGTCGAGACGGCCCTTGATGCGCTTGATCCCCGTCAGCTCAAGGATGATGGCGGTGTCGAGGACACGATCCGCAAGACCGTCCGCCGCAAGCTGCGCAGTGATTGGGGCAAGAGGCCGCCCATCGAAGTGGACATTGTCCGGCTCTCCGTCTGATATGAAGGAGAGGGGGCATGCCTGTTCATCTTCAGTGTCGGGATAACCTTCTTGTCCGCACAAGCAGCCTGAAGCAGGGCCCGCTCTTGTTCTGTGTGCCGGCTTTTGCCTGTACGGGGGCCGACTATCTGCCCCTGATGTCCACCACCCTGGCCGATCAGTTTCGCATCGTGACCGTCGACCTGCCCGGATTGGGGGCGTCACCGCCCCGCGAGGATGTCCGGTGCATGGCCGGCTTCGCCGATCTGATCGCCTCTGTGGCGGATCACTATGCTGAAGGGCAACGGGTTCTCCTGATGGCCCATTCGGTCAGTTCCCCCATCGTGGTCGAAGCTCTGCACCGGAATGACCTTCGCCATCCGCTGATCTCGATCGAAGGCAATCTCCTGGATGTCGACGCCTACGCATCGGGTCAGGCCGCCAAATTCGACGAGGCGGAGGCGTTCAAACAGGCCTTTCTGGACGATCTTTGGCAAAAAGGGACGGACACGCCGATTTTCCGGCACTTCCATGCCGCGGCCCATCAGGCCGATGCCGAGACGATCTGGTATCTGGGTCGGGATGTTGTTGTCCAAGGCCCCGGTGACCGGTTCGGGCGGCGGATGCGGGCGCTCACAAGCCCCGTGCTTTATTGCTGGTCGGAGGAAACAACGCCGCCGGAGACCCGCACCTGGCTCGAGGCCAGCGGCCTTGCCCACCACCAATATGCCACCCCGACCCATTGGCCGATGGTGGAAGCCCCGGCGGAACTGGCCGCCGCGATATGCGCGTTCTGGGACCGGATTGAAAGTATTTGAGAACCTGCACCGACCCGAGGCACGGCGTGCCAAACGCGTTTCTGGCCCGACCTCGTTGCGATCGTTCAGGTGTCGCATTGCTCAGGGTGCGTTTAGTGTTGGCGAACTAGCGGGCCATGCTTTCGCGGCCCAGGATGGACTTCTAAGAATGAATTTCCAAGGGCGGATCGTCCCATGACCAACGAACCAGGCCTTGTGCCGCTTCAAGGCCGCCACGTCTGCCTCGAGCCCCTGGACTGGTCCCGCCATGGCGGGGGCCTGGCCCATGCTCTTCTCGGTCCAGAAAACCATGATCTGTGGACCTATATTCCCTTTGGCCCCGACAAGGATCTTGCGAGCTTCCGCGAAGCCTTCACGGCGCGCATCGAAAGTCAGAACTGGCGTCCGATGGTCCTCATCGATCCTCATTCTGCTCAGGTGCTTGGCATGGCGAGCTATATGCGCCTCCGTCCGCCCCATGGCAGTGCCGAAGTCGGCTGCATCGTCTTTTCCAAAGCCCTTCAGCGCAGCCGCGCCGCGACGGAAGCCATGGCGCTCATGGCTGCCCATATCTTCGACGATTTAGGCTATCGCCGCTATGAATGGAAATGCGACACCCGGAACGAGGCCTCAAAGCGCGCAGCGTTGCGCTTGGGTTTCCTCTTTGAGGGAATTTTCCGCAAGGACCTGATCGTGAAGGGCCGCAACCGCGACACGGCTTGGTTCGCCATGACCGATGACGACTGGCCCGCCATCAAAGCCGGTTTCGAGCACTGGCTGGCGGACAGTAATTTCGACGCCCAAGGCCGGCAGATCCGTACCCTCAAGACCTGCCGCGAAACGAACACCCTCTGACCGCGACCCGCATGGACAAAAGGTGGGGAGGGGCCTGCCATGCTTGAGTTCAGGTTCATGATCAAGCGTGGTGCATTTCGCTTATCGCCCAATGCACCCTGCTTGGCCGTGGGCCGTGCCGACCCTTGCCACGTCGCGGACACCCACGGCCCGCTATTAGCTCATTGTGAGACTGGGTGCCGGTAAGTCGACAGGGTTACGGCGTCGGGCCCCTCGTTCAAGACGCCTTCTGAAGACATGGTTCGTAAACTGATGGAGTTGTATCCGTTGGTCAGGGCGACGATTTCATTGCGACTGGTCCGTGCGGCAAAGGCAAATTTCTTTCCCTCGTAGATTTGCGACCAGCGCTGTTCCCCTTGTGAGGTAAAGCCGATCGCCCAGCCCGAGAAGCCCGCGCTTGACTTTCTCGAGCGGTGGCCGGCGATGAAAATTCCGTCCCTTCCCAGCGGGACCAATGTCGTTGCATATGTATCGTGATCGTCGATTTCGGGGATTTTCCGGGACCAGAGCGGATTTGCGTGGGAGTCGGTTTTTATCAACTGGGCGCCGCCATGGCCGAACGTCGAAAGGAACAGGCCACCGTCAAAAGAAGGGCAGATCTCCAGAATTTCTGCCGTGCCGGGATAGGATCTGTGCCAGCGCTTCTTTCCATCACTGCTCACGCTCATTACGATGCCGTCGCGCGCTTTGTATTTCTCGCCCCCCTGCGCATGGTCGGTGCTCTCCCGACCTGCGACCAGGATCGTGGCGTCCGGCTGCACGTGAAGAACGATACGGTTTGAAGCATCGATTTCTTCAAAACGGCGGGACCAGATTTCCTCAAGACTCTCCGATACGCGGATCAGCCATAAGTTGCCACGGCCCTTTCCTGGTGTGCCCCAACTCAATCCGCCAAGGACATACCCGCCCGTCGGCATTGGCACGATGGCATCCACACTGTCCAAATCTCTGCTGCCGAAATAGCGGCGAACACGCTCGCGTCCATTCCGATCCAAAGCAATGACGACAATGTCTTGTGACCCGAACGGCGTCTTCGATCGAGGGGTCTTGCTTTTGATATTGCCGGCAACCATGTAGCCGTCCGGGGCTTTCGCCAGACTTTGTGGCTTGAACTTGAAAGGGGAAGCCAGCTGGGTCCGCCAACGTTCGCCCCCGTTATGGGCAAGGGCAATGACCCAACCGGAAGGGGCGGAAATGAAAGGAGCGGCGCCTTCGCTCACCAAGGCCACAAAGCCATCTGTATCGTGAAGGAGATCGGTGCCCCGCAGATTGACCTTTCCCAGGGTGCCCTGGGGGATGGCCCCCCCTCCCAAGTCCCGGCGTGGTTCGTATGAACTGCTATAGGTTTTGCCCCACTGTCCGACCGTTGGGGTCTGCACTCTCTCGCTGGTACCGGTTGGCCCCATAGGTTCGACGTTCGGTTCGAGTGATGATCCGGGGGATTGTTGGACCGTCTGACGCCGGATCTTCTCGCGCGCGGCCACAAAGAAAAACTCGCCGTCGCTTTCCGCCGACAGTTTATGGAGTTGGGGCGTTATCGGCTTTGACCAGTTCGTGAGAAGTCGGCGCTGTTCGTCCACGAACTGCTCAATGTAGATTTTGAGCTCCGACAGGGACACGATGCCGTCCTTCGGAAACCCGGACTGAGCGGAATCGGCAGCGCCTGCAATACCATTGACGAAGGCGTTGGTGAATATGCTGCCGCCCCAACGGTCACTGGCGATCGTTTCCTGATCGGCCTTGCCGGCAGTAATCAAGTACCGGCTTTTTCCGGCGAGCCGTTCTTTCGAAGCCCCTTGTTCTGCCGGGCTTTGCACTTGTACGCCGGCGGCACCGCTAAAACAGGAATCAAGAACAAACAGGACTTGCTTCGCTGCCAGATTGCCGTTCCAGCGCGTAATTTGGTTCATACTGATCATTTCAGAATAGAATCTGCCGGATCTGGAAAGCTGCAAATAGCCCTGGATCCCACCCGCCGAGTCGAACACTTGCCGTTGCGTGCCATGACCGGAGAAATAAAACATCACACGGTCGTTCGCGGAAACAAGAGACGGCAGCACGTCTTCCATCAGATACCCGATCCGCTTTTTCGAAGCCCTGTGGTCTTCCAGACTGATAACAACGTCGAAATGTTCGTGATTGATCAGTTGTTTCCGGACGCGCTTGATGTTCGGTTTGGTGGTCTTTAAGTCCGCGATGGGATCATCATAGTCCGACACGCCGATAAGAACGGCGTAACTTCTTTCGATGGTGTCCACACCGAAAAAATCCCGAACGATGTCGCGAAACGTGGTGCCTTGCCCTGGCCGTCGATAGACTTCACTTTTTTTGAAGTCGAGCCCGGCCCTCCGGGCGTCTGCGTCGTTTTTCAACAGCGCATCCACTGTCGGGGATGCCTGCGCCGCGGTCAGGATCTGGGCAATGACGTATCCGGATAAAACCAGACCGGCGGCAAAAGACACGCACGATCTCAGCATCAAGGCTGCTTCTCTATGGTCTTTGAAGACAACTCGATGAGCTTCAAGATCAGACCAACAATCGATGTCAGCAGGGAAACCACTGCGGTGGCCAGACTGATTGTCGCCAACGTCATGGCATTATCGTTGTCGGAATTGTTGCCGGAACCCATGGCCTCAACATCCGAAGGAGCCAGCAAAAAGCCATAGCTGCCCAGCGCCAAGATCCCCACGACAAGCGTTGCAATAATCAGCGTCCAACTCTTCATCGCCCAATACTTCCCTCAACCATCACACCCAAGGAGGGACAGTACAGCCGGGGATTGTCCATGACCAGGGATTGTCCATGAGAAGGAATTTTAGGGCGGCTTTTGGGGTGTCTTCAGCCGTCCAATGCCCCTGTATTCCCCAACCCTTTTGCTTGAAATTCCCCACGCTTTTCAGGCACATCTTGTTCCGGTGATATCAGGGGGCGATTTCCGACAACCGCGCGATGTGCCATGATCACGACAGGTTCTGGTTGTTTCGCAGGGGAGGGAACCATGCGCCGCGTTCTTTTTTCTTTGCTTATCCTACCGATCTTGACGATTGACGCGCCGGCTCAACAGCCCGTGACCAAGAGCCTAGCCCAATGTTCCGCGATCCTGGGCCTCGTTGCCGAGCCGTTGCGGGCCGACCTCGCCAACGAGGATGCGCCCGCCGCCGCCCTGGAGCAGGTGGAACTGATGGTCAAGGCGAGTGCCGTCTTGGGTCGGGCCGCCGAGGAACGGGCAAGAGCGGAAGGTCGCGGTGCGGATTATGTTCCGGGCATCCTGCGCGAAACGGAAGCGCTCTGGACCCCGCGCCTGCACGATAATTCCTATCTCGAGACCTATCTCGAATGGCAGCAATATTGCACGAAGCTGGGCAAGAAGCTGGGTCTGCCCCTCTGAGCTTAAGGAATGCGAGAGGGGCGAGGCCGGCCTTCCTATCCACAAGCAGGATACCCATTAGAAGGATGGCCATGAGCAGGCATCCCATGAACGGCGGATGGCATGCCGCAGGCCGGGTCCCTTGCCCCCACGCCCCCGTATACGCCACTTTCAGATCTTTCTATTTTCACTCCCCCATCCGACCCCTCGCACGGAGAATGTGATGCTCGGCAAACTCAATCAGGTGGCCATCGCGGTCCCGAATCTCGAAGAAGCGGCCAAGATCTACCGGGATGTCCTCGGCGCCAAGGTGTCCGAGCCCATGCCCCAGCCCGAGCACGGCGTCACCGTGATCTTTGTCGATCTGCCCAACACCAAGATCGAATTGCTGGAGCCCCTGGGTGAGAATTCCCCGGTGGCGAATTTTCTCGCCCGCAACCCCAAGGGCGGCATCCATCACATCGGCTTTGAGGTCGAGGGCCTGGTCGAGATCCGGGATCGTCTGCGCGAGCAGGGCATCGAGATCACGGGCACCGGGGAGCCGCGCATCGGCGCCCACGGCAATCCGGTCATTTTCCTCCACCCCAAGAATTTCAACGGCACGCTCATCGAGCTCGAAGAAGTCGAAGGCGCCTATGACTGAGCGGGATAGGCATGGGGAGACGAAACCATGAACTGGGTCTCCGGGCTTATCATGTTCGTTCTGATCTGGTGGGTGACCCTGTTTGTCACGCTTCCTTTTGGCGTTCGCAGCCAGCATGAGACCGGCAATGTGGACTGGGGCACGGATCCCGGCGCCCCGTCCCGCAGCGCCATGGGCCGTCGTCTCCTGTGGACGACCGGTCTCACGGTCGTCTTTTGGTGCATCGCATTCCTGCTCGTCCAGTCCGGGACGCTCCGGCTCGAAACCCTCGGATCTCTTCCGGAATCCGCGCGCTAGGGGTGGCCTGAGCACCCGGTTATGCGGCGCTGCGGCATAGCCATAAGACAGAAAATTTCGTGGGGACAAAAAAAAGGGCAAGACCATTAAAAATGATCTTGCCTCCAGGAGAGCTTTTGCGCATTCTTATGTTGCGGTTGCTAACAAAGCCGTTGGCGACCGCGCTTGATGGCGTTTCCTCCCTAAACTCAAGCCACCCGCTTGCGCGGGTGGTTTTTTTCTTGTTTGGGATGCGATGTTATGTCGCTTGTCGGGTCGTGTCACGAAGAAAAACTTTCACCAGCGGTGAATTTTCAGAAATTTAGTTCTATGCGAAGGCATGCTGGCGCAATTAATCCCGCCTACGCTGCGCGCGCGAAATATCTGCCCGTATGGGGCGTGGCTCTCCCGTTCAGATCCCCTAACGCCGCCTTTACGCCTCCGCAGCCATGCTTTTCTCCTTCGCGTGGAGGCGGTTCATGGGCTGGTATCCGGGGCTTTTGATCAATTTGGGGATGGGTTTCCTGGTCTGCGGGCCGGTTTGGGCCTGTCCACCCGCGTCCATGCCGGAGCGTGCCGCGCTGGTTCCGGCGGAGGGCGGCGCCTACCGACCCGATGTCGACGTCGAAGGGCGTGCCGTCCCGGCGGCGGATCTGGATCCGGCCCCGGAGCGGGCGTCCCTGCTTCCCGGTCCGCACGGAGCCGGGGAAAGCCCGGTGCCCGAGCTGCCCGATCAGCTTTCCCTCGATATCAGGCTCAATCCCCTGGGCGACCGTCCCCTGACGCCCGGTCTCTTCGGGGAGGCCCTGGTCGTGACCGTACCCGTCGATCTGCGCCCTGCGCATGAGCGGGATTGCCCGCCTGAGCCGCTCGGAGCAAGCCTCTGGCCCAACCACTGAGTCGATTGCCCGGCCGGTTCCTTGTCTGCCATATAAGGCGCGGGAAAAGACCTGGATCGACGGGACAGAGGAGGGCGGCCATGGCCGAGACCACGGGTGAGGCGAAAACATTCGGTCCCGAGACGTTCGTGAGCGTCATTATGCCGGTGTACAATGCGGAAGCCTTCGTCGCCGAGGCCATCCAATCCGTCCTCGCGCAAACCCATGGCTTTTTCGAACTGATCATCGTCGATGACGGTTCCCCCGATGCCAGCGCCGAGATTGTTCAGTCCGTTGAGGATCCCCGAATCCGCTTTTTCGCCAAAGCCAATGGCGGCGTGTCGAGCGCGCGCAACGCGGCCTTGCGCGAAACCAAAGGGGACGTCATCGCCCTGATCGATTCCGATGACCGGTGGGAGCCCGAAAAGCTCGAGAAGCATCTCGCCCATTTCGCCGCGCGGCCCGATGTCGGGATCAGCTATTGCCCATCCCCCATGATGGGCGAGGACGGCACGCCCGTCGGTCTGAGCATGACGCCTAAGCTGAGGGATTTGACCCCGCTTGATGTCTATTGCGGGCGGGCCATCCAGAACGGGTCTTCGCCCGTGTTTCGGCGCGAGGCCTTTGATGCCATCGCCTTCAGCAATGCCGATGGCAGCGGCCCCTATTTCTTCGATGAGAACCTGGCGCGCTATGAAGATTTCGAGTGCTGGATGCGCATGGCCTTGAACACGCCCTGGAAGTTTGAAGGGATCGAGACGCCCCTGACCTGGTATCGGCTCAATCCCCATGGGCTCTCGGCCAACACGGCCAAACACCTTGAAGGCTGGCTCTCCACCTATGACAAGATCGCGGGCTATGCGCCGAAATTCATCGCCGAGCACGGTCCGGCGGCGCGCGCCTATGCCATGCGCAATTTCGCCAGGCGCGCCGTCCGGGCCCGGGATGGCAAACATGCCTGGACCTATGCCACCGATGCGGTGCGCTCCTGGCCGGCCATTTTGTGGGAGGAGCCCGGCAAATCCGTTACTACGGTCGGGGCCGCCGGGCTCATGCGCCTGATGCCGAAACAGGCCTTCACGGCGCTCGAAGGGCTGGCGTTGCGCCTCAAATCGAAGCGCTGACTTCCGCACATCCGCGTTACCGCCGGCCCCGCCTTCGGACCGCCACGAGTTTTCCCGCGCCTTGCCGGACTGTCATGCTACATACACAGAAGCATGGAGGAGAATCATCTCCTTCCTCAGGTTTTGGCGCTGACGGAAAGGCTCGGAATGGGTGAGGAACGGCAGGAAGACGGCGTTTGGCGCCAGGGAGATGCCGCGGCCATGGGGGGCACGGCCACCAAGACCGCTGCCGCGTCCGTCCCCTCGGGCGTTGCACCCGCGGGCGCCAGCTATGCCGTCCAGGGCGGCGCGGCGTCGCCCGCCGCTCCCCGGCGCAGACGGCGCCGCTCCCGTCGCGCGGCCCCGGCCTTTGCGCCCTATGAATGGTGGATTTCCTGGCGCTATCTGAGGGCCAAGCGCAAAGAGAACTTCGCCTCTATCATCAGCATGCTGTCTTTCATCGGGATCATGCTGGGCGTTGCCACGCTCATCACCGTCATGGCCGTCATGAACGGCTTTCGCAGTGATCTGATGAACCGCATCCTGGGCCTCGACGCCCATGCCTATGTGATCGCACACGGACGGGGTGAACCGCTCCTCGATTTTGACCGGGTGGCGGCCGACATCCGCAAGGTGCCGGGAGTGGCGAGTGCCGTGCCCATTGTCGAGGGCGGCGTGCTTGCCGGGCGGGGCGGGGCCTTCAGCTTCACCTTTGTACGGGGCATCCGGCCGGAGGACCTCGAACAGCTCTCCCGGGGACTTCAGGAAAAGAATGTCGTCAAGGGCGGCTTGATCGTGACCGGACGGCTCAACGATCTCCAGGGCGGGCGCAGCATCGCGATCGGCAGCGGCATGGCGCGGGATCTGGGTATTTTCGTCGGTGATCGGATCACTTTGCTGTCGCCCCATGGCGCCTCGACCGCTTTCGGCACGGCACCGCGCCAGAAATCCTATGAAGTCGTCGCCATTTTCGAAGTGGGCTATCCGGAATTCGATGCGGCCCTTGCCTTCCTGCCCCTTGAGCAGGCCCAGATCTATTTCGGCACGGGCAGCGGCGTCTCCAAGATCGACGTCATGGTCGACGACCCCCTCAAGATCGACAGCTATCACGAGAACATCCTCAAGGCCTCGGGCGCGGGCGTGTTCGTCGCGGACTGGCGCGCGCGCCGGGGCTCGCTCTTCGGCGCGCTTCAGGTCGAGCGCAATGTCATGTTCATCATCTTGGGGCTGATCATCATCGTCGCCGCCCTCAACATCATTTCGGGTCTGGTGATGCTCGTGAAGGACAAGGGCCGTGATATCGCCGTGCTGCGCACCATGGGCGCCTCGAGCGGAACGGTCTTGCGGATTTTTCTGATTGCCGGCGCGGCGATTGGCGTGGTGGGCACCCTGGCCGGTTTCGGTCTCGGCGTTCTCCTGAGCCTCAATATTGAGAGCATCCGGCAGTTCCTGTCCGCTGTTCTCCAGGCGGAGCTGTTTCCCTCCGATGTCTATCTTCTCGATCAAATGCGCGCGGAGATTAACAATCTGGAAGTGGTGGCGGTGCTCGCCTTTGCCTTGACCCTGTCGATTCTGGCGCCGCTCTATCCGGCCTGGCGGGCCGCCCGTCTCGATCCGGTCGAGGCCTTGCGTTATGAGTAGGGGCGTGAAGCCTTCCATGCGATTTCATTCCCACCCAGACAGGACGTCTTGACCATGGCTCCATCTTCCGCACCCCAGACCGTTCCGGGCGCTACCCAGAGCCCGGCGCCGCCGGTGATGGAGCTGCGGGGTGTGGCCCGGATCTTTGATCAGGGACGCGGCAAGCTGGAGGTTCTCAAGGGCGTGCGCCTGGCCGTCCATCCCGGTGAGATCGTGGCCCTTGTCGGGCCGTCGGGCTCGGGGAAATCCTCGCTTCTCCATATTGCCGGTCTTCTTGAAAAACCGACGGCGGGGCATGTCCTCCTTCACGGGCGGGACTGCGTCACTCTGGGGGATACGGACAAAACGCGCATCCGCCGCGACCATATCGGCTTCGTCTATCAGTTCCATCAGCTCCTGCCGGAATTCTCGGCTTTGGAGAATGTGGTCCTGCCCCAGCTTGTCGCCAATGTGCCGGCGCGCGAGGCCGAGGCGGAGGCCTATCGCCTGCTGAAAATCATGGGGCTTGCCCAGCGGGTCCATCACCGGCCGAGCCAGCTTTCGGGCGGCGAACAGCAGCGTGTGGCCATTGCCCGGGCGCTCGCCAACGGCCCCGATGTTCTGCTGGCGGATGAACCGACGGGCAATCTCGATCCGGGCACCGCGAGCAGCGTCTTCGAGGCGCTTGTTGATATCGTGCGTCGGGAAGGCCGCGCGGCGATCATCGCCACCCATAATCCGGATCTTGCCGCCCGCATGGACCGCTGCGTCACGCTTCGCGACGGCCAGTTGTTTGATGCGCGGGCCGAAGGCGCATCGCCTGCGGACAAGCCCGTCCCGGCCTGACCTTCTTCCTTTTCGTCTTCCATCTTCGCGTCCCATGGCCTCCACCGCGACCGTCCCTGGTTTAAGAACATTAAAAGAACATTCTTGACGAGTCGAGAACAAAGTGCGAACTTGTTGCCGTGCTCGGACGTCGCAAGGCGCGGCGCCCCTCCATGAGCGGGGGAACGAGCAGGGGGTGACGCCAACAAGGGAAGACTCGCGGCATGATGTATGGAAATGAACAATGGGGGCGCCGGCTTGGCCGGGATCTGGTGACGGGTCTGGGTCTGTTGAGCGTGATCGGGGCATTGGCGGTGTTCGCAACGGCGGGATCTTGAATTTCGGGCTCCCTTTAAGGCAAAGCGAGGCAGGTCATGACGGCAAGTGAGACCCGGGCGCGGGCCGGTTTTGTCCATTTGCGTCTGCACACGGCGTATTCCCTGCTTGAGGGAGCGATCCGCATCAAGGAGATCGGGGATTTGTGCCGGCGTGATGCCATGCCCGCCGTCGCCATGACCGATTCCGGCAATCTGTTCGGGGCTTTCGAGTTCTCCCAGGCCGTGGCGGCGGAGGGCATTCAGCCCATTATCGGCTGTACGCTCAAAGTGGATGTGACATCCGCGTTGAGCGAGGAGACGCACCACCGTCGCGGGGCGGACGGAAAGGATGCGGGCTTTGCCTCGATTGCCCTGCTCGTGAAGGATGAGACGGGCTGGCTCAACCTGTCGCGGCTTTCAAGCCAGAGCTATCTGGAAACGGTGGAGAGCGAAGAGCCCCATGTCAGTCTCGAGGATCTGGCTGAGTGTCATGAGGGGTTGATTGCGCTCACCGGAGGGCCGGCGGGCCCGGTGAACAGGCTCATCGTGGCGGGCCGGGAAGCGGAGGCGGAAAGCCTGCTGACGCGGCTTGCCGAGATTTTCGGCGATCGTCTTTATGTGGAACTTCAGCGCCATGATACGCCCGAGGAGGATGTGGCGGAGGCCGCCCTCGTGCCCATGGCCTACGCCCGGGATCTGCCCCTGGTCGCGACCAATGAGCCTTATTTTCCGACTGCGGATATCTATGAGGCCCATGACGCCCTGATCTGTATCGAGGGTGGCGCCTATGTTATGCAGGAGGATCGGAGGCGGCTCACGCCCCAGCATTATTTCAAATCCGCCGCCGAAATGACGGCGCTGTTCGCCGATCTCCCGGAAGCGATTGAAAACACGATCGTCATCGCCCGGCGCTGCGCCTTCAAGCTGGAGAAACACATCCCCATCCTGCCGGCCTTCGAAGTGGGCGAGGGGCGGGATACGGCCGAGGAAATGCGCCACCAGGCGCGCGAGGGCCTCAAGGCCCGCATCGCTGCCAAGGGCACCCATGGTGGGGAAGAGAAATATTGGGAACGCCTCGACTATGAGCTCGGCATCATCCTGAATATGGGCTTTGAGGGCTATTTCCTTATCGTCTCGGACTTCATGAAATGGGCCCGGGCACGGAACATTCCGATCGGCGTGCGGGGCTCCGGCGCCACCTCGATCGTGGCCTGGGCCCTCGACATCACCAATCTCGATCCCCTGCGCTTCGATCTGGTGTTCGAGCGGTTCCTCAATCCGGAACGGATTTCCATGCCGGATTTCGACATCGATTTCTGTCAGGACCGGCGCCAGGAAGTGATCGAATATGTGCAGGGCAAATACGGCCAGGATCGCGTGGCCCAGATCATCACCTTCGGGACCCTCCAGGCCCGCGCCGTCGTGCGCGATGTGGGCCGCGTGCTCCAGATGCCCTATGGCCAGGTGGGCCGGATCTGCTAGATGATCCCCAACCAGCCGGGCAAGGCGGTC
>CAZFWG010000069.1:0-23896 GCA_964522525.1 uncultured Alphaproteobacteria bacterium | reverse complement strand
CGAGCCCGGGGTGATCTTCGTTGATCGGATCAATGCCCGGAACAATCTCTATTATTGCGAGGACATCCGCGCCACCAATCCGTGTGGGGAGCAACCCCTGCCCCCCTATGGCGCCTGCCTTCTGGGGTCCATCAATCTGGCGCGCCTCGTGGTCGATCCCTTCACGCCCGAAGCGCGCGTCGATATGGAGGCACTCGAGGCCCTGACACCCGTAGCCGTGCGGATGATGGACAATGTCATTGACGTCTCGCGCTATCCGCTGGCCGCCCAGGAGCGGGAAGCCCAGGCGAAACGGCGCATCGGCCTCGGGGTCACGGGCCTTGCCGATGCCTTGATCCAGTGTCGCGTGCGCTACGACTCCCGCGAGGCCGTGGCGTTGACGGATCATTGGCTGGGCGCGCTGCGCCGGTCGGCCTATCGGGCAAGCATCGACCTGGCGCGCGAGCGCGGGGCCTTTCCCCTGTTCGACCGGGATCTCTATATGGCGGGCGAGACGGTGCGCAACCTGCCGGAAGATATCCGCACCGGGATCAGGACCCATGGCATTCGCAACGCGCTCGTCACCTCGATCGCGCCCACGGGGACCATCTCGCTCTTTGCCGAGAATGTATCGAGCGGCATTGAGCCGGTCTTCAGCTTCAGCCATCAACGATCCGTGCTTCACGGGGACGGATCGCGGGAAACCCGGGATGTCGAGGACTATGCCTATCGGTTGTTCCGGGATCGTTTCGGGGCCGAAGAACCCCTGCCGGATTATTTCGTAAGTGCCCAGACGATCCGCCCGGAAGACCATATCGCGATCCAGGCGGCGGCCCAAGGGCACATCGACAGCGCCATTTCAAAGACCATCAACGTGCCCGAGGATATCGATTTCGAGGCCTTCAAATCCGTCTATGCGCTCGCCTATGCCTCGGGCTGCAAAGGATGCACGACCTATCGGCCCAATCCGGTCACGGGCGCGGTGCTGAGTGTCAGCGAAGGATCCGCCGAAACCGAGACGCCGGCGGCGGTGCCCTTTTCCGGCGCGCAGGCAGCCGAGGCGGCCGCCATGGCGGATCTGGCGACGCCCTTCGAGCGGCCCTGTGCCCTGGAAGGCCAGACCTACAAGATCCGCTGGCCGGAATCGGACCATGCCATTTACATCACCCTCAATGATGTGATGCGCGATGGTCGCCGGCGCCCCTTCGAAATCTTCATCAATTCCAAGAACATGGAGCATTTCGCCTGGACAGTGGCCCTCACGCGCATGATCAGTGCCGTGTTCCGCCGGGGGGGCGATGTCAGTTTCATCGTCGAGGAACTCAAGGCCGTGTTCGACCCCCGGGGCGGCCATTGGATGAATGGCCGCTATGTGCCTTCGCTGCTCGCCGCCATCGGCGATGTCATCGAACAGCACCTCAAGACGATCGGCTTCCTCCCCGATGATCTGCGCCTCGTGGCCTCGGAGAGCGCCGCGCCCCAGGCGAGCCTGCAGCTCACCCATGATCCGTCCGGCCAGCGGCTCCTGCCTTCCCAGGCGGGCGGCAAGCTGCCGGGCGCCCGGTCCTGCCCCCGCTGCGGCCAGCCGGCCCTTGTTCGCCAGGAAGGCTGCGACACCTGCCAGAATTGTGGTTATTCCAAGTGCAGTTAGGGTGTTCTGGTCCTATATTCAGGACATGATGACCAAAGGCGGGGCCGCTTGAGCCCTGCCGATCCGGATCTACGGGGACGACATGCGTCTGTTTGCGGTCCTAGGGGCCCTGGCCCTTCTGGTCGGCGCCTATAGCTGGTTCTGGTTTCAAGCGTCGGGCCGGATCGAGAACGAATTCCGCTCCTGGGAAGAACGCCAAGAGGCCCGGGGCCTTGAGGTGACCTATGAGGGGATGCGCGTTTCCGGCTATCCCTTTCGCCTTCTCGTGACCCTGGACAAGCCCGCCCTCGCGGTTCGGAACGGTCCCTCCCCCTGGTCGTGGCAGGGTGAGGAACTGCGTGCCCATGCCATGCCCTACAAGCTGGGGCATATCATCGTCGAAGCCGAGGGGCCCCAGACCGTGATCCTGGAGCGGCCCCAGGAAGGGGGCACCCGGATCAATGAGCTGACGGGCAAGGCGGACACCGCCCGGGCGAGCCTGGTCTGGTCGGACGGCGCCCTGGAGCGCCTTGCCGTCGATATCAAGGGGCTCGCTGGCCAGCGGACCGTCAGTGAGCGATCGAGTTCCGCCGACGCGGCCGCCCCCCATCTGGAACCCTTCAGCGCCAAGCGGCTGCAGATCCACAGCGTCCCCGATCAGTCTCCCTCCGGGCCCGCCGCCTCGGAGGCCGAAGGGGACGAGCTGTCGAACCGCCGGATCGCGGTCAAATTGGAAGAGGCCACATGGACCGGTCATGAGCTGCCGGGGCTGGGCGATGTCCTGGCGTTCGGCGAGGCGCAACTCCTTGTGATGGCCATCCCCGATGCCCTGGTTGCGGCGCATGGGCTGACGGCACCGGAAACCCTGAAAGTGTGGCGTGAGAATGAGGGCCAGATCCGCGTGGATTCCCTGACCCTCGACTGGGCGCCCGTGCGCGCCGAGGCGTATGGCGCCCTGACGCTTGATTGGCGCAACCGTCTGCAGGGGCGTCTTGAGGTGACCATGACGGACCCGGATCGTTTCGTGTCGTCTCTGGCCGGCGGCGGGTTGATCAGCGACGGCGTCGCCGCGCTCACCACATCGGCCCTGAACTTCGTCTCAAGCCTTGACGGACAACAGGACGGGAAGGTGACGCTCCCCCTCAAGCTCAAGAACGGCAAGGTGTTTCTGGGCGGCACCCGGATCGGCAAGGTAGGGGCCATGTTCGCCGACCCCGTCGCCGATCCGGACGTGATGAGGGCCGGCCAGCCTTAAGACGACCCCGGAACCTTCTGAGATGTGTGGCAATAGGGGTCAGGCCGCGTCGGAGGCAGGCTCGGTCAGCAGGGCGAAAAGCGCCGCGGAGTCGGTCGCCGCACGAATTTTTTCGCACACAGACTTGTTCCGCAGCAGGCGGGAGATGCGCGCCAGCGCCTTGAGATGTTCCGCCCCGGCCGTATCCGGCGCCAGCAGCAAGAAGACCAGATCCACCGGCTGTTCGTCGATCGCCTCGAAATCGATGGGCTCGACAAGGCTTGCAAAAAACCCGTAGAGCGAGGGCAGTCCGGCCAGTTTGGCATGGGGAATGGCGATGCCCTGGCCGACCCCGGTGGTGCCGAGGCGTTCACGTTCCATCAGGGCCTCGAAAATCACCCGTTCGCTCAGCCCCGTCTCGGAAGCCGCGACGGTCGACAGATCGAGCAGCGCCTGCTTTTTGCTGGGCGCTTTGCGTCCACTAAAAACCCGATCCGGTGTGATCAGATCCGACAGATCCATGATCAAGCTTCCTCCGTCCGGCCCAATAAAGGCCGTGGCCCCTTCCACGTGTTTCACCATGGCAGAGGCCGCATGAGATCAATGTTGGGTAAGGCGCGCTTGAGCGCTGTTATTGACCCGCTGTTTTCGGCCCGGCCGCCGCTTCCTGCGTCTGGCGCGCCATATCAGCCACGTCAATCCAACCGATATGGCCATCGGCGCGCCGGTAGACAAGACTCATCCCCTGGTGCGTACTGTTCTTGAATACAACAACCGGGGCGTCATTCAATTCCATCTCCATGACGGCCTCGCCAACGGACAAGGTCCGCACGGCCGCGGTCTCCTCGGCGATGATCGTCGGATTGAGATCGGCCGGTTCCTCGTCCCGGTCCACCTCGGCCGCAATCACATAAGCCGGCGCCTGCATGACGGGAACGGGTTCTTTGCGAGCCGCGTGATGGTCCTTGAGACGGCGCTTGTAACGGCGCAGACGCTTTTCCAGACGGTCGACGGCGCTGTCGAAGCTCGCATAGATGTCCGTGGCCTTGCTATGGGCCTGGAGCGTGATGCCCGTGGCGAGATGGACCGAGCAGTCCGCCCGGAACTCATGGCCATCCCGGGAAAAAGTAACCTGGGCGTCAACCGGGCGATCGAAATATTTGAAGACACCGGTCACGAGCTTGTCCGAGACATAGCCGCGCAAGCTCTCCCCAATATCGATCTGCTTACCGTTTACCTTGACGTCCACGATCTGCGCCTTTCTCTTTTGTGTTGCGGTGCAAAAAGGACTTGAACAATAGCCAGGACGCGGAGCATCGCCCTCGACCCGTCATTCCCGTGCGGCGGCCGGACCTTAGTTTGGTCCTCCGGATGCTGTCAACCAAGCCCCCCAGCCTGCTCCTTTTTCCCTATCACTCACAGAGTGATGCAAAGTCCCTTGCACGTCAAAAGCGCTCTCAGGAAATTATGGTTACCCTCCTGGTTGTCCGGCGGTTCCACGCCCAAAACAGGCACGTTGATCGGCTCAGCGTTCACGGCACAATGGATTGCGGGTTCCGCCCGGCGGCGCGCCGTTCCAGGGCTGATCGGTCCCGTTGAACGCGCGTGATGACCCCTTGCCTTCCCCATAAACGAGCAGGACGGGTGCAATCGCCGTATCAGCTTCGCTGACCGGCGCCCATGATCCATCCGCCCAATTACGGGGGTGGGTCCGGGGGCTCAGCTTGTCCATACTGGGTAACTTCGCGATGGGGCGGGCCCAAGACGGTGGTCGGGGGGCATCCGCCCCGACGGCACAAGCAATGCTCAGGACACGGCGGAAAAGCGTCACGCTTAGTGGGGAAGCACCAGGCGCGGGCTATCCCGCCATGGCGCGTTTCTGGCGGCGGCGCTGAACCGATGACGGGATGCGCATCGCTTCCCGATATTTTGCCACGGTTCTGCGGGCGATATCGATCCCGGACTCCTTCAGGATTTCCACGATCCGGTCGTCGGACAGAACGGCATTGGGCGTCTCACCGTCGATGAGTTCACGGATCCGATGGCGGACGGCTTCTGCGGAATGGGCTTCTCCGCCTGCGGATGAAGCAATCGCTGAGGTGAAGAAATATTTGAGTTCGAATACGCCCCGGGGCGTCGCCATGTATTTGTTGGCCGTGACGCGGCTGACCGTCGATTCATGCATGCCGATGGCATCGGCCACGGTGCGCAGATTGAGCGGACGCAGGTAGCGGATCCCGTGGGCGAGGAAACCGTCCTGTTGACGGATGATCTCCGAGGACACTTTCAGGATCGTCTTGGCCCGTTGATCGAGACTCTTCACCAGCCAATTGGCGTCGTTCAGACACTCGGTCATGTAGAGCTTGTCGTCGCCGGAAGGGACCGCCCCGCTGACTTCCGCGAAATAGACCGCGTTCACCAGGACCTTCGGCAGCGTCTCCGCATTCAGTTCAACATGCCATCCGCCTTGGGCGTTTTCCCGGACATACACATCGGGGACGACCGGCTGGATGAGATCGGAGTCGAAGGCCAGACCGGGTTTGGGATTGAGCGCGCGGATTTCGGCGATCATGTCGACCAGGTCCTCCCGGTCGACCTCGCACAAGGCCATGAGGCGATCGAATTCGTGGCTGCCCAGAAGATCGAGATGATCGACAAGACACTTCATCGCGGGGTCCAGCCTGTCCGCGTCGGCCAGCTGTAGGGCGAGGCATTCGCTGAGATTGCGCGCCATCACGCCGACGGGCTCAAAACCCTGCATGATGGACAAGGTGGCTTCCACGTCGTCCCGCGTGGTGCCCAGGCGCTCAACGATCTCATCGAGGTCGGCCCGCAGATAACCCGCCTCGTCCACGTGATCGATGAGGAACGCCCCGATCATGCGCCGGCTGGGATCCTCGATGGCCAGCGTCAATTGCTCGGTGAGGAAATCCCGCAAGGACGGCAGGTCACTTAACGTGCCCTCGAGATCGCCGGAAAGTTCGTCGAATTTGGACCCGGTGCCCCGGGCCTTCGACCAATCCACCTCCGCCCCCCGGGCCGCGCCGATATCATTGGCGAGATCGGAACGGGAGGCATCGGCGTAAAGGCTCTCGCAATCCGCATCAAGACCAAGCGTGGCATCGGAGGGAACGGTCTCCTCCGACATGGTCAGCTCACGACGCTCATCCTGGGACTTCTCGCCGGCCTGTTCGGGCTCACCGCCGGCGTCGCGCTCGCCGCCTTCCCCTTCGTTGCGCTCCAGGAAGGGATTGCGCTCGAGTTCCTGCTCGACATAGGCGGTCAATTCAAGATTGGACAACTGCAACAGCTTGATGGCCTGTTGCAGCTGAGGCGTCATCACAAGGCTCTGGCCTTGTTTCAGCTCCAGCCGCGGCGTCAACGCCATATCGTCCCTCACCCCACTTTAGACGCGTGCTTTACGTGCACTCGCTCGCCTCCCATGGGCGCGCGAGGGCTCCGCGTCTAGAGGGTGAACCGGTCTCCCAGATAAACCCGACGGACGTCCTCGTTGCCCACGATTTCTGACGGGGCACCTTCCATCAGGACCTGCCCATCATGGATAATCAGGGCACGATCGATGATGTCCAGTGTCTCACGGACGTTATGGTCCGTGATGAGCACACCGAGGCCACGATCCTTCAGCTGACTGACCAGCGCCCGGATATCGCCGATGGCGATCGGATCAATGCCCGCGAACGGTTCGTCGAGGAGGATGAAAGACGGCTGCGTGGCCAGGGCCCGCGCGATTTCCACCCGTCGACGTTCGCCCCCGGACAGGGCAAGCGCTGGAGTCCGCCGCAGATGCGTTATCGAGAACTCCGCCAGAAGATCGTCCACCATGGCCTGGCGCCGATCCTCCCGCGGCTCGATGAGCTCGACAGTGGCGCGGATATTCTGTTCCACCGTCAAACCACGGAAAATCGAGGCTTCTTGAGGAAGATAGCCGATTCCAAGGCGCGCCCGCCGATACATTGGCAACGCCGTGATATCGTTCCCGTCAAGCTCGATCGACCCCGTATCAACCGGGATCAATCCCGTGATCATGTAGAAACAGGTTGTTTTCCCCGCGCCATTGGGACCCAAGAGACCGACCACCTCGCCCCGCTGGAGGGTTAACTCCACGGAACGCACGACGGGCCGCCGCTTAAAGCTTTTCCCAATACCCCGTACCACCAGCCCGGCATTCGACGTCACCAGGCGCGGCCCTTCAACCTTGCGGACCGCGTTTGGTTTCCGGCTGTCGCTACGCTTCAGCCCTTGTTGAATGCCATTCGATGGCTTGGACATGTAATCACCGTTGATCTTAAGAAATCCTGAACTGCGCCCGAATCATGAGCCTTCGGGGGATTCCTCGTCGCCGCTTCCCGGCGGGGTAAATATGGCCCGCACCCGTCCCTTCGTGGGGCCAGTTGGGGCGGCCGGCTCGCCATCCTTGCCATAGGGCGTCAGGCGACTGACATTGGCCTCTAAATCGATCGTCAAACGCGCACCTTCAAGGACATCGGGGCCCCGCGTCAATAGAACCCCGCCCCCCAGAACCATCGTCCGCTGAGCCACGTCATAGCGGGCCCAGGCCCCTTGCGCCTGCTCATCGGGCGAGGAGATCCGCACATCCCCCCGCGCCTCCAGACGCTTGATGCTCTGGGCGTCGCTATTTTCCTCCTCGGCGTAATGAACTTCCAGGACATCTGCCGCCACCGTGAGCCGGCCCTGCAAGACCCGCACATTGCCTTCAAAAACGCCGACCTGGCTCTGGCTGCGGACCTCAAAGGCATCGGCGGTGATCTCGATGGGGGTCTTTTCGTTGATGCCGAAGCTGTTGAGGGTCTGGGTCAAGGCCGGAGTCTGGGCAATTCCCGCCAGGATGAGGACCATGGCAGCCACAGGAACCGGCCGGCACCGGGCCCGGATCATGGGCAGGCTTGAAAACGCGAAACGACGGACGCCAAGCACCAAGTGATCATCTCCCATGTTCCGCAACGCGCGTCAGGGGCGCTTCGGTTGCTGAAGAGGCCTGCTCCCGATCACGCTCCAACGCGTCCGGTTTGATGGTCAGGGTCACCCCACCTTCAAAACGCAGGATTTCGCCGCCTTCCTGGAGCTCGAAACGGGCGGCCTCAAGCTCACCGGCCGGGCCGTGTCCCTTGATCGGCATATCGCCCCGGGCGGCCTGGCGATCAATATCGATGAAGACTTTCTCCGTGTGGAAAACATACCCATCATCCGTACGCGCGATGATGTCTCCCATGACCTGCATCGTCTGCTTGTCGAGATCCAAAAGGCCCTTGTCGGCCGTGATCAGAACGCCCGAAACCTCGGTCAGCCCAAGGGAGGCCTTGAGCGTATCGAGCAGCACCTGGTCGGGATTGGCCTCCTGGCGCTGGGCGCTGTCCGCCGTCACCTCGAAGGGCTGTCCCCTGGCCGTCGTGCCCGTGAAGACCGGGGCCACCATGCGGCGGTCTTCCTTCAATTTCGGGGATTGGGTGAATGTCACCGTCAGCTCGTCATCGGCCTTGTAGGACGCCCCGAAGAGGGCCAAGCCCGCCACGATGGCAAAGGCCGCAATGGGCAACACCACCTTCATGACCCGCACGAAGCGGCTGTGGCGCATGGCACCCGAGAACAGTGTCTTGGTGCTGGCCGAGCGGCCCTTCCACAGGACACTTGGGCGCGCGGGGCGCGTTCCCGCGTCCGAGAGGCCCACAGCCCTCTGGAGCAGCGACGGCGCCGTCTTCGTGCCGCGCTTGCTCCCGCCCTTCGATCGGGCGGATCGTCTTGACGCCTGGCGTGTGCTTCGGCTCATGACTGCTGGTGTGTCACCTTGTCTTCGGCCCTATCGCCGCGCCCTGTCGAGCGCCGGCCTCTGAAAATACGACCCGGCGAGCGGCGCGGATCGTGGCGGCCGGTGCCTCTCTCACGAGTGAGAGAAAATATCCTCATCTGCCCAACCGGCCAAATCGAGGTCTGCGCGGGTCGGTAGAAAATCGAAACAGGCCCGGGCCAGGGCCGTTCTGCCCTCTCTTTCGAGCGTGCCTTCGAGCACGCTTTTCAGCCTGTGCAGGTAAAGCACGTCCGAGGCGGCATATTCCACCTGAGCCTGGCTGAGTTCCGGCAGACCCCAATCCGAACTTTGCTGGGCCTTCGAGAGATCGACGCCCAGCAACTCTCGGCAAAGATCCTTAAGACCATGTCGATCCGTGTAGGTGCGCACCAACCGGGAGGCGATCTTGGTGCAAAAGGCCGGTGTCGCCGTGACGCCGAGATAGCGCTTCAGGATGGCTATGTCGAAGCGCGCATAATGGAAGATCTTGGTGACGGCGCTGTCACTCAACAAGGCCTTGAGCACCGGCGCGTCATAGGTCGGTTGAGGGAAATGCACGACATGGGCGTGCCCATCCCCTCCCGAGAGCTGAACCACGCACAAGCGGTCCCGCTGGAGGTTGAGACCCAGGGTCTCCGTATCCACGGCGACGCCATCTGGAAAGTTTATGTCTGCGGGCAAATCCGCCCGGTGCAGGTGCACGGCCATAATCGCGCCTTGCCCTCCTGGGTCCGGCGCGCGGACCCTCTGGCCGGGCGCCTGGAGTTCAATGGAAACCCGTGGTCCTGGACCACGTCATCGGGTCATCATCGCCGATTCATGTCGGCTTTGGCCGATTAACATGAACGCCCGATCTTCGAGCCCACAAAAGGGTTTGGATGCAGCGATGCACCACATCGACGCGATGCCCGTGCTGTCGGACAAACAATCGGCAATTGGGAGCTGGTGCCCAGGAGAGGACTCGAACCTCCACGACCTTTCGGTCACTAGCACCTGAAGCTAGCGCGTCTACCAGTTCCGCCACCTGGGCATGAGAAGAAGGGCCAGCGGCTCCATTCCCCTCGGGAATGAGCGTCTTAAGCTTCCCCGCGCTAAGCGTCAATGCGAAATCATGGCGGAGGGAAATCCCGATGACCGATGCACACAGGAAAGTTCGCCCGGCATCCACCACCCCCGCTTATCAAGGACCGACCTTTGGGGTATCGAGAGTTCAAATTTCGGCCCACCGGGTAAGCGAGGGGACATGACAGGAGAGATCATCACCGTTTTCGGCGGATCCGGCTTTGTCGGGCGCAATGTCGTTCGGGAACTGGCACGGGCGGGCTATCGCATCCGGGTCGCGGTTCGCAAACCCAACGATGCCCATTTCCTGCAGCCCTTCGGCGGTGTCGGGCAAATCGGCCTGTTCCAGGCCAATATCCGTGACGAGGCATCGGTGGCCCGGGTCGTGCGCGGATCCCACGGCGTCATCAATCTGGTGGGCGTGCTCTTTTCCCGGGGCAAGCAGTCCTTCCAGGCCCTGCAGAGCGAAGGCGCGGACCGGGTCGCCCGTCTTGCCGCCGAGGCCGGAGTGGCGCGGTTCATCCAGATGTCGGCCATCGGCGCCGATATGGCATCCCGCTCGGTCTATGCCCGCACCAAGGCCCTGGGCGAGCGGCAGGTCCGCGTTCACATGCCCCAGGCAACCATTTTGCGCCCCTCGATCGTGTTTGGCCCGGAGGACGATTTTTTCAATCGCTTTGCCGGCATGGCCCGCTTCGCACCGGCCCTGCCCCTGGTCGGCGGCGGCAAGACCCGGTTCCAGCCCGTGCATGTGGACGATGTCGCCGATGCCGTCGTCCAATGCCTGGGCGATCCGACGACCGAGGGACGCACTTACGAATTGGGCGGTCCGGACGTGATGACCTTCCGGGAATGCCTTGAACTGATGTTGAAAGTGATCAACCGCAACCGTCTGCTGGTGCCCCTGCCTTTCGGTCTCGCGAGCCTCATGGGCGCCGTCGCCCAGCTTGTCCCCTTCGGCGCGCCGGTGCTCACGGCCGATCAGGTCACCTTGCTCAAATCGGACAATGTGGTCGGCCTGACCGGCGACCCGGAGATCGGTACCCTTGAGGATCTGGGGATTACGCCCACGGCCGCTTCGGTGATCCTGCCCACCTATCTCCACCGCTTCCGCGCCCAGGGACAGTATGAAAGCGGCCACGGCGACTGAGCTTGGTGTAAGATAGGTTGGGCAACCGGCCAATGGCGGCGGCCAAGCATGACGAGAGCGCTCGACTGATGGCGTCACGGCGCGCCCCTACCATGGTGATCTCTCTCCTGGCTCTCCTGTTCCTGGGGGCCAGCCGGCCCTCCGTTTCGCCCTTCACCGCCCTTCAGGATGGTTTCGAGAGCGTCGTCCTGCGGCAGGACATCTGGTCGGATCTGCGCCTTGTTCCGGGGGCGGCCAAAATTCAGCACACCATCGTCCGCAGCGGCGAACGGGCGCTCGCGATCACCGTGCGGCCCGGTCACGACCCGTTGCGGGACGGAACGGATCGCGCCGAACTGGCGGAGGCGGAGGCCGTGCGCCTGCCCCCCGGTGGCGATATCTGGTATGGTTTCAGCATGCGGATCGGCGAGGCCCTTCCGGCCGACGGCAACCGGATCGTGATCGGGCAATGGCATCACATGATGGCCGGCAGCCCCTTCGTGGCCCAACGCTTCCGTAATGGGATTTTCATGATTTCGGTCCAGGACGGAGGCTGCCGCGTCTATATCGCGTGGCAGGCGGGTGGCGAGCGGAAAAACCGGGAAGACTGCCGCGTCGTGGTCGAGAACTTCGCCGACCTTCCGTCGGCGGACAGCGGCTGGATCGACATGGTCTATCGCGTGCGCAGCGACCCGGATGGCGACGGTCTCGTCGAGGTCTGGGCCAATGGCACACGGATCGCGCGGGCGAGCGGCCATATCGGCCATGCGGGCATGCGCCGCCAGTTCTTCAAATTCGGCCCCTATCGGGACCCGGTCGCCTATCCGACCACGGTCTATCTGGATAATTTCCGCCGTGGGCGGAGCTTTTCCCAGGTCGACCCATCACGAGACTAGAGCGTTTTCAGCAAAAGTGTGAGCGGTTTTGCGGTTCGAAAACGCGACAAATCAAAGATATAGAGCGCCTTTACGACCCGGAATAAGCTGAAGGCGCTCTAGGGCAAGATCCGGAAAGACGAGGCGCAAACAAACCACAGGAGCAGGACCGAGATGCCCTCTCATCCGAGCCTGCCCTTGTGACCGCCCTTATGGCCGCCCTTACTTACGGCCGATATCACTCACTCGTCCATTTGAACTGGAATTCCAGTTCTTCGCTCTCGCCTTCCCGCTCATGCTCGATGCTGAAGACCGCGCGGACGGGCACATAGATCCGCTCGCCGGCGACCTGAATTTCATAGGGCTTGCCGGTTTTCATACAGTCGACCAGACGCTCCAGTTTCCGAATGTTCTCCTCATTGGAGTATTCTTTTTCCACGTCCCGATTTTCATCCGTCATCGTCTCTTCTCCTTCTCACTGCAAGAAATACACATAGACCAGAAGCCCCGTGCCCAACAGGACCCGGTAGATCATGAAGGGCATGAGCCCGATCCTGTCGACAATGGACATGAACACCCAGATCGAGGCATAGGCCGCCAGGAACGAAAGCCCGATCGACCACAGGACATCCGCCTGCAACATGGGATCGCCCGCCTCGATCACCTCAAGCCCCTTGTAGCCGCCAATGGCGAGGATCGTCGGGATGGCGATGAGCATCGAGAAGCGGGCCGCCTCGGACCGGGTGTACCCCAGAATCCGGCCCGCCGTCATGGTGATGCCCGAGCGGCTCGTACCGGGCAGCAGCGCCAGACACTGGGACAGGCCCACGATCATGGCGCCGCCCCAGGTGATGTCCTCCACCCGCTTGTAGCGCAGGGCAATGCGATCCGCTTCATAGAGCAGGATGCCGAAAATGATGGATGTCCAGCCGATCAGTTCGGCGGATCGGAGGGCCTCCTCCGCGTCCATAGCGGCAATCGCGACACCGGCCACCAGGGTGGGCAGGGTCGCCACGGAAAGGAAGACGAACAGCTTGGCGCCCCAGGTCCAGCGCAGGCGCAGGGCATCGAAAAAGCCCGAGAGCAAGGAGCCCACATCCTTGTAAAAGTAAAGAAGGACCGCGAGCAGCGAGCCCACATGCACCGCCACGTCGATGGTCGTGCCCTGATCGGGAATCTGTCCCAGCTCCGAAGGCAGAATCAGGTGGGCCGAGGAGCTGATGGGCAGAAATTCAGTCAGACCCTGGATCAGGGCCAGGAGAATAAGGATTTCAAGGGCCATGGCGGTGTCCGGCGCTGGAGCGCGGCGGGCAGGCCACGCAATATTGATGCTGATATGAGGCAAAAACGCACAAGCTCTTGCGGCCAAAGCGTTTGCGCGCGACTATACCAAGTCGACGGCCTTGGGAAAGTGCCGGGATTCGCGGGCCTCAAGGGGCACCATCCCCAACAGACAGGACAATGCAACGTTCCGCGCGTTCGGGACGTGCCGATCGGTCGGGATCGGACCTTCTGTCTCCCAGGGCCCTGGATTTAGGGACAGGGGACGGAGACGGCGGGCCCATGGCCAATCGCATGCTGCAATTCACCCAACTGGACCGGGAAATGCCGGACAAGCGTGCCGTGGACGAGCGCGTTCAGGATTTCCACGAGATCCATGGCGAGTTCATCGCCGAAAAGGCGCGCGCCCAGGCGGCACGCTGTTCCCAATGCGGTGTGCCCTTTTGCCAGGTCCATTGTCCGCTCCATAACAATATTCCCGATTGGCTGATGCTCACCGCCGAGGGCCGCCTCGAGGAGGCCTATGAAATCAGTCAACAAACCAACACCTTCCCGGAAATCTGCGGCCGGATCTGCCCGCAAGACCGCTTATGCGAGGGCAAATGCGTCATCGAACAATCGGGCCATGGCACGGTTACCATCGGGGCGGTGGAGAAATACCTGACCGAGACCGCATGGGACCAGGGCTGGGTGCGCCCGATCGTGCCGGGCCCTGCCCGGGGACGTTCCGTCGGCATTATCGGCGCCGGCCCCGCCGGGCTCGCGGCGGCCGAGAAGCTTCGCCGCTATGGCTATGAGGTGACGGTCTATGACCGTTATGACCGCATCGGCGGTCTGATGATCTACGGCATTCCGAACTTCAAACTGGAGAAGTCCGTCGTCGAACGGCGCAACCAATGGCTCGTTGAAGGCGGCGTGCAGTTCCGCCTTAATTGCGAGATCGGACGTGATCTGTCCTTTGCGCAAGTGCGCGAGAGCCACGATGCCGTTCTGGTCGCAACCGGTGTCTACGCAGCACGCCAGCTCGCGATTCCGGGGACGGACATTGCCGGTGTGTTCCCGGCCCTCGACTATCTGACCACGGCGAACCGCGTCGGTCTCGGGGACACGGTCCCGGCTTACAGCTCCGGCACGCTCGACGCGCGGGGCAAGCGCGTGGTCGTCATCGGCGGCGGTGATACGGCCATGGACTGCGTCCGCACGGCCGTGCGCCAGGGTGCCCATTCCGTCACCTGCCTCTACCGGCGGGATCGCGCCAATATGCCGGGTTCGGATCGGGAAGTGACCCATGCGGAAGAAGAAGGCGTCGTTTTCCGTTGGCTCTCAAGCCCACGGGCGCTGGAGGGACAGGAGCGGGTCACCGGCGTCACCGTCGGTGCCATGCGCCTCGGCGCGGCGGATGTCACGGGCCGTCGGCAAGTCGAGATCGTGCCCGATGCGATGACCTGCCTTGACGCGGATATGGTGATCGAGGCCCTCGGCTTTGAGCCCGAGCCCCTCATTGAGCGCTTCGTGGCCCCCCATCTTGCCGTTCACTCCTCGGGGACCATCCGTGTGCGTGAACGGACCATGGCCACGAGCCTGCCCGGGGTTTTTGCCGCCGGCGACATCGTCCGTGGCGCGTCGCTTGTCGTCTGGGCCATTCGCGAAGGCCGGGACGCGGCCGCCGGCATTCACGCCTATCTGGCGAGCAAGGAAGAAGGCGCGCAACCCGCCGCGTGAGGACATTTTGGCCGCGGCGGCGCGTTTATTGATCAGTTAAAGGAAGTGTTGTCATGAAACGGTCCGGGTCTCAAAAGGGCCAGTACGGGGAAACCCCTCAGCATGCGCTTGATCGCCAGCGCCGCAATGCCCGGCTCCTGACCGAACAGGGGCTGTATGATCCCCGCCAGGAACATGATGCTTGTGGCGTCGGCCTTGTGGCTGCCATCGACGGCACGCCGCGCCGGGACGTCGTCGACCGGGCGCTCGAGGCGCTGGCCTCCATCTGGCATCGGGGCGCGGTGGCGGCCGACGGCAAGACCGGGGACGGCGCGGGGATCCATGTCCAGGTGTCCCAGGCTTTTTTTCGGGACTGTGTCGTCCGTACGGGCCATACGCCCCTTGACGGTCGGATCGCCGTGGGCATGATCTTTCTTCCCAGGACGGATTATACCGCCCAGGAAGCCTGCCGAACCATTGTGGAAACGGAGATCCTGAGAGCCGGCTACTACAATTACGGCTGGCGTCAGGTCCCGGTGGATGTCTCCGTGATCGGCGAAAAGGCCGCCGCGACCCGGCCGGAAATCGAACAGATCCTCTTTGCCTGCGACCAGACCCGGGACATCGAGACGCTGGACCGCGACCTCTATCTGGTCCGCCGGCGGATCGAGAAGCGGGTCAAGGAACGGGGCATCAAGGATTTCTACATCTGCTCCCTGTCCGCCCATTCCCTGATCTATAAGGGAATGTTCCTGGCGGAGCAGTTGCCGGTGTTCTATCCGGATCTCGCGGACCGGCGTTTCATCTCATCCTTTGCGATCTATCACCAACGCTACTCCACGAACACGGTGCCGACCTGGTGGCTCGCCCAACCCTTCCGCATGCTGGCCCATAACGGAGAGATCAACACGCTCCAGGCCAATATCAACTGGATGATGAGCCATGAAATCATGATGGCGGCCAGTGTTTTTGGCGATCGCCAGGACGACATCCGCCCCGTGATCGGTCCGGACGTCTCCGACTCCGCGGCCCTTGACGCGGTCTTCGAGGTGATCGTCCGAGCGGGACGCAACGCGCCCATGGCAAAGACGCTCCTGATGCCGGAGGCTCGCAACGATGCCCGCCGTCCGATGCCGGACACCCATCAGGCCATGTATGCCCATACCACGGCCTTGATGGAACCATGGGATGGCCCGGCCGCGATCGCCGCGACCGACGGGCGCTGGGTGGTGGCAGGCATGGACCGCAACGGCTTGCGACCCATGCGCTATTTGCGCAGCGACGACGGTCTCCTGATTGTGGGATCGGAATGCGGTTTGTGTGCGGTCGATGAAGAACATATCGTGGAGAAAGGACGCATCGGCCCCGGCGAAATGATCGGCGTCGATCTTGCCTGCGGCCGACTGTTCCATAATCATGCGCTTAAGGATTTTCTGTCTCAAGAGCACCCTTTCAAGGCCATGACCGCCAATCTGAAGGCCCTTGATGGCGAAATCGGGCCGGGGCCGGAACCGCGCCTCTTTGACCGGGAAGAGTTGCGCCAGCGCCAGTATCGGGCGGGGCTGTCCGTGGAAGATCTGGAACTAATTCTTCACCCTATGGCTGCGGATGGCAAAGAGGCCGTGGGGTCCATGGGCGATGACACACCCCTTGCGGTGCTTTCGGATGTCTACCGGCCGCTTTCCCATTTCCTGCGCCAGAAATTCAGCCAGGTGACGAACCCGCCGATCGACTCTCTGCGGGAGGCCCGGGTCATGAGCCTGCGCACCCGTTTCGGCAATCTGCGCAATGTCCTCACCGACAACCCGTTCCTGAACGAAGTCATTTCACTCGAAAGCCCCATTCTGCTCAATGGACCGTTCGAGCGCCTGATGGGCATGCGGATGGACGTGGTTCGGGAGATCGATTGCACTTTTGTTTTGGACACAAGCGCGGCTCCGTCCGGCGCCGCCATGCGGGCCGCCCTGGATCGCATCCGGGAAACCGCTTGCGAGGCGGTCCGGAACGGCCGCTCACTCCTTGTCTTGAGCGATATGTCCAACGGGGCCGGACGGGCGCCCCTGCCGATGATCCTTGCGACCGCCGCGGTTCACACGCGGCTCGTAGCGGAGGGCCTGCGCAATGACGCAGCGATCAATGTGCGCACGGCGGAATGTATCGACACCCACAGCTGTGCCATGCTGATCAGTTGCGGCGCCACGACGGTCAACCCGTATCTGGCCCAGGACACGATCACGGAACGCCACGGGCGCGGACTGTTGGGCGCGACTACCCTGTCCGAGTGCGTCTTGAACTACAAGAAGGCGCTCGAGCAGGGCCTCCTGAAGATCATGTCGAAGATGGGGATTTCCGTCGTCTCATCCTACAGGGCCGGTTTCAATTTCGAGGCCGTCGGCCTGTCCCGCGCTCTTGTTGATGAGTTCTTTCCCCATGTCTCGAGCCGGATTTCTGGTATTGGCCTTGCCGGTCTCGAAACGAAGATCCGGACACTGCACAAGGATATCATGGATGATCCGGGGGCGCCTATTCCCATCGGCGGCTATTACCGCTATCGCGCGGCGGGCGAGACCCATGCATTTCAGGGCCCCTTGATCCACACCCTTCAGGAGGCAGTCACGCGGGGCGATGCCCGCCTGTTCAAGATTTATGGCCAGAGTCTACGCAAGCTCCCGCCCGTGCATCTCCGGGATTTGATGGATTTCCGCGAGGAACGCAAAAGTCCGATCCCTGTGGAGCAGGTCGAGAACGTCAACGAGATCCGGAAGCGTTTCGTAACGCCTGGTATGTCGCTCGGCGCCCTGTCTCCGGAAGCCCACGAAGTCCTGAACATTGCCATGAACCGGATCGGCGCCAAATCAGATTCCGGCGAAGGGGGCGAGGACCCGGAACGCTTCCAGCCACGACCCGACGGGGACAACGCCAATTCCGTCATCAAACAGGTCGCGAGCGGACGGTTTGGGGTGACAGCGGAATATCTGAATCAGTGTCGCGAGATCGAGATCAAGATCGCACAAGGGGCCAAACCGGGTGAAGGCGGACAGCTGCCCGGGTTCAAGGTGACGGACATGATTGCGCGGTTCCGGCATGCCACGCCCGGCGTCACGCTGATTTCTCCCCCGCCCCACCACGACATCTACTCGATCGAGGATCTGGCCCAGCTGATTTATGATCTGAAACAGATCAATCCGTCGGCACGGGTCTGTGTCAAACTGGTGGCAGCGTCGGGCATCGGCACGATTGCATCCGGCGTCGCGAAAGCCATGGCGGATGTGATCCTGGTGTCGGGCCATGTGGGCGGCACCGGCGCGTCCCCACAGACCAGCATCAAATTCGCCGGCATCCCCTGGGAAATGGGTTTGAGCGAGGTCAATCAGGTCCTCACCCTCCATGACCTGCGCCACCGGGTCACCTTGCGGACCGATGGCGGCATACGGACGGGCCGGGATGTCGTGATTGCGGCTCTTCTGGGGGCGGAGGAATTCGGTATCGGCACGGCCTCCCTGGTGGCCATGGGCTGTATCATGGTGCGGCAATGTCATTCCAACACCTGTCCCGTAGGCGTGTGCACCCAGGACGAGGCCTTGCGGGCGCGCTTTACGGGCACACCGGAAAAAGTCGTCAATCTGATGAGCTTCATTGCCGAGGAGGTACGCGAGATTCTTGCGGATCTGGGGGCGACGTCCCTTGAGGAGATCATTGGACGGACGGATCTTTTGATGCAGGTGAGCCGAGGGGCGGCTCATCTGGACGACCTCGATCTCAATCCCCTGCTTGTGCGGGCGGACCCCGGCCCCAACCCCCATATGTGTGGCGTCAAGGGCCGCAACGAGGTGCCGGACGGGCTTGATGCCCAGATCATCAAGGACGCCGCGCCGTTCCTGGAAGACGGCCAGAAAATGCAATTGACCTATGCGGCGCGAAACACGGATCGAGCCATCGGGACGCGGATCTCGTCCCATATCGTGCGGCGCTTCGGCATGGACACTCTGGCGCCGGACCAATTGACCATTCGACTCCACGGTTCGGCCGGTCAATCCCTCGGCGCCTTCGCGCCCCAGGGCCTGACCCTTGAGGTATTCGGTGAAGCCAACGACTATGTGGGCAAAGGGCTTTCCGGCGGCACGATCATTTTGCGTCCGGCGCGGGAAAGCCGACTGAAGTCGAACGAAAACACGATTCTGGGCAATACGGTGCTTTATGGCGCCACTGGTGGCAAGCTCTTCGCGGCAGGCCAGGCGGGCGAACGCTTCGCCGTGCGCAATTCAGGCGCCACCGCCGTGATCGAGGGCTGTGGCAGCAATGGCTGCGAATACATGACCGGCGGCACAGCGGTGATCCTGGGAGCCGTCGGCCCCAATTTCGCGGCCGGAATGACCGGCGGCATGGCCTTTGTCCTTGATACGGACGATCAGTTCCTGAGTTTCCTCAATCCGGATACGGTTGTTTGCGAACGAGTCACCACGCCCTATTGGGCAGGCGTCGTGCGTGGTCTGATCGAGGACCATGTCGCCATGACCCAGTCAGACCACGGGCAAGACCTGCTTGCGAGCTGGGATCTGGCGCTGAGCCGGCTGTGGCAAATCTGCCCGACGGAAATGCTGGACCGCCTCGACCATCCGATCACTTCTTCCCAGACCATCAAGCTGGCCTATTGACCAGCATGGCGCGGGCCCGTTCCAGATCGTCCTTCGTATCGACGTCGACGCAGATGCCGGGATCATCGCAACACCAGCGGTGAATGTCGGTCGACGACGTTTCAATGACGGAACGCGCTCCCTGATCGCCCTGGCAGCGGGCCAGCTCGGCAAAATGCGAACGGGCGAAGAGAACCGGGTGGCCCCGCCGCCCGCCATGAAGCGGCGCCATGATTGAGACCCCTTGGTTTTCACCATAGGCCCGCACCAATCCGGTAATGGTCTCCGGGCGGATCAAGGGCATATCCCCCAGACCCACCAACAGGGCGTCCGGTTGGGATACGGCGTCTTGGGACAAAAGATGCCGCACGCCACAGGCCAAAGATGTCCCCATGCCGTCATCCGCCTGCCCATTGACAATCACCTGCCAGCCGAGATCCCGGCCTATCGTGGCACTCTTGCCCGATGGCTCCCGCACCACAAGAAGTCGGCTGACGAAATCCACGTCCGCATAAGCCGCGAGCGCGCGGGCCAACACGGATTGACCCGCAAGATCGGCTTCCAGCTTGGACGTCTTCCCGAACCTGCGTCCCCTGCCCGCCGCGATGACCATGACCGTCAGGGGGGCCGACGCTCTCTCCATCATGGGACGGAGAGATAATGCATGCTGAACAGGGCCTCGGGATCGGTCCAGGCCCGCTCGGGCTCAAAACCCGCCCGCCGCGCCATGGCCTGAAAACCACCTAATGTGTATTTGTGGGAATTTTCGGTATGGATAGTCTCCCCCGCCTGAAAGGCAAAGTCTCGGCCGTCGACGGAAAATACCAGCGGTTTGAGGGCGCGCAGATGCATTTCGATGCGTTCCAGCTCCTCGTTGTAGAAAGCTGCGTGTTCGAAATCATCCGGATTGATGGGGATATCGAGTTCCCGACGCATGCGGAACAGGACATTCCGATTGAAGGCCGCCGTATGTCCAGCGGCATCATTGTAGGCGCGCTCCAGGATGGCTCGATCCTTGATCAGATCAATGCCGATCAGAAGCGCCCCACCCGGACCGATCAGTTCCCTCGATCGGTTGAGAAAGGCTTCGGCCTGGATTCGTGTGAAATTGCCGATACTGGAGCCGGGGAAGAAGCCGAGACGCCGACCATTCGATACTTCGCTGACCTCGGACAGATCGATCACTTGCGAGAAATCGGCGCAAACCGCGCCGACTTCCACGGACGGAAACTCTACCGCGATGGCGCTTGCGGCCTCCCGCAAATGATCACGCGAGATATCGATGGCGACATATTGAGCGGGGCGGTCCAGGGCTTGGAGAACCGTCTTGATTTTCCAGCTGGAGCCGCTGCCGAACTCGATCACCTTGGCGTGGTCCCCGGTCAGGGTACGAAGCTCCGGCCCGATACGCTGGAGGAGATCGGATTCCGTACGCGTCACATAGTATTCCGGGGTTCGACAGATGTCGTCGAAGATCTTTGAGCCGGTCTGATCATAGAAATATTTGGGCAGCAGGAATTTCGGACTGGCCGAGAAGCCTTCGATGACATCGGCCAGGAAATCATCCTGAGGCGGGGCAAGATCAAGAAAAAACGCAAGGGGGGCGTCCGCACGGGCCGCCGTCTGGGTCGGTTTCATGGGATTTCCTCTTGTGGCGCAAGCTTTAGTTCGGGCAATCAGATGCGAGGCGCAGGCCGCTGAATTGCCAGCGGCTATGGGGCGGGAAGAAGTTGCGATAGCTCGCCCGGATATGGCCCGCCGGCGTGGCGCAGGATCCGCCTTTCAAGACGAACTGGTTGCACATGAACTTGCCGTTGTATTCCGCCAAACTCCCATCCAGAGGCGCGAAGCCCGGATAGGGTGTATACGGACTCATGGTCCATTCCCAGACATCGCCATAGAGCTGAATGGGTTCATCCTCACTGGAAACCGGGCTCGGCCGGGGTTCCTGCGGGCTGAAGGCCTCTCCCTGGTCGCACCATTCATCCGTTGCCAGGAGATTGCTGTCGCAGGTGGAGGCCTCATTCAGGGCGCGCTCCAGCTCGAACTCGGTCGGCAGACGCTTGCCCGACCACGCCGCGAAAGCATGGGCCTCGAAGAAGCTGATATGGGCGACGGGCCGCTCCATATCGAGCGGCACGCGGCCGTGAAGGGTGAACTCGAACCACTCACCATCTTCTTTGTGCCAATAAAGAGGATGGCGCCACCCTTCGGCCTGGACATGGCTCCACCCGTCGGAATGCCAGAGCGTGACGGTTTCGTATCCCCCATCCTCAATGAAGTCGCGATACTCCCCATTTGTGATGGGACGTGAAGACAGGGCATGGGGGCGAACGATTTCCTCATGACATGGATTTTCGTTGTCGAATGAGAAGCCGGTTCCTTCATATCCGACCCTCTGTACGCCCCCTTCCCTTTCATGCCAGCCCATCGGCGCGGCGCGATGAACGGAACGGGGCGGCAGACGATAGGCGGCGGGCGCCATGGGATTGAGAGAGAGCACATGCTTGATGTCGGTCAGCATCAGTTCCTGGTGCTGTTGCTCGTGATGGAGGCCGATGGTCGTCAGGAAGGCGACCTCGTCCCAATCCCCGCCGGAAACATTGGCGAAAAGATCCGTCATGTGCGTATCGACATGGGCGCGGTAGCGCTCAATCTCCGCCACCGTGGGACGGGAGAGCATACCCCGGTACGGGCGGGCATGCATCGGCCCTACCGTGTAATAATATGAGTTAAACAAGTGATCGAACCACGGATTATAGTCTTTATATCCGCTTAGAAATGATTTGAGGAGGAACCTCTCGAAAAACCAAGTCGTGTGCGCAAGATGCCACTTGGTCGGGCTGACATCCGGCATGGATTGAATGGTCTGGTCTTCGGGGGAAAGGGGGGCGGCAATCAGGCGGGAGGCGTTTCTGGTCGTACGAAAGTGTCGGGACACTTGGTCGCGCGCGCTGTCGGGATGGGCGTCAGGCACGCGTAGCGGTGAAGAGGCAGGGGGACCGAGTTTGAATTTGATACCAGCGCTCATGGCAAGGATCTCCTTTTGATGGGACACGCCGTCGGGCCTGGGGCCCAATCAGCTTAGCAGTAGGGAGCGACATGGCCGTTTTGCGGCAATTTCGTCCTTTTTGTGGAGGTTTTATCGGTTGAAGGTTTTGCAGCAACCGCCAGGAACGGTTGTCTGATGGACGAGCGTGCACGGAGTGTTCTTAGCCATTGCACCCGGTCCGACATGGGGGTTCAAGATCATCTTGGACCCGCGGGTCATGACGCATCATCGGGGGCCGGGGCCGAAAAGGCAAGATCGGTCCAGGACATGCCGGGCGGAACCTGTTCACGGATCAAACTGGCGGACAGGGGATTGAGCTTGGCGTGGAGATAAACCCATGCCGGCGGCTCACAAAAAGGAAGACGCGCGGCCTGGTCCCCGGCAAGCCGGAAACCCCGAAAGATCTGAGCTACCTTGCCGAGCTGCGCCTGCAGGCCATAGCCGGGCCGGTCGATAACAGCGACGGGCATGGTGCCCATGATCCGGGTCCAGTGCTGCCAACGGGGAAGCTGAATGAGATTGTCCGCGCCCATGATCCACACGAAGCGCGTCTGCGGAAAGCGCCGGCACAGTGCCGGGAGCGTATCCGCCGTATACTGAGTATGCAGCCGGCACTCGAGATCCGACACCAGGATATGGGGATGGCGCGCCACCGCCTGGGCCCGCGCCACCCGGTCCTTCATTGAGGCCGTCTCCGCCGCCGGTTTGAGGGGATTTTGCGGACTGAGAAGCCAAACCAGGCCGTCCAGCTGAAGCCGGCGCAGGGCGACGATCGAGATGTGCCGATGTCCGGCATGGGCCGGGTTGAAGGACCCCCCGAGAATGCCGATGCGCATGCCCGGCAGAAACAAACGCAGACCAAAACCGGTGGCGCCATCCGATCGAACGGACCACAGGGCTTCCGGCCCTTTTTCAGAGGGTTTGGCGGCGTGGACCGTCAAAGGGGCGATCGTCTGGCTCATCCGTCGGCCTTTCCTGTCGCTCCCATGAGCGCTCACGGATCGCCAAGCATAGCCGGGGCCGCGCCGGATGAGCCAGTCCCCTGATGCGTGCCTCCGATGGGTCCTTGTTCAAGGACGCCAGGGTTGCGCATCGCCGGGCGCGGGATCCTCTTCCTCGCGAGGCCCCTCGAGATGGGTGAGTGCTGCGCGAAACAGCGCCTGCAGGCCCGTGCCCGCGACCCCGGAAATCGGAAAAACCGAGCCGCCGCTTGCACTTTCCAGGGCGTGGAGCCGGCTCGCCCGCGTCTCCCCGTCCAAGGCGTCAATCTTGTTCAGGGCAACCAGCTGAGGTTTGTCGCCCAGGCCATGGCCATAGGCCTCCACTTCGGCGCGCACCGTGCGATAGGCGCCCGCCACATCCTCCTGGGTGCCGTCCACAAGATGAACGAGCACCCGGCAGCGTTCCACATGGCCCAGGAAACGGATGCCGAGGCCCGCTCCTTCATGGGCCCCTTCGATGAGCCCCGGAATATCGGCCAGGACGAAACTCTGGC
>CAZFWG010000068.1:5630-23957 GCA_964522525.1 uncultured Alphaproteobacteria bacterium | reverse complement strand
TCAGCGGGGCCTGCATCTTTGTCGGGCTTGTTATGTTCCCGCGCTATCTGAAATTTGTGAAACTCTTCCATGAGGAAGTGTTGACCTGGATCGCCACCCGTTCGGGCGTGGCTAAAGGGCCAAAGCCAAAGTCTTAGGCCGTGGACTTACAATTTCGCAGGGTGGGGCGTGTTGATGCAAGCCTGATCATGCTCCAGATAGGCAGCTTTAGTCATTGATCCACCGAAATAAGGCTGGTCGCCATGCTCTTTCGCCGGTGCGGCGCGCCGTGTTGAATGAAAAGCCGATGTGGTGCTTAGGCTCCTTGTCGTTTCAATCCGCGACGGAGTGCCGCGAGAAATCGCGTCTTAGGGCGCACCGGACAAGATGGGAGGTCCTTCCATGCATGCGCTCAAGACGGATCTGATCCACTTTATGAACAAATTCAAGACGCTCACGCCTGACAATGCGATGGCGCTGATGTCACATATTTTGGCGGACACACCTATCGAGACCTGGGAAATCGGGCCCCATCCATTGAATCATGACATCGACGTGCTTGCCTTATCCTCCGACGGCATTTCCACCGTTGAGGACTTCATTTACAAGACCGTCGAGCCAGATGTCGACGGGGCCGGATGGGAAATCGTCCATGGCATTCCGCCCCGCGATTGGGAGCTTTTTTTCGAGTATTCGGGCGCAAACGGCCAGATCTTCGAGGTCGAAGGCGCTGATTGGTCATGGCAGGCGCATTGGAACGAGGACGGTCTCGACCTGACCCTTGTTCCGGATCAAGACTATCCGCCGGATGTGTTTGACGATATTGCGAGGATTTTGATGGTCGGCGAGCTGGGTGAGAAGAATTGCGACAAATATGTCATCCTTCGGGGGCGGCATGGCCCGTCCTCCGCTGACGGCTTCGACCCGCTGCCGACATTTCGTTCAGTGTTCGCGCAGACTTTCGAAGATTGCGCGTACCGAGAGTTTTTGAAAAGGCCGCAGGCTCAAGCAAAACCGTGATCGCTTTCCCGCGTCGCCTCGACGCTTCGGGGCGTCGGCGAGGCATTGGCAAGCGGGGGGCAGCTCGAAGGCTTCCAACAGGTTGACTTGTGTACAGTCGCGCCAATCATTACCTCTAGCCCGAAAAAACAAAACGAATCACAGCAAAAAAATATCATTTAATAATCAGTAAACATACTAAAAATGAGGGGATTCATGAGCGTGGAACCACCAATGCAAGACTTAGATGCCCTGATCTGCCAACATTGTGAAAACGAAGGAATGCCTATCTTAGTCGTTGGATACACGCAAAGTGATGGCATTTATCCCGACATTCCTCATATGAGGTCCAAAATCGGTCTGCCAGGCGGCATTTGAGCGTCGACACTCCTGTTCTGAACCTCGGTTCTCAATCCTAACGCGAGGGTAGCGCCGAAAGTTGCCTCTGAGAAACCATTTTGGGCAAAACTCCCGTCCTTCAGGCACAGTCTTCCCTCTGCCATCTCATGATCGTCTCCTTGGTCAAGCCGCTGAGCCAGCCGGTCGGCGCAAATCCGGGATGTTTTCCAGGATGCGGCGCATGAGATCACGCGGCACGGCGACCTCGGCCGCCTGGAAAGCTGAATAGCGGGCGTGGCTAATGACCTTGCCCGAGCTTCACGAGCTTCTCGCGCAAGGTTGTCAAGCACCATTGCTCGACCTCTTTCGGCAAGGTCAGCATACGCAGGAAATTGGTGAGATTGTAGACAAGGGCATGAAGCTGGAGACGCACTTCGTTGCTCTGGAACCGCATGCAGGAAAGGCGCGTCCAGCGGGTGGCCGTCTTGCCCTCCTTGATCCACTGTTCCGCCGTGCCCCGTTCGGCGTCGCCCTCGAACCGATGGCGGGCAATCGCCTCACTATAGAACGCGACCACCCGTTCGGGCGCGGCTAAAGGACCGAAGTTAAAGTCCTAATGCGCCGTGCCTGGTTTCATTGCCATGTGAAGCGTGTTTCGTGTCCGTCCGAGGCGGGAGCTCTCGGCCCCGGACCGGACACGAAGAATCTATCGATCGGCCGGCGCGATCCATTTGACTTCCCCGAAGGCCCGAGGCCAGATCGGGCGGGTGGGGCTGAATGGATGCCGAAGCCGATGGCGCATGCGGACAAGCACTATGACCTGATCATCATCGGCGGCAGCATCACGGGCGGCATGCTGGGGGCTGCCATGGCCCGAAACGGCGTCCGTGTCCTGATCCTGGAGAAAGCGGTCCATCCGCGCTTCGCAATCGGTGAGTCTATGATCCTGGAGACCTCCGAGATCATGCGCTCCCTGGCCTTCGTGTTTGATGTGCCGGAGCTTGAATATTTCAGTGCGGAGAATTTCCTGCCCCTTATCGGCACCTCCCATGGTGTGAAACGACACTTCTCCTATCTGCCTCACCGCGAAGGCGAGACACCGGATCCAAAGGACCTGATCCAGGCCGTCATCCCGAAGGATCCATACGGCCACGAACTGCACATCCACCGCCAGGATTGCGATTATTTCTACATGTCCGTGGCCGTCAAATATGGGGCAGACGTCCGGCAGGGATGTGCCGTCGAGGACATCGATCTTGAGGCGGACGGGGTGAGCGTGAAGACGGCCGACGGGGACGTCTACCGCTGCGACTATGTGGTGGATGCCGGCGGGCGCCACTCCCTTCTGGCGGACAGGCTGAAGCTGCGCCATACGGATCTGCGCACCCATACCCGCGGATTGTTCACCCATATGCGTGATGTTCCGTCCGTCCACAAGACTTTTGCGTCCTCCCGACACTTGGATATTCCCTTCTCCCTGTCGGAAGGAACGTTGCACCATGTTTTTGAGGGGGGATGGCTTTGGGTCATTCCCTTCGACAACCATGCGGATGCCTCCAGTGATCTGTGCAGTGTCGGTCTCGTTCTCAATCCGCGTGTCCATGGTCTGACACCAGATATGCCGCCGGAAGAAGAATTCGGTCGCTTTATCGCGCGCTATCCGACGATTGCGGCGCATCTGGGTGCCGCGAAGCCGGTGCGGCCGTGGGGGCGGGCGGATCGGCTCCAATATTCCGCTTCCCGCATTGTCGGTGACCGCTATGCCCTGATCGGTCACGCGGCGGGGTTCATCGATCCGCTTTTCTCCAAGGGGCTCTACACCAGCCTGGCGGCCATCCTGTCTTTCGGTCGCCTGTTTCTCAAAGCGCGCCGGGAAGGCGATTTCCGTCGCACCCGATTCATGCCCCTGGAAGAAACAACGCTGGCCTATATCGACAGCAATGACCGGCTGGCCGCCAATGCCATCAAGAGTTTCGCGTTCCCCGCGTTGTGGCGCCAATATGCGGTGATCTGGATTGCCGGCGCCTATCTGGAATTGGTCCGTCTGACGACCTATCGCCAGTCCCTGCTCAAGCACTGCCGGACCCGGCAGGACCGGCTCGACATGCCGGTGCCGGATCTTCATCTGGTGGGCGGCGGGTTCCAACCCTTTGATGAGCTGGCGGCATTGGCGGATGCCCTCGTCGAAGAGGTTGATCCCGGTGATCCAACGCAGGCGGAGGAAGCGGCTCGGCGTCTTCAACGCGAGATCCTGGAGCGGCCCTGGATCCCCTATTCCCACAAAGGGATTTCGCAAGGGCAGCGTGCCTTGCCCAAGGACAAGTTCAACTGGCGCCTGGCCCTCAACAAGGGCGGGATCCTTGGCGAGCCCGAGTTTCGCCAGCATTTCTTCCACGACACCAATCTGGTCGACCTCGCCGCTTTCATGGCGCGGGAGAAATGGCGCTATTCGCGTCAGGCGCTTAAGGCGCGGCGGGCGCGCCTGCGCCGTGACGCGTTATAGGCCGGGACACTGATCTGGAACCGTGGACCGACCCCTGGCCCGTCGGTCCCATAGAAAAGGAGAGGAAAAGATGAAGCTCGTGCATGTCCTGACGGGAACCCTTGTTTCCCTTCTGGTGGCAACATCGGTTGCCTTCGCCCAAGCCAAACTCGAGCCGCTGAACACGTTCGACGACGCCAGCACGGCGACGGTCGATCATGCGCCGTGGGCGGAATTTCTGTCAAAATATATCCGTAATACGGAGGATAACCGCACCCTGGTGGATTATGGCGCGGTGCCGGAAGAGGATAAGCTGGCCTTGAAGGCCTATCTGACCGCTCTCCAGGCTGTCGATCCGACAGTCCTCAACCGGGATGAAGCCTTTGCCTATTGGGTCAATCTCTACAATGCGCTCACCGTGGATATCATTCTGGACGATTATCCGGTGAAATCGATCCGCAACATATTTTCCGGGTTCCGCCCTGGCCCGTGGCGGCGCACCGTTGCCACGGTCAACGGGGTGACGGTGACCCTCGACAATATCGAGCACGGCATTCTGCGACGGTTCTGGTCGGACAATCGGGTTCACTATGCGGTCAATTGCGCGTCGATCGGCTGCCCCAATCTCGCAGCCGTGCCCTATACCGGAGCGACGCTCGATGACATGTTGGACAAAGGCGCCCGGGACTATGTCAATCATCCACGTGGCGTCAATTTTGACGGTGGTCGGACGACCGTTTCGTCGATCTATAGTTGGTTCAGGGAAGATTTCGGCGACAATGAAGCCGGCGTGATCGCGCATCTGAAACAATATGCGGAACCGGAGCTTCTGGCAAAACTCGACACGATCACCGGGATCGATGCCAATTTCTATGACTGGAATCTGAACGACGCGAAGTCCGATTCCTGATGTGATCACGCCGCCCATGGGGTTCCGTCAATGGACGGCGCCCCATGGACCATGGCGGCCCCCCGCGCTTGTTTCTGCGCGCCTATTCGAGTGTCAGGGCCTTTTCGACGCGCCGCCAATCGACGATCTTGAAATTCTGGGGATGCAGGCGTTTCTCATCGGGTGTGACGCCGTCCTTGCTGAGATCCGCGCCGACATTGTAGCCGTCTTGGACAACGAGAAGCCCTCTGGGATAAGCCGGTCCCAAGGGGGTGAAAACGCTCTCGATGCCGTCCGTATCCTGCGCGCCATCGATCTTAAGGTCCGGGTCCGGCATGATCCGAAACTTGCCCAGAAATCCATGGGGATGGAGCCGGGAATAGACATGGAAGCTGTTGTCGCCCTGGGAGGATGCCAGGAGATAGCCGCTCTCCGGACCCGTCTCATAGAGGGAAAGACCTTCCACATCCGCCGTGAGCCCCGCTTCGCCACCCACCGCATCGATCAGCACGGGCGCTCCATCACCAAACGTCCCATCACGAAAGCCGACCCGCCAGATTCCCTTGTTTTCCTCACCCACGAACAGGCGCCGCTGGGTATCGTCATAGACACAGCCCTCAACTTGGCTGTCGAGATAGAGGGGGCGCGCGGTGACGGGGGCATCCCTGTCCTCAACAGAGGACAGGATAAAGGGCTGCACGTAACCCTGGCGATGGGCGACAAACAGAATGAGGTCATTCCCGTCACGCCCCATGCAAAATCCGTAAGGGTCCGGATTGGTGGAGAAGCGGCCAAGTTCCTCCGCACCGGATGCCGTTATTGAAAAGAGGACAACGGAATCATCACTTCGGTTGGTCGCCGCTGCCAGGTCCCCGCTCCAATCCGCAAGTGTCACCCCCTGACGCAGATCCACATTGTTGAGGGCGCCCACGGGCAGGAATTGGCGCTGCGTGCCGTCAAGTCCATAGATCCGCAGGCCGGCCCGCTTGTCTGTTCCAAGAATAAGGCTTTGCGACGGATCGGTCCGGTTGATCCACACGGCCGGATCATCGGCCGCGTCTTCAAGGCCGTCGACGGGCGTGGTCTCTCCCTGGGGCAGTACCGTTGCGGCCTGAAGGAAAAGCGCGGTCAGGAGGGCGGCAGGCATGGGATACTCCCTTGACGTCACAAAAGGCGGCCAGCGTGATCCCGTCAACCAATGCTATCCGGACAAGGCAATGTAATCCAAAGGGCGGGACAGTCTAGCCCGACAATCAGCGGGCCAGACAATCAGCGGGCCAGACAATCAGCGGGTCAGACAATCAGCAGGTCCGACACTCAGAATGTCGCGCGGACCGTCACTTGTAGGCGACGCTGGGCTTCCTCGCGTTCGATCTCGAAATTGTCCAGATTGCCCTCGGTGATCGGCCCGTCGAAATTCGCTTCGGTCTGGAAGGTCTCGGCATCGAGGAGGTTCGAGCCGGAGAAGCGGATGAGCAGATAGGGCGTGATCCGCTTTTCGATAAAGGCCTCCAGATTAGCCGTGAAATCCGTGGTCTGAAGCTCGTCCAGGAAGGTCGATTCCGAGATCCCCTGCTGCTGGTAGGAAAAGCCCATGGTGACGCCTGCATTCTCGAAATCATGGGTGGCGCCCACATTGTAGACGAAGCGGGGCTGGTCATTGATCCGGGCGTCATCAATGCCGGAAAATTCGTTATCCGCCCGGGAACGCAGCAAGGTGTAGTTGGCGAAGATCCCGGTATTCGGCAGGCCGATCACGGTCAAGGGTGTCGAGATGTCGAACTCGAAACCGAAGGCAATGGCATCGCCCACATTCTCGAACGTGAAGGCGTCACCGATGATCAGGTCCCCGTCGTCATCCTCGGTCAATCCGTTGGGGCCCAGGCTGACGAGCTGGATGAGATCCGAAATGTCCCGGTAGAAACCGTTAAGGCCGAGAATGCCGCCGCCCGGCAGTTCGAACTCCATGCCGAGATCGACACCGTTCGAGGTCTCAAAATCAAGGTCCGGATTGCCGGCGATGGTGTCGAGATCATCCGGCTGGTCGTCGAGAACGAAGGGGATGCGCTCGTTGAAATCCGGTCGGCGCACCGTGCGCGCGTAGGACAGCCTCAGGGAAGCAAAATCCACGAACCTATAGCGCAAATGGGCCGAGGGATTGGCATCGAAATCCGTAGACTGATCTTCGATCGCTACGCCTTCCACGACGCCGATCTGATCCGTCACCGTATATTCGAAGCGGGCGCCGGTTTCCAGGAACAAACGATCCGAAAGCTGCCAGTCGAACAGCAAGAAACCGTCATAGCGATTTTCCTGGAGTTCAAAGACGCCACCGAGATCCGTGGGTTCCGGATCATCCAGGACCGGCGTGTCACCGTTAAAGCCGAAGGACTCGAGCGCACTGTCCCGGTCCCGTAGCCTGACCTGGAGGCCGGTCTTGAACTCGATGTCAGGGATGCCGAGGCTTACGGCAAAGTCCTTCAACTGGGCCCGCAAGGTGGCATCGAATTGGAGTTCCTGATCTTCCGTGTCGAAGATTTCCAGATTGTCCGGCGCCGGTCCGAAAGGGGCGACCGAGAAGGATTGAAGGAAACCGGCCTCGGTGGGCAAGGGTCCGACAAGGTCCTCCGCATCCGATTCAAAGTCGGTTTCCTCGATGAGGTTGTCGAACCGGTTGAAAGCGGCGCGAAGGCTCAGATCCACCGTGTTCGACAACCGGAAATCGGCGGTGCCCGCAATGCCGAAATTTTCCTGGTCGAAAGCGGTGTCCTGGGCGGCAATGGCGACCAGATTGTCCGGCGCATCTTCAAAGACAAGCTCGTCCTCGCGTTCGTCCCGGTCGGTCCGGAAATAGAAACCGGAGAGCGCAAAGGTGTGTCCCGCATCCATGGCGTAGGAAATATCGGCGCCCACAGAGATATCGAAGTTCTCCCGCGTGTCGCTTTGAATGGTTCTTTCCTCGCCATCGCCGATTACGGAAGCCGCGCTCGAAATTCCGAGAGCAGCGGCCGCCGCGTCCACGGAGGCGAAATTGTCCGGAGAGAACACTTCCTGCACCGTGAATTTGTTGTTGAACCGCTGCTGGGCCGCCGCATTGACCGAGTAGGTCAGCCGGTTGCCGAAGGCCCGGCCCGCATAGCCGGCGCCGCCGGTACCGCGCAGGGTGCCGTTGTTATCATCCGTGTTCTGGAAATAGCGGATGCCGGTGCCGCGCAGATAACCGCCGACGGGCAGGGAGGCCCCTTCCTTCAGGACAATGTTGATTGTGCCCGCCACGCCCTGGCTGTCGATATCCGCGCCAGGGCTGCGGATGATTTCGATCCGCTCGATGGCCTCCGCGGGAATGCGGTCCACGAAGACGGTCCGTGTCGTGGCGTCCCCGCCGCCCGCGCTAGTGATCGGTTTGCCGTTGATCAGGATCTGGGTGAACCCGTTGGTCAGGCCCCGGAAGCCCGGATCGTCAAATTCGCCCACATCGGTCGAGAAGGAAACGCCCGGCACCCGCTTCAAGGCATCGCCCACGGAGAGCGGCTCGAAACGTTCAAAGAAGTCCCGATCGAAGACCAGTTCCGGTGCTGTCGAATCCGTGCGGGTCCGGGTGGGAACGGATCCGATGACGGTAATGGTCTCGGCCTCGGCCGTGACTTCGGAGGGCTCAATGTCCTCGGCCGGTTCCGCCTCTTGGGCCGACGCGGGCGTCAAGGCGCTCAGGGCGAGTACGGAGCAAGCGGTCATGAGCCCAAAAGATCGGGCGGTCAAAAACGGTTTGGTCATTACGCGGTCCCCCAAAATGCGGCTGGTCCCTCCTATGGGAGGGTCGGGCCGGTGTCCCCTCGCGGCCTATCGGCCGTGACAGTGCGTGTTCTGCGTGAAGGCGCGATGACAGTTTGATGAAATATCACCCATGCCTTGACAGGAGGGCCTGATCGTTCACAGGTTTACCATTCCATCTTTAGGCGGAGAAAAGACGCAGATCTGCCGTGGACCAGGGCGAGGCGGGGCAGATCCACTTTTCTTTGGTGATGCGTTCAATTTGCTCGTATGAGGAGTGAGGCTTCAAAGACAAGAGCGCGGTTTACTTGAGCGCCGGGTTGAGCGAACTAGAGTTAGGCTTAGAAGGGGCGACGCTGTGGACGAGACCGGGATGAGACATGGGGCGTGAGCATGAGTGACGACAAATCCGATCTTCTGCGTTCCCTGTCGATCGACGATTCGGCGCGGGAGAAGGAGACACGGGGTGTGCCTGTGGCCGCGGTTCTGGTGCTTGTGCTCCTGGCCGTTGGTGGAGTCGCAGGTGCCTGGTTCCTGGCCTTCGAGCAAGGGCGCCAGTCCGGCCTCGCGGAGGCGCCGGTCTTGGTCCAACCGCCGTCAAGCGGCACCACGCCGGGCGAGGCCCCGGCGCCAGAACCCGTGGTGCCAAGGACGCGGGGCTTGATCGCCTCGGGCTATGTGGTGGCGCGCCGCCGGGCCACGGTTTCGGCGGAACTGACGGGTCGGCTCCTCGAGGTCTATGTGGAAGAAGGCGCGCAGGTCGAAAAGGACCAGATCCTGGCCCGTCTCGACAGTCGGCTTGCGGAACTCGATCTCGATCTTGCCCGGGCGCGGGCGGAGGTTCAGCAGGCCAGTGCGGACGCGATTGCCGCCGATCTGCGCGAGGCCCAGGCGGCCCTTTCCCGGTCGACGGAACTGGCCGATCGGCAGTTTTCCTCCCGCGCCGATCTCGATCTCGCCCGTGCACGGGCCGTCGGCCTCGAAGCCCGGCTCAAGGCGGCGCGGGCGGAGGCGCGGGTCGCTCTGGTGTCCGCCGATCGTCAGGCGGAACTGGTGGATCGGTTCTCGATTCGCGCGCCTTTTTCTGGCGTGATCATCGACAAGAACGCCCAGGTCGGGGAGATCATTTCGCCGACCTCGGCCGGGGGCGGCTTCACCCGTACCGGCGTCTACACCCTTGTCGACATGGGCTCTCTGGAAATCGAAGTCGATGTCAATGAGGGGCAGATCCAGAACATCACGGCAGAACAACGGGCAACGGCCGTGCTCGATGCCTATCCGGGCGTGGCGTTTCCGGCGCGCGTGATTGCCATCATTCCGACGGCCAACCGGGATCGGGCCACCATCCAGGTGCGCGTGGGCTTTGACGATCTGGACCCGCGCATTCTGCCGGAAATGGCGGCCAAGGTGACCTTTGAGGCGCGGACGGAGTAATCGGCCCAGGGGCCAGAGTGGGAACAGGGAAGGGCGCAGACCATGGTGGACATGCTGATCGAGCTTGAGGGCGTCACCAAGCGCTATGCACGGGGCAAGGAAGTCATCACGATTTTCGATGCGCTCAATTTCGCCATTCCGACCGGTGATTTCATGGCCATCATGGGGCCGTCCGGATCCGGCAAGACGACCCTGCTCAATCTTCTGGGCGGGCTCGATCGCCCCGATGGCGGAGCGATCCGCTTTCAGAACAAACCGATCGAGAACCTGTCCCAGTCCGGCCTCGCGGCCTGGCGGGCGGCCCATGTTGGTTTCATTTTTCAGTTCTACAATCTGATGCCCACCATGACGGCCGCGAAGAATGTGGAGATCCCCCTGCTGCTCACCAATCTGGGGGCGGCGGAACGGCGGCGGCGGGTGGAGACGGCGCTTGAGCTGGTCGGCCTGCGGGACCGCTTGAAGCACAAGCCCCGGGAGCTTTCGGGCGGCCAGCAACAGCGCGTGGCCATCGCCCGGGCCATCATTGCCGATCCCCAGCTCATCCTGGCCGACGAACCGACCGGAGATCTCGACCGCACGACGGGCGAGGAGATCCTGAAACTGCTCCAACAGCTCAACACGGAGCTGGGCAAGACCATTGTCATGGTCACCCACGATCCGGAGGCTGCGACCTTCGCCAAACGCACGCTCCATCTCGACAAGGGCGCGTTCGAGGAACGGGGAGCGGAGGCATGAAGGATTTTGGCCTTGTGCTGAACGGTCTGCTGCGGAAGAAATTGCGTTCCGCACTGTTGATCGTGGCGATCTTCATCGCCTTTCTGATCTATGGCGTTTTGGCGAGTTTCGAGGCGTCACTCAATGTGGGGGCTGATCTGGCCTCGGACAATCGCTTGATCGTCACCAACAAGATCAATTTTACCCAGCCCTTGCCGATTGCCTATGTGGAACGGGTGAAGGCCATTCCCGGCGTGGACGTTGTTTCCTACCGCCAGTGGTTCGGGGGCTACTTCCAGGAACAACGGGAGAAGTTTTTTGCGGTCTTTGCGATTGATCCCGAATCCTATCTCGAGATCTACGACGAATATGTTGTTTCGGAAGAGGAGCGGGCGGCCTTTCTGGAGGATCAGTCGAGCCTCATGGTCGGTCGGGCGACGGCGGACTATTTCGGCTGGAAAGTCGGCGACCAGATCCCGCTGCAAACGGACATCTGGAGCCGGGCCAACGGCTCGCGCAGCTGGCCGTTCACCATCCGGGCGATCTATGACGGCGTGGAGACACAAACGAACACCGACACGGTCTTCATGCATTTCGACTATCTGAATGAGGGGCGCACTTTTTCCAAGGATTTTATCGGCAATGTGATCGTCCGGACCGTGTCCCCCAGCGTCAATGAGCGGGTGATCGAGGCGATCGACGGCCAGTTCGCCAATTCCCCCTTTGAGACCCGCACGGCCACGGAGGCGGCGTTCCAGGCTGCCTTCATCTCGCAGATCGGCAATATCGGTCTTATTCTGGCGAGCGTGACGGGGGCGGCCTTCGCCACCATGCTGCTGATCGTGGGCAACGCCATGGCCGGGGCCATCCGGGAGCGGACGAAAGAAATTGCCGTCCTGAAGACGCTGGGTTTTACGGGTCTGCGCGTCGGGCGCATCGTCTTTCTGGAAACCTTGATCCTGGCGGCCGTTGGCGGGGGGCTTGGGCTTTTCCTCGCCGCGGGGATCGCCACGGGCCTGAGCGAGGATCCGTCTTTTCCCGGGAAACCCGTTCTGACCCCGACCATCGCCCTTACGGGCATGGGCTATGTCTTGCTCCTGGCGATCTTGACGGCACTGGTGCCCGTGGTCATGGCGTTCCGGCTGAGCATCATCACCGCGTTGGGAAGGGAGTGATCCGGCATGTTCAGCGTTTTCCAGCAGACCCAGACCGTCATTGCCCTGTCTCTCCAGACCCTGCCCAATCGTTTCTGGCCGTCCTTTTCCACGGTGATGTCCGTGGCCCTGGTTGTTGCGGTGCTGATCGCCTTTCTGGCCATGTCGAACGGCTTCGCCAAGGTCCTTGGTGGAACCGGATCGGACAGTGTTGCCTTCATTACGCGTTCGGAAGATGAAGGCGAAATCAACAGTATCGTCAGCCGGGATCAGCAGCGGCTCCTGGAAGGGGCACCGGGCGTCGTTGCCGACACCGATGGTTCGCCCCTGATTTCACCGGAACTCTATGTGATCGTCGATGGCGTGAAGCGCGCTTCGGACGCCAAGGTCAATCTGCCCCTGCGCGGTGTCGGCCCCAAGGCGCCATCGCTGCGCCCGCAATTCGAGATCATTGAAGGACGGATGTTCGACGGCGGCACCAATGAGATGATTGTGGGGCGCGCCGTCCTCCAGGAATTTGCCGGTTTTGAACTCGGTCAGGAAGTCCGGTTCGGCACCACCACATGGCGGATCGTCGGCGTCTTTGCCGTCGGGGGCACGGTGTTTGAAAGCGAACTCTGGGCCGACCTGGGCGTTGTGCAGAACCTGTTCAATCGTGGTTCCACGGTCCAGACCGTCCGGGCACAGCTGACGAGCAGCGATCCGGCAGTGCTCGAGGAACTGAAGCAGTTCGTCGAAGAGGACCCGCGCCTTAAAATGGGCGTGACCACGGAGAAAGCCTATTATGCCGGTCAGGCCTCCGGTCTTCAGACCCTGGTCTATTTCGGCTGGGCCGTGGCGATCACCCTGTCCTTCGGTGCCCTGGCGGGGGCCATCAATACGATGTACACGGCGATTGAAGCGCGGTCGCGGGAAATGGCGACCTTGCGGGCGATCGGCTTCGGGGCCCTGTCCGCCTTTCTGGCCGCCCTGTTTGAATCCCTGTTCCTGTCGGTTCTGGGCGGCGTGATCGGCGCCCTGGCGGCCCTTGTCATTTTCGACGGGATCAGCGCGTCCACCCTGGGCGGCAATTTCACCCAAGTGGTCTTTTCCTTTGCGGTCGGGCCGACCATGTTCATGAACGGTTTGACTATTGCCGTCTTCATTGGCCTTGTCGGTGGCTTCGCACCGGCCCTGGCCGCCGGTCGCCAGCAGGTTCTCAAGCTGGGCGCCCGCTGAGCCGTCGTCCCGGTCCGGGCAGGGTGGCTCTGACTTGAGTTCTACTTTCGCGGGAGGGGCATGGATCGTCCCTCCGATTGCGCCCCTATCGCGACTTTGACATGATCGCGGGGCATTCTGGTGATGTGGCGGGCAGGGATGTGTCCTCCAGGCCTCCCGGGCCTTTCCTGAAGAAGCCTGGGAACAAGGGAGAAACGGCAATGAGCGTCAGTATCTGGCAAATCGCTCTGGTGGCTATTCTGGTCGTCCTGTTGTTCGGTCGGGGCAAGATTTCTGGCTTGATGGGGGACGTGGCCCAAGGCATCAAAAGCTTCAAAAAGGGTCTTGCCGACGACGACCAGACCGCGTCCCTCGACAGGGACACCCCGGAACAGGCCAGCGAAGCCGAAGAGCAAAAACAGAAATCCAGCGCCTGAGCCGACGGCGACGATCCGGGGCATTTCACCGGACACGCCCGCGCTTCCTTCCGTCAAGGCTGCCTTGCATTGAGGTTGAGACCCCATGCCCACGATCGGTGGTATCGAAATGCTGGTGATTGCCGTTGTGGCGATTGTCGTGGTCGGTCCCCGCGATCTGCCCAAATTGCTGCGCAGTTTCGGTCAGGTTGCGGGCCGCATGCGGGGCATGGCGCGCGAATTCTCCGACAGCATGCAGGATCTGGCGGTCGAGTCCGAATTGGAGGATATGCGCCGTTCGATTGCGGCCGCGCGCAATCCTTTGGGCGCCTTGAGCGATGAACTGCAAAAGACCCTTGACCCGACCACCGGGAAGCCTGTCACTGCGTCCGTGAATGACCCGGAGCCGGTGGCCAAGCCAGCGATGGTCGAGGACGAGAGCGCCGAGACATTGGCGCCCGAGGCCCCGGGCGCTGCTTCCGTCGTGCCGGATGCGTCCGAGGCCCCGTCGGCCAAGGCAGGCCCGCCAAACGCAAAAGCGCCAAAGGCTCAATCGGAGACGACCGATGACCACCTATGAGGACGAACTTGAGTCGAGCCGCGCGCCGCTCCTTGAGCATCTGATCGAACTGCGCAGCCGGCTGATCAAATCCCTGATCGCCCTCGGCATCGCGGTGGGGATCTGCTTCTATTTTGCCGAAACGATTTACGGCGTGTTGACCCAACCCCTGGCGGCGGTCCTGGAGGGAGAGGGACGCCGGCTGATCTTCACGGCACCCCAGGAAACCTTTTTCACCTATATGTGGGTGGCGGTATTCTCCGGCGCGTGCCTCGCGTTTCCCGTCATTGCCTCTCAGATCTGGTGGTTCATCGCACCGGGCCTCTACAAGAATGAGCGCGGCGCCATCCTGCCCTTTATTCTGGCCACACCGATCCTGTTCGGTCTCGGCATCTCGCTGGTTTATTTCTTCATCATGCCGCTCGCGTTGAAATTCTTCGTGGGCTTCGAAGTGGCGCCGGGTGAGGGCGCGTTACCCATCCAGCTCGAGACACGGGTCAGTGAATATCTCAGCCTGGTGATGACGCTGATGTTCGCCTTCGGCCTGGCGTTCCAGTTGCCCGTGCTGTTGACCCTGATGGGGCGGGTGGGCCTGATCACAGCGGATTTCCTGCGTCGCCAACGCAAATACGCCATTGTCGGGATTTTCGCCGTGGCCGCGCTTTTGACACCGCCCGATCCCATGAGCCAGATCGGGCTGGGCCTGTCGATCATGCTTCTCTATGAGATCTCGATCCTGGCCGTCGTTTCCTTTGAAAAGAAGCGGCAGCAGGAAGAGGAAGCTGCCGAAGCATCGGATCCCTCCTGAAGCGGCCCCCGGGCCTTGCTGGACCTACCACGCCGCCCCGTCGTATAGAGCGGGGCGCGCGCACTCTTTTTTCATGACGTGCGATCTGTCGATCTGCCCTGGGGGAGGAATGGAACCCAATGTTTGACATCAAATTCATTCGCGAAGAGCCGGAGGCCTTTGACGCCGGACTGGCGCGCCTCGGCGTCGAGCCCCAGGCGCAAGGGGTGCTTGACCTCGACGCGCAGCTGCGGGCGGTGATCGCGGAGACCCAAGCGGCCCAGACGGCGCGCAACGAGGCCTCCAAAGAGATCGGCCGGGCCAAGGCGGGCGGCAGCGACGCCCAGGCCCAGAGCCTGATCGATGAGGTTGCCCGGCTGAAGGCCAAGATCCAGGAAGGCGAGGAAAAGGAGCGGCGGCTCCAGGAGGAGATCAGCCGGCGGCTTGCCATGATCCCGAATATTCCGATGCCGGATGTCCCCGACGGCGAGGACGAAAGCGGCAATGTGGAATATCGCCGCCATGGCGAGGCGCGCGATCTCGGTTTCAGCCCCAGGGAACACTGGGACCTGTTCGACGCAAGCCCGATGATGGATTTTGAAACCGCGGCCCGCATGTCCGGATCCCGGTTTGCCCTGTTGCGCAGCGACCTGGCGCGGCTCGAGCGGGCGCTCGCCGCCTTCATGCTTGATCTGCATACGGGCGAATTCGGCTATACGGAGGTGGTGTCGCCGGTTCTGGTGCGCGACGAGGCGATGTATGGGACCAGCCAGTTGCCCAAATTCGCCGAAGACATGTTCCGGACCGAGAACGGCTATTGGCTCGTGCCGACCTCGGAAGTGTCGCTGACGAACACGGTGCGCGAACGGATCCTGGATGAGGGCGACCTGCCCATTCGCATGACCGCCCATACCTTGTGCTTCCGCAGCGAGGCCGGGGCGGCCGGACGTGATCAGCGCGGTCTGATCCGGCTTCATCAGTTCTCCAAAGTGGAACTGGTGTCGATCACGACGCCGGATCAGTCAGAGGACGAGCATGAGCGGATGCTGACCTGCGCCGAGGCGGTGCTGAAGAAGCTCGACATCTCTTTTCGGGTGATGAAGCTGTGCACCGGCGATATGGGCTTCCAGTCGCGGCGCACGTATGACATCGAGGTCTGGTTGCCTGGGCAGAACACCTTCCGGGAGATTTCCAGCTGCTCGACCTGCGGCGACTTCCAGGCCCGGCGCATGGACGCCCGTTATCGGCCGGCGGAAGGGAAGGGCACGCGATTCGTCCATACCCTGAACGGCTCCGGCCTCGCGGTCGGCCGGACCATGGTGGCCGTCATCGAGAATTATCAGAACGAGGACGGGAGCGTGAGCGTTCCCGCTCCGCTTCAGCCCTATATGGGCGGTATCGAGAGGATCACGCCCCATGGTTGACACCCGTGCCATGCGCATTCTGGTGACCAATGACGACGGCATCCATGCACCGGGTCTTGAGGTTCTGGAGGGCATTGCCGCTCAGTTGAGCGATGATGTGTGGACGGTGGCACCGGAGACGGAGCAAAGCGGCAAATCCCATTCGCTCACGCTCCATGAGCCCCTGCGCGCCCGCGAAGTGGCGCCCCGGCGGCTCGCGGTCTCCGGCACGCCCACGGACTGTGTCGGACTGGCCGTGCGCCACCTGCTCCTCGACCGCAAGCCGGATCTCGTGCTGTCGGGCGTCAATCGCGGCTCCAACATCGCCGATGACGTGACCTATTCCGGCACAGTCGCGGGCGCCATGGAGGGGACGACGCTCGGTATTCCCTCGATCGCCTTGTCCCAGGCCCATGGTTTTCGGGGCCATGCGACGGACACGGAAGTCGATCAGGACGCGGTGCCCTGGCACACGGCAACCTATTTCGGCGCCCGGGTCCTGCAGGCCCTGCTCGATCTCGACTGGCCGCCGGGCATCTTCTGGAACGTGAATTTCCCCGACGCGGAACCCGAGGACGTGGAGCGCTTCGAGATCACGCGCCAGGGCCGGCGGGACGTTAATAATTTGTTCATAGATCCCCGACACGATGCACGCGGGAAGCCGTATTTCTGGCTCGGGTTCAATCGTCAGCTGTCCAATCCACCGGAGGGGACGGATTTGCGGGCGATCTATGAGGGGCGGATTACGGCAACACCGCTACATTTGGATTTGACCTATGGGGATCTCGTCGAAACGGCCGGTAAACGGCTGAACGGCGGACCGCCTTGAGGGTGTGCGTGCCCTCGCTCAGGCGGATGAAGGCGAGGGATAATGAGTATTTGGGCCGAGTTGGATGCGCCTGAGGACGAAGAAGAAAGCCTTGAGACCAGTGCCATCCGCCTCTTGATGGTTATCCGGCGCATGGGCGTCACCGATACCCGCATTCTGTCCGCCATCGAACGGATCCCGCGCCATCGCTTCGTGCCCGACGTGTTCGAGCGGCAGTCCCTGCTGGATCGCCCGCTGCCCATCGAGTGCGGGCAGACGATCTCCCAACCCTCCGTTGTCGCCCTGATGACTCAGGCTCTCGATCTCGAGGCCCACCACAAGGTGCTGGAGATCGGTACGGGCTCGGGCTATCAGGCGGCCGTCCTCAGCCTGATCGTTCGCCGCGTCTATACGGTGGAACGCCATCGCGCCTTGATGCGCAGCGCTGAACGTCGTCTTAACCAATTGGGTTTCCATAATGTCGTCACGCGTCCGGGTGACGGATATCGGGGCTGGCCTGAGCTGGCCCCGTTTGATCGCATTATGGTGACGGCGGCGGCGGAAGAGGTCCCGCCGGCTCTGGTCGATCAGCTTGTGTTGGATGGTATCATGGTTATCCCCGTGGGCCCGCGGGACGGCGATCAGACGCTCTTGCGGATCGTCCGGACAGAAACGGGTTTTACGGAAGATGACATGGGTCCGGTGCAATTCGTGCCTCTGCTCGAAGGTGCCGGGGAGTACACCTGACCACCGTCTTTCACGCCCCTTCATTGATCCCATGACGCGCACGGGATTCCGCCGCCATGCCCGCCGGGCTTGGGGTGCGGGATCTCCATTGCATTGTCGAACGGGTTCGGGGCCTGCGCTGGGCGTGGGCCGGAACCCGGTTCGCTGGATGGACATGGGCGCCCATGGGTGGACACCGCGTTACAGGAATGGTGATCGGCAACCGGCACGGAGCAGGGACCCTCATCCGAGCCGTCGGCATCCTTTTGTGTTCCCTTGTCGTGACGGGCTGTCTCTCATGGCGGGAACCCCATTATCCGGGGGGCAAACCGGATAAGAGCTATACGGTCATCGTGGAGGAGGGGGAGAGCTACGCCTCCATCGCCAAGCGTCTTAACCTGTCCGTTGACGAACTGATGACGCTTAATCGCGCGCGCAAGTCGAGCAAGTTGCGGGCGGGCGACAAGCTGCTTCTGCCGGAACCGTCGCTCCATGTGGTCAAGGAAAACGAAACCCTCTACTCCATCGCCAGGCGCTACAATGTGAGTTACGAGCGCCTGGCCCGGGTCAACGGCATCCGCAATCCCCATGATATCCGTCCGGGTGTCCGGCTCAGGATTCCGGAAAGCGAGACGGCAACCGCGAAACCGCTGCCCAAGCCGATCGCGAA
>CAZFWG010000068.1:0-5530 GCA_964522525.1 uncultured Alphaproteobacteria bacterium | reverse complement strand
GGATTCCGGAAAGCGAGACGGCAACCGCGAAACCGCTGCCCAAGCCGATCGCGAAAGCGAAACCGGCACCTCAACCGCGGCGCCAGCGACGCTGGTGGGAATTCGCGCGCCCCGCGCCCACGCCAACACCTCAGCCGGCCGCCTTCACGCCCCGTCCGTCCGGCCGCCTGTTTCTCGACTGGCCCGTCCGTGGACCCATCATTTCCGAATATGGGGACAAGGGACGCGGTGTGTTCAACGACGGCATCAACATTGCCGTGCGCAACGGAACACCGATCCGTGCGGCTGCTGATGGTGTTGTGATCTATCGCGGCAATCTGGTGCCGGGTTTCGGTCGCCTCATCCTGATCAAGCACCGCGACGAGATTGTCACGGCCTATGCCCATTTGGGCACCTATGGCGTGCGCGAGGGGGATCCGGTCCAACGCGGACAGATCATCGGGCGCGCCGGAAGCTCCGGCAATGTGGATTTCCCCCAACTCCATTTTGAAGTGCGCCGGGGCGTGAGCGCCGTCGATCCCATGCCGTTTCTGAGCCGTCGCGGCTGAAACGTCCAAACCGGTCGCTTATCCCCGGGTCATGCAAACGGGCGTTAGGCATTTGTCCCTATCGTCTCTCCAGGAGCATGGGTTCTATGGCCATGCCATCGGGGATGAGAGTGACCGAGACCGAACCACATCAGAGCACCTGGCAACCGGACAGCAGCGAGGCCCTGCGCCGCGGCGTGTTCCTGGTGACCTCGTCAATCGCCGCTTTCGGGACCGGCTTGATGCTGGTCCAGTTGCTGTTGACGGTGGACATGCCCCCCCTGTCCCGGATCGTGACAGCAAGCTTTCTGATTGCTGCTTTCGGTGGCTCCGGCGTGTTGGGCTGGCTGACGCCGGGATGGAAGTTCCCTTATCATCTCTATGTTGCCACCTTCATTTTGGGGACGACGCTTTCTGCCTGGGATACGGGCGGTATTGCCTCGCCCATCGCTTTCAATTTGATGGCGGCCCCTGTCGCCAGTTGTTTCTTTGTGGGGCGGCGCGCCACGATCGGCTATGCGACCGCCGCGATCGCTTGCATCGTGGCACTTTACGCGGACAGTTTTGTATCGGGGGAGCACGCCGCGGTGCACGATCTCAGTGTGACGACGATCATCGTCATGACCCTGGCCATCATGGGTGTCGTTTTCGCATATGATTGGATTACGGAACGGGCCATCGCGTCCCTGCGGGCCCATGCGCAGGCCGAAGCGCGGGCCAACGAGTCCAAATCCATCTTCCTTGCGAATATGAGCCATGAGCTTCGCACACCGATGAATGGGGTCATCGGCATGTTGGAACTCGCGGCCCGGGAAGCGGATCAGGAAAAGGCGCAGTCCTATGGGGCGGTCGCCAAGACAAGCGCCCATCACTTGATGGCGATCCTGAACGATGTGCTCGACTATTCCAAACTCGACGCGGGCAAGATCGCTTTCAATCTGGAGCCCTTTCATCTGCACAAGGAGATCGATCATGTGGTCTCGTTGATGCAGCCGCGCGCGGAAGAAAAGAACCTCACTCTGACGCTCGAGCCGGAGGGGGATCTGGATGTCTGGCTTTTGGGCGATGCGACGCGCCTGCGCCAGGTCGTGATGAATCTCGTGGGCAATGCCGTCAAGTTCACCCAGGCGGGTTCGGTGACGGTCCATGCCGTGGCCGAGGCCCCGGTGGAAGGCGAGACCTGCATCAAGGTGCGGGTCGTGGATACGGGGCCGGGCATTCCTGAGGAAGACCAGGCGCGCATCTTCCGACGGTTTGAACAGCTTGACAGCTCCGTCACGCGAGCCCATGGCGGCACTGGACTGGGTTTGGCCATCTGTCATCAACTCATTGGCCAGATGGGTGGGACCATTGGCATTGAAAGCAAAGCCGGCGTGGGGGCCTGCTTCTGGTTCAAGATCATGCTGTCCTGTGTTGAGGCTCCGCCCCAGGATCTGTGCGCCGGGGATGCCGGGGAGGGAGCCGACTTGCGCGGCCTGCGTGTCCTGATCGCGGAGGACCATCCGATCAATCAGTTGCTGGTCCAGAACATCCTGCAGGGCCTGGGATGCCGGACCGCAATTGTCGAGAATGGGGCCCTGGCGGTTGAACGGGTCCAGTCGGAAGCTTTCGATCTAATCCTGATGGACGTCCAGATGCCCGTTCTCGATGGCGAGCGGGCGACCGGTGTCATCCGGGCGCTTGACCACCCGGCCTCCGAGCTGCCGATTATCGGGGTGACCGCCAATGTCATGCCGGGGGATCGGGAGCGTTACTTGGCGGCCGGCATGTCAGGCTATGTGAGCAAACCGATCGACCTGATGGAGCTGTCCCGGGAAATCAGCCGGGTGTGCAAGTTTCGCCCCGCCTCGGCCGTCATCTGCGCCGACACCAACGCGGCGCCCCCGGCACGCCGCACTCCAGCCCCGGCGCGCGACGAGAGTGCCGAAGCAAGTCTGCGCGACCTGATCAATAGTCTTTAGGGTCTTACCGCGAACGGGGCCACAAAACCGCCCAAACTCTTGTATCTTCCCTTGAACTCGGGCTCGAAAAGTCTTTTGTAGAGAAGAACAGCCGCGCGGTTTCCCGTCTCAGGGGCTCGGGGATCTCAAGCGCACGGCACCCTTCGAGGACGCTATCACACCGGCCTTTTTCAAGAAGGCCGTGGCCCCGTGAAAGGCAGACGGCGGTATGGATCCGAATTTGAGTTTTCTGTTCACCATGGCGATCATCTTCGCCATTTTCTATTTCCTGCTGATCCGGCCCCAGCAGCAACGCATCAAGCAGCATCGGGAAATGGTGGAAGCGGTGAAGCGCGGCGACACGGTCGTGACGGCCGGCGGTCTCGTGGGCAAGGTCACGAAAGTGGTTGATGAACGCGAAGCCTTAGTTGAAATCGCCGAGGGGGTGAAGGTCAGGGTCATCAAACAGACTCTTTCGGATGTCACCGCCAAGGGCGAACCGGTTTCGGCGGACGCCAAATCCCCGAACAAGGACTGACCCCGGCGGGCCTCTCCGGCCCCCGCCAGGCGCGGGGGCGACGAACAAGACCTCCCGCTTACCCCCTTTGACGTTTTCGTCTTGGAATTCCGCTCATGGTGTATTTCCCGGCCTGGAAGATCACGGTGATCCTCATCGCCATTCTGTTCGGTGTGGCGTTTGCCGCGCCCAATTTGATCTCCCGTGATGTTCTGCAGAATTTTCGGACCAGCAATGAAAGCCTCGCCGGCTGGGTGCCGACCAATCAGATCAATCTGGGGCTCGATCTCCAGGGCGGCGCCCATCTGGCCTTCGAGGTGGAAGCCGATGCGGTCATCCAGGCCCGCCTCGACAGCCTGGAGGATGAGATCCGCGGCAAGCTGCGCCGGGAACTTCCCCAGCCCCGGGTTCTCGCCCGGGATGGCGTCGTGACGGTCCAGGTCCAGGACATCCCCGATGCGGTCCAGGCCCAGCGTCTGATCGAGGAACTGGCCCAGCCCGTGGGCGGCGCCTTTGGCGGTCTGGGCGGCGCGCCGGACATCACGGTCAGCCGCAACGACACCGGTCTCTTGACGGTCCGTTTGACCGAGCCGGCCACGACGCAACTGCGCGACAACGCGATCGTCCAATCCATCGAAACCATCCGCCGTCGGATCGACGAATTGGGCACCCGGGAACCGACCATTCAGAGGGAAGGACAAAGCCGGATCATCGTTCAGGTGCCCGGCGAGAGCGATCCCCAGCGTATCATTGACCTGATCGGCAAGACCGCTCAGCTCTCCTTCCATATGCACGACACGACCGTGCCGATCACCGAGGCGCTGCAGGGCCGCAAACCGCCGGGCTCGCGCATCTTTCCGCAGGACGACGAGTTTGAGCCGCAGATCCTTCTCAAGACGCGCGCGCTCGTCTCCGGCGAGAACCTGATCGACTCCCAGCCGTCTTTCGATCAGCGGACCAATGAGCCGGTGGTCACCTTCCGCTTCGACAGCGCCGGGGCAAGGCGTTTCGCGGAAGTGACGCGCAAGAATGTCGGACGGCGCTTCGCCATCGTGCTCGACGGGGAAGTGATCACGGCGCCGGTGATCCAGAATGCGATTTTGAGCGGCTCCGGGCAGATCTCCGGGAATTTCACGGTACAGAGCGCCAATGATCTGGCCATTCTTTTGCGCTCCGGCGCCTTGCCGGCGCCCTTGACGCCCGTGGAGCAGCGCACCGTCGGCGCGGGGCTCGGCCAGGATTCCATTGACGCCGGCAAGATTGCGGCGGTCATCGGCCTGGCCGGGGTGATCGGCTTCATGCTCTTGAGCTATGGGCTGTTCGGGATCTTTGCCAATATCGCCTTGATCATCAATCTGATCATGATCGCCGGTGCGCTTTCCATGCTCCAGGCGACCCTGACCCTGCCGGGGATTGCCGGCATCGTGCTGACGATCGGCATGGCGGTCGATGCCAATGTGCTGATCTTCGAGCGGATCCGCGAGGAAATGCGGGCCGGAAAGGGGCCGGTCTCCTCCGTCGAGGCCGGTTATCAGCGCGCCTTCGGCACGATTGTCGACGCCAATATCACGACACTGATTGCCGCGGTGATCCTGTTCCAGCTCGGCTCGGGCCCGGTGCGCGGTTTCGCCGTCACACTCGCCATCGGCATCGTGACGTCCGTCTTCACAGCCTTTGTGGTGAGCCGCCTGATGATCGCCAGCTGGCTGCGCGGCCTGCGGCCCCAGGCTCTGCCCATCTGACCCGCACGAGGAAAGGGACACGACGATGAAGCTCTTGCGCCTTGTGCCAGCCAAGACCACGTTCCAGTTCATCCGTTACCGGACACTGGCCTATGTCTTCTCCTTCCTGTTGATGGTGGGATCGGTCGGCCTTGCCCTGACCCAGGGTCTCAATTTCGGCATCGACTTCAAGGGCGGGACCCTGATCGAGATCGGCACGGAGGGACCGGCCGATTTCGACAAGATCCGCTCCATTGTCGGCGGGTTGAGCGACGGTCAGGTCGAGGTCCAGGAGTTCGGCGCGCCCGATGATGTCCTGATCCGGATCGAACTCCAGAGCGTGGACGGGGATGCCCGCGCCCAGGAAATCGCCCAGAATGAGCTGATCAACAGCATCCGGCAGGGCTTGAGCGGTCTTTATCCGGGCCGCGTTGCCGATCTCAGCGCCGAAGCGCTGGCCTCCGGTGAAGCCGGGGTCGAGATCACGTTCAGCGCGTCGGATCCGCGGGAAGCGGACGCCATCAGCGAGCTTTCCAAACGGGCTTTCATTCGCAGCATCGTGACGGATCTCGCGCTCGGCGAGGTCGAGGTCAATGCTCCGGCCGAAGAGGACACGGTTCAGATCACCCTGCGCCCGGGCGGTGACGAAGGTGCGGCGAGCCTTGATCCGGCACGCGTTCAGACCCAGGTGTTCGAGGCCCTGAACGGCGCTTATCCCGGTGCCATCGAATATCGCCGCGTGGAAGTGGTGGGCCCGAAAGTCTCCGGCGAACTCGTGAAGGCCGGCACGCTCGCGGTGCTCGTCGCCGTCGTCATGATGCTGAT
>CAZFWG010000067.1:0-24012 GCA_964522525.1 uncultured Alphaproteobacteria bacterium | reverse complement strand
GTGGTCTGGCAGACCGGGTCGGGCACCCAGAGCAACATGAACGCCAATGAAGTGATCTCCAACCGGGCGATCGAGATTTTAGGCGGCACGATGGGCTCCAAGGAGCCGGTCCATCCCAATGATCACTGCAACCGCTCCCAGTCCTCGAATGACACGTTTCCCACGGCCATGCATATCGCGGCCGCGGAGGAAATCCACCACAAGCTCGTTCCGGCCCTCAACCATCTGTACACGGCTCTTGACGCCAAGGCCAAGGCCTGGGACGGCATCATCAAGATCGGGCGCACCCATCTCCAGGACGCCACACCCTTGACCCTGGGTCAGGAGTTCTCGGGCTATGCCTGCCAGGTCCGCTACGGCATCGAGCGGGTCAAGCACGCCCTGCCCCGTCTGCTGCAGCTCGCGCAAGGGGGCACGGCCGTCGGCACCGGGCTCAACGCCAAGCCGGGCTTTGCGGAACGTTTCGCCGCCGAAGTCTCGAGCCTGACGGGCCTGCCCTTCGTCACGGCGGAGAACAAATTCGAGGCCCTGGCCGGTCATGATGCCCTGGTCGAGATGTCGGGCATGCTGAACACCGTGGCCGCGAGCCTGTTCAAGATCGCCAATGACATCCGCTTGCTGGGCTCCGGACCCCGTTCAGGCCTCGCCGAATTGCGGCTGCCGGAAAACGAGCCCGGCTCCTCCATCATGCCCGGCAAGGTCAACCCGACCCAGTGCGAAGCCATGACCATGGTCTGCACCCAGGTCATGGGCAATCACACGACCATCACCGTGGCGGGCAGCCAGGGGCACATGGAGCTCAATGTCTTCAAGCCCGTGATGATCTACAATCTCTTGCAGTCGATCCGTATTTTGAGTGACGCCGCCGTCAGCTTCACGGACAATTGCGTCGTGGGCATCGAGCCAAATGACGAACAAATCGCCACACTGATGTCCCGCTCCCTCATGCTGGTCACGGCGCTCGCGCCCAAGATCGGCTATGACAAGGCAACCACGGTGGCCAAGACCGCCCACAAGAACGGCACGACGCTGCGCGAGGAGGCCTTGAAGCTGGGCTTCGTTACGGGCGATGAGTTCGACGCGGTCGTGCGGCCCCAGGACATGATCGCGCCCAAGGCGTGATCCCAGGCCGCGTTGGAGAAAGGGTGATGGCCGGTCCCGTCAAGCGATCGGTCACCATTGCCGGCCATCGCACCAGCATCACCCTCGAACCGGCCTTCTGGGATGCGCTCCGGGAAATCGCCACCGCGCGCGGCGTGACGATCAGCAAGCTGATCTTATCGATCGACGAGGAGCGCAGCCCGGCCTCGGACCCGCTGTCTTCCGGTGTCGGACTGTCAAGCGCGATCCGGGTTTTCGTGCTTCATTGGTACCGGGACCAGGTGTCGGGTGTTGATCCGGCCTAGAGCTTCACGATGCCCTGCTCGATCAGGCTCTTCGCGGTGGCGAGGATGGTTTCCTCATCGGGGCGTGGTGTCCAGCCCAGCAGCCGGCTCGCCTTTTCATGGCTGACCGAGCGCATCTTGCCAAGCTCGAAGGTCACGCCCCCGATCGCCGGATCGACCATTCCCAGAAGGCGGATCAGCCAATTGGGGGCCTCGCGGCCCGGGACACGCTTAGCGACTTCCGGCATATGGGTCTTCAGAATCTCGCCCAAGGCCAACATGGAATAATAGCCCACGCCCGCGATGAAGCGCTCACCGGCGGCGGCCGGATGTTCCATGGCCCGCACATGGAGATCCGCCACGTCCCGCACATCGACGACGGCATAGCCCAGCTGGGGTGCGAAGGGGAGCTGGCCGGAAATCAGTTGGCGAATGATCTCGGCGGAGCTGCCGAAATCACTTTCAAGCACCGGACCCAGAACAAGGGCCGGGTTGACCGTGGCCAGCTCGAAACCGCCCCTTTCCGCCTGGAAATCCCATGCCGCGCGTTCCGCCAGGGTCTTGGATTTCTCGTAAGAGCCGATATCGTCACTGTCCACCTGGGACCAGTCTTGCTCCGTGAAGGGCGTATCGCGGCCGCCGGTGCCATAGGCGATCGCGGCCACGGATGACGTCACCACGACGCGCTCGACCCCGGCGTCGGCGGCGGCCCGCAGCACACGAAGCGTTCCCTCCCGCGCCGGACGGATCAGCTCCTGTTCATCTTTAGGACGCTTCAACGGCAGGGGCGAGGCCACATGCTGAACAAAGCGGCAGCCGTCCACGGCTTGAGCCCAGCCCTCATCGGCCATGAGATCCGCTTCGACAAAGGTAAGACCGTCCGTGGGCACCCCTTGACCCGCAATGAGGTCCGTGATCTGGCCCGCGCGGGACTGGCTGCGCAGGGTGCCCCGGACCCGATAGCCCTTGGCGATCAAAGCCTCGATCACGCGGGTGGCAATGAAACCGGATGCACCGGTGACCAGGACTTGCGTTTGCTCCGTCATGGGACGTTCCTCTCCTTTGGCCTCTCCTCCGGGCCTTACCCTGAAACGGGCTTAACCGCCGGTACGGGCTTCAGTCGTTGCCCGTGGCCTTCTTTTTCTGATCTTCTTCCAGGACCTTTAACAGCTCGAGAACATCGGCCGGCAGGTCCTCTTCCGTGAGGCGGTCCGCCTTTGTTTCCTTGATGCGCAGGGCGGTTTCAAGCCGCAGATCCGCCGCATCCAGACCATGGGAAAGCGTATCGAAAGCCCCGCTCACACGCCAGATCAGGGAGGCCGTCGATTGCGGAATCGTGAACAGCGCCTCCAGATCCATAAGCCGCGCCCCGAGATTGATCGAACCCTGGACGGCCAGGGGCTGCGCCGCCACCGTGCCCGCAACCTCGTCCAGGCGTCCGATCCCGTCGCGCAGGAACACGCGGCCCGAAAGACCGTCAATACGCGTCTCCCCGGCATTGGCCGTCTGGGCAAGGGCCGTCTCAAAACCGTTAAGGCTGTCGATGCCCGGCCAGACATCCGCGAAATAGGAAACATCGAGCGGTGTAATGAGGGCATTGTTCAGGGTTCCCTCAATTTCACCGGCCAGACTGCTCATCACGTCGAACAGGGAAATGCCCGCGCTCGTCAGATCAGCCGTTCCCGTCGCGAGGCCCATGAGCCGCCGATCGGCAGCCTCATCCTCGTCGCGTCTCGGCACCGCGAGCGTGACGGGAACGGCCTCCGAGCGCAGAAGAAGATGCGTGATCGCACGGCCCGTCGTATCGCGACGCAGGCGGAAGGTTGCCTCAAGGGTGCCATCGTCCACGCGTGCGCGGGCCGCCTCCACGCTCAAGCGCCGGTCCGCCAAGACAAAGGGCAATGTGACATCCTGAAAGACAAGGGAACCAATCCGCACCGTGCCCGCCGTCAGGCCGATCTCGGCCCCGCCCCAATCGAGCCAATCGAGGGGCAGCGCCGCGAGGGACCACCCGCCATCGGCTTGCGCGGCATCAGCGGAAGGGCCATCGACCGCCGCCGCGGAAGGTTCAAGGAATGGGTCAAAGGACAGGTCTTTCCAATCCAGGGATCCGGAAAGATGCCAACCGGGCTTAGATGCTTCGCCGTTTCCCACGACGTCTGAGGGCTCTTCGCCCGACGGGGCGGCTGCGGGGCCATGGGACAAGTTCAGCATGCCCCCCATGGTCGACGCGCCGGTGACGAGTTCGATCTCCGAAATCTCCGCACTGCGGCTCGAACCGGAAACCTGGCTCGACCAGGACAAGGCCGGCATCTCATGATCATCCGACAGCGGCGGAATCATGAAGTCGAGCCGGCCGTCATAGCTCAGATCATCCTGCCCGATTTGGACATCCGCCGTCGCCTGTCCCAAGGTCCCGGCCAGATCCAGGGTCAGTTCGGCGGTGCCGGTCCCTTCGCTCAAGAGAAAGCGTCCCTTCAGGAAGCCTTCGTCTCCCGGCTCACCTGAAACCTCCGCCGTTTGCGGTTCCGATGTCGGATCGACCGGCTCGGCTTCCATAATGGAAGGCAGGCCCAGCGCCGCCGCAAGCTCGGAGGGTTGGGGCGTGGCAAGCGTGACCGCGATTTCTCCGGCCACGGGCCAATCGGCGGGTTGCGCTTCCGGAAAACGCAGATCGGCCGAGCCCCTAAGATCGATGCTGCCGCCCGTACCCTCCAGCGTCCCGGCGATCTGGGCGGCATCAAAGCCCCCGGAAAAGAGAATATCGACGGGCCCCTCGGGCAGGCGGTCCGCATACAGTCTATGGGCCATCCGCCAGCTGAGCGACCGCGCGAAGCCTTCAAGGTCGGGTGCGGACAGATGAATCTGGAAGGAACCGTGACGCAGGTTCTCCGGATCACGTGGGGCACCGACACTCTGATTCCTGGTGGCACTGCCGTTGTCGTTGGCGGGACCCATAAGGCTCAGCCGGCCCTCGATCCGTGTCCCGTTCTGGTCCCGGCCGGCCATGTCGATGATGTCGAGCCGGGCCCTCTCCTCATCGAGAGCGCCCCGGCCCTCCAACATCATGTCGTCGAATGTCCGTCCGGCGAAGCGGATCCCCGCGCCCTTGATCTGAAAGGAAAGATCAATGGAGGGAACATCGCCCGACCGGTCACCAAACACGCCTGTCTCGGAAATGGCCTCAACCCACCCCTGGCCCAGGCGACGATAGGCGTCAAGATCAAGATTGCGGATGTCCGTCGCCAGATCGATCTGTGTCACCTTCCGGCGATCCAGGACCCGGACGGTTCCCTTGACATCCGCCCCGCCGATCCGGAACGCCATGTCACGCACGAACAGCTCCCGATCCTCAACCGTGATCGAGAGCGCCGTCATGAGATCGCCCAGGACACCGGGCGGCAGGGTCTCGACAGGCAGGCCCAACCAGGAAAGGAAACTGCGCGGATAATCCGCATGCACATTGACGGTGCCGTGCCAGCTTTCCGGCGCAGTGTCGGTTTCGGTGCTCGTGGACCCCAGGGTCAGTTGGGCGCCGCCCGGCATCCCCACTTGGAGATCGGCAAGGGCAAGACGCCCCCGATGGAGGTCCATGCCAATCGTCACATCCTGAAGCACGGATTCCTGCCAGAGAAGACTTTGCACCTCGAGCGTCACCTGGCCCTTGAGCGCGGCCCAGGCGGGGGCCAGACGGATCGGCAAAAGGGCCTCATGGGCGGCCTCCAGCAAGGCCAAGGGCTCGATTTCATCGGTATCCGCCGCCGCGACAAGGGTCTGGGTCGAAAGGTCCAGTGTCACGGTCGGGGCCGTCGCTCCGGCGTATTTGATCTCGCCCCGCCCCTCAATCCGTTGTTTGTCGACATAAAGGATAAGATCCTCGAGGAGGACACCGTCTTCGGCCAAACGGGTGAGACCCTCCACGGCGATCGGGCGCGCCATCCTCTCCGATCCCAGACGATCCGTCAGCGTCTCGACAAGCGTCGAGTGCGTGCGCCGCTCGCCAGCCGCTGCGTCGAGGACCCGGACAAGATCCCCGATGCGTTCGGCCTCAACGGACCACTGCCCCTGTTCGGGAACCAGCGCGCCGGGCTTGATCCCGCCTTCAAAACGAAGGGCCAGCTTGGCGTTTTCCCCGGTCATCCGCAGACGCAGGATCCGGTCCCGATCCGCTCCATAGGCCTCGTTGCGTGCCGCCGGACGCAAGGATCCGGCCACCGTCAGCGGCATGGTGTTCAACCGGCCCTTGAGGGTCAGGGTCTCGCCGTCATCGGCGCGCCGCCACTTGCCGGCAAGGGCATCGATCACCGGCTCATCATCCCCGTCGAGGAGGCGCCCTTCCTTCAAACTGATGCGCTGGGGCAGACCGGGCCCCTGCTCCAGGAGATCGGCCAGCGCCGACCAGTCGATGGCGCGCGCGCGAATGTCGACACCTTCGGCGGCAAGCCCGATGAGCTGCGGTGTGCCGCCGGTCAGGAGCGACCAGTCAAGCTCGGCCAGAACCACGCGGGCTTTGAGGGGAATTTGTTCCGTATGGCCATCGTCACCACGGCTCGGCAGATCGACTTCAATCTCTTCGAGGGTGAATTCAGGCGTGGGCAGAAGCCGCAGACGGATGGGGCCGGAAAGCCGCACCGGCACGCCGAGCTGCACGCTCCCCTCAGCCTCGAGGCGGGCGCGCAGATGGGACCAGTCCATGAGCGGCGGCACGGCCAAGCCCCCCGCCAGCAGGATGGCGACAATGATGGCAAGAAAGGTTAGAACACGCCCCACGTGACACTCCGTTACCCGTCCCTGCCCTCATGCGCCATGGCCAAAACGAACGCCGCGGGCCTCATCCGCTTCCCCCATGGGGGCTCTTGTTTCAGGATGCACGGTATTCTCGACCTCAATACGACGCCCGCGATGCCGATGATGCACGGCTTTCGGGCTCCCGGATTGGGCCACGCCCCCGGCGGGCGCATCATATCCGGACAGAGAGCCTGCGGCCATGCATCTTAGGGCGGGCCCGCGCATCGGTGCCACCGGAGGACCAGACCATGGCGAGCATCGTTAACCTGAATCGGGAGCGCAAGAAGCGTGACCGTGCGCGCGCAAAAGCCGATGCGGCACAGAATCGCTTGAAATTCGGCCGACCCAAGGCGCAACGTGCGGAGGATGACACAACGCGGCAACGCGGCGTCGAAGAGGTCGATCGCCACCGGCTTGAGCCCGCTTCAGGCGATGACGCCGCCGATCCCGGCGTGTTGACCGATGGCCCCGAAGTGCCAGGAGAGGATCCGGATGAAACGAACCGGTCATAGGCGATCCTCGCGTGCCGTCATTGGCGGGATTGCCGCATCAGCGGCCTTGTTCGCCTCGGCGCCGGCACTTGCGGGTTGCACGGACCCGGCCGGGCCGGGGGTGTCCTGGCGGCGCTGTTATCTGGAGGACCGTCCCCTGGTCGGCGTCGATCTGACCGGCGCCGATCTCCGCGAAGCCCGCTTCAACCGTGCGGATCTGCGCGACGCGATCCTGGTGGAGGTTCAGGGCCGGCGGGCAAAATTCATCACGGTCACGGCCCAGAACGCTGACTTCTCCGGTTCCAAACTGCGCGAGGTCGATTTCACCAAGGCCAATCTGGACGGGGCCAAATTCATTAACGCGGATCTCCAGAACGCCCGCCTGTTTCGGGCCAGTCTGCGCGGCGCCGATTTCACGGGCGCTGATCTCTTTCGCACGGATTTCCTGGAAGCCGATCTGTCCGGCGCGACATGGATCGACGGGGAGCGGATCTGCGCGGAGGGATCGAACGGGCAATGCCGCTGAGGCCCAGGCCCCGCTCCGCCCGCCTGCGGCTCTGGCGCCGCCGGCTCTCAGGCACGTGGTCGCGCTTCAGCCGTCAAAAGCTGCTCACGGTCTCCGGCGCCGCGGTTTTTGTCGGCATCGCCGTGGGGCTTGCGGCGCTTGGCTTTCGTCTCGCCATTGAGGAGGTCCAGTTCTCGCTGCTGGGTTCGCGTTCCCAGGACCTGAGCACGGCCCTGAAGGAGCTGCCCTGGTGGCGGATCATGGCGGCCCCCGTGATCGGCGGACTCCTGGTCGGGGCCATCCTTCAGATCTGGGGCAAGGAACGCCCGGCCAGCATCGCGGATGTGATCGATGCCCGGGCCCGTTTGGGCGGGAGGATCCCGGTCGGCCCGGGTTTTCTCCATGCGGGCCTCGCCGTGGTTTCCCTGGGCGCCGGTGCGAGCGCCGGCCGCGAAGGCCCGGTCGTCCATCTGGGGGGCGGGCTTGCCTCCCTTTTCTCCAGGGTCTTGGGGCTTCCGCCCCGTTATGCCCGGACCATTTTGGCCTGCGGCGCGGCGGCGGCCGTTTCCGCGTCGTTCAATGCGCCCATCGCCGGCGTGCTCTTTGCCTTCGAGGTCATTCTCGGCAGCTACGCCCTGCGGGCCATGGCGCCGGTGGCGATCGCAAGCGTGACCGGTACGGTGGTCACCCGGCTTTATTTCGGCACCGAGGATCCGGCCTTTCAGGTGCCCGAGCCGGAGCTTGTGTCCTATCTGGAAATGCCCGCCTTCGCGGCCCTGGGGCTTTTGGCCGCCCTGATGGCCATGGCCATGATCCAGTCCCTGAAATGGGCTGACGGCGGGGCGCGCCAGATCCCCGTTCCCCTCGCCTTGCGACCGGCCCTGGGCGGCCTGGTGATCGGCGCCATGGCGCTACAGGTGCCGGAAATCCTGGGCGTTGGCTATGGCGCCATCAACGCAGCCCTGCAGGAGAATTATTCCCTGACCCTGCTGCTGGGCCTGATCGCCGCCAAGATTATCGCCACCGCCGTGACGTTTGCCTCCCGCTTTGGCGGCGGTGTTTTCACGCCGTCGCTTTATGTGGGCGCCATGGCGGGCGGCAGTTTCGGCTATGCCCTGGGCCTGCTTTTTCCCGATCAGGTCACGGGCTTCGGCTTCTACGCCATGGTGGGGATGGGCGCGGTCGCCGCCGCCGTTCTCGGCGCGCCCCTCTCGACGACCCTGATCGTGTTCGAGCTGACCGGCGGCTACGCCATCACGATCGCGCTTCTCGTCTCCGCATCGATCGCCACCATCGTCACCCAGACCACCCTCGGCCACAGCTTCTTCCAATGGCAGATGGGTCAGCGCGGCCTGGATCTTACCGTAGGAACCTACACGACCGTGCTCAATACCATTCGGGTCAGCGATTTCATGGAGCGGGTGGCTGGTGCAGCCTCGCGAATCGAAGACTCCTTACCGGTGACCTATCCGGAGGCATCACTGGAACGGGTGCTGAGCCTGCTGGAGGAACACGACCTCGAATCGATCGCGGTGGTGGACCGGGACCAACCGGACCGGCTCGTGGGGATTGTCCCCTACAAAAAGGCCCTGCGGGTCTATAACGAAGCCCTTGTGCGCACCAATATCGAGGAACACCAGTGATGCCGCCTCGGCGCCTTCTGGTAGTGTGAGGACCATGACTTCCTTCGACGACCCTTTCGACCTTGACGAGGCCCCGGCCGCGCCAGCGCCGCGTGACCTCATGGAGGGCCTCAACCCCGAACAGCGGGCCGCCGTGGACGCCCTTGAGGGTCCCGTGCTCGTGCTCGCCGGTGCCGGCACGGGCAAGACCCGGGTGCTGACCACCCGCATCGCCCATCTCCTCGAGACCCACCGCGCCTTCCCCAATCAAATCCTGGCGGTCACCTTTACGAACAAGGCGGCCCGGGAAATGAAATCCCGGATCGAGGGCCTCGTGGGTCATGTGGTCGAGGGCATGCCCTGGCTCGGCACTTTCCATTCCTTGAGCGCCCAGATCCTGCGCCGTCACGCGGAACTCGTCGGCCTGACCTCCAACTACACCATTCTTGATACGGATGATCAGATCCGCCTCCTGAAACAGGTGATCGAGGCGGAGAACATCGACGAAAAGCGCTGGCCCGCCCGCCAGTTCGCCTTCCTGCTCGATCGCTGGAAGAACAAGGGCTGGCAGCCCGATCATGTGCCCGAAGAAGAAGCCGCTCGTTTCGCCAAGGGCCGGGGCGCGGACATCTATCGGCTCTATCAGGAACGCCTCAAACTTCTGAATTCGGCCGATTTCGGGGATCTGCTTCTCGAATGCCTGAACCTGTTCCAGAACAACCCGGATGTGCTTGCCGACTATCACCGCCGCTTCGCCTATATCCTGGTCGATGAATATCAGGACACGAATGTCGCGCAATATCTGTGGCTGCGCCTTTTGGCCCAGGCCCGGCAGAACATCTGCTGCGTAGGCGATGATGACCAGTCGATCTATGGATGGCGGGGCGCGGAAGTCGACAACATCCTCCGCTTCGAGACCGATTTCCCCGATGCCACGGTGATCCGTCTGGAGCGCAATTACCGCTCCACCGGGCATATTCTGGGCGCGGCGTCGGGCCTGATCACCGCCAACAAGGCCCGGCTCGGCAAGACCCTGTGGACCGAGGACAAGGGCGGCGAGAAAGTCTCCGTGATCGGCGTTTTTGATGATCAGGAAGAAGCGCGCAGCGTTTCCGACAAGATGGAAAGCCTGCACAAGCGCGACCATCCCTTCAGTCAAATGGCCGTGCTGGTCCGGGCCTCCTCCCAGATGCGCGCCTTCGAGGACCGGTTCTTCGCCATCGGCCTGCCCTATACGGTGATCGGCGGCCCCCGTTTCTACGAGCGTCAGGAAATCCGCGACGCCAACGCCTATTTCCGCCTCGTGGTGAATCCGGCGGACAGTCTGGCCTTCGAGCGGGTGTTCAACCGGCCCTCGCGGAAGCTGGGCGACAAGGTCTCCCAGGCCTTCAGTCAAAAGGCGCGCGCGGAGGATCTTTCCTATTTCGAGGCCAGCCGTCGCCTCGTGGATCAGGGCGACCTTAAGGGTCAGCAGGCCAAGGCCATGGCCGGGTTCCTGAAACAGCTCGATGGCTGGGCCGCCGCCAAGGCCAACACGCCCCATACGGAGCTTGCCGGCCAGATCCTGGACGAAAGCGGCTATATGGAGATGCTCCAGAACGACAAGTCGCCCCAGGCGCCGGGCCGGATCGAGAACCTCAAGGAACTGGTCAGCAGCATGGGGGAGTTCGATACCCTTGAGGGGTATCTGGAACATGTCGCTCTTGTGGTGGACCGGGAAAATCAAGACACGGAAGATCGCGTCACCATCATGACGCTGCACGCCGCCAAGGGTCTTGAGTTCGACACCGTCTTCCTGCCTGGCTGGGAAGAAGGCCTGTTTCCGAGCCAACGCTCCCTTGACGAAAACGGAGAAAAGGCCCTGGAGGAGGAACGTCGCCTCGCCTATGTGGGCCTGACCCGCGCGCGCAAACGCAGTTTCGTCTCCTACACCACCATGCGTCAGATCTATGGCCGCACCCAGCCCTGCATCCCGTCCCGCTTCATCGCCGAACTGCCCGAGGATCACGTGGAGGCCGAGCATGCGCCCCACAGCATGGGCGGCGGCTTTGGCGAGCGCTTCGGCCAGGGCGCCTCTTTCAAGAGCCCCTATGACACGCCGGGCTGGCAGCGGGCGCGCCACAAGCTCGAGGACCTGGCCGGCGGTTCAACGGTGTCGCCACCCCTGACCATTGATCATAACCCCGATCTTCTGACGACGAATGACCCGGAAGCGGAAGCCTTCAAGGTCGGAGACCGGATCTTTCACCAGAAATTCGGCTACGGACCGGTGACGGCCGTCGAGGGCAACAAATTGACCGTCGATTTCGAAAAGGCCGGGGTCAAGCGCGTGATCGCCGGTTTCGTCGAGCGCGCCCGCGCGGCATCGAAATAGGGGCCGGGGAAACAGGAGCTGGGGTGATGGGGATGTGGCGCTTTCGATATGGCGCCGAGCGCGAGAAGACGGAAAAGGTGGCCCAGCGTCTGGAAAACGCCACCGTTCCGGAAGCCCGGGCCGTGTCTTTTTTCGAAACCCAGAACAAGGGCATCTGGCGGGTCGAGGCCCTGTATGACACGGAGAATGAGGCCCGCACGGCCCTTGATCTCCTGACCAATTGGGAACGCGCGCTCGCCATCGTTTCCGAACTGCCGGAAGAGAACTGGGTGGAAAAATCCCTGGAGGGATTTTCCGTTGTCCATGCCGGCCGATTCCTGATCCACGGCGCCCACCATGGCGGCATGCTGGGTCACTCGGACATCCCGATCCTGATGGAAGCCGGAATCGCCTTCGGCACAGGCCACCATGGGACGACCCGGGGCTGCTTGTGCATGGTCGATTGGCTCGCCCGGCGGCGGCGCTTCAAACGCGCCCTCGATGTGGGCTGCGGCACGGGCATCTTGGCCATCGGCGTCGCAAAACGCTTCCGCATTCCCCTCATCGCGAGCGATATCGATCCGGAAGCCGCCCATATCGCGCGCAGCAATGCCCTCAACAATCAGTGTGGCCCCTTCATCACCGCACTTCACGCCAAGGGCACCCATCATCACCAGATCAAGAGTAAAGCGCCTTACGATCTGGTCATGGCCAATATCCTGATGGGTCCCCTCATCGCCATGGCCGGTGACCTGATCGCCGTGATGGCAAAAGGCGGTATCCTGCTCCTGTCGGGTCTCCTCGTGGAACAGGAAAGCCGGGTGCTTCAGGCCTATCGCACAAGGGGCTTGACGCTCGTCCATCGGATGCATCTGGATGGCTGGAGCACGCTCGCCCTCACCCGGCCCCTCAGCCGTGACAAGGACGAGGATGAAGACGACGAATTCGAAGGCGAGGAATGAGTGGAAAAATCATGAGACAGACATTTGTCGAGAAGGCCGACCCCTCCCATGGCAAGGCCCGTGTCGCCCGACTGAGGGATCATCTCGCGGGCAGGAATGTGGACGGCTATCTCATTCCCCGTGCGGACGAGCACCAGGGCGAATATGTGCCCCCCCATGCCGAACGCCTGGCCTGGGTGACGGGCTTCACGGGCTCCGCCGGCCTTGCCATCGTGTTGATGGACCGGGCGGCGGTGTTCGTCGACGGGCGCTACACGATCCAGGTCCGCGAGCAGGTCGATCCTTCCGTATTCGACATTGTCTCCACCGTTGAAGTCAGCGCGGAGGAATGGATCCAGAAGAACATGGCCCCGGACACGAAACTGGCCTTCGATCCCTGGCTTTTCACCCCCAATCAGGTGGACGGGCTGTCCAAGGCCTGTGCCAAGGCGGGCGCCAAGCTCGTGGCCCTTGACGGCAACGCGATCGATGCGATCTGGACGGATCAACCGGCACGCCCCACGGCGCCGGCGAAAGCCCATGCGGTGGCGCTCGCCGGACGGGAGAGCGAGGACAAACGCGAAAGCCTGGGCGCGGCCCTCGGCGCGGAGAATGTGGACGCGGCGGTCCTCACCTTGCCCGACAGCATTGCCTGGCTCCTGAACATGCGGGGCGGTGATGTCGCCCATACGCCCGTGGCCTTGTGTTTTGCCATTCTGCACAAGGATGGCCACACGGATCTGTTCATCGATCCGCAAAAGGTGGATGACGGGCTGCGGGCTGCCCTGGGCAACGGGGTCACCATTCGTGCCGAAACGGATCTCGGTCCGGCCCTTGACCATCTGGGTCAGGACAACAGGACGGTGCGCTTCGATCCCGCCTGGGCGCCGTCCTGGATCGCCACCCGGCTGACCAGGGCGGGCGCGAAACCGGCCATGGGTGCCGACCCTTGCATCCTGCCCAAGGCCTGCAAGACGGACGCGGAGCTGGCGGGCACGCGGGCGGCTCATGCACGCGACGGCGCGGCCATCACGCGCTTTCTCGCCTGGCTCGACACGGAGGCCCCCAAGGGCGGGCTTGACGAGATCACGGCCGTCCGTCAGCTCGAAGCCATCCGGGAGGAGACGGGCGCGCTCCAGGACATCAGTTTCGAGACCATTTCAGGCTCGGGCCCCAATGCCGCCATGGCCCATTACCGGGTCACGGAACGCACGAACCGCCCCCTGGAATCAGGCTCGATCTATCTCGTCGATTCAGGCGGTCAGTATGAAGACGGGACGACGGACATTACCCGGACCATTGTCGTGGGCACGCCGACAGCGGAAATGCGCGACCGCTTCACCCGGGTCCTGAAGGGCATGATCAGCCTGACGCTGGCCCGGTTCCCGGAAGGCACCAAGGGCGTTCAGCTCGATACGCTCGCCCGCATCGCCCTGTGGGAAGGCGGCTTCGACTACGACCACGGCACAGGCCACGGGGTGGGCGCCTATTTGAGCGTTCACGAAGGACCCCAGTCAATCTCCAAGGTTCTCAAGAATGTGCCCTTGAAACCCGGCATGATCCTGTCGAATGAGCCCGGCTACTACAAGGCCGGGGGCTATGGCATCCGGATCGAGAATCTCATTGTCGTGACGGAAGCGAGCGTGCCCGAGGGAGGCGACCGGCCCATGCACGGTTTCGAAACGCTGACCCTGGCGCCCATCGACCGTACCCTGATCCTGCCCGATATGCTGAGTGAGCGTGAAAGAGCCTGGCTCAATGCTTATCACGCGCGGGTATTCACGGCGTTGGGCGACACCCTTGATGGCGAAACCCGGTCATGGCTGGAGCGTGCCACGCAGCCCTTGTGAGATCATGCCTCAGCACGGGGATCAAAGGGCGCTGACGGATGTCAAGGGGCGGCGCCCCCGATATGCTCGGCCAAGAAGGCCTCGAGGCGCTTCCAATAAGTGGTGGTGTCCTCGCGGTTCCAGCCGCTGTGCCGGGCATCCTCGATCTCGAGATAGTCGACGGGCTTGCTCGCCTTCTTGAGAGCCTTGTGCATGAGTTTGGACTGTTCCAAAGGCACGATCACATCCTTTGTCCCGTGCACCAACAAAACAGGAATGGTGATCTTGTCCGCATGGCGCGCGGGCGAGCGTTGCTCCAGTCTCTCCCGGTCCTCCTTCGGATCCCCGATCGATTTGAGCCAATATTCGTAAACGCCGCTATCCGATCCATATTCACGCCGGTCGGAGGCCAGCGATTTGAGGAGATCGGACACACCCGCCCGACTGACGGCGCAGCGATAAAGCTCCGGCGTGGCCATGGCCCCGTAGAGCGCGACATAACCGCCGTAACTGGCGCCGACGATGCAGGTGCGCTCCGGCGTGGCCAATCCTTGATCGAAGATGTGGCGCACGGCATCGGTCACGTCATCCTGCATGAGACCGCCCCATTCCCCATAGCCGGCGCGCGCCCAGCTCCGACCCTGATTGGAGGACCCGCGGAAATTGACCTGGAGCACACGATAACCCCGCGTTGCCAGGAACTGGACCTCGGATTCATGGGTATAGTAATCAAAGGATTCCGGCCCGCCATGGGGCATGACCACGAGGGGTGCGGGGCCCGTTTCCTGCCCCGGAGGATGGGTGAGATAGGCGCGCAACGGTGTGCCGTCACGGGCGGGAATGGTTAAGACACTGACAGGTCCGAGATTGTTATAGGGGAGATCAGGATTTTCCTGGAACAGAAGCTCGGCGCGGCGTTCGGCGAAATCATAGAGATGGTATTCCCCCGACAGGCGTGGCCCGTAGACATAAATCAGCAGACGGCTGCCATTGTCGCTGAAATCGACGAAACGGACATTGGCTTCTTTCCTGAAATAGCTGTCGAGCGCATCGAAATGGCGCTGAAGGGTCTTGTTTTCCAGTATGACGCCGTATCGGTCCTTGATGAACCACGCGCCCGCAAAGGCACCGGTCTTGGCGTCCACGAACCCGCCCCGGATATCCACTTCCGGATGCTCCAGGACCGTCTTGACGAAAACATTCTCACGATAGTCATAGAGCTTGATGGTGGCGCGCTCTTCGTCTTCCGGGTGGGCCCGCACGAAAAGCTGTCCCTCCTCCGGCCCGTTGGCAATGGGGTCGAAGTCGAGCGTATCGCTATCTTTCCGCATATTGATTGTTTTGACACGCTTCCATCTCTCTTCCTCGTCTGACCAGGTATAGACAAAGAGCCGGGTGCGCCGGGCGTTCCGGTCAAGCCGAATGATGGGCTTGCCCTTGCGGTCCGTGAACCATTTGAACGTGCGGTTCGTGCCCTCCCCAATGACCTCCACCTCACCATCGAGGACATTGACCTTGAAGAGGTCCAGGTCGCCGAGCTTGCCGATGGCCGGCATGATGATGTGGTCCGGATCGTCGGGAAGAGTGCTGGTGACGGCGGAAAGCAGATAGTTGTTGCGCAGGAGACGCCGTTCTTCCCCGAACAGAACAACGGGCTTCATGGTCCGCCGGTCGAAGGACAGAACGCGGGTCGCGGGCACCAGTGATTTGCGATTCCACGCCACGACCCCGACGAGAAAACGATCGTCACTGATCCACTCACTCCACAGGACACGCCCCCTGGGGCCCATCCCCATGGCGATGGGCTTTTCCTTCTGCTCCATGTCGGCGATGATGATGTCCTCGACCCGCTCCATATCTGGGTCGCCTTTTTTCTTGCGCCGTCTGCGCCTTTTCTCCTTGGCTGGTTCCTCCTTGATGCGCGTGACGAAGAGATATCGTCCGCTCGGGGACAGGCTGGGCTTGCCGGCGACGGGATCCTTCAGGAATGTCTCGATGGAGGGCGGGGAAGCTGCGGCCTCCCCTTCTTCGACGGTGGCGTTGACCGGACCACTCCAGAGCCCGATGCCAATAATCGCCAGACCGAAACAGACCCGTGTCCCCAACCCCATGGCGCTCCACCCTTATGCCATTCATCTCCCGCTATAATGGCAGAAGAAGACCATTGCGATCAAGGCCTTGGTTGCGCCTGGGACGGAACACCCGTGCTTTAAGAATTTGGGGATAGGGATGATCAGGCCTCGCCGAGAAGGCGAATCCAGTCTTCTTCCGTAAGCGTCCGAATGCCCAATTCCTTGGCGGTCTTGAGCTTGGATCCAGCGCCGGGACCAGCGACCACGATATCGGTCTTCTTTGACACCGAGCCCGAGACCTTGGCGCCCATGAACTCGGCCCGCGCCTTGGCTTCGGCCCGGCTCATGCGTTCCAGGGTCCCGGTGAACACCACCGTCTTGCCGGACACAGGACTGTCCGTAGACGCTGTTTCCACAGGCACATCCTCGATTTCGGCCATCAGGTCGGCGATGGCCTCACGATTGTGCTCTTCCTTGAAGAACTCGATCACCGCCTCGGCGAGGACCGCGCCGATCCCGTCGATGGCCAGGAGATCCTCACGCGCCGTTTCATCATCGGCGGCCCGGATCATCGCGTCCTGGAAGACCTCGAAACTGCCATAGGAACGGGCCAGCACCCTGGCATTGGTCTGACCCACATGGCGGATGCCCAAGGCAAAGATGAGCCGATCGAGACCGATCCGGCGGCGATCATTAATGGCTGCAAACAGATTATCCGCCGACTTTTCGCCCCACCCTTCCCGTTCGGCGAGTTTCGGCCGGTCCTGTCCGTCCATTCGCTCGAGCTTGAAGATATCGGCAGGCTGACGGATCCACTGATCCGTCCAGAAGGCCTCCACTTGCTTGGCACCCAGGCCCTCAATGTCGAACGCGTCCCGGGACACGAAGTGTTTCAAGCGCTCCACGGTCTGGGCCGCACAGATGAGACCGCCCGTGCACCGGCGCACGGCATCAAGCTTGCCGCTTGTCGGATTGAACTCCCGAACCGCGTGGCTGCCGCAGACCGGGCACTTTTCCGGAAAACGAAAGGGCTTTGCACCCTTCGGCCGCCGATCAAGCAGGACACGGACGACCTGGGGAATGACGTCGCCCGCCCGTTGAATGACCACGGTGTCGCCGGGACGGACATCCTTGCGGGCGATTTCCTCTTCATTGTGAAGCGTGGCATTGGAAACGACGACACCGCCCACGGTGACGGGCTTCAGCTTGGCGACGGGCGTCAGGGCGCCGGTACGCCCGACCTGGATGTCAATCTTCTCGAGCACGGTTTCGGCCTGCTCGGCCGGAAACTTGTGGGCCACGGCCCAGCGGGGCGCGCGGGACACGAAACCCAACCGGCGCTGCCAATCGAGCCGGTCGACCTTGTAGACGACACCGTCCAGGTCATAATCGAGATCAGGCCGGGCCCGGAGGATTGCGTCATGGGCCTTTAGCAGGTCATCCACCGTATCGCACTGTCGGGTCAGGGGATTGACCTGAAACTTCCAGGCCTTGAACTGGGCGAGCGCGTCCGATTGGGTTTCCCAGGTCAGATCACTGATTTCCCCCCAGGCATAGGCGAAAAAACGCAACGGACGTTCCGCCGTCACGCGGGAATCAAGCTGGCGCAGGGAACCGGCCGCCGCATTGCGGGGGTTCTTGAACACAGGCTTGCCCGCCGCTTCCTGGCGCTCGTTCAGGGCCCGGAAATCACTGTGGGCCATATACACCTCGCCCCGGATTTCCACCACATCCGGAACGGCCCCGGTCAGGCGGGAGGGAATGTCCTTGATGGTGCGCAGATTGTCGGTGATGGCCTCGCCCTGCTGACCATCGCCGCGCGTGGCGCCCAGAACGAATTTGCCCTTCTCATAGCGCAGGCTCGCGCCCAGCCCGTCGATCTTGGGTTCCGCCAGAAAGGCGATCGCTTCTTCCTCATCGAGACTGAGGAAACGGCGGATACGGTCGCGGAACTCCGCCACGTCTTCATCCGTGAACGCATTGCCAAGCGACAGCATGGGTACCGCGTGACGTACGGTCGCGAACGTGTCCACCGGCGGCGCCCCGACCCGATGGGAGGGGCTGTTCTCGCGCACCAGGTCCGGAAAACGGTCCTCGATCGCGCGATTGCGCTTGATCACCGTGTCATATTCCGCATCCGATACAAGCGGATCATCGTTCTGGTAATAGGCCGCGTCCCAGGCCTCCGCGGCTTGCGCGATCTCCCGGAGATCTTCGGCCGCCTGGGCGGCGGTCAATTTGTCGACGGCCACCTTCCAATGGGGTGTCCATTCTTTGCTCATGATCGCCGTGCCACTTTTTTCTTTGGCGCCCGACCCGGTCGCGCGGCCCGCGGTCCGCGATCGTCCGCCGACGCTGCAATCAACCGATCGGCGGCGGCCCGCGCCTCCTTCGTCACTTCCGCCCCGGACAACATGCGGGCCACTTCCTCACGCCGGGCCGTCTCGTCAAGCAGGGTCACGCGGGTCAGCATCTGATCCCCGTCATGACCTTTTTCGATATGCCAATGGTGCCGGGCGCGCGCCGCCACCTGCGGCGAGTGAGTGACGGCCAGAACCTGCGCGTCAGGCTCGGCCGCGAGACGGGCCAGCCGTTCCCCCACGGCGTCCGCCACCGCCCCGCCGACACCCCGGTCGATCTCATCGAACACCAGCGTCAGGGCGGATCCTTGCGCGGCCAAGGCCACCTTCAGGGCCAGGATGAATCGGGACAACTCACCGCCCGAGGCGATCTGGGTCAAGGGACCATGGGGCGTGCCCGGATTGGTCGCCACCTCGAAGGACACCCGGTCAAGCCCCTCAGGTCCCGCCTGGTCCGACCCCAGGGGCGCCACCGCCGTCTGAAACCGGGCCTTTTCGAGTTTCAATGGCGCGAGTTCCTCGGCCACACCGTCGTCAAGACGCCCGGCCGCAACCCGGCGCTGGGCGGTCAGGCTCGCCGCCGCGCGCCGGAATTCCTCCTCAAGGATCTGGGCCTCGTCATCGAGGCGCGCAAGATCGGCCTCGCCGGTTTCCATCGCCTGCCATTGGTCCCGGAAGGACTGGCTGAGGGCCGGAAGCTGGTCGACCCGCACCCCATGTTTGCGTGCCATGGCCCGCAAGGCGAACAGGCGCTCCTCCGTGGCTTCGAGCGCCTTGGGATCGTAATCGGCCGCGCGCAAGGCATCGTCCACCGCGCCGCGCGCCTCGGCCAGTTCCGTCAGGGCCCGGTCCAATGCCGCAATGGGCGCATCCACAAGGCCGCCACTGTCCTCGCGGGCCCGTTCCAGGCGCCGCAGCACGCCGTGCAGCCGCCCTTCGAGGCCCGCATCGCCGGTCAGCGTCTTCGCCGCGTCCTCCAGGTCACCGGCGATCTTTTCGGCACCCATGGCCCGGGCGCGAACCTCGGCGAGGCGTTCTTCCTCCCCTTCCTGAGGATCGAGCGCCTCGAGTTCCTTCAGCACATGGACAATATAGTCCGCATCCCGGCGCGCCTGCTCCACGCTGTCGCGATGGGCATCCCGCGTGCGGACGGCCTCCCGCCACGCGACATACGCCCCGGTGACCCGGCCGACGTCTTTCTGCAGTCCCGCGAACTGATCGAGAAGCGCCCGATGGCCGCCCGGATTGAGCAGGCCCCGCTCATCATGCTGACCATGGATCTCAACGAGCGCGGCGCCGACGGTCTGCAACAGGGCGACACTGACCGGCTGGTCGTTGATGAATGCGCGGCTGGGTCCGTCGGCGCGCTGGAGCCGGCGCAGGGTGATCTGCCCGTCCTGGTCGCGCCCGAGGCCGGCGGCATCCAGAGCGCTTTGGGCCGGATGATCGGGCTTGGTCCGGAAAACCGCCGTGACGGTTCCCTGCTCGGCGCCATGGCGCACCAGCCTCTTGTCCGCCCGGGCGCCCATGGCGAGGCCGAGACTGTCGAGCAGGATCGACTTGCCCGCGCCGGTCTCGCCAGTGAGGGCATTAAGACCAGGCTCGAAGGCAAGGTCGGCGGCGTCGATCAAAACGATATCGCGAATACTCAGGAGGGTGAGCATGAGGCCCCCGTCGCGCCCTTGGGCCGAGCCGGTTTTCTTGGCGGGGCCGGGCGAATCAAGCGTGGCGGTGACCTAAACATAACGGGAACACGGGCGCCTGCAAAGGCAGGATCCGGAGACCTCGCGGCCCGCCCCTATTCGTCTTTTTCGGCTTTCTTTTCAGCTTCTTGCTTGGCTTCCTTCTGGGCCTTTTTCCGGGCCTCTTGTTTCGCCTGTTTTGCTTTTTTCTTGGCCTGGCGAACGGGTTTCAGGTCCCGTTTCACGAGGAGATCATAGCTCTCCTCATACCAACGGCTGCCTGGAAAATTGTGGCCAAGCACGGCCGCCGACGACTGTGCCTCGTCGATGATGCCCATGGCCAGGTAGGATTCCACCAACCGGTGCAGCGCCTCCGGCACGTGGGAGGTGGTCTGGAAGTCGGAAACGACGCGGCGGAACCGGTTGATCGCGGCCAGATGATGGTCCTGGCGCAGATACCAGCGCCCCACATCCATCTCCTTGCCCGCCAAATGGTCCTGGGTCAGGTCGATTTTCAAACGGGCGTCGCGGGCATATTCGCTGTTGGGGAAGCGGCGGACCACTTCCTCAAGGCCCTTGAGGGCTTCCTGGGTCATTTTCTGATCCCGCCCCACGTCGGAAATCTGCTCATAGTAGGACACGGCAATGATGTAATAGGCATAGGCCACGTCCCGGTTGCCCGGATGGAGCGCGATGAAGCGGTTGGCCGCGAGAATGGCCTCATCGTAGCGGTTGCTCTCATAGTAGCTGTAGGCCGCCATCAGCATCGCCCGCCGCGCCCAGATCGAGTAGGGATGCTGACGTTCGACCTCGTCGAACCGGGCGGCCGCCTGGAGGAAGCGCTTCTTGTTCATCTCGTCGACGGCCGCGTTGTAGAGATCCTCAACCGGCGTCTCGACATATTTGATTTCTTTTTGCTTCGGCGCCCCGCAAGCCACCACAAATCCGAAGGCCAAGGCCACAGCCATCAGGCGGCTGCTCTTCACGGCGAAGCCCGCGCGTTTCATCGCGGATCCCCGCCCCCATGTCATCCCCATGTCCCGTCGCCCTGCCGCCATGGGAGACATCCTCCTCATTCTAAGTCGTGCCTGAACCCTGAGCGTCCAAACTGCTCTTACCAACAATTTATGACGGTGAGCCCAAAAGGAGCAACGGGGCATCGTGCGCAAACGAGAAAACCCGATCACATCGACTGAACAGCCCGTGATGCATCTCACTCGCGATCCCGTGAACAGCCCTCATATCCGCTTTGGTTGTTTCATAAATAAAAATGTCTACCATCGTGGCGGAGATTGTCTTTAATGCAACGGGTTGTATCTCCTGCGACAGAAGTTAGTTTGGTGTGGTTGATAGCCGGTTGGGTGTATTCCCGATAGGGCGTCCGAGGGCCACGAACCCCGATGACGAGATGCCTTGGATCTATGTCAATGCATCCTCCGGGTCACGGTGCTCTCGATTCTGGCTCTCGATCCTGCGTGGAAAGCCCTGGAGGCATTCATGGACTCGTTGAACACGCGCCAACCCCGTTTGGCAAAACGCGTTGACGAACATGTCGGCGAGCGCATCCGTCAGAGGCGCACGCTTCTGGGCCTGACCCAGGAACAACTGGCTTCGGCCCTCGATATTTCCTACCAGCAGGTTCAGAAATACGAGACTGGCGCCAATCGTGTGAGCGCGGGCCGGCTCTATGAAATCGCCAAGCACCTGGATGTGGAGATCGGCTTCTTCTTTGAGGGCCTCGAGCCCACATCCACGGCCGAACCGCTGCCCCATGGGGGCCGCAACCGCTCAACCATCGAGCTTGTGCGTAATTTCGGCGAGATCGAGGATCCGCTGGTGCGCAACGCGGTCTCGAGCCTGGTCAAAAGTCTCTCTGAACGGCCGGAGCGCCATGAAAAAAATCTCGCAACGGGCCCCGCGCCTCTTGCGGCGGCCCATGCCGGGACCGCCATCAAATAGATCCGGACCATCCGCCCCGGCAGCGGCTCAGGGGGCGTCCGCAGGCATGGGATCAAATGCCGCATGCGCCGGCGCCTCGACCGGTTCGCCCTCCCGGGTTTCCCAGCGCCATGCGTCCGGCCGGGCAAACAGGGCCCGCAAAAGCCGGTTGTTGAGGTCATGGCCCGACCGGCGCGCCGTAAAGCGGCCCCGGATCTGACCGCCACACAATGAAAGATCCCCGATGGCGTCGAGCAGCTTGTGGCGGACGAATTCGTCCGGATAGCGCAGGGGCGTTTCATTCAGGATCCGGCCGTCATCGATGACGATGGCATTCTCCAAGGAACCGCCCCGGGCAAGACCGATGGCCTGGAGCCGATCGACATCCTTCAGGAAGCCGAAGGTCCGGGCCCGGCACAGTTCCGTTTTGAAGGCAGCGCTCGACAGGTCGAACCCATAGCGCTGCCGCCCAATGACGGGGGTATCAAAGTCGATTTCGAAAGAGGCCGTGAAGCCCTCGCCCGGCGCCAACTCGGCGAATTTCACGCCGTCCTCGATCGACACGGTGTCGAGGATCCGCAGATAGCTGCGGGGCCGCTCGCTCACCTGAACCCCGGCGCATTCGATGAGAAAGACGAAGGGGCCCGCACTGCCGTCGAGGATCGGCACTTCCGGCCCATCAATCTCGATCACCACATTGTCGATGCCACAGCCGGTCAGGGCCGCCATCAGGTGCTCGATCGTCGCCACGCTGCTCCCGGCACCGTTGCTGATGGTGGTGCCCAACATGGTCTCGGTCACCGCGTCGAAGCGAACCGGCACCGTCGGGTCCTGGTCGGCAATGTCGGTGCGCACGAAAACAACGCCGGTTCCCAAAGGCGCGGGCTTGAACTTCAGGCGCACGGGCTCGCCGGTGTGCAAGCCGATCCCCGAGCACTGCATGGGATAGGTCAGGGTCGTTTCAAAACGGGTGTTCAATCCAAAGAGACCGGACACGCTCCCTCCTTGCCTTTATGGGTAACGATCCGCGCGTGGCGCGCGCGAGCGGATGGTCTGATGCCGCAATACGACGACATTCGCGCCGAAACCGGGTCGTTTGAAGATTCAGCGATCGTGCCATGATCGACGGGTAAAACGAAGTTTCGATAAAAGCAAAGGCGGCGCTTCACGAGAAGCACCGCCCTCAAAGTCCCTGTCTATCGCGATTTTCCGCGAAAAAGCGTCAGTTCGCCTGCCGACGCAGGAAGGCGGGGATCTCCAATTGATCCCGGTCGTCGGCTCCCATGCCGGCATCCGCCGGCGCCGGGCGCGCCACTTTCTGGGTCCGTGAGCCGGCCGCAGGCTTGGCGGGTTCCCGTGCCGCCTTGGCCTTGGGCTCACCCCGGCCGAGCGAAACACCCGCCACCCGGTTCAGGAGACCGCCCCGCTTGCGTTCGGAGCCCGCCCGCGGGTCCATGGCCATGTCTTCCTCGCCGGCCGACAGGCGCGGCTCAGCGGCCAACTGGGGCGCAGGCTCGTTCAGGGCGTAGCCGCCCAGAGCCCCGTCGGAGTCATCGGGGATGACATCGAAATCATCATCCTCATCGACGGCCGCGGAGAGGACCGAATAGCTCTGTTGAGCCCGCCCCTCATTGCGGCGCGCCGCCGGACGCTTCGCCGTTTCCTTGGGCGCACCGCCAGCAGACGCGACAGGCGCCTTGGGACGCCAGCCCGCCGAAGCCGCCACATCCTCAGGGGCCTCGACCTTGGGCGCGCGTCCGCCACGGCCCGTGGCTGTGGGCCGGGGCTGCTGCTGGACGGGCGGAGCCTCGGGCTCGTCGGCTTGGCTCTTGGGAGCGGCCCGACGGGGATTGGCCTGCATGGGCGGCGCCATGGGCTCCACCATGCCGGTGTCGGCGTCTTCGATGCCGGTCGCCACGATGGAGACCCGGATCTTGCCTTCCATGCCGTCGTTGAAGGTCGACCCGACGATGATGTTGGCGTCCGGATCGACTTCGCCCCGGATGCGGTTCGCCGCCTCGTCGACCTCGAACAGGGTCATGTCCA
>CAZFWG010000066.1:19904-24084 GCA_964522525.1 uncultured Alphaproteobacteria bacterium | reverse complement strand
CGGGGCGAAACCCTGGCCGTGTTGTCCAATGGCAGTCCGGACATGCTCGCCCGCGCCATGGGCCATGCCGGTCTGACGGCGCATTTCGATGCGATCCTGTCCGTTGATCCTGCCCGGGTCTACAAGCCCCATCCGGAGGCCTACCGGCGCGCCGCCGCCCATTTGGCGCTGGCCCCCTCGACGATCCGCTTCGTGTCCTCCAATGCCTGGGACGCGGCGGGCGCGGCCCGTTTCGGCTTTGAGGCCTGTTGGATCAACCGGGCGGGCGGACCGCCGGAATATCCCGATCACGGGGCGGTGCGGGCCGTGACCGGGCTTCGTGACCTGCTCTGAGGCCCGTGCCTTGAGACAGCCCCGGCGCCCCGTGCTATGGCTCAACAAAAGCGTCACACCATTCATGGGGCCGCCATGTTCGACCGGCTTTTGATCGCCAATCGCGGGGAAATCGCCCGCCGCATCATGCGCACGGCGCGTTGCCTGGGCGTGTCGACCGTCGCGGTCTATTCCGAGGCCGATGCCGAAGCCGCCCATGTCAGCGATGCGGATATGGCCTTCCATATCGGACCGGCCCCGGCGGCCGAGAGCTATCTGCGGGGCGACCGGATCATTGAGACGGCGCTTGACGCCAAGGCCCAGGCCATTCATCCGGGCTATGGCTTTCTGTCGGAGAATGCGCAATTCGCCGAAGCCGTGGCGGCCGCCGGCTTGATCTTTGTCGGTCCGCCCGCCTCGGCCATCCGCGCCATGGGTCTCAAGGACGGGGCCAAGGCCCTGATGGAGGAGGCGGGGGTGCCCGTCGTGCCCGGCTATCACGGGGCCGACCAGGATCCGGCACGCCTTGCGGAAGAAGCCGCGCGGGTCGGCTATCCCGTTTTGATCAAGGCCGTCGCTGGCGGTGGCGGCAAGGGCATGCGCCGGGTGGAGGGGCCGGAAGGCTTCGAGGCGGCCCTCTCCAGTGCCAAACGGGAGGCGGCAAACGCCTTCGGCGATGACCGTGTGCTGATCGAGAAATTCGTGACCGCCCCCCGCCATGTGGAAATGCAGGTCTTCGCCGATGCCCACGGGCATGCGGTGCACCTGTTCGAGCGGGACTGTTCCCTCCAGCGCCGGCACCAGAAAGTGATCGAGGAAGCGCCGGCCCCAGGCATGAGCGAGCCGGTCCGCGCCGCCATGGGCAAGGCGGCGGTCGACGCGGCCAAGGCCATCGGCTACCAGGGCGCCGGCACCATCGAGTTCATCGCCGATGGGTCCCATGGCCTGCGCGAGGACGGTTTCTTCTTCATGGAGATGAACACTCGTCTTCAGGTCGAACATCCGGTCACGGAAATGGTGACGGGGCTTGATCTCGTCGAGTGGCAGCTCCGGGTGGCGGCCGGTGAGCCGCTGCCCCTCGAACAGCACGAGATCCCGCTCATGGGCCATGCGGTGGAGGCGCGTCTTTATGCGGAAAATCCGTCCCGGAGCTTTCTGCCCTCGACCGGAACGCTCCATCGCCTGCGTCTGCCGGATACCGATGACCGTCTGAGGGTCGACACGGGCGTGCGCGAAGGTGACGCCGTCACCATGTTCTACGATCCCATGATCGCCAAGGTCATTGCCTGGGGGGATACCCGGCTTGGCGCCTTGCGCCGGCTCAGCCTCGCCCTGCGCCAGACGGAAGTGGCCGGTCTCCAGGCCAATGCGGGGTTTCTCGCGGAAATCGCCGCCCATGAGGCTTTTCGGGCCGGGGCGATCGACACGGGCTTCATCGAGCGTCACCTGGCGGATCTGGTGCCCCAGGCCAGTGCGCCGCCCGCGGACATCAAGGCCCTGGCCGCGCTCTATGTCCTGGCCGATCGGCAGCGTGTGACGGCCGAACGCGGGGCCGCGTCCGGGGATCCCCATTCGCCCTGGGACGCCTTGGATGGCTGGCGGGTGGGGGCGTCCGCCAGTGAAACCCTGCGCTTTGAGGGTGAGCATCCCTTTGAGGTTCGGGTCCACCATGGCGGCGGGGCCATGACCTTGGAAATCGACGGGCAGCGTCTTGTGGGGCAGGGTACTCTCGATGCGGAGGATCGCCTTTCCGCCACTCTGGACGGCCGGCATCTGAGCGTGGGCGTCATCCGCTTGGCCGCCCGCATCGTGATCATGGCCCAGGGTCATGCCCATGAGATCGTGCCGGAGGATCCCCTTGACCGGGCCCACCAGGAAGGGGACGCCGCGGCGCGGGTCACGGCGCCCATGCCGGGCAAGATCATTTCCATCCATGCCGCCGATGGCGAGGCCGTGCGGCGCGGCCAGCCCCTCGTAGTGCTTGAGGCCATGAAAATGGAACACACCTTGAGCGCCGGTGCCGACGGCGTCGTCGAATCGGTCACAGTGGATGTGGGCGATCAGGTGGAGGAGGGCGCGCTCATGGTGACCCTGGCGCCCCAGGCCTGACGACCAGCCTCGGTGAAGTCCCGGTCCTGTCGGGTCCCGCCCCGCTTCAGCCGGCTTTACGTTCAATGATATCGATTCACAGCAATGGGGACCTTTGCGTTGTCACGGGCGACCACCCAAGCATGTCGACGGACCGGGGGCCGGCTTGACGCCCCCGCCGCGTGGGTCACTGAGGCGATCCGCGGCCTGTTGCCGGCCGCGATCACCGGGCTGGGCGGCGCAATTGCCGCCGGCCTCTGGCTTGCCGCCACGGCCTTGGCCCAGGACGGTGATCTGCCTTCCGAGCGTCCCGCGCCCCTGATCGATGCCCTCGCGGCGGGCGCGCCCGTCACCCAGTATGACTGGACCTTCACCCAGACCATGGCGGTGGAGGACGGGCGGATCGTGGTGCGCCATGATCCCCGCGATCCCGCCCGGCGCTGGACGCTCTTGGAGCCTGCGCCGGAGGCGGCCTCGGAAGGGGTTCTTCTGGTGATGCAAAGCCTGGAGACCGGAGAACCGGGGCGCGGCCTTCTGGGCTATGACCTTCTGGACGAGGCGATCGGCGATGACGTCATGCTGGCCCGGGAGGAGGCGGAGGCCTTGATCTACCGCTTCACGCCCATGGCCGATCCCCAAGGTGCACGGCAGGCGCGGGCCTTCATGCGCAAATTGCGCGGAGAGATCCTGGTGTCGCGTTCCGGCGCGGGGGCGGATGGTCAGGCGCCCTGGATCCAGTCGGTGCGGATCTATGCCCCGCGCTCCTTCAAGCCCAGCCTGGATGCCCGCATCCACAGCTTCGAGCAGACGGCCCTTTACGGTCTCCAGAACGGCGTGCCCCTGCTCCAGGAAAGCACCACCGCTGTCGCGGGCAGTGCCCTGTTCGAGCCCTTCGAGGAAAGCGTCACGGTGCGGATTTCCGATGCCGTGCCCATGCCCTTGGTGACCCCGCCGCCGAGCCCTCCGGCACCCCTGGCCGAGGACAACCCGGAGCCGCCAACAGCCGACGCCGCCGCGCCCGTCTCCGAAAGCGCCGGCGATGAGCCCGCCCCGCCGGCGCCGGAAGACCCCGATCCCCCGGAGGATCCACCATCCGATCCACCGGGCTGAGTGCCCCCCTGTGGGATCACGCGCCTTGGCAGACCCGTCACTGTTTCTATGTGAATGCCCATGACCCTCCATCTGATCAAATTGTGCGTCGGTGCCGAGAGCATCGATGATCTCCATCGCTGGCAATCGGGCCGGCTCAAAGCCGTGAGCGAGATCGCCCATACGACCCGCATGGTGCCGAGGCGTCGTGACGAGATCCTGAACGGCGGCTCGATCTATTGGGTGGTGAAGGGCTTTGTCCTGGTGCGCCAGAAGCTTGCCGATATTCGTCCCTTCACGGATGACGACGGCATCGGCCGATGTGACCTTCTGATGGACCCGAAACTGGTGCCCGTGGATCCGGTGCCGCGGCGCCCGTTCCAGGGCTGGCGCTATCTGGAGCCCAAGGACGCGCCGCCCGACGCCGCGACGGTCAAGGCCGACAATGCCATGCCCGCCAAGATGCAAGCGGAGCTTCGGGAGTTGGGGCTGCTCTGATCCGCCTATGTGTTGTGACCGGGTCCACTGCGCGCCATGATCGCGGCAGGATTTCTTGGAAGGCGGCGGACCGAAGGGGGAAGGGGGAAGTGATGAAATCCGTACTCAACCTGATCCGTATCGTGATCGCCACCGGCATCGGCGCGGCGGCTGGCGCCATTGCGTTTCAGGTCTTCATGGGGTTCCGGGGCGA
>CAZFWG010000066.1:0-19804 GCA_964522525.1 uncultured Alphaproteobacteria bacterium | reverse complement strand
CCTTTGCGGGATGAGGCGCCGAGGCCCTCGACAAGCCCGCGATCCCCCCTCACGATAGGATCTGACAAAAGCTCACAGGAAACCACGCGTCGGGGAGCGGACACCCATGTCGGAAACACAGAGTTTGGACTTCGATCCCAGCGCCTTGCGGGACAAATACCGGATCGAGCGGGACAAGCGGCTGCGCACCGACGGCAATGACCAATATGTCAATGTGGTGGGGGCCTTCGCCCATTATGTCGACGATCCCTATGTGGAGCCTGGATTTGCCCGCGCGCGCCTGACCGACGACACGGAGGTGGTGGTCATCGGCGGCGGTTTCGGCGGGCTCTTGGCCGGCGCGCGGCTGCGCCAGGCGGGCGTCGAGGACATCCGCCTCATCGAGAAGGGCGGCGATTTCGGCGGGACCTGGTATTGGAACCGCTATCCGGGCGCGGCCTGCGACATCGAAAGCTATGTCTATCTGCCGCTCCTGGAGGAAACGGGCTACATGCCCGTGGAAAAATATTCCCGTGCCGCTGAAATCCTCGAGCACAGCAAGCGCATCGCCGAGCATTTCGATCTCTACAAAAAGGCCTGTTTCCAGACCGAAGTCACGGGCATGCATTGGGATGAGGACAGCGCCCGCTGGGTCATCACCACCGATCGGGGGGACCGCATGACCGCGCGCTTCGTGGTCATGTCCAATGGTCCGCTGAACCGTCCCAAACTGCCGGGCATTCCCGGTGTCGAGAAGTTCATGGGCCATTCCTTCCACACCTCCCGCTGGGACTATGCCTATACGGGCGGGGACGCGAGCGGCGGGCTCGACAGGCTCGGTGACAAGCGCGTGGGCATCATCGGCACGGGCGCGACCGCCGTGCAATGCGTGCCCCATCTGGCCCAGACCGCCAAGCATCTCTATGTCTTCCAGCGCACGCCCTCCTCCATTGATGTACGGAACAACCGGCCCACCGACCAGGATTGGGCCGGGAGCCTGGAGCCCGGCTGGCACCAGCACCGGATGGACAATTTCAATATCCTGGTCTCAGGCGGCTATGCGTCGGAGGACCTGGTCAGCGACGGCTGGACCGAGATCATCCGGAATTTGATCTTTTTCGCGACCCAGGACGGCAATCAGGACCTGTCCCCCGAAAAGCTCGCCGAACTGGCCGAGCTTGCCGATTTCAAGAAAATGGAGCAGGTCCGCGCCCGCGTGGATGAGCTGGTCAAGGACGAAAGGATCGCTGCCGCGCTCAAGCCCTGGTATCGCCAGTTCTGCAAGCGGCCCTGTTTCCATGATGAATATCTCCAGGCCTTCAACCGGCCCAATGTCACCCTGGTCGACACGGAAGGCCGAGGCGTCGACCGGATCACCGAGGATGCGGTGATCGCCAATGGCCAGACCTATGCGCTCGACTGTCTGATCTTCGCGACCGGCTTTGAGGTGGGGACGGATTATACGCGCCGTGCGGGCTATGATCTGGAGGGCCGGGACGGGGTCAGCCTGTCGGCCAAATGGGCGGGGGGCATGCGCACCCTCCATGGCATGATGACCCGGGAATTTCCCAATGTCTTCATCATGGGACCGGCCCAGGCGGGCTTCACGGCCAACTATCCCCATCTGCTCAACGAACAGGCGATCCACATTGCCTATATCCTGGACGAGGCGGGCAAACGCCAGGCCCGGACCGTGGAGCCGAGCGCGCGCGCCGAAGAGGATTGGGTACGGACGGTTCTGGACAAGGCGATGTTGCGCCTGAAATTCCTCGAGGAATGCACGCCCGGCTACTACAACAATGAGGGCAAGCCCGGGGAGCGCAGCGGCCAGGACGCGCCTTACGGTGGCGGCTCGCTGGAATATTTCGCGATCCTCGAGCAATGGCGCGCCACGGGCCAGCTCGACGGGATCGAGTTCGGTTCGGAATAGCGAGATGGGCTGAAGCCTATCCCGCAGCTGGTGTTCCGTGCAGGGCGGGCCTCGGCCCGCCGACCTCCTCGGGGCATTTGCCGTATTGTTCCTCGACGCTGTTTGAAAGTGGCTTGAGCCGGGCCTGCGTGGTCAAAGCTCCCCCACAAAATACTTCTTGTTGTCCCGGAGCACTTCTTCCGCAAACCCCATAAAGGCCCGCACCCGCGCCGTCCGGCGCAAATCGCTATGGGTCAGCACCCACAGGTCCCGAGACGGGGTGGGCTTGCGCGTCGTGGCGCGCACGAGGCCCGGCTCCCGGTCGGCAATGAAACAGGGCAGCATGGCGAGGCCGAAACCGGCCCGGGCGGCTTCCACCTGGACCCCCAGATTGAGAAAGACGCCCCAGGCCGGGACCCGCGCGAATTCCGTATCCTGAGTCCATTCCGGATACGGACCGTCGGCCTCGGCCCAGCCGATCCAGCGGCCCGTTTCCGGATCATTGGCGAGATCATGGCGCTCAAGATAGTCGGGCGCGGCATAGACTGTGCTGTAATAGGGAAAGAAGCGTTTGCCGACCAGGGTCTGGGGCGGGTTGTTGTCCATCCGGATGGCCACATCGGCTTCCCGGCGCGCCACGTCGAGCATGTCGAGGGTGACGATGATCTCCAGATCAAGACCGGGAAAGCGCTCGACGAACTCGGGGAGGCGGGGCGCGAAGGCCCGCGCCGCGATGGGCTCCGCCATGGTCACGCGGATCTTTCCGGTGGGCGCCGTGTCCCGCCCGGCGATCTGACGCTCGACCCGGCCCAGATCATCGACAAAGCCCCGCGCGATCCCGGCCAGTTCCTCGCCGGCGTCGGTCAGCACATAGCCTTCCGGCTGCCGATCGAACAGGCGCACGGCCAGGCGCTCCTCCAGCCGCTCGATCCGACGACTGACCGTCGAATGGTGGACGCCGAGCGCCTTGGCCGCGTTGCGTACCGTGCGCGCCCGGGCCACTTCCGCCACCGTTTTCACATCCTCCCAATCGATGTCTTGAAGGGGGTTCATGGGCCGCTTCCCTGGTTCATGGGGACACGGGGCAAGGTCCTGCCCCCAACCCCCCTCCCAACCGGTGCATTAGTGCACCGATATGTTGCGAATATCCTGCATGACACCGCATCCATGCAATGGCCATACTGGCGTCCGCTCAACTGTTGAACCGGAAAACGGGGTGGCGGCGATGACATCCACCATGAAAGCCATGGTGATCGAGGGGTTTGGCGGATCGGAGGTTCTGGTGCGCCGGGATCTTCCGGTGCCGAATCCCGGGCCGGGCGAGGTGCTCATCGAGGTCAAGGCCTCGAGCGTCAATCCGGTGGACTGGAAGATGCGCAGCGGCCTGGCGGCCTTCCTGGTGCCCGTCTTTCCCGCTGTTCTCCATGCGGACTGTGCCGGCGTCATCGTGGCGCGGGGCGAGGGCGTCCAGGACTTCGACCTCGGGGATGAGGTGTGGAGTTTCGCCACCGGGCTCATGGGCAAACAAGGGGCGCTTGCGGAATATATGGTGGCGGATGCCCGCATGATCGCGCATAAGCCGGTTTCCATGTCCTTCGAGGAGGCCGCGACGATCCCTCTGGTCGCGGTCACGTCCTGGCTCTGCCTGATCGAGCGTTGCCGGATCGATCCTTGGAGTTCGATTCTGATTCAGGGCGGCACCGGTGGTGTCGGCTTTTTCGCCTTGCAGCTCGCCCGGGCACGGTTCGGGGAAACGGTCTATGCCACCTGCGGTTCGGACGATAAATGCCGTATTGCGGAGGATCTGGGCGCCAAAAAAGCCTTTGACTACACGCGGGTGGCCACGGCGGACATGGTGAAGGAAGCCACGGCGGGGCGGGGTTTTGACGTCGTCTTCAACACGCCGGGCCAGGCCACCATCAATGCCGCCGTCGAAGCGGCCGCCTTTGAGGGAACCATTCTCGACATCAATGGCGCCTTTCCCGATGGCGGCAATTTCCAGGCCAATCAGCTCGGCTTCTTGAGCGTTTTTGCAGGATATCCGATGACCCATGGTTTCCATCAGGAGAAAGTGAGCCGTATTCTGACGGAAGTTGCCGCGCTGGTCGATGCCGGCAAGATCCATCCGCTGGTCGATGAGCGGCGTTTTACCTTCGCCGAAGTCGGCGAGGCCCACGACTATCAGGAAAAGGGCCGGCCCACGGGCAAAGTGGCCCTGAGCGCGCATTGGTAACGGAACAGGGAGTGAAGAGATGATCACCATGCCAGTCACGGCAGCGGGCGTTGCCGCGCTGCTGATTATCCTGCAACAACTCTTGATGCTGAATGTCGGTCTTCATCGCACGAAAGTGCGGGTCGGCGTCGGCACGGGCGCGGACCCGGATCTGGAGCGCAAGATCCGGCGCCACGGCAACCTGGCCGAAAGCTCGGGCCTGTTCGTGGCGGCCTTGGCGCTGAGCGAGTTGCTGGGTGCCGCGCCTGCGTTCGTGCTGGGGGTTGGCGCCGTGTTCGTGGTCGCGCGGTTCAGTCACGCCATCGGTTTCTCGTCCCTCACCGGATCCCATCTGGTGGAAGGCTCGCCGCTTTTTCTGGGCATGCGGGTCATCGGGGCGTTCGGCACGGCCCTGTCCGGCCTCGCCCTTGGCGGGCTTCTCCTCTACACGATCGCAACGGGCGTGAACTGAACGACGGCCCTGAAGCGGGATCAAGCCGGATCCCGCTTCAAATCCGTAGGCGTTCTAGTGTGTACGGATATTCATTGCGTACAGCCGCATTCGAAGGCCTCGATGCCGCTTTCGCCGCACAATCGCTCAACCCGATCGCGGCGCAGGTTGCAACAGCGTGCGGTCTTTTCACCACAGGAAAACTCGATGCGGTCGCTGCGGGCGCCGAAGGCCGGGCGGCCGCCGCAGCTGTAGCGGTAGAGAGCCGTCGTGCACATGGCGTTCGGCGCCGGATTCAAGGTGCTCTCGCGGTTCACCGTGCTTTGGCCCCGGTTGGCACCCGCCAGCTCGGGAAGTGGATCCTGGTCCGCGCTCGGGCCGACAATGGGGTCCCGGCCATAGGACGGCGCCCGCGAATAGGTCCGCCCGGTTTCCTGTTCCGGATAGGCGCCTTGCTGGGGCTCCCCAGGACGCGACGGGGTCGGATCATAGCGCTTCACCGGGGCTGAACCGGGGGCACCCGTGCCCGGAGCGTTGGCTATTCCGAAATCGGGCCGAAAACCGGGAGACAAAGCATAGGGCGCGATGGAAGCGGGGACATTGCCGCCGTCGGCGGGCTGGACGGGACGGACAGGGGACACTTCAACCGGCACCGAGGCGCTTTCCGATGGCGCGATGGGTTCCCGGGGCGGCGCGCCCGGCGCAATCGAGATGGGGCCTTCGCTGCTCACGGAGGGAATCGAGGCCCGCCCCGTTTCCGGTGGCCGAGGGGCCGATGGCGCATTCCCGGGGGTGCCGATGCCGGGATGATCATCCCCTGGCGTCCAGCTCGACCACCGGTCGGCATTGCCTTGGGCGTGGCCCTGGGCGGCCAGGGTGCCGGACGCGGGGTCATCCGATGAGGGCGTCTCGGGCTCGTCCCGGTCGAGGCCTAGAAGAGAGCGGAAGCGCCGTTGCACGGGCGTGGTCCGCCCGGTCGGTGTTTCCTGCGCCGAGCGGTACGGATCCGCAGTGCCTGGAGTCGAGTTTTGGACCGTGGCGTTCAGGGCCGTCGAGGTCTGCGGTGTGGCCCCTGAGGCGCTGTCCCCGCCACCGTCGAGGCCGAGGAAAGACCGGACACGCGCCACCGGCCCGGACCGGCTCGCCGTTCTGTCGCCGATCCAGCCATTGCCCGGCGCCACGGCCCAGCTCACGCGTTGGGTCTGGCCGAAAACCTGCAACTCGACGGCGATCTCGCCGATTTCATAAAGGCCCGTCTGGTCGCTGAGAATGCGCTCGCCCGAGCCCGGAAAGGGAACATCCAGCAGCGGCTGACCGGCCGGGCTGAACAGCAGGACCTTCACCGGCCCGCCCGGATCCAGAGCCGCGCGTCCGATGCCCGGCGCGGCGCGCAGGGCCGGATAGGTGCGCCCCTCGGGCGTCAAGACCGTGGCGGCGATGACGATGCTCCGCCCATCGAACCGGGGCTGTAGGGTCCAGACCCACGTTGTCTCGGGGCCCCGGCCGAGGCTCGGCGCCGCCGAGACCGTTTGGGGCGGGAACGCGCCATCCGCGCCCGGTGTCTGGGCCCGCACACCGTGATCCGCGAGGGGCACCATCGCGGCCCCCAGAACCAGGCATACGGCCGCAAAGGCACCGCCCCATCGAGAAAAGCCCCATCGAGAAAAGCATGTCATGAGCCCGCCCCATGCACTCAAACCGCGGCCGCGTCCCCACTCATCCATCGCTCGCATCCTCGCTGGCCTGACCCGCCCAAACCGGATCGGCCCCAAACCTCATGTGGCGCCTTGGTTATCTCGCGCCTGCACCTGTCTGTATTCTTGCCACGGTTGGCATCATCCATAAGGTTAATCTGACTTGAGCCCCAAATTAAGGTGCATCGCGCATCTTGTTAACCTTGCACCGATTGCGCCGGCGAATCCACGGCCCGCCAAGCGCTCGATGCGCTCCGACATCCCTGATTCGCCCCTTTGTGTCCGGGCCCTTCGGGTCCCTTGCCGCCTGGGCCGCCGCGATGGCGCCAGCGGATCTGATTCTCTGCCCTTCGGCCGTCCTTCAGTGTCTCTTGAACCGCTTTCGCCATCGGCGTTAGATGACGCCATGGTTATGTCCGTGCCTGAAAACGATGTGCAGCAGCGGCGAGAGGTCCTGGGGCGTTCGGTGCTCGAGGAAGAGACCCGCGCGGTCAATCACCTGATCGACGTTGCCCGTCCGACCCATGCCCAGCGCGAGCGCATCGCCGAGCGGGCACGGGGGCTGGTCGAGGCCATCCGCCAGGGCCGCCGCCGGGCCGGCGGTATTGATGCCTTCCTTCAGGAATATGCCCTCTCAAGCGAGGAAGGCGTCGTCCTGATGTGCCTTGCCGAGGCCTTGCTGCGCATCCCCGACCACGAGACCGCGGATCGTCTGATCCGGGACAAAATCGGCAGTGCCGATTGGGAAGCCCATCTGGGCCGCTCAGAGTCCCTGTTCGTCAATGCCTCGAGCTGGGGCCTGATGCTCACGGGCCGGGTCGTGCGCCTCACGGATGAAACCGTCCAGGACGTCTCCGGAACATTGCGCCGCCTGGTCCAGCGCAGCGGCGAGCCGATCATCCGCCAGGCCGTGTTCCATGCCATGCGCATCATGGGCCGCCAGTTCGTCTTAGGGCGAACGATTGCCGAGGCCATGAAGGAAGCGCGCAGCGGCTCCGGGCACGGCGCGCGCTATTCCTTTGACATGCTGGGCGAGGCGGCCCGCACCCGGGCCGACGCCGATCGGTATTTCCAGTCCTATCTCGATGCCGTGGCCGCCGTGGGCAAGGCGGCGGAGAAGGCGGCCGAGGACATCCATGCGCGCAACAGCGTGTCGGTCAAATTGTCGGCGCTCCATCCCCGTTACGAGGAAGCCAAACGCGACCTGGTGATGGAGGAACTCACCCCCCGTCTCCTGGAACTGGCGAAGGCCGCCCGGGCGGCGGGCATCGGCCTGACCGTGGACGCGGAGGAAACGGACCGGCTCGAGTTGTCCCTGGACCTGATCGAACAGATCGCGCGGTCTCCCGATATCCGGGGTTGGAACGGCTTCGGCCTGGCCGTGCAGGCCTACCAAAAGCGCGCGCTCGCCGTCATCGAATGGCTGGCGCCCCTGGCCCGTGAGGTGGGCATGCGCATGCCGGTCCGGCTCGTCAAAGGGGCCTATTGGGACACGGAGATCAAACACCATCAGATCCTTGGCGTGGACGGCTTCCCGGTCTTCACCCGCAAGGCGGCCACGGATGTGTCCTATCTCGCCTGTGCCCGCGCCATGCTGAACGCGCCGGATGCCTTCTATCCCCAGTTCGCAAGCCACAATGCCCATACGGTGGCGGTGCTCTCGGTCTTCGCCGATGATCTGGGGGCGGAGGGGGAAGCCGCCTTTGAATATCAGCGGCTCCACGGCATGGGTGAACCCTTGTTCGAGGAGATTGCCCAAGGGGCCCTGGGGCGGCCCTATCCGATCCGGATCTATGCGCCCGTGGGCACCCATGAGGATCTGCTGGCCTATCTGGTGCGCCGGCTCCTGGAGAACGGGGCGAACAGTTCCTTCGTGAACCGTCTGGCCGATGACGCGGCCCCGATCGACGACATCATCGCCGATCCCGTGGACTACATGGATCGTCTGGACAGCAAACCCCATCCGCGCATCAGGGCACCGGGGGATCTCTTTCCGGGGCGCAAGAACGCCAAGGGTCTTTTGCTCACGGAGCGGACGGTTTACCGGCCGCTTTTGAACCGGCTCGAGGCCGAGGGCAAGAAGACGGCCGATGTCGGCCCGATCATCGGCGGGCGGATGATGCTGGAAGGGGCGGGCCCTCGCCCGATTCATGATCCGTCCGACCGGCGCCGGGTGATGGGCAGCGTCGTGGAGACGGAAAGCGGCCAGGTGGATGAGGCCCTGGAGCGGGCCCAGGGAGCGGTCGCGGCATGGGACGGCAGGGGCGGCGCCCAGCGGGCCGATGTCCTCGACCGGGTCGCCGACCTCTACGAGACCCATCTCGACCGGCTCATGGCCCTGTGTGTCCGGGAAGCGGGCAAGACCGTGCCCAATGCGCTGGCCGATGTGCGCGAGGCCATCGATTTCCTGCGCTTCTACGCCGCCGAGGCCCGGCGCCTTTTCGATGGCGCCGTTCTCCTGCCGGGACCGACGGGGGAGCGCAATCAGCTCAGCCTCCATGGCCGGGGCGTCTTTGCCTGCATCAGTCCCTGGAACTTCCCCATCGCGATTTTCACCGGGCAGATCGCGGCGGCCCTCGCGGCCGGCAACAGCGTTATCGCCAAGCCCGCCGAACAGACACCGCTCATCGCGGCCGAGGCCGTCAAACTGTTCCACGAGGCGGGCGTGCCCGGCGATGCCCTGCATCTTCTGCCGGGCGACGGTGCGACCGTGGGCGGCCGCCTGGTGCGCGATCCCCGGATCGCGGGCGTGGCCTTCACGGGCTCCACCGAAACGGCCAAGGCCATCAATCGCAGCCTTGCGGACCGGGAGGGAGCCATTCTGCCGCTCATTGCCGAGACCGGCGGGCAGAACGCCATGATCGTGGATTCCTCCGCGCTGCCGGAACAGGTGGTGCTGGATGTGATGGGCTCGGCCTTCGACAGTGCGGGTCAACGGTGTTCCGCCTTGCGAGTGCTCGCCGTCCAGGAGGACATTGCCGACAAACTGATCACCATGCTGAGCGGTGCCATGGCGGACCTGACCGTTGGCGACCCGATGGATCTGACGACGGATATCGGCCCGGTGATCGACACGGACGCCCTCCAGATGCTTGAGGCTCATGCCGCGCGCATGCACAATCTCGGGCGGCCCATCGCCCAGGTGCCCCTTGGTCCGGGGACGGAACACGGCACCTTTTTCGCCCCGCGCGCCGTCGAAATCGACAGCCTGGAGGTCCTGGAGCGGGAGGTCTTCGGCCCCTTCCTCCATGTCCTGCGCTTCAAGGCCAGCAAGCTCGACGCTCTGTGCGATGCCATCAACGCCACCGGCTATGGCCTGACCCTGGGCATCCATACGCGCATCGAGGAAACGGCCCAGTTCATCGTGAACCGGGCGCGGGTCGGCAATGTCTATGTCAACCGCAACCAGATCGGCGCCGTTGTGGGCGCCCAGCCCTTCGGCGGCGAAGGACTCTCCGGCACCGGACCCAAGGCGGGCGGCCCCCACTATCTGCTGCGCTATGCCACGGAGCGGGTCGTCAGTACCGATACGACCGCGGCGGGCGGCAATGCGGCGCTGATGTCCATGGGCGAGGGGAGTTGAGGCGCTGTTGCGGTGGAACGGCCGCTCACGATTGGATGGAAGTTCAAAGATCGATGTCGTGATCATCGTCTGGGCGCAACAGAATGTGACGGTCTGAGGCAGCAATGAGGGGTGGTTGGTCAGGCCATGTTTTTCATTTTTATTGCCTATTTCGTTTTACTTTTTTTGTTGTGGTCGCAGAGTCGATCGGCTGCAATCCGACTGGTGGCAGCATCCCGGGTGTCGGGTGAGACACCAAAGCGTTCGAGCGACTTCTTTAGAAATCTTTATACAGATGACAAGAGTGGTCCGTCTGTTTTTGACATCGTCTTCGTCGCCGCAGCGTGGATGTTCCTTTTCGTCTCTTTCGATATCTATATTATTAGAGAGCAACCATCTATAAAACTGGACGAAGATTTTTTTAAGTATTTTGTTCCATATGTGTTGCCTATTTTGTTTTTTTCAAAAAAATCTGTGGAAAAATCGCTTAAAAGTGCTCAAAATATAGAAGAAAAAGGATTTCGTGTCTATATATATGAAATTATAAGAAAAATTTTGATTTTCGGAAAAATTTGTATTGTGGCGAACTTAATTTTTTTGATCTGGTCCCCCTTTGTTGATGATTATACATATAGAAATTTGAAGTGGGATTTCCCAAAATTATTTTTATACATATATCTTTTTTTATTGGTAGTATTTTTGTTCTTATATTTGCCTTTCTTATTATTTTGTACGCTTCTTGGTTTGTTTTTTCCGTCCCTCCAAATTTGTGACACACCAACCGTCACGGAGCAAATTAGGGATCCACTTTTTTTCATACTCGGTGGCCTATTTACTCTTTTTTCTCCAACATTTTGGCTGATCGCTATCCACCTTGTGAAAACCATTTCGAGAATGGATCCAAGCCATATTGTGAAGGAGAAACAAATCGATCGGATATACAATTTCAGTTTTGTACTTTTAGGCTCCCTGGTTACCTTGGTAAGTGCAGTTCTTTTCTGGCTTATCTAGAACCTTTTTTGATCGAAAGGTATTCAGCGCAAGCCTGTCCGCTTCCCTTCGACCTACCTCTCTTGCGTCGACGGTGACCTGCGTGGTCCGTTGACGACACAAAGCGTGCCCTTTCAGGGTAACGCGCGGCTTAGGCTTCCAGTCCTGTCAAGAGCTTGGGGATATTTCGGGTTGCCGGGACCCGGGAACTCTGGGACTCTCGGGTCTGTAGGCAAATGATGTCTCGGATGTGACGGCGGGTCGTTGCACCAGGGGCCCATGGCGGGTCGGAACAAGCCGAAGGGGTTGAGGCATGGTGGAAGGCGGCGTAGAGCCGGTCGCACAGACGGCGGAGCTGACAACCAGCGGTTTGCTGGCTCTGGTGTTCGCGGTCTTCGCGACGGCGATGCTGATGTTCGTCCGGCGCAATCCGCTAAGCTATGTTTCAAGTTTCGTGCGCGCCCTCTACCGCCACACCCTCGGCCATCTTTTTGCCGCGCTCGGAAAACTTACCGGGTTCCGGCGAAAACCCCATCTTCCCCCTGTGCGTCGGGGCGGGGCCACCTTCGCAACGCTGATCGCGCGCGCCTTCGCGTCCGACACCATGGTGGATCGGCAGCTCGCCATCGTGGCCAACAATCCGCGTTATGACCTTGGCAAACAAGGAGGGTTCTTCTTCAGCTGGCTGCGGCCGGAAGGCAACTGCCTGCCCCGTGTCGAACAGTATACGCTGGACCGCGCGTTGAGAGACGCGGAGATGTCCCACCGGGTCTTCCATTTCAATCTGCCGATCCGCGAGATCCTGACCCTCAATCAGACCATCGTCACAGATGAAGAGCATGGCCATTTCGAGACCCTGCGTCACCATGAATATATGTATGAGGACGTTCATTCGAGCCTGATCATCCGACTCTTCCGTGGCGATGAGGGGCCGCGGCTGGGCATCAACGATCCCGAGGACGGGGAGCCGAGCGAGCAGGTACTCCCGCCCCTTGAGGTGGGTCCGGACGATGTCTACTACCATGTCATCAATGCCATGCGGAAAATCATCAACGACAATACCCGGCGTCTGGCGTCGATCCTGTCCCTGATCATGGCGGTCAATGTTCTGATTGTCATGTATTGCGAAGATCTCATCAATCTCCTGGGTGTGACGCCGGCGGAGGACATCTCCCTCGATCTGGCCTTCACGGTCCTTCAGTTCAATCCGACCCACACCGTGGTCGTTGGGGCAACGACACTATCGGCCCTGTTCCTGATGGGAATCGTTTACGGCTTTGAATACACATATGTTCAGCGTAACAACGGCCGGGAAGTGGATGCCTATGTGAAGGCCTATCTGGCCTTTCTGAACAGCCGCTTCCGGGAGGCCGACGCCGCGGTCAAGGAGGCGATCGGCGGCAATCCGGAGGGGTCCGAATCGGAAGACGTCCGTCGCCGCGACCAGTCGAGCATCTGGTTCGTCAACATGCACTGGATCGGGTGGCGGTGTTTCTTCGTCGAATGGTATCTGCGCAGCGTCTTCTATCAGATCATCCGCAACACCAGTTACTATATGTCCCTGATCCCCCTGGCCTTCGGCCTGGCGATCAGCGTGGCCATCGTGGCCATCGACGACAATCTGGTGGGGCGGCTCATGGGCGTGCCCATCCCCTACTGGTTCGCTCTCGCCATCACTTTCATCGTCTATCTGCGCTGCCTTAACAGATCCGGAACGCTCGTTTCCGAGGGCATCGACGAGGAGAACTGGATCGAGTTCCACAAGCTTCGGCTCGAGGAAACAACGGTCTCGATCGTCAACCGCTTCCTGCGGGAAATCTCCAACTGGCGGGATCGTTATCGCCGCGGCGATGGCGGCGGATAAGGCGCCGTTGCGCTCGCCTCCACGCCGAGCCGCTCGGCCACGATCTGCGCCAGGGCCGGCGAGGCCGTGAGGCCCGGTGACTCGATCCCGAACAGATTGACCAGTCCCGGAATGCCATGGCACTCCGGACCGTCGATACGGAAGTCCTGGGCGGGCTCCCCCGGCGCCTGGATCTTGGGCCGGATCCCGGCATAGTCCGGCTGAAGCGCCCCGTCCGGCAGCGCCGGGTAGTAGCGGCGGATGGCGTCGTAGAACTGTTCCGCGCGCCGCGGGCACACATCGTAGTTCTCCGTCTCGATCCATTCATGGTCCGGACCGAATTTGCAGCGCCCGCCGAGATCGATGGTCAGATGGATGCCCAGGCTTTCGGGACGGGGCGCCGGATAGATCAGCCTCGAAAAGGGCGCGCGGCCCGTCATGGCGAAATAGCAGCCACGGGACAGATGGCGGATCGGGATATGCTCCGCCGGCAGCCCTTCGATCCGGGAGGCCAGGCCCTGGGCCCCGAGGCCCGCCGCATTGACCACCATGCCCACCGTCACCTCGACCGATTGTCTCCGTTCATCGAACGCGCGGGCGTGAAAGCCGCCGCCGTCCAGGGGCGTGAGGGCATCCAACGTGGTATGGAACGCGAAAACGGCGCCATGGGCCTGCGCATCCCCTTGGAAGCTCAGCATGAGGGTGTGGCTGTCGATGATGCCGGTGGACGGGGACAGCACGGCCGCCTCGCAGGCCAGGGCCGGTTCCAGGGCCCGCGCGTCGGCGCCATCGAGTAGCGTGAGATCCGTCACCCCATTGCGGGCGGCCTTGTCGATGATGCCTTCAAGGGCGCTGATCTCGCTGTGCTCGCTCGCGACAATGAGCTTGCCTGTGTTCTTGTGCGGCACGCCGCGCTCGGCGCAATACTCGTAAAGCCAGTGTTTGCCGGCGACGCAGCAGCGGGCTTTCAGGCTGCCTTGCGCATAGTATATTCCTGCATGGATCACTTCGCTGTTGCGGGAACTGGTCTCCCAGCCGATATCCGGGTGGGGTTCGACCACCAGGACCGATCGGCCCCGCTCGGCCAGGAGGCGGGCAACGGCGAGACCGACGACGCCCGCGCCGGCGACAAGCGCATCGAAGTCATGGGTCATGCGGAAACTCCGAGTCGGCGTGGATTTTGGCAGAGCATAGCGCTTGTCCTGTCACGCGTCTGAAGAATCGGAAAGAATGCAGCGCGTCAATATCGCTCTCCGTCGATTGCGTCTATCGACCGCGCCTCGTTTGGGGCCAGAGTGATGGGATAGGGCTTGAGGAAATGTGCAGGACCGTTGTCCCAGGTCGCCTCGCCCGGTCATCCACCCGGATCATGTCCCCAGGGAATTAACCCCGAAGGGCAGATCGTTTCCGCTCTCTCCACCCACATCCATGCCGGTCCGTGGGTGCAAAGATGGGCTCGCTATTGGAAGGATTGCGCTGTGAAGGGGCATCCGTCGGTGACTGTCGAAGAAAACCAAGTGAAGCCGAAGCGTGGCGCCCATGTCATCACCTTGGGCAACGAGAAGGGGGGCTCGGGCAAATCCACCACGGCCATGCATGTGATCGTGGCGCTGCTGCGCATGAACCGTTCGGTCGGCGCGATCGACCTGGACGGCCGCCAGCGCACCCTGAGCCGCTATCTGGAAAACCGCGAGGACTGGGCGTCCTCCCGGGGCATCCGCCTGCCCATGCCGAAACACTATGTGATCGAGCGCTCCCTGGAGCAGGACCGCCAGCTGGCCACGGACGCCGACCGCAGCCAGTTCGAGCGTATCCTCACCACCTTGCGCACGGCCTGCGATTTCGTCGTCATCGACAGCCCCGGCACCGACACCTATCTCTCCCGCCTTGGCCACGCGGTGGCGGACACGCTCATTACCCCCATGAACGACAGTTTCGTCGATTTCGATCTTCTGGCGCGCATCGATCCCGACACCATGCGGGTCATGGGCCCCAGCCTCTACAGCGAGATGGTCTGGGAAAGCCGGAAGATCCGGATGCAGACCTCCCGCTCGTCCATCGACTGGGTGGTGATGCGCAACCGGATATCGACGCTCGATGCGCGCAACAAGCGCCGGGTCGGTCAAGTCCTCGATGCCCTCAGTACAAGGATCGGCTTTCGGATCGCCCCTGGTTTCTGCGAACGGGTGATCTATCGGGAAATGTTCCCCATGGGCCTGACGCTCCTCGATCTGCACGAGCCGAAATCGGAAATGCGCATGACTATGAGCCATGTGGCGGCGCGTCAGGAAGTGCGCGAAATGATGACCACGCTCAAATTGCCGGGCGTGGAGAAGGCGCTGGCGGCGCTTTGAAGCGGGGCGCCTTATTCCGGCGCGCAGCGCTTTCGGATAGCGGCGCGTTTCTCCACCTGATGGAGGATGTCAGCGCAGTCGACAAACGCACCAACCCTCAATTCCTCGCGCGTTGACCGGTCGAGATCTTCGGCGAGGCCGGGTGCTTTTGCGCAATATTCCGCCCGACCAATCAGCCCCGCCTCATGTTCCATCTCCAGGACGAAGAGATCCGCACGGATCAATTCCGTCCGGGGCACGGTCTCGACCTCAACATAGTTCCGAAGGGTCTCGCGCCATTCCCGGGCGTCCTTGACCGCTTGCGCATCGATCGCCCATGCGGATACCGGGAAGAAGGACAGGGCGCAGAGCAACGCGGACGGTATAGCCAGTGGTCGACGTTTCGACATTGTCCCACCTGGCAGGCCCCGAGGCCGAATCACTTGGATCGGATCATTTGGGCCGGATGGCCCGGTCCCAATTGTCGTCCTTGACCGAGAAGCACTCCATGCCCCGGGCTTCCAAGAGACCGCAGGCCGTGTTGGCCTGATCCTCATTGAACGGGCCGAAACGGGCGCGGAAAATATCGCCGCTGTCGGTCTTGCTCTGGACGATGGCGGCGTTGTTGTTGCTCAGCACATCGGGCACCAGGGTGATGGCGTTCTGAATATAACGCATGGCCGTGGTGATGCGCAGAAAGGCCCCGATCTGAATGCCGACGCCGGACGACTGCACATCGGCCAGCAATTCATAATTGCCGAGCGGGCGTCCGTCGCCTTCGCCGATATTGGCCGTGTCATCGGTGCCCTGCGATGCGCTTTCGGGGCTCGTGGCGGGCGCATTGTCGAGGGTCAGGGTCAGCCCTGACCGGTTGACGCTCCGCCGCCGCTGGGCCGCTTCCCGGTTGAGAGCGGCCAGATCGACCGTGCCCTGGGTATCGGGCTGAAGACTGCCCTCAACGCTGGGCGAGGGGGCCACGGGAATGGCGAGGGCAAGATTGGCGGAGCGGGCGATTTCTTCGCCGATGGGGTCTTCCGCGGGTTCTTGAACGCCGGCGACCACTTTGGGCCGGGACGCGCCGCGGGTCGGCTGATTGGACAGAAGATCGGCGATGGGATCATCGGCGCGGGCAAGAGCGGTGGGCCGGGGCACATCGCGTTCCGGCGTGTCCGACTCACCGGCGGGGGCCGGTACCGGGATCGGGCTCAGGCCGGCGACCCGGGCAAGCGGATCTTCCTCGGGCCGGCGCAAGGGCCGGGGCAGGGAGGCGAGGAGCCGTTCGCGATATTTCGGGTTGGCGGCGATGCGCTTGAAGTTCAGATCGAGGATCCGGGCCATTTCCCTGTCGCGGCGCTGGGCGGTCTTGCCGCCCATGACCACCGCGATGACGCGGGTGCCGTGACGTTTGGCGCTGGTCAGAAGATTGAAGCCCGAGGCTCGGGTGTACCCCGTCTTCATCCCGTCGGCGCCGTCATAATTCACCAGCACCTTGTTGTGGGTCTTCCATGTCCGGCCGCCCCAGCGAAAGCTCGTCTCGTTGAAATAGGCCGTGTAGTGGGGGAAGTCCTTGCGCATCCGCTGACCGAGAATGGCCATGTCGCGGGCGGTCGTCGTCTGGCTGTTATTGGGAAGGCCGGAGGCGTTGCGGAAGCGCGTATTGCTCATGCCGAGGCTGCGGGCCCGGTTGGTCATGCGGCGGGCGAACTGGCTTTCGGTGCCGGAGATGTGTTCCGCCACCACGACGGCCACATCATTGGCGGAGCGGATCACCAGGGCGCGGATCACCTCATCGACCTTGATCTTCTGGCCAGCACGCAGGCCGAGTTTGGAGGGGGGCTGGCCGGCGGCGCGCTTCGAGGCCTTGAGGCTGTCGGACAATTTGAGACGGCCGGAGTCGATTTCCTCGAACAGAAGATAGAGCGTCATCACCTTGGTCAGGGAGGCGGGGAAGCGCGGCAGGTCAGCCTTGCGCGAGAACAGCACCTCGCCCGTGACCTCGTCAATGACAATGGCGGCATATTTGTTATTGGCGAGGGCGGGGAGAGTAGAGAGAACAATGGTAAGACAGAAGGTGGAAACGACGGCCGCGGCGCGCAACCATGCCCCCGACATCCCCTTCACGACGATCCGTCTCGCCCCGCACCCAGACGTCATTCCACGCACCTGCCTACCCGAGTGCGACCAACCCGGCCCTATGGGCATCGGATCCGCCACCATCCGTGTGTCCCTCAATCCGCCACAATGTATCAATCCGTCTCGGTCCTGCACAGCCCCAAACCATTCAACAGTCTTCGCAAAATGGTCGGGCATCTTGTGAGGGCGCAATCGCCCTCGTCGATTCAAGCCTGAGGCCAATCTGCGGCGAAGTCCGGCCGAATGGGTCGGCCGCTGGGCGACGGCGAGGCTTCGTCAAAGTGGCGCCCCCGGCGTTACACTTTGGTTAAAGATCCTGCGCTATCCCGAAACCATGGGCGTGGCGGCATCCTCTGACTTCCGGGTGCTGAATCGCAGTAAGTACTTGACCGATCTTGCGAATTACCACAGCTATGATTATGCTGCACTGCAGCATCACACCGTGAGAGAAGCCCATGGCGGCGCCCGAGAACCGGGTTTCAGATATCAACATTCACCCAAAGGCTGCGTTCCTCGCCCTTGCGGCTTTTCTGTATCCCACCCCCCTGCCACACCAACAATGAGGATGGATGACATGGCGACCAAAGCTCGGAACTCAAAATCAAGCACCGCGACCCCGTCGGAGGCGATCACCGCCGGCGCCGAATTTGTCCGGGAGCATCTGGAAAAATCCATGAGCGGCTATGGCACTTTTGCCGATATGTCCCGCGATGCCATGGACGCGTGGGTCCGCTCCGCGACCGCCGCGCGCAAGGGCTTCGAGGAGATCAACAGCGAAAATCTCGCCTTCTCCCGCCAATATGTCGAAGAGGCCGTTTCCACGGTCAAAGCGGCCATGACGGTCAAGAGCGTGGAGGAGTACTATACCCTCCAGTCCGACTACACCCGCACGGCCCTCGACAGCTGTGTCAATCAGTCCTCCAAAATGGGGGAGATGCTCGCCGACACGATGCGCGAAGTCTGGGAGCCGTTCCAAGGCCAGTTCCAGTCCATGGTGACGACGGCCCAGAAACAGACCGCCACGGCGGCCTGAGCCCGAAAAGCCTCGCAGGCGCGCCGGGCGGCGGTCGCCGCCTCGCGCTGCGTATCAATGGACCTCTGCGGTTCAGCGGTTACACAGTCGACGAGCGGCACGGTTCTCCGGAACCGCGCCGTTTTTTGTGAGACACCGGAAAACGGGAAGCATCGGAAAACGGGTTCGTGCATCTCGGCACCCCCACGGCAGGGGTGGCGTATCGGCGTTCTTGTGCCTAACCTTCACTCGCTTGTCCGGCCTGCGGCCGATCCGCGATGCGGGATTGCGATCAGTTTCTGAAATCCCATTTCAAGGAGGAACGGGATTAACGAAGCGGTCACATGGCGCGTGATGGCATGGGCGAGCGTTTTTGAGCAATTGCATAACAGTCGCCATGGCGTATGCCATTGGAAGCGGTAATCGAAGGGATGGGTTCCGAAAGCGGCGCGCCATCCCATATCAATGGGAAATGTGGAACGCGCATGGGTCAGGAGCGCTGGGACGACGAAGATGAGTCAGGGGGTGGGCCGTCCACGGGTTTGATCACTCGGACAAAGCCGAAAACCAAGCGGCCGTCCTTGTACAAGGTGATCCTCCTGAACGACGATTACACGCCGATGGAATTCGTCGTGTACGTTTTGGAAAGCATATTCGGCAAGGGCCATGAGGACGCGACCCGGATCATGCTTGAAGTACATCAAAACGGTGTCGGAATTTGTGGCGTATACACTTACGAGGTTGCGGAGACAAAGGTCACCAAAGTGATGGAATTGGCCCGGCGTCACCAACACCCCTTGCAATGCACCATGGAAAGGGAATAGCACGCCGTGCCGTCATTCTCCCCCAGCCTTGAAAAAGCCCTCCACCGCGCTCTCGGTTACGCGACCGAACGTCAGCAGGAATACGCCACCCTGGAGCATCTCCTCCTGGCACTGATCGACGACAAGGATGCCGCGACGGTCATGCGGGCCTGCAAGGTGGATGTGGATATCCTGCGCCAGAACCTGGTGGCCTTCATCGACAACGACCTGGCGAGTCAGATCACCAACGAGAACGAGGACGCCAAGCCCACGGCGGGTTTTCAGCGGGTGATTCAGCGCGCGGTGATCCATGTCCAGCAATCGGGCCGCGATGAGGTGACTGGGGCCAATGTGCTGGTGGCTATTTTCAACGAACGCGAAAGCCATGCGGCCTATCTGCTCCAGGAGCAGGACATGACCCGCTATGACGCGGTCAGTTTCATCAGCCACGGCATCGCCAAACGGGCCGGCATGTCCGAGACGCGCATTCCGCGCGGCGCGGAAGAGGAAGAGAGCGGCGATGGGGCCGTCAAGCAGGGCAGCGAGGCCCTCGAGTCCTACTGCGTCAATCTCAATGACAAGGCCAATGACGGCCGGATCGACCCGCTCATAGGCCGGGAGCCGGAAGTCGAGCGCATGGTCCAGATCCTGTGCCGGCGGGCGAAGAACAATCCGCTCCTTGTCGGCGATCCCGGCGTCGGCAAGACGGCCATCGTCGAGGGGCTTGCCCGGATGATCGTCAAAGGCGGCGTGCCGGATGTTCTGGAGGATGCCACGATCTTCTCCCTCGACATGGGCGCGCTCCTGGCCGGCACCCGGTATCGCGGCGATTTCGAGGAGCGGCTCAAGGCCGTGATCAAGGAACTAGAGAATTTCGAGGGCT
>CAZFWG010000065.1:0-24229 GCA_964522525.1 uncultured Alphaproteobacteria bacterium | reverse complement strand
CCTTGCCTTCCATCACCGGCTTGGAGGCGAGCGCGCCCAGATTGCCGAGCCCCAGGATCGCCGTGCCGTTCGAGATGACCGCGACCATATTGCCCCGCGCCGTGTAGTCGAAGGCGCGCTCCGGCTCGTCGGCGATGGCGCGCACCGGCACGGCCACGCCTGGAGAATAGGCGAGGCTTAAATCCCGTTGGGTCGCCATGGGTTTAGTGGCGTTAATTTCCAACTTGCCGGGCTTGTCGCTATTATGGAAAGCAAGAGCTTCGGCTTCCGTGAAAGTCATGCGGTCGCGAGTCATGGGGCGTTCCTGCCAGTTCGGGTCCCTGGTTTGGGTTTCCAGGGTTATTTGATGTCCGACTTCCCTCATGGGGACAATCGGGCGGGAATCGGCTTCACTACCATCCCGGGGGCGTGGCCCCGTGCTTCTTCCCGCTCCTTCTGGCGTGGGTAGCTCGGTTTCGATGGACTCCGCAAGGGGGCGTTGGGCTTGGGGCGGCATGATTTTCCTCTCTCTTTCGTCGGCCGGTCCGTGCCGACCGTTTCTGTGCACGCATCTCGCCCACGGCGATTGGGCTCTTGCCCGGGCCTGCCGATTGGGGTTTTTCTCTCACTCCTGCGCGTACCGGCTCATAACTAAAGGATCCCTCACCCATGGCCCCATCCGTTTCCCTTTCGAACGACGCGGCACGGGCGCCCGAGCCTGCCCGTCGGATGGAAGACGCGCGCGAGCACGAAACGGCGACCAAACAGAAGAGCGGAAAGGCCGGGGCGGCGACCCCCATGATGGCGCAGTATTGGGAGATTAAATCGGCGCACCCGGACTATCTCCTGTTTTTCCGGATGGGTGATTTCTATGAACTGTTCTTTAATGACGCGGAGGTTGCGGCCGAGGCCCTGGCCATCACGCTGACAAAGCGGGGCAAACATCAGGGGGAAGAAGTTCCCATGTGCGGCGTGCCGGTCCACGCCGCCGAAGCCTATCTGGAGCAGCTCATCCGCGCGGGCTTCAAGGTCGCCGTCTGCGAGCAGATGGAGGATCCGGCCGAGGCCAAGAAGCGCGGTGCCAAGACACCGGTCCGCCGTGAAGTCATCCGTCTCGTGACCGCCGGCACCCTGACGGAAGACACCCTGCTCGATGCCCGAAGCCACAATTATCTGTGTGCGATCGGCATGGGATCCTCCCGCTCCTCGGGCCGGGGCGCGCCATCGGACGCCGGTCTGGGCCTTGCCTGGCTTGACATGTCTACCGGCGATTTCGCGGTCATGGAGATCACCCGGGACGATCTCGGCGCCCAGATGGCCCGGCTTGAACCCAAGGAAGTCCTGGTCCCGGATCGCGTGTTCAACGATCCGGCCATGGCGGACCTGCTGGCGGTCCTGGGCCCGAAGGCCACGCCCTTGCCCGCGAGCCGGTTCCAGCCCGACAGCGGCGCCCGCTGCCTCAAGGAAATGTTCGACGTGGCGGTGCTCGACGGTTTCGGCGCCTTCACCCGTCCGGAGCTGGGTGCCGCGGGCGCGCTCGTCGATTATGTGGCGCTCACCCAGAAAGGCCATCTGCCGGCCCTCAAACCCCCCCGGCGGGATGATGTCTCGGGCACCCTGGCCCTGGATGCGGCCACCCGGACCAATCTCGAACTCACCCAGACACTCTCGGGCCAGCGGGCCGGAAGCCTCCTTGCGGTCATGGACCGCACGGTCACGGGGCCTGGGGCCCGGGAACTGGCCCGTCGGCTGGCGGGGCCCGTCACCGATCCGGCGATCATCAACCGGCGGCTCGATGCGGTGAGTTTCTTCGTCGATGCGCCGGATCTGCGCCACAAGGTGCGCGATGTCCTCAAACGCACACCCGATCTGGCCCGCGCCCTGGCCCGCCTCACGGTGGGCCGCGGCGGGCCCCGGGATCTCGCCGCCATTCGCGACGGTCTCGCCTGCGCGGGCGACCTCCACGACTTGTTGGAGGAAACCCCGGTGCCCCTTTCAGGCCTCGGCGACGAGATTGCCGATCACGTGATCGCGCTCGGCACTTGGCACCGGGAACTGGTGGGCACTCTGACGGCCGCCCTGGGGCCGGATCTGCCGGTCGCGCTCAAGGACGGGGGCTTCGTCGCCAAGGGCTACCATGACGGTCTTGAGGAAGCCCGGGCGCTGCGTGATGAAAGCCGCCGCGTCATCGCGAGCCTTCAGGAAAAATATCAATCCCAAACCGGCATCAAGGGCCTCAAGGTCAAGCAGAACAATGTGCTGGGCTTCTTCATCGAAGTCTCCGACAAGGCCGGCGCGCCGATGATGAAGGCGCCCCTGACCGAGACCTTCATCCACCGTCAGACCACCGCGAGCGCCTTGCGCTTCACGACCATCGAATTGTCCGATCTCGAGGCCCGAATCCGTCAGGCGGGTGAAGAAGCCCTGAGCATCGAAATGGAGATCTTCCGCGCCCTCCACGAAGAGGTCTGCGGCGCGGCCCCGCGCATCGGCGCGGTGGCGTCGGCCCTGGCCGCGCTGGATGTCGCGGTCGGTCTTGCCGTCCTGGCCGAGGAACGGCGGTATGTCCGTCCCGTGGTCGATGACAGCCGGGCCTTCGACATCAAGGGCGGGCGTCACCCGGTGGTCGAGGCCGCCCTGGCGAAATCCTCCGGCGTGCCCTTTGTCGCCAATGATTGTCAGCTCTCGGCCGATGACGATGACGGCGCCTCGGCGCGCCGGTTGTGGCTCGTGACCGGGCCGAACATGGCCGGTAAATCCACCTTTTTGCGCCAGAACGCCCTGATCGCGATCATGGCCCAGATCGGCGCCTTCGTGCCCGCCAGTGCCGCCCATATCGGCGTCGTGGATCGGCTTTTCTCCAGGGTCGGTGCGGCCGATGATCTGGCGCGCGGCCGGTCGACCTTTATGGTCGAGATGGTCGAAACGGCGGCGATCCTCAACCAGGCCGGGCCCCGCGCCCTTGTCATTCTGGATGAGATCGGCCGGGGCACGGCGACCTTTGACGGCCTCTCCATCGCCTGGGCGACCCTTGAACATCTGCATGATGTCAATGGCTGCCGGGGCCTCTTCGCGACCCACTATCACGAGCTGACCGCGCTGGCGAAGAGCCTCACCGGGCTTGGCAACCTGACCATGAAGGTCAAGGAATGGGACGGGGACGTCGTTTTCCTCCACGAAGTCGTCGAAGGCGCGGCGGACCGTTCCTATGGCATCCAGGTCGCCAAGCTGGCGGGGCTTCCGTCTTCGGTCATCGCCCGCGCCGGGTCCGTTCTTGATCAGTTGGAGGACGGTCGCGCCCAGGGTCAGAAAAGCCTCGCGATCGATGACCTCCCGTTGTTCTCGGCGCTGGAGCCTGGTCTTTCGGAAGCCCCGGCGCCGGGGCCCGTCGAACAGGCCCTCGAGACCATCGAGCCGGACGGACTGACCCCGCGGGAAGCGCTCGCAAAGCTCTACGAACTCAAGGGTCTTGCGCCCCGGCCCGCCAAGACTTGACCGATGCCCTCCGTCACGGGACCCTCGACCATGGCCCCGTTTCATCCCACCTCCCGCGCCGCGGTGCATAGGATGCCACAGCTTGTTGATGTCGCACGTCTCCAGGCCCGGGTGGCGGCGGCGGCGCGGGACCCGACCCTGGACGAGTCGGCGGCCCGCCATGAGATGCTCCAACACTTCAAGGCGTCCGACTCCCTCGTGCACAGTGTCGCCGCGCGGCGTCTGAGTGAAGGCATGGGCGGTCTTCAGGTGGCGCGGTCCCTGGCCCGCTACAGGAATGCGACCATCGAAGCGATTCTGGATCTGGCCGGTGTACGCACGGAACGCGAGCCGGGGCCCGGCTCCGGTTTCACCGTTACGGCGGTGGGCGGTTATGGCCGGGGGGCGCTCGCCCCCTATTCCGATATCGATCTCCTCTTCATTGTGGGCGACGCGGATGATCCGTGGGCCAAGCGCATGGTCGAGATCCTGCTCTACACCCTGTGGGATCTGGGTCCGACCATCGGCCATGCCACGAGAACGGTCGAGCAATGCATCGAACTGAGCCATGCAGACATGACTGTGCGCACGAGCGTTCTCGAGGCCCGCTATCTGGCCGGCGACCCCACGCTTTTCGAAGATCTTCGGGATCGCTATTGGGGCGAAGTGGCCAAATCCGTCACGGACTTCGTGGACGCCAAGCTCCACGAGCGCGACCTGCGCCATGCCCGCGATGACAATGCGCAATACCGGGTCGAACCCAATCTCAAGGACGGTCAGGGTGGCCTGCGCGATCTCCACACCCTCTATTGGGTCGCAAAATATGTGTACCGCGTCGAACATCCCGCCGAATTTGTCGATGCTGGTCTTCTGACCACGCCCGAATTCCAGGCCTTCGAGCGGGCCGCGGCCTTTTTATGGGATGTGCGCTGTCATCTGCATTTTCTCGCCGGCCGTCCCGAGGAACGCCTGACCTTCGATGTCCAGGGCGATCTGGCCGACCGCCTGCGCTATGAGGACCGGCCGGGTCTCCAGGGCGTGGAGGCCTTCATGAAGGATTATTTCACCGTCACCCGGGAGGTTCGCAAACTGACCGGCGTGATCCTGGCGGCCCTTGAAATGCAGAACGCCAAGGGGCGGGCCCGGCGGCCGTGGTTCAAGGAAAAGGCCGGCACACCGCTCGACGACGGCCTGCGCTTCCGCCTCGAGGCCGACCGGCTGGCCGTTGTCGATCCGGCCCTGTTCGAGCGGGAACCATCGGCCATCATCGCATTGTTCGAGGTGATGGACCGCCATCGGCTCGATATTCATCCGAACACGCAACGTCTTCTGACCCAGTCTCTGCATCTGATCGACGATCGTGTCCGGGCCGACCGGCACGCCAATCAGAGTTTTCTCAAGGTGTTGAGCGAAGGGCGTGACGTGGAACAGAGCCTGCGCGCCATGAACGAGATGGGCGTCCTGGGCGCCTTCATTCCTGATTTCGGCCGGATCGTGGCAATGATGCAATTCAACATGTATCATCACTATACGGTCGATGATCACCTGCTGCGCACCCTGGGTCAGCTCGACGGCATTCTCAAAGGAGCGCTCGTGTCCGGCTTTGCCCTTGCCCATCGGGTGGCACGGCGTGTGCGCTCCCGCCGTGCCTTGTTCGTGGCCATGTTCCTCCATGACATCGCCAAGGGCCGGGACGAGGACCATTCCATCGCGGGCGAACGCATTGCCCGGGAGCTGGGACCGCGTCTGGGCCTCGATGAGGGTGAGACGGATGCCGCGGCCTGGCTCGTGCGTCATCACCTGCTGCTCAGCGACACGGCCCAGCGCCGGGACATTTTCGATCCCAAGACCGTGGCCGATGTCATCGATGTGGTCCGGACACGGGAACGGTTGCGCATGCTCCTCGTCCTGACCGTCGCCGATATCAAGGGCGTGGGCCCGTCGACCTGGACCGCCTGGAAAGCGCAGCTTCTCGAACAGCTTTATCTGGAGGTGGAAGCGACCTTGGGCGGCGACGTGGGTCCCACCGTCGGGCGGCGCGAGCGGGCGCTCGACATCCGTCGGCAGGTGGAGGCGGGCCTGCCGCGTCACCTGGCGGGTATGGCCCTCGACCGGCTGGGGGTCGCCTATTGGCTGAGTTTCCCGCCCCATACCTGCCGCCGCCACGCGCGGCTGATCGCGGTGGCGGAGCGGCGCATGGCCATGGACCGCCCCTATGTGCTGATCGATGCCGAGCGCGGCGAAGGCATGTCCAAAGTTACCGTCGTCGTTCCGGACCGTCCGGGTCTGTTCGCCGATCTGTTGACGGCCTTCGTCAGCGTCGGCCTCTACCCGGTGGGCGCCAAGGCCTTCACCCTGGCCAACGGCATCGCCTTGGACGTTTTCGAACTCAAGGATACCGAGGGCACGGGTCTGCCCGATCCCCATCGTTTTCGCGCGCTGCGTGCCCGGATCCTGGCCCGATCCATGGACGATGAACGACCCAGCGCGCCGCCTTCCCAGCGCCTGCCGGAGCGTGAACAGGCCTTCGTCGTCGCGCCCCAGGTGTTCATCGACAACGACGCCTCGGACACCGCGACGGTGCTTGAGGTCGAACATCGCCATCGCCCGGACGTGCTTTTTCAGGTTGCGGCGACCTTGCGGGACCTGGGCTTGTCGATCGTTTCCGCCCATTGCACGCGCTACGGCGAACTCGCCGTGGACGTCTTTTACGTGAAGGACCGGGCCGGACTCAAAATCTATGGCGAGCGGCGGCTCGCCACGATCGAGACCGGCTTACGCGAGACCCTGAACAAGGCCGCTTGAACGGGACAGGTGGCGCAACGCCCCGGCGATCTGAAGATTTTGGCGCTTCGTGACCACGCCCACGAAATGCTGTAACAGCCACAGCGCCGCGCCGGCCGCGATGGTGGAGACCAGATCCGCGGTGAAGGAGGGTGGCGGCTGTCTCATGGGGTCCTGGAGGGCGACGGAAAACAGAAGCTGGATGATGAGCCCGGAGCCGTAGACCACGACGAACATCATGATCACGAAAAAACTGCTCTGGCGTTCCCAGGTGAGCGGGTTCTTGGCGACCTTCCAGGTCTGGCGAAAGACATTGATGGGCGTGATGAAGATCAACCAGACCGCCAACACGCCGAAGGCCGCCGAAAAACCGAAAATCCGTGACTGGACGTCGAAAAGAACATCCAGGAGATGCCCGCCGGCCAACAGAAGCGCCCCGATCAGCGGCCCGAGCAAGAGCCACCAGCCGGTGCTTTTGGGCGGTATGGTCAGGGTGCGGGCGCCCAGAAGGCGGCCGTTCTCATTGGCCCGCATCAGCCAGGGCACCAGCAGCACATAGAACAAAAGGGCCGCCATCAGGGTGACATGTTCGGCAACGAAGAGGCCGATGGTCAGTACCCTCTCCATTCCGGCGTGATTGAGAAACAGGTTTGGTGGAAAGGGTTCAAAGAGGACGCCCAGCCCCCGTTCCAGGACGAAGGCCGTACCGCTGCTCACAAGCGCGATCACCATGAGGGTGCGGATCATCCGGGACAGGCCGTCGACCGTCCTCAATTGCAGGATCCGCCGGGAATCCAAGAGCCTGCGTGGCATTGCCCCAACCCGAAACTGTCCAACTCATGCACGTGTCATCCCGGGTCCCGCACCCCATAAGATGAAAGTGTAGCTTTCATACGTCCAGGCGGCTAGGGATGAGCGTAAGGAGGGGCGCCTTCCACCGCAGATTTAATGATGGTCCTGATCTCATGAACCTTTTGCGTGCGACCGCGACCGTGGGCGGGATGACCCTTCTGAGCCGTGTTCTGGGCTTCGGGCGCGATGTGCTTGTGGCTGGGGCCCTGGGCTCGGGGCCGGTGGCGGATGCCTTTGTTGTGGCATTCCGCTTTCCCAATCTGTTCCGCCGCTTCTTTGCGGAAGGCGCCTTCAATTCGGCCTTTGTGCCCTTGTTCTCGAAACGGCTCGAAGGGGAAGGCGAAGCCGGCGCGCGGCGTTTCGCGGAAGAAGCCTTCAGTGTCCTTCTGGTCACGCTCCTGGTCTTGACCCTTTTGGCCGAGATCACGATGCCCTGGTTGATGATTGTCATGGCGCCGGGCTTTCTCGACGATCCCCAGCGCTTCGACCTGGCCGTGCTCTTTACCCGGATCACCTTTCCCTATCTGCTGTGCATGTCCCTCGTGGCGCTCCTGTCGGGGATCTTGAATTCGCTCGGACGCTTCGCCCTTTCGGCCTTCGCGCCGGTGCTCCTCAACATCATCCTGATCGCGGCTCTTCAATTGGCGGCCCCCCTCTTGCCCAGTGCCGGTCACGCCCTGGTTCTCGGCGTTACCGTGGCGGGCATCGCTCAGCTTGCGCTCCTTGTCTGGGGCTGTGCCCGCAGCGGCATGAGCCTGAAGCTCCGCATGCCCCGTTTGACGCCCGGTGTCCGCCGCCTGATCGCCCTCGGTGTGCCCGGCGTGATTGCCGGCGGCATCACCCAGATCAATCTGGTGGTGGGCCAGTTCATCGCCAGTTTCCAGGATGGCGCCGTGTCGATCCTCTATTACGCGGATCGGCTCTATCAGTTGCCTTTGGGGCTGATCGGCGTCGCTATGGGGGTTGTTCTGCTCCCGGACATCTCCCGGCGTCTGCGGGCCGGCGACGAGGCCGGGGCGCTGGGCAGTCAGAACCGGGCGCTTGAACTGTCGATGCTCCTGACCTTGCCCGCCGCGGTCGCCTGCGGGGTCATCGCCTGGCCGTTGATCACCGTCCTGTTCGAGGCGACGCCCCGGGTGCTGATGGGCGACAACAGCGCTTTTACCGACACGGACAGCCTGCGCACGGCGGGGGCGCTCGCCGCCTTTGCCATCGGCCTGCCCGCCTTCGTGCTGATCAAGGTCTTTCAGCCGGCCTTTTTCGCCCGGGAGGACACGGTGCGGCCGATGTATTTCGCCGGTGTCAACACGGCGGTGAACATCGCGCTGGGGATCTTCCTGTTCTGGCGGATCGGGCTTGTCGGGCTGGCTCTGGCCACCTCGATCGCGGCCTGGGTCAATACGGGTTTTCTGTTCTGGCATCTCCAGCGGTCGGGTCATTTCATCGCCGATGAGCGGCTGAAACGGGTCATGCCCCGCATTGGGGTCGCGAGTGCCGGTCTTGGCCTTGCCCTGTGGCTGACGGCGCAGGCCCTGACGGACTGGCTCAATGGATCCTACGGCCTGCAGGTCGCGGCTCTCGCGGTTCTCGTCCTCGGCGGCATGGCGCTTTACGGCCTGCTCGTCCAACTGACCGGTGCCGCGAGTTTTCGGGATCTGATAAAGGACATGACCCGGCGCAAGGCGCCGGCCCCGGATGCGTTGAGCGAGTGATTGATTGGATAGTGAGTGATTGGAAGATGAACGACGAAACGCCGAAGATGGACGCGACAGGAACATATCTGGGGCCGGAACGGGTTTTTTCCGGCGTTCAGCCCACGGGCAATCTTCATCTGGGGAACTATCTCGGGGCCATCAAACGCTTCGTTGAACTCCAGAACCGCTATGACGGGCTTTACTGCATCGTCGACATGCATGCCATCACCGTGTTCCAGGAGCCTGAAGAGCTGCGCCGGAACATTCGGGAAGTCGCGGCGGCGTTCATCGCCTGTGGCCTCGACCCGCAAGGTTCGATCATCTTCAACCAGTCCCAGGTGCCCGAGCATGCCGAGCTGGCGTGGATCTACAATTGCGTGGCGCGCATGGGCTGGATGCAGCGCATGACCCAGTTCAAGGAAAAGTCCGGCAAGCACAAGGAAAACGCGTCGCTCGGTCTGTTCGCCTATCCGGCACTCATGGCCGCCGACATTCTGGTCTACAAGGCCACCCATGTGCCCGTCGGCGAGGACCAGAAACAGCATGTGGAACTGGCCCGGGACATCGCCCAGAAATTCAATAATGATTTCAAGGTGCCGGATTTCTTTCCCTTGCCCGAACCGCTGACCCAAGGGCCCGCGCCCCGGGTCATGTCGCTGCGCGACGGCACGAACAAGATGTCGAAATCCGACCCGTCGGATTTCTCGCGCATCAATCTGGCCGATGACGCGGACATGATCGCCCAGAAAATCCGCAAGGCTCGCACCGATCCGGAGCCCTTGCCGGACACGATGGACGCTCTGGCCGACCGGGCGGAAGCGCGCAATCTGGTGACGATCTTCGCGGCGCTGGCCGATCGCAAGCCCGACGACGTTGTGGCCGAATTCGCCGGTCAGCCCTTTTCGGTTTTTAAACCCGCCTTGGGTGATCTTCTGGTCGAGAGGCTGCACCCGATTGGCGAGGAGATGCGCCGGCTCATGGCGGATCCGTCCGAGATCGATCGGATCCTGGCAGCGAACGCCGAACGCGCCCGGGCCATTGCAGGGCCGATCATGGCCGAAACCCGCGAAATCGTGGGCTTTGTCTCCGCGCCAAAGTCGTTGGCCAAAGCCCAATCGAAGGCGCCGGCGCCGGGGGTCTGAAACGCGTCCCGATTCGGCACATGTTGTAAAATTACATCACCTCCAGGTTAATGAGGGGTAGATCCCTAGCAATCGGTAACAAATAAGCCTAAGTACCGCTCGGTCTCGGGTCATCGTGGGGACCAAGTGAAGGACACGGGTATGAAAATTGGAGCGATAGGTGCAAGCATCGCTCTTTTTGGCGCTTTGACGGCCATGCTGGTGACCATCAGTCATCAGCCGGCCTTTGACACGGATTCGTTGCAGGACGGTGTCGCGCTGAAGAGCCCTGGCTTGAACATCATGATTGCGACCGCGTGGGCGCAGGAACCCTGCTGCTGTGATCGGGCGGACGAGTCCTCGCCCTTGGTCATGACCGAGGGTCAGTGCCGCGTTGTCAGTGGAGTCTGCGTCGCCAGCACCGCTTGTGGCACCGCACGCCGCGAGGCGCAGCTTGCCCTCATGAGCCAGCCGAGCTGACGCCTGCACCCGGACAGATTTTCTGGTTTGAAGACGGGTCCGTTCGGGCTCGTTTTTTTGTGCGTGTTTTCTTGGCCCCGCCCCCCGCATGCGTGATTGCCAGAACCGGTGAAGCAGTGGCAGCATATCGGCCATGACCGAACCGTCGCCCTTCAAGGTGCCGCCCGTTATCGCGCGCGACGAAGACAAGCCCCCCGACCTCTCATCCACGGATGTCCGCAAATTGCTGGTCATTGTGGATGGTGCGCCGGAGGCGCGCGTGGCGGCCCTTTATGCCTGCCGCCGGGCCCTGGCGACCGGGGCCCGCGTGACCCTGATGGCCGTGGTGGAACCGATCGACTTCCAGCATTGGGCGGCCGTCGCCGACCGTATGCAGGAAGAGGCCTATGCGGTGGCCCGGGCGCAGGTTTACGAAATGGCCTCGATCGTCGTGCAGGTGACGGGGCAATTGGCGGAGTTCGTGATTTGTAAGGGCGGTGCCTTCGATCAAATCGTTGCCCTTGTCCGCGAAGAGCCGGAAATCCGGATGCTTGTCCTGGCGGCGTCGGCGGAATCCGATGGTCCAGGCCCCCTGGTCAGCCGTCTTGTCGGTGCCGGGGGCAGCTTCCCGCGGCCGGTCACCATCGTGCCGGCCAATCTGACCGACGAAGAAATCGAGGCGTTGGACTGACCGCTCAACCAGGGTCACAGACTGAGTGCAGGGTCACGGACTGAGGGGTTCAAGGGACAATGGTGCGGCAAGACTCCGGAACCGGCGGCGGGTCCTCCATATTGAGGCGGATGGGCGTGGCCCTCGTAATGGGCTTTGTCCTGGTGTTTGCCTTCGCCCTGATCATGCAGCTGGTCGCCGATCTCGTGGGTTGGATGACCAACACGCGGGTGACCTTCCTGTTCCCCCTCGGCCTCAACAACGCCCTCGTCGATATTCCCCACACGATCAATGTGGTCGCCGGCCTTTGCCTTGCGTCCCTGGGGCTGGCGGTGATCCTGTTCTGGCGCCTCACGGCGGTCGAGAACCGGGCCAGCCTCCTCGACATTCACGACCGCAACACGGATTGACCCGCTCGCCTGTCTACAACTCGACCGGACGGAAGAGTTCCTTGGGCTCGCTCACACCACGTAGATGGTGAAAGCCCACGGATTCGAGTTTGACCGTGCACTCGAGGCTCGCGAAGGTTGCCGTAGTCAGGACCGGAAAGCCGAGCGTCTTGGTCAAGGCCTCGACCCGCACGACTTCATTGACCGCGGACCCGATCACCGTGAAATCGAGCCGGTCCTGGCTGCCCACATTGCCGAAGGCCACTTCGCCCGCATGAAGCGCGAAGCCGGCCCGCAGGCTGTCGACCCCGGCGGGCAACTGGTTCGAGCCGACGGCGGCAAGCGCCCCCATGGCGCGCTTCACGCCCGCATTGGCGCCGCAGGCCACGTGATCCATTTTTTCCCGGGGGGCGTCTTTCTCGACCGGGAAGATCGCCAGCACGCCGTCTCCGATGATCTTGACAATGTCGCCGTTGAAATACTGGATCGGTTCGGCGATCGCCTCATAGTAAAGCCCCAGTGTGCGGATGGTTTCCGCCGGATCCAGACGATCCGCCAGTTCCGTAAAGCCCCTGAGGTCGCTGTACAGGATAATGGCGTTCATGGATTCGCATTGGAAACGGCGGATGGTGCCCTTGATCACCCGCTCGGCCGCCGCATGACCCAGATAGGTGCACAACAGGGTGCGGGTGGTGTGGCGCTGACGCTCGATCTCAAGGCGCATGGCCAGAAGGGGCGTCAGCCCATCGATCTGCACCAGCTGGTCGTCGCTGAAGCCATCGGGATTATTCGTGGCCCACGAAATGAAGTTTCGCGTGCCGTCCGAAAAGACGAGGGCCATGGCGAGATAGTCGGTCATGCCCTCGTCGCGCAGATCCCGAAGCACCGGATAATCCATGGCACAGTCGTCCCGATGCAGGCGCCGGCGGATGGCTTCGACGCCGTCATCGATCGCCTTGATGGGGCTGTCCAGATAGTCATTGGAGTACGGCCCTTCCCGATAGGCGAACAGGGCTTCGAGCGCGCCTTCTTCCGGCGTCCAACTAATGCCCAGGGCCTCGATCTGGGGATGGACGTCGTCGAGGACGCAGCGCAGGCGTTCAATGGGTACGCCGCTTTCCCGAAGCCGCCGACAGGTGCCGTCAATGATCTCGAGGGCGCTCAAGGTTTGGCCGGAATGACTGCTCAGCCATTCGGCCACCGGGTGATTGACGGCAATCGACGGGACGCGCGGTTCTTCGGGCTTCGAATTGACGGGACTAGCGGACACGATGGGCACCTTGCTTGAGGAAACGCCATTTTGACATAACCGGCACAGTCCGGCGACGGTCTGGTCTTTGGTCTGAGATGCGCTTATATGCCGAAAGGACAGGATGTCGCCCCGCCCCCCGGCGGGACCAGAACATGCCGGAGGAGGATCCATGTTTATTCAGACTGAAGCGACCCCGAACCCTGCGACCCTGAAATTCCTGCCCGGCCGTGCCGTGATGGCGGAGGGGACCCGTGATTTTCGCACCGCCGATGAGGCGGCCGTGTCGCCCCTGGCCGATGCCCTGTTCGGGGTGGACGGTGTCAGCGCGGTTTTCTTTGGTCCGGACTTCATCACGATTACGAAAGAGACCGGCGATTGGGATCATCTGAAGCCGGCCCTTCTCGGCGCCATCACCGATCATTTTGCCGCCGACCGCCCCCTTTTCAATGAGGGCGGCCAGGACGGCGACACGGGCCATGCGGCCTATGAAGGCGATGACGATGACATCGTCGTCCAGATCAAGGAGCTTCTGGACACCCGGGTGCGCCCGGCCGTGGCCCAGGACGGCGGCGACATTCTCTTCCACGGCTTCAAGGATGGCGTGGTCTATCTTCACATGCGCGGCGCCTGTGCCGGCTGTCCCTCATCCACCATGACCTTAAAAATGGGCATTGAGAACATGCTGCGCCACTACATCCCGGAAGTGGAGGAGGTCCAGCCCGTCGAGGCCTGAGGCCCGGCGGCAGTGAGGCTCCCTGAGCCGGGTGTCTCGACCTCAAAAAGCAATGGCAGTCCTGGCCCTCGATACGGCGCTCAATGCCTGTTCCGTCGCCATCGGCATCCCCGACGGTCATGGCGGGTATGAGGCACGGGCGAACCGGTTCCAGGCCTTGGAAAAGGGCCATGGGGAAGTGCTCTTTCCCATGCTCCAGGTAGCCCTTGTCGAGGCGGATCTGCAGCCGGGGGCGATCACCCGCATTGTCGTCACCACCGGGCCGGGTCATTTCACCGGCGCCCGCGTGGGATTGTCGGCGGCACGGGCCATGGCCCTCGCCTTGGATGTGCCCTGCCTCGGCATCTCCACCCTGGAGGCTCTCTTGAGAGGTCTGCCGGAAGCGGGCATGCGCGCGGTGGTCCTCGACGCCCGGCGCGATCGCCTCCATCTGTTGATGGCCGATGAGGGCGGCTTGGGGCGTCCCGACCATCTGGGCATCGAGGATGCGGTGGACCGGATCGCCGGGTGGACGAGCGAGGGCGACCAGCGTGCGCCTGTGGACTTGATCGGATCTGGCGCGGGTCTCCTGGCGCAGGCGCTGGCGGCGGCCGGGCTTGAGGCCCGCACTACGGAACGACAGACGATCGATCCGGCATGGCTCTTTGCTTTCGCCGATCAGGATCCGGCGACGCGGGTGCCAAACGCCCTTTACCTGCGGGCGCCGGATGCCGTGGCCGCGGAACCGCCTCCTTGGGCGCGCGCGCCATGACCATGCCGCCGGCGCCCGGATCCGTGACATGCGAACCTGCCGGGCCTGTCTATGCCACGGTCCTGGAGGCTCTCCACGCGGATTGCTTTCCCAAGGGACCATCCTGGCGGGCGCGGGATTTCGGCGGACTGTTGAGCCAGGCGGGGTGCATTTGCCTGCTTGCACGGATCGACGATGAGCCGGCGGGCTTTGCCTTGATGCAATGTGCCGGAGCTGAAGCCGATCTGGCGCTGATCGCGGTATCGCGCGCCTATCGGCGTCGGGGCATTGGTCGAAAGCTCATGGAGGCCCTCCTGGCGCGGATGCCCGGAGGCGTTGAGGACTTCTTTCTGGATGTAGCCGAAGACAATGAGGGCGCCCTTGCCTTCTATCGCTCTGTGGGATTTGCGGAAGTCGGGCGCCGAAAGGGTTACTATCGGTCTGGAGGCGGCATGCAGCCGGGAGCGCTTGAAACCGGGCGAACGGATGCCATCCTCATGAAAAGAACTGCTTAAGATAGGTTGGGGCGGAATAAGGCTTGAGGGATCGCCGGCTGCTCGGGCGGCCGACGATCAATGAATGTGGAGAACGTCCATGGAACGCTTGGAAAAATTATGCCTGGACCGCGGCATGCGCATGACGGAACAGCGCCGGGTCATTGCCCGCGTTCTGGCCTCGTCGGACGATCACCCGGACGTGGAAGAGGTCTATCGGCGCGCCATCGAGGATGACCCCCGGATATCCCTGGCGACGGTCTATCGCACGGTGCGTCTGTTCGAAGAGGCCGGGATCATCGAGCGGCTCGATTTCCGGGACGGGCGGGCCCGCTATGAGGAGACCCGGGGTGAGCATCACCACCATCTCATCGACCTGGAGACCGGCGATGTGATCGAGTTCCAGAACGAGGAACTGGAACGCATCAAGGAGCGGATCGCGACGGAGCTGGGCTATGAGCTCGTCGATCACCGGCTCGAACTCTACGGCATGAAGCGGGACAAGGGCCAAGGTCAGTCCTGAGGGCCCGGACCCGTTTTTTGACACTGCAACGGCTTATGACATGGGAACAGGCGCCAATGGGCGGCCCCCTTGAAGTGGGGCACGGCCCCCGCGTAGTCTGATTTGATGCAAGGGCTTGCAAAGCCCCGGCCGCGTTCGGGGGTGGGCGCGGAAACAAGAAGACTGACACAAGAAGACTGACACAAGAAATCGACATCTAAGGACATCGCCATGGCCCAGCTCAGGGCTGTTCTGGTACTGACGGGTTTTCTGGCGGTGATCGCCATTTGCGTTCCGGTGCAATATGTTCTCTTGCGCCTGTCGCCTATGGGCGGCGCCCGGGTCTTCCCCCAGTTCTTCTTCAAGGTCGTGTGCGCGGTTGTCGGCATCCGCATCCATACCCATGGCGAAATGGTCCGGGCCCAACCGGTCCTGATCGCCTCAAACCACACGTCCTATTTCGACATCGTCATTCTGGGGTCCCTCGGCCCCCTTGCGTTCATATCGAAAAGCGAGGTCGCGGACTGGCCCCTGTTCGGCACCCTGGCGCGGCTCGCGCGCACGGTCTTTGTGGAACGGGAGCGGCGGGCCAAGACCGGACAGCACCGGGACATGATCCAAAGCCGGCTTTATACCGGGGACAGTCTCGTGCTTTTTCCCGAAGGCACGAGCAGCGACGGCAATCGGGTCCTGCCGTTCAAGAGCGCGCTGATGGGCGCCGCCGAACCGTCCCAGGGCGGCAATGACAATGGTGGTGGTGACGACGCCAACCCGGCGATCCAGGTGCAACCGGTCGCGGTTGCCTATACCCGGCTTCACGGGTTGCCCATGGGCCGTTATTTCCGTCCGTTCTTTGCCTGGTATGGCGATATGGATCTGGTGCCCCATTTGTGGGAGGCCTTTTGTCTGGGCCCCATTGATGTCGAGGTGCATTTTTATCCGCCCGTCAGCAGCAGCGATTTCGCCTCCCGCCGTCAGATGGCCGCCTATTGCGAGACCGTGGTGGCGGCGGGTGTCGCCCACGCGCTTTCGGGTCAGGACGGGCTTGCCGGACCGGTGTTTGATGGCGCATCGTCACCAACCGTCTCGCAAGGCGATCCGGCCGTGACCTTGGGGGATTGACGACCTCGGCGCTTGTGCCCGCCGCCATGATCACCCATAAACGGGATTGGCGCTTGCGGGTTAATGACTGAACACGAAGACATGGGAATGGAGGCAGGACGGGATCCTGCCGGTGCAGTGACGAAAAAGCTCTTTATCAAGACTTATGGCTGCCAGATGAATGTCTATGACTCCGAGCGTATGTCGGAGCTGCTGGCGCCCCTTGGCTTTGAGCCGACCCCGGATGTGGAAACGGCCGATATGGTCGTGCTTAACACCTGCCATATCCGGGAAAAGGCGGCCGAGAAGGTCTATTCCGAATTGGGGCGCATCCGTCAGATCAAGGAGACGCGCGCGTCCGTGAGCGGCGCGGGCATGATCGTGGCGGTAGCGGGCTGTGTGGCCCAGGCCGAAGGGGCCGAGATCATGCGCCGCGCGCCGGTCGTCGATCTGGTCGTCGGACCCCAGTCCTATCATCGTCTGCCGGAGCTTGTAGCCCGGGCGACGCGCGCCGATGGATCCGTGATCGATACGGATTTTCCGGTTGAAGACAAATTCGACAATCTGCCCGAGGCCCGGACCGTGTCGGGCCCGACCGCTTTTCTGACCATTCAGGAAGGCTGCGACAAGTTCTGCACCTTTTGCGTCGTGCCTTACACGCGCGGTGCGGAGTTCTCCCGGCCCGTGGCCCAGATCGAGGCCGAGGCCCAGCGTCTGTTCGACGGCGGCGTGCGGGAAGTGACCCTGCTTGGCCAGAACGTCAATGCCTATCACGGGGAAGGGCCGGATGGTGCGGCCTGGTCGCTTGCCGCTCTTTGTACGCGTCTTGCCGAGAAGGTCGGGTTTGACCGCATTCGCTATACGACCAGCCATCCCCGGGACATGAGCGATGATCTGATCGCGGCCCATCGGGATGTGCCCCAATTGATGCCCTATCTGCATCTGCCCATTCAGTCCGGCTCCGACCGCGTGCTGGCCGCGATGAACCGGCAGCATACGGCGGATCACTATCGCCGGCTCGTGGAGCGGATCCGCGAGGCCCGCCCTGACATCGCGCTGTCGTCGGATTTCATCGTCGGGTTTCCCGGCGAAAGCGATCGGGATTTCGACGCCACGATGGCCCTCGTCCGCGAGGTCGGCTTCGCCCAGTCCTTTTCCTTCAAATACTCCGTACGCCCTGGAACGCCGGCGGCGGCGGAAGAGCTTCAGGTGGAGGAGCTGGTCAAGGGGGCGCGTCTGGCCGCGCTCCAGGCGCTTCTCAATGCCCAAACGGAGGCCTTCAGTGCCTTGATGGTCGGCCGGACCCTGCCTGTTCTGTTGGAAAAACCGGGGCGCCATGCCGGTCAGCTGATCGGCCGCAGCCCCTATCTCCAGGCCGTTCACCTGGAAGCCTCCGAGCAGGATCTCGGCACGATCGTGCCGGTGCGCATTGACGCGGCGATGCCCAATTCCCTGTCCGGCGTGATGGCCCGCCCGTCCGATGATCCGCTGCGAACCGCTGAGGGAGCCATACGGGCCTATGGGTAATTCAACGCCTCCGCGAGGAACGGTGAGTGATCCGTCGGCCCGGCGCCAGGGCGCCCGCGTGTTTGAATGCGGCGATACCGGGCGTCAGGCCGATCTATGCGGACAGAATGACCGTCATCTGGCCGAGATCGAGAAGCGGCTCAATGTTGTGTTGTTTCCGCGTGGGGATCGCATTGCGATCGAGGGTCCGGCGGATGCCGTTGATCTGGCCCATGCGGTGCTGGAACGGCTGTCCCGTACCCTGGATGCGGGCCGGGCCCTGGATGACGGCGATGTCGCCGGGGCCTTGCGCATGGTGATGGGGGCTGAAAGCACGGGCGCGGCCCATGGGGATCCGGTGATCCGCACCCAGAAGCGGGTGATCGAACCCCGCTCGCCCACCCAGGCCGCCTATATGGCCGCGCTTGCCCGCCATGAACTTGTGTTCGGCATTGGACCGGCGGGCACGGGCAAGACCTACCTCGCCGTGGCCCATGGCGTAAGCCTGCTCCTGTCCCGCGCCGTGGACCGGCTCATTCTTTCGCGCCCCGCCGTGGAGGCGGGCGAACGGCTGGGCTTCCTGCCCGGTGACATGCGCGAAAAGATCGACCCCTATCTGCGACCCCTGTTCGACGCGCTCCAGGACACCATGATCGGCGATCAGGTCCAGCGGCGTCTTGACTCCGGTGAGATCGAAGTGGCGCCACTCGCTTTCATGCGTGGCAGAACCTTGAGCCATTCCTATGTGGTGTTGGACGAGGCCCAGAATACGACACCAATGCAGATGAAAATGGTTTTGACCCGGTTGGGCGAGAATGCCCGCATGGTGGTGACGGGCGATCCCACCCAGGTGGACTTGCCCCCGGGCCAGGAGTCAGGGCTTCGGGATGCTTGGCGGATCCTGGACGGGGTCGAGGGCATCGGCTTTGTCCATTTCACCAAGGATGACGTGGTGCGCCATCCCCTGGTGGCCCGGATCGTCAATGCCTATGACCGGGCGGGCGGTCCCAAGCCCGGCTCTTTGGGATTTACCGGCCACAAACGGTCGGAAAAGGAAGCGGTCGATGACGCTTGAAGTGACCGTCGCTGCGCCGGAGTGGTCACGGCTGGATTTCGATCCGGCCGAGACGGCCCGCGAGGCTTATCAGGCGCTTGCAACCCATTGCACCGATCTGCAATCGGCGGACGCCGTTATCCTTCAGCTTGATGCCGATTCCGGGGTTCAGGCGCTCAATCGTCAGTTCCGCGGCCAGGACAAGCCGACCAATGTGTTGGCCTTTCCGGCCGCGCCGACACCCGGCCCCGGACTTCCGGAAACGGCGGATGGTCGGGTGCGGGGCGACATTGTGTTGGCCCTTGAGACAATCCGGGCCGAGGCCGACGCCCAGAACAAGCCCATGCGCGATCATGTTGCCCATCTGGTGATTCATGGGGTGTTGCATCTCCTCGGCCATGATCATCAAGAGCCCCTCGAGGCGGCCTGCATGGAGGCCCTCGAAACGCGTATTTTGAAGGATCTTGGAATCGCGGATCCCTATGCGCCCGACCCGGACCAGGCCGGGGGCGCTAGTCCCGATCCGGATCGTCAGGGAGACCGATATGGTTGATGCCACGGCTTTTGCCTCGGAACAGGATGGAGAGGACGCCAGTACAAGGCCGAGACGCACCGGTTCACCGGGACGTCTCGGCGGCATCGTCAACATTCTGAAGCGGTTCCTGAGCGGTCGCGTCAGTCTCGCCAACGCGCCGGGCGGCGACACGGGGAACACGGTCGCCGAGTTCGTGCGCGACCATGCGGATGACGACCGCCCGCTTCAGGATGCGGAGCGCTCCATGCTCCTCAATCTTCTGAAATTCCGATCCGTCCGGGTCGAGGACGTCATGGTGCCCCGGGCGAATGTCATCGCCGTCGAGGCCGATACGTCCTTTCCCGATCTCGTGAAGGTGTTCAGGGAAGCCGGCCATTCCCGTCTGCCGCTCTATCGCACGACCCTTGATGACCCGATCGGCATGATCCACATCAAGGATGTCATGGCTTGTTTCGGGGCCGGCGACGGCGCCGAGGACAACGCGAGCCGGGCCTGCGTCGTGGCGCCGCTGAGCCTGTCCAAGCTCGTGCGCAAGGTCCTGTTCGTGCCGGCCTCCATGCCCGCCGCCGATCTCCTGGTTCAGATGCAGACCGAGCGCATCCACATGGCGCTGGTGATCGATGAATATGGGGGCACGGATGGTCTGGTGACCATCGAGGACCTGGTCGAGACGATTGTCGGCGATATCGAGGATGAGCACGACACGGATGACGGCATGGAATGCCTCGCCCTGGATGGGGGGGGCTTCCAGGCGGATGCCCGCATCGAAATCGTCGATTTCGAGGACATGACCAAACTTAAGCTGGGACTTGCCGATACGGAGACGGAAGAAGTCGACACGTTGGGCGGTCTCGTCTTCACCCTGGCCGGCCGGGTGCCCCGCCGGGGCGAGATCATCCGCCATCCGGGCGGCTATGATTTCGAGATCGTCGAGGCCGATCCGCGCCGGATCCGGCGGCTGCGTGTCCTGCCCCGGGCGGCCCTTCCCGGAGACGCCACGCCGGCCGTCGCGCCGAAGAACTCCTCAAAGGCGCCTTCAAGTTAAGGCACGGTCGAGCTCCGGCTGCCCGGCTTCCCAAAAAGGGGGATAAGCGGGCGGGTGCTTGTGGGAATCGCGCCATGGTTTGTCGCGATCCTGCTTTCGGGGGATGTCCAGTTTTCAGCATGACCGCCGCATGGCACGGGGAGGCAATGAATGGCCGGAGTTGAAGGGCGCGAGGGACTGGCAACCGGGGCCGGGCGGAGATCCTTCGCCATGGGCCCCCTTTTGACCCTGCGCTTTCGTCTGATTCAGCTGCGCGACGGTATTCGCCAGCTCACGGGCTGGCGCCGGGCCCTGGTGGCGATCGGCGCCGGCGCCCTGGGCGTTCTGGCCATGGCACCGTTCTTTTTCTTCCCCATTCTGATCATCAGTTTCACGCTCTTTACATGGCTGTTGGACGGCGCGGCCGCGCGCCCGCTGCCCCAGGCGATACGGCGCGGCGCCCTCACGGCGTGGTTCTTTTCATTCGGCTATCTGTTTCCGGGGCTGGCCTGGATCGGCGAGGCCTTCCTCGTGGATGCCGAGACCTTCGCCTGGCTCATGCCCTTTGCGATCAGTCTCCTGCCGGCGGGCCTCGCCCTTTTCGCCGCTGTCGTGATCGGCGCCGGCATGTCGCTGTGGCGGGCGGACCGCGCAAGCCGCGTCGTGTTGCTGGCCGTGCTGTGGGCCCTTGCGGAGTGGCTGCGCGGTCATCTGTTCACGGGATTTCCCTGGAACCTGATGGCGCTGACCTGGATCGGCCATCTGGAAATGGCGCAGACGGCAGCCTGGATCGGCAGTTATGGGCTGTCGGCCCTGACGGTCGCCGTGGCGGCCAGTTTTGCCTGTCTCGTCGACAATGGGGGACCGCAGCGCCGGCCCTGGCGTCTGCCGGCGGTTCTGTGCTTCGCCATGGTGGGGCTCACCGCGTGGGGGGGCCTTCGGCTCCATGGAACGGAGGCCGCCACGGTCCCGGGCGTCACATTGCGGCTGGTCCAACCCAATACACCCCAGCAGCACCGCCTCGACCGCTCCCGACATGAGGGAATCTGGCAACGCCTCGTGACTTTAACGGAGGATGCCCGGGAAAAAGGGGTTACCCACATTGTCTGGCCGGAAGCGGCGCCACCGGACTTTCTGGCCCGGCGCCCGGAACAGCTTCGTGATGTTGCCGGATTTCTCGATCTGGGCATGGTGCTTCTCACTGGCGCGGCCCGGGCGGAGAATGACGGGCAAGGGGGTTTTCGCTTCTACAATGGTTTTTATGCCCTTGGTCCTGGTGGGAACATTCTCGCCAGCTATGACAAGCGCCATCTCGTTCCGTTCGGGGAATATATCCCCTTCGAGGCTGTGCTTTCCCGTTTGGGCATCCAGAAAATCGCCCAGGCCGTCGGCGCGTTGAGCTTGGGCGATGTCCCGCGTTATCTGGAGGTGCCGGGCGCGCCGCCCTTTGCCCCTCTGATCTGTTACGAAATCATCTTTCCAGGCCAGGCGATCGAGGGCACCGCCCGCCCCGGCTGGATCGTCAATGTCACGGACGACGCCTGGTTCGGCGACAGCATCGGGCCGCGTCAGCATTTCGCCATCGCCCGCATGCGCGCGATTGAAGAAGGTCTGCCGGTCGTGCGGGCCGCCAATGGCGGAATTTCAGCCGTGATCGACCCGGTTGGCCGAACGCCGACCCTCCTTCCCCTCCATGAGCGCGGGACGGTCGACGGACCTCTACCCCAGGCCCTCGGGGCGACGGGTTATGCCCTGTGGGGCGATGTGCCGTTTTTGCTTTTTACTTTGCTCTTTTTGATCACCTTTGCATTTCTCGCAATGCGCGAGTCAAATTGATAAGCATCTTTAAACTTGCATGTAATATAACCGGCAGATACTCTGCTTGCGGTTGCGGCATATACATTTTGGTGATTAGGCGATTGACTACGTCATTATCTACACGGTATGGGTCGTGGTTGGTTGTATTTATTTCTGCTACGTCAACGGGTGTAAATACGTGTGGAAATGCGGGGCACTTGATACTTTGTCGAGCAAATTCCCGACCAGATGTTGTAGATTCCCAGGTAACCCTTCTAGTATTATGGGAATTGCGGCGTTGGTTGTTGGCGGCGCCCGACCGTGATGTCCGTTACCGCATTGGCGTTTGCGGACGGACAGGCTGCTGTAGCGACCCTGGTGCCCTGTAAGATGAGGAATGCGGGCTTTGAACAAGAAAGTGCCAAATCCAATCGATGTGCATGTCGGCAGCCGGGTGCGTTTGCGCCGTATGCTGGTTGGTATGAGCCAGGAAAAGTTGGGGGAAATGCTGGGGCTGACCTTCCAGCAGATCCAGAAATACGAAAAGGGGGCCAACCGGATCGGGGCCAGCCGGCTCTATCAGATCGCCCAGATCCTTGGCGTTTCGGTTCAGTTTTTCTTCGATGATATGCCGCGCGAGCACACCATTGAACGTTCCGAAGGCCTGTCCGAGGCCGATCCGGCGCCTTTCGTGATGGACTTTGTGAGTTCCGCCGAGGGGCTGCAGCTGAACCGCTCCTATACCCGGATCGGTGATGCCCAAGTGCGTAAGCGCTTGCTTGAACTCGTGAAATCCTTGAGCAACGGCGACACGGTTCAAAATCAGGAAGACGATCTCGTGCACAGCTGATCGCTGTGCCCGCCTTCGGTTGTTCCGTCTTGCTGTTGCCTTGCGTTCCTTCCCATGTTTGTTTGCAGCATGCGTGGTGCGGCTGGCTTGAGCCGCGCTTTTGGTTTTGGTGCTGTTGAGCTTTGACGTTGCGGCGCTTTAGCTTCGTGGCGCAGGGTTGCTTGATCCTCGAAAATCCGGGCTTGTGTTCAAGGCCCATTTCAAGCCGATCAGGGGTTGAACGCGCCGTGGAGAAATCCATTGCGGCTCGGACGGGGTTTGCGTGCGCTTGCGCGGTTGGGGAAACGGTGCGTTTTTCTCGGAAAGCGCGGCGGTCCGGGTCTCACCGGGACGCCATGGTCGCTTTTCCCGATTTTGTCCGTGGGCTGACGTGATGTCGATCCTGGAATGGGCGCGCCGCCTCGCGGCCTGACGCCGGTCTGAATTGAAGGAGTTGTGACTAGTGAACCGAAAAAACTATCTCTTTACCAGTGAAAGCGTGTCCGAAGGCCATCCGGACAAGGTTTGCGATCGCATTTCCGATGCCGTTGTCGACACCTATCTTTCCCACCTGCCCGAGGCGCGGGTCGCGGTGGAAACGCTCGTGACCACGAACCGCATCGTGCTCGCCGGTGAAGTTCGGGGCCCTGAGACCATCACCCATGATCACCTGGAAGACGTGGCCCGCGCAGCCGTGCGGGACATCGGCTATGAGCAGGACGGCTTTCATTGGAAGCATGCGGATGTTTCGGTCTATGTCCATCAGCAGTCGGTGGATATCGCCGCCGGAGTGGACGCCGCCGGCAACAAGGACGAAGGCGCCGGGGACCAGGGCATCATGTTCGGCTTCGCCTGCGACGAAACGCCGGAATTGATGCCGGCGCCGATCTACTACGCCCACAATATTCTCAAATCGCTCGCCCATGCGCGCCATGAGGGCTCCCAACCGGAACTCGCCCCCGATGCCAAGAGCCAGGTGACCTTGCGCTATGAAAACGGGGTGCCCGTCGCGGCGACATCCGTCGTCGTGTCGACCCAGCACCGGGATGGCATGACTCAGGACGAGATGCGCGAAATTGTCCGTCCTTTCGTCACCGGCGTGCTTCCCGACGGTTGGATGTGCCCCGATGAAGAGTTCTACGTGAATCCGACAGGCAAATTCGTGATCGGCGGGCCCGATGGCGACGCCGGGCTCACGGGCCGCAAGATCATCGTCGACACCTATGGCGGCGCCGCGCCCCATGGCGGCG
>CAZFWG010000064.1:0-24400 GCA_964522525.1 uncultured Alphaproteobacteria bacterium | reverse complement strand
AATGCACCAGTGTTTCCTGGACCTCGACGGCCGGGCAAACCGTGCGAATCAACATCGTGGACACACCGGGCCACGCGGATTTCGGCGGCGAGGTCGAGCGCATCCTGTCCATGGTCGACGGCGTGGTTCTTTTGGTGGACGCGGCCGAAGGGCCCATGCCCCAGACCAAATTCGTCACCTCCAAGGCTCTGGCTCTTGGATTGCGCCCGGTCGTCGTGGTCAACAAGGTCGACCGGCCCGACGGACGGCCCGAAGCGGTCTATGAGGAGGTCTTCGACCTGTTTGCGACCCTGGAAGCCGACGAGGCCCAGCTCGACTTTCCCATTCTCTATGCCTCCGGCCGGGACGGTTGGGCGGTCGATGAACTCGATGCTCCTCGGGAAAATCTGGCACCGCTCTTTGAGCGGATCATTACCCATGTGGCGCCGCCGACCGTGGCCGAGAAGGCGCGCGAAGACGAGCCTTTCGTGATGCTCGCCACGACGCTCCAGTCGGACCAGTATTTGGGACGCCTGCTGACGGGCCGCATCGAAAGCGGCTTTGCCACGGCGAACCGCCCCGTCAAGGTCCTCAACCGGGACGGCGAGGAAATCGAACGGGGGCGCCTGACCAAGGTCATGGCGTTCCGGGGCCTTGGCAAGGAAGCCGTGGACCAGGCCGGCGCCGGGGACATCGTGGCCATCGCGGGCCTGACCAAGGCCACCGTGGCCGACACCATCTGTGACGCCTCGGTCAGCACCCCCATCCCTGCCCCGGGCATCGATCCGCCGACCATTGCGGTGACCTTCGGCGTCAATGATTCCCCGCTTGCGGGCCGGGAAGGCGATAAGGTCCAGTCCCGTGTCATCCGTACCCGGTTGATGGCGGAAGCCGAGGGCAACATCGCCCTTCATGTGCGGGATACGGAAGACAAGGACAGTTTCGAGGTGTCGGGGCGCGGCGAACTGCAGCTTGGCGTGTTGATCGAAACCATGCGCCGGGAAGGGTTCGAGCTTTCGATTAGCCGCCCCCGGGTGCTCCTGACGAAGGATCCCGAGACGGGCGAGACCCTCGAACCCATCGAGGAAGTGGTGATCGACGTGGATGAGGAGTTCTCGGGCACGGTGATCGAGAAACTCTCCATGCGCAAGGGAGACCTTGCGGACATGAAAACATCCGCTGGCGGAAAGACGCGGATCGTCATGCATTGCCCCGCCCGCGCGCTGATCGGCTATCACGGGGAGTTCCTTACCGATACCCGGGGCACGGGCGTCCTCAACCGGATGTTCCACAGCTATGCGCCCCATCGCGGGGCCATCGAAGGCCGCCACAACGGTGTCCTCATCTCCACCGAACAGGGAGATGCGGTGTCTTACGCGCTCTTCAATTTGGAGGACCGCGGACAATTGTTCATTCCGCCCGGATCGGCCGTCTATCAAGGCATGATCATCGGCGAGCACGCGCGGGGCAACGATCTGGATGTCAATCCGCTCAAGGCCAAGCAGCTCAGCAATGTCCGCGCTTCGGGCAAGGACGAGGCGATCCGGCTGTCGCCGCCACGCCTACTTAAACTAGAAGACGCCATTGCCTACATCCAGGACGATGAGCTCGTCGAGGTCACGCCCACGAGCATCCGCCTGCGCAAGCGCGCCCTTTTACCCCATGAACGCAAGCGTCGGGCGAAAGATGCGGCAGCATGACCCTGATAACATGTATTTGATGACACGTTGAGGGGCGAGAACTCGCTTTTTTCGCGCGGCATGCTGGTTGCAGGTGCTATTCTGTCCGGCTGGCCTGACGCCACGCGAAAGGAGTGACCGTGTTTTTGTCAGCCAATCATACCGGACTGTTTGGTGCCGAAAGGGAGGGGGCGGCACTGCACTTGCACGCCGCACCGAAAATTGTCCGTGTGCGAATGCACATGGCAACTCAACCGTGTGGACCGTGCGCAGTCTGTACGCCAATGAGTGAGTGGAGTCCCCAACCATGAAACATCCTGTCGATCTGCATGTGGGCCAGCGGTTGCGTCACCGGCGCTGGCTGGTGGGCATGACCCAGCAACAGCTGGCCAGTGCCGTGGGCATCAAGTTCCAGCAAATCCAAAAATACGAAAGCGGTGCCAACCGCATCAGCGCGAGCCGGCTCTTTGATCTGGCAAACGCCCTTCAAGTGCCCGTCTCGTTCTTCTTTGATGGGCTCGATTCGGCGGCCAGCCATCCCGGCGCCGGCGACACGATCGATCCGAGCGTCCTGGCCGACAAGGAAACCATGGATCTGATTCGCGCCTATTACGGGCTCGAGGAAGGTCCGCGCCGTCGGCTGCTGGAGCTTGCCAAGGCTCTCAATCACTCGACCAAGGGCGAAGACACGGACGCCAACGCAGCCTGAGACGAACAGGCCAGCACGTAACAGCCATTCAAAGCGACCTGACCGCAAGGTTGGGTCGCTTTTTCCTGCCCTCGCTCCCTTCCGCGATCGATGATACATACGGCACCATCATCGAATGATGGCGGGTTTGAGGGGCGTGATCCAATGGATCAGCGCGCGAGCGGCGGCGCCCGTGGACTTAGGGGTCCTTGGCCATGACAGACATCATCTTGACGCCACGGCTGCGCGCGAGCCTCGCGGCCACGCTCAATGACGCGGCGGACGCGGCGCGGGACGCCATCCGTCCCCATTTCCGGAAATCGACATCCGTCGAAAACAAGGCGGATGGCGGGCGTTTCGACCCCGTGACCGTGGCTGACCGGGCCGCGGAAAGCGCTATTCGCGGGGTGATTCGGGAACGTTACCCGGAGCACACCATTGTCGGCGAGGAATTCGGCACCCAGCACGGCAGCGCCGAGGGCGGCGCCCTGACCTGGGTGATCGATCCGATTGACGGAACCCGGGGCTTCATCGCGGGCGCGCCGACCTGGGGCACCCTTATCGGCGTCGGGACCGACCAGGCCCCGTGGCTGGGCCTCATGGATCAAGGCCATGTGGGCGATCGCTTCCTGGGGCTTTCCGGCGTGTCCATGAGCATGGGACCGCGGGGGGTCGAGATGCTGTGCACCTCGACCGTCCAGAGGCTCGACGAGGCCATCCTGGCCGCGACGGCCCCGGAGATGTTCCGCGAGCCCGATGAACTGGCGGGTTTCGCGCGGGTCTCCCAGGCGGCCCGCCTGACGCGATATGGGCTCGATTGCACGGCTTATTGCCTGCTCGCCGCCGGTCTCATCGACCTCGTGGTCGAGGCGCGCATGAAGGTCTACGACATCTATCCCCTGATCCCCATCATCGAGGGCGCGGGCGGCATCGTCACCGACTGGAAAGGGGCCCCGGTCCATCAAGGCGGACGCGTCCTGGCAGCGGCCACGCCCCAACTCCACGCGACGGCCATGACACTCCTCAACGATCCGGAATGACCGTTAACGGATTAACCTTCATATTCTTCGGACACGAATGAATCGAAGGCGTCCCAGAACAAGGCACGGATCCCGTCCCGTTCCTGGAGAATCTCATGGCGGGACCATTCAAAAGGAACAACACGCACAAAGCTTGAGCGCTCGCCCAGGCGTTTATGGCTCTCTCGGTCCACGAATCTCTCCTCCCCCGCACTCGCCAGAAGAACCGGAACATGGAGTCTCGCGGTACGCTTGTCGCTCATGACAAGGCGGGAGCTGGCCAGGCCGTCCCCCAGCCAGCGCCAGGTGACGCCCCCCAGGGCAAGGGCCGGTTCCGCACGGACAAGACGCAGATTGCGGGCATGGCGCGCCGGGTCGGAGGTGACGAAATTGCTTTCAAAAAGTTCATCAAGCGGATGACCTGGGCCCTGGCCCAGGGCGTAGAACCCGCCAAAACCGATCAGGCCTGCCAGGCCCGCCAGGAGACGCACCAAGGGGGCCGGAACGGCACCGAGATGGATATCTGTCATTGGTGCACTGAGAACCACACGGGCAAACCGTCTTGTATCCTCCTGAATGAGGCGCAAGGCGATATTGCCGCCCATGGAATGGGCAAGCAGCAGATGGGGACGCGGCAGGGCGGACACCATCAGGGTGTCGAGCACATGCCGCGCATCGCGCACATAGTCGTCGAACCGCTTCACATGGCCCTTGAGGGGATCGCGCAACAGGCGGCTGGACAGGCCCTGCCCCCGCCAGTCGAATGTCACGACGGCGAAGCCGCGGGCCTGGAGTTCCGCGATCACTTCGTAATATTTCTCGATGAATTCGGTGCGGCCGTGGAAGAGCGCGACGGTGCCTTTCGGCTCGGTTCCGGCCGGCACGCGCCACCGGGCCGCGCGCAGTTCGACACCGTCGGGCCGCGTCAACACCATGACCTCGGATCCCGGGGGCGTTTCGGCCTCGGGCGTGGAAATCAGGCGGTTACGGTTCATGGCCCGCGTCTCTCCGGCTCGATGGGTTAGACAAAGACCGTGGGGGAGGACCGCTCAACGGTTTCCCTTCGGCTCGCGGAGAGACTACCATTCCGAACGAGAAATCAAAGGGCTGACTTGTTCAGAACAGGGAGCGCGCACCATGGCTTGGGACAAAACCCTCGACGATCTTGCCCGCCGGCGGGAGGCCGCCCGGGCCCAAGGAGGCCCGGAAGGCGTCGCCGCCCACCATGCCAAGGGTCGCCTGACCATCCGGGAGCGGATCGACCTGCTCGTCGATCCTGGCGGGTTTCTGGAACAGGGGCGCACCGCGGGCGAAGGCATCTATGACGAAAACGGCACCCTCGTTGATTTCACGCCCGCCAATTATGTGGTGGGCATAGGACGGATCGATGGACGGCCGGTGGTCGTCGGGGGCGAGGACTTCACCCTCAAGGGCGGCTCGCCCAATGCGGCGGGTTTGCGTAAAAGCATCTATGCGGAACATTTGGCGTTGCAGGCCCGCCTGCCCCTGGTGCGCCTTCTGGAAGGCGGGGGCGGATCGGTCCGGGGAGCCGGCGGCAAGAACCGTCCGGCGGGAGACTCGGTCACGGCCGAGCCCCGCTTCCTGTCCATTGCCCAGGCCTTCTCCACGGTGCCGGTAGCCTCGGCCGCGCTCGGTCCCGTGGCAGGATTTCCGGCGGCCCGGCTTGCCGCCTCTCATTTTTCCGTCATGACCCGGACGGCCAGCGTCATGGTGGCGGGACCCGCCGTCGTCGAACGCGCCCTCGGCGCCCGTCCCACCAAGGAGGAACTGGGCGGGGCCGATATTCATGGCAAAAGCGGCGTGGTTGATGCGGTGGCGGCGGACGAGGAGGAGGCGATCACTCAGATCCGCCGGTTTTTGTCCTATATGCCTTCCAATGTCTGGGAACAGCCGCCCGTCATCGATACGCAAGACCCGGAAGATCGCCTTGAAGAGGCGTTGCGGGACATGGTGCCGGAGGACCGGCGGCGCGCCTATGACATGCGCAAAATGGCCGGCCTGATCTTCGATCTGGGCAGTCTGTTTGAATTCGGCCGGACCTATGGCCGTGGCCTGATCACCATGCTGGCGCGTCTCAAGGGCCGGCCCGTCGGTATTCTCGCCAATGACTGCCGCTATTATGCCGGGGCGATGACCGCTGACGGCGCACAGAAAACCCGGCGCTTTGTGGACCTATGCAACCAGTTCGGCCTGCCCATCATCAGTCTGGTGGACGAGCCCGGTTTCATGATCGGTCCGGAGGCGGAGCGGCTGGCCACCATCCGTCACGGTACGGCGGCCGTGCTGGCCACGGTGCAGTCCCGCGTGCCCTGGGCCAGCGTGATCGTGCGCAAGGCCTTTGGTGTGGCCGCCGCCGCCCATTTCGGCCCCGGCGCCTATGTCCTGGCCTGGCCGTCCGCGGAGATGGGCGCCTTGCCCCTGGAGGGCGGCGTGGCCATTGCCTTTGGCCGTGAAATCGCGGCTGCGGATGATCCGGACACGAAACGCAAGGAGCTGGAGGACATGCTGGCCGAAGGCCTGTCCCCCCTGCCCCGGGCCGAGACCTTCTCCATTCATGAAGTGATCGATCCCGTGGAGACGCGGCCCATGCTTTGCGCCTGGCTCGATTGGGCCGCGCGGCCGGGAAACGGGGGTCTCGGGCCCTACCTCCCTGGTCCGCGGCCTTGAGGGCCGTGGTTGGACGACCGGCGGACCGCCCGGTAAACTGACACGATGTCGGCACAGTGCCGGAAGACTGGACAAACGAGAGACGGGACGGATGACGATGGAGTTCACACGCCTTTCAACACACCTCATGCGCTGTTTCGCGGCCATGGGCATGGTTTTGCTCGCCGCGACGGGTGCCCAGGCACAGGACAAATCGATTGTCGAGAAGTTCAGTCCGGCCACCGTGGGCGCCGCCCTGACCAAATACGGCCTCAAATTCGAGCAGCAACGGGACCGTTCCGGCGATCCTCTCATGATTGTGAAGCCCGGGGCGCTGGTCCATCAGAGCGGCGTCGCGATCATTTTCTACGGCTGCGACGAGGATGACGCCTGCGACACCTTCACATTCTACACCTACTTCAAGACCAAGGAGCCGTTGGAGGAAGACGTCTACCATGTGTGGAACGACATCTTCCGGGTCCGGACGTGGACAAAGGCCTTCAAGGACACGGACGGCGATACCGGTCTCGTCTTGAACGTCAACGCGGTCGGCGGCGTTGGGCTGCCATCGCTGGAATTCCTTCTGGGTGTATTCCTCACCGAGATCAATGTCTTCCGTGAAGCCCTGGAAGGCGCGCCCCAGGGGGGTGTCTCAGCGAACCTCAAGGATACGGGGCGTTGGGCCGCGGCCTTCGACAAGGTGGGCACGAGCGCCAATGGCGGCGCTGAGCTCGATGCCAAAACGCCGCCCAAGGACCTGATGGGACAGTAGGAAGATCCACAGGAAGCATGTTCAGGGCGTGGACGATCAACCGGTCGCCACGCCCTTTTCGGTCAAGGGATACTCAAACTCGATTTCATCCCGGATCGAAATGCCATTGCCCCCAAGAGAACCTACCCCACCAGTCCGCGCACGGCATTCGAGGCCTTGATCTCCCCGCGCAGACGATAGGCCTCGTGATTGTCTTCGATATCGGGCAGGCGATAGAGATAATTGACCATCAGGCCGAAGGATTGGGACAGGCCGTTCTCGGACGGATCCCCCAACCAGTTGATCCGCTCCACGCGGGCACCATTCATCAAATGGAAATGGCTGACCGGATCAAGGGCCCGCCGGCTGCCGTCCTTCGCGACGCGCAGGCCCGTGAGATAACGCGCGACCAGTTTCGTCAGGATGGGCTGCACGAGCGCTGCGTTGTCGCCTTCCCGCCACTGCCCGCTGTCGAGGAGCGACCGCAGGAGAGCCGTACTCTCTTCGCCGAGCGCCTTGGTGATCGCCTGAACCTCACCAGGTTGGAGAAAACCCTCGCTGTCTTCCAGACCCTTCATCAGCCAGCGGCGGAAACCGGGAATGGGCGACAGGGTCGCGAAAGTCTTCACATTGGGAAAATCCTGGGACAGGCGCTCGACCACGCGCTTGATCAGAAAATCCCCGAAACTCACCCCGGCCAACCCCTGCTGGGCGTTGGAAATGGAATAGAAGATGGCGGTGTCCGCTTCCTCCGGCCGCAAGTCCCGCCCATCCGTGTCGAGAAGCGGCGGAATGGCATGGGCCATGCCGTTGACGAGGGCCACCTGCACGAAAATCAAGGGCTCGTCCGGCATGCTCGGATGGAAAAAGGCGAACACCCGCCGGTCCGTATGAAGACGGTATTTCAGGTCATCCCAGGAGCGCATCTTGTGCACGGCCTCATAAGCCATGAGCTTTTCAAGAAGGGCGGCGGGCGTCTCCCAGGTGACCCGGGTCAGGCGCAAAAAGCCCACATCGAACCAGGAGCGCAGCAGCTCGAACAATTCATCATCGACGGGCCGGAGTTCGGGATGCGCGCGGGCGAGCGGCACCAGATCCTGGCGCATGGTCACCAGGAATTTGACGCCCTCATCGAGGGAGTTGAAACCATGGAACAGGCGCATCCTCGGTGAGGTCACGGCTTGACGCAGGGCCCGGCGCGCCTGGGCCGCTTCCTCTGCGCCCCCGGCCGCCGCCAGGGCATCCGCGGCAATCTGCACGGCCTTGGGGTCGATGTCGTAGCATTCGCCCAAAAGCTTAAAAAAGGCGAGTTTTCCCGTGTCCGACAAGCCCAGATAGGCTCGACCCAGGGCGGCGGCTTCGGCCCTGGCCGCAACTTCGCCGCCACGCGCCGCGATGGAGATTTCGATCTGGCGCCGCACCCGCTCCAGATCCCCATCGGGCAGATCGGGATCGATGGTCGCCGGATCGAAGCCCCGCCGGCTACGGAAAAGGCCGCGAATCGTCCGGCCGAACAGGGTCTGACCCAAGAATCCGGCGCCCCGCCCGCTCGCTTTCGGATCGGCGTCCTGAATCTGGGTTTCCACCGTCTCGGCCATGACACCTTCCTCTCTTTTGCTAGGTTCGAACTTCTGCGCGGTGCGTCACCTGTCGCAAGTCCGGGGTCGCGAGGCAAGCCCGCAGCTGACTGGGCAGCCTCGCGATCAAAGGGTAAAACCAGGGTAACGGCGGTGCCCCTGGCGCCTGCGGTCTCGGAAAAAAGGGAGCACGTGATGATCCGGTGGAATGCGAGATTGGCCCTTGTCCTGTGCGGCTTGGCGACCCTGATCTGTGCCGGCCCCGAGGATGCCCGCGCCCAATCGGACGAGCCCCGGAAATCCTTCATCCTGACGACGGCGACGACGGGCGGCACCTTCTATCCCGTGGGCGTGGCCATCGCCACCGTGACCAAGACCCAGCTCGCGCCGACAACCGGAATTTCCCTCACGGCGATTTCCTCGGCCGGGTCGGCGGAGAACATCTCCCTCCTGAAAAAGAACGAGGCCCAGTTCGCCATTCTGCAGGGCATCTATGGGGCCTGGACCTGGAGAGGCGAAGGCCCTCAGGGGGCGGAGGGGCAATGGAAGGGGGCACGGGCGATCACGGCCCTGTGGCCCAATGTGGAGCATTTCATCGTGCCCCGGCGCCTGGCGCCCACCGGCACCATGGCCGACCTTTCAGGTTTCACAGGCAAACGCTTTGCCATCGGAAGGCGCAATTCGGGGGCGGAAGGTTCGGGACGGCATATCCTCAACGCACTCGGGATTGATGCCGATGGCCTGTCCCTGTCCTATCTCGGTTATGGTCCGAGCGCGGATGCGTTGATCAACGGCACCGTGGACGGCGTCAATATTCCGGCAGGCCCGCCCGTCAGCGCCGTGACCCGCGCCTTCGCCGCCCGGGGAAAGGACCTGGTCATCCTGTCCTTCACGGATGATCAATTGGACCGGATCAATGAAGGCATCAATGTCTGGTACCAGGATGTGATTCCCGCAGGCACCTATCCGGGTCAGGACACCGACATCCCGGCCGCCGCCCAACCCAATTTCCTGGCCGTGAGAGCGGATATGGACGCGGAGGTCGTCTATCAGATCACTCAGTCCCTTTACACCAACCTGGCCCTGCTCAATGCCATTCATCCGGCCACCAAGGCCATGAGCCTTGAGAAGGCCTTTGTCGGTCTGCCCATGCCGCTTCATCCGGGGGCGGCGCGTTTCTTCCGGGAACAGGGCCTCACGCCGCCCGATGAGACCGAGACGCCGTGACGGGAGCGGACCGCACACCCAAGACCGACCTGGAAGCGCGGGCGGGCCTGTCGCCCCTCATCGCCTGTCTCGCTCTCGGCACGGTCGGTCTTCATCTTTACGCGAATACGCTCGGCACCCTGCCCGATCTGTGGATGGCGGCCCTGCATTTCGGCCTGTTCGGGGCCCTGTGCGCCTTGACACGGCCCGTCTTGGTTACGGCCTCACCCCTTGGTACCCGATTGGCCCTGGGCCTCGACAGCGGTCTTGCCCTCATGGCGCTTGCCTTTGCGGCCTATGTGATCTTCACGGAGGATGCGCTGTTTGCGCGTCAGGGCACCTTTACCACGGCCGACTGGGTCATGGGTCTTGCGGGCATCCTGCTCGCCCTGGAGTTCTCCAGGCGCGCCACGGGCTGGATCATTCCCCTGCTGAGCCTTCTGGCGCTCACCTATGTGGTCTGGTGGGGCCGCCATCTGGACGGCGTGTTTCAGTTTCCGGGCCTTTCCCCCGAAACCGTCCTGTTCCGCGCAAGCTTCAGCACCGAAGGCCTTCTGGGCAGTGTCGCCCGATTGTCCTGGTCCGTCGTCTTCATGTTCATTCTCTTCGGCGCCTTCTTGATGCGCTCCGGCGCGGGCGCTTTCATCATCGATCTGGCAAGGCTCGCCGCCGGACGGGTCACGGGCGGCCCCGGCATGGTCGCGGTGGTGGCATCGGGCATGATGGGCTCGGTGACCGGATCCGCCGTCGCCAATACCGTCTCGACGGGCGTCGTCACCATTCCCTTGATGGTCCGGGCCGGCTTCCCGCCCCGCCAGGCGGCCGGGATCGAGGCGGCAGCCTCCACGGGAGGCCAGCTCATGCCGCCGGTGATGGGCGCCGGTGCGTTTGTCATGGCGACGCTGACCTCCACGTCCTATCTCGACATTATTACGGTCGCGGCCGTGCCCGCCCTGCTCTATTTCTTCTCTGTCGCCGTCTTTGTACGGATCAGTGCGCGGCGCCTGGGCCTGACGCCGACCCTCGCGGCGGAAGAACCCGATCTCAAGCTTGGCGAGGTTCTGGCGCGGGGATGGCCCTTTGTCCTGCCCATTGGCGTGTTGGTGGGCCTGTTGATTGCCGGTTACACGCCGACCTATGCGGCCGGGTTTGCCATTCTCGCCGTCATCGCCGCGTCCTATCTTTCGCCGACACCGATGGGCCCCAGGGCGATCATCGAGGCCAGCCTGGATGCGGCCCGGACCATGACCACGACGGCCATGCTGCTGATCGCGGTCGGACTGATCATTATGGTGATCAACACGACGGGTCTCGGCAATACGATCAGCCTCATGATCACCACCTGGGCTGGCGGCGATCTGCTGCTCACCCTGGTGCTCGTGGCCTTGGCGTCCTTGATCCTGGGCATGGGGCTGCCGGTCACGGCCTCCTACATCGTGCTCGCCACGCTGAGCGCCCCGGCGCTCCAGAGCCTGATGCTGGACGGGGAGCTGATCCAACAGATCGCGGCCGGGACCCTCGCGGAAGGTCCCCGCGCCATCCTGATCCTTTCGAACCCGCAAGCCGCGAACCTGATCGGCCAACCCATGGGCGTTGCCGAGGCGCGGGCCCTGCTCGAGGCGGTCCCGCCGGACCTGGCCGTCCAATTGCGGGATCAGAGCCTCGATCCCGCCCGTATTGCCACAACGCTCCTGGCTGCCCATATGATCGTCTTCTGGTTGAGCCAGGATTCCAATGTCACCCCGCCCGTCTGCCTGACGGCCTTCGCCGCGGCGGGGATTGCCGGCACGCCCCCCCTGGCCACGGGGCTTGCCGCCTGGCGCATCGCCAAGGGCCTCTATGTGCTGCCGGTCCTCTTTGCCTTCACCCCCTTGATCGGAGGCGATTGGAGCCAGATCGCGCTGATCGCGGTTTCGGCGGCCTTGGGCCTCTATGCGCTGGCAGCCGCGCTCGAGGGCCATATGGAAGGCCCCCTGTCTCCGGCCGGACGGGCCATGGCCGCCCTGGCGGGACTGGCGGTCCTTTGGCCCACGGATCTCTGGATCGTCAAACTGGGCAGTATGGGTATGATCCTGGTACTGTTAACCCTGTCCCGGATACGCCCCCGGTCCCTGCCCGCCCCTGCCACCGGGTCTTGAACCCCCGCCGATCCCTTCCCACCTATGTGTTGTTGGACGCCACATCTCGGGTTCGACGCAAATCCCCGAAAGGCATTTTCGGGGTTTCACGCACGACCTTCTGGCCTTTGCCGGCAGAAGGCACCCATATCGCTCAAAGAAAGAGGATGTGAACCATGAATCGTTACGACCTTGCCCCCCTTTACCGGTCGACCGTGGGATTTGACCGGCTGTTCCGACTGCTCGATTCGGCCGCCAATGCCGATACGGCGAACAGCTATCCGCCCTACAATATCGAACAGTTCGATGAGAACAGTTACCGCGTCACCCTGGCGGTTGCGGGCTTCTCCCAGGACGATCTGTCCGTCGATGTGAAAGAATCTACTCTGACAATCCGCGGCCAGAAGCAGGACGAAAAGTCCGACGCCCGCGTGCTCCATCACGGGATCGCGGCCCGCGCTTTCGAGCGCCGCTTTCAGCTTGCCGATCATGTGACGGTCAAGAACGCCGCCCTGGTTAACGGCTTGCTCAGCATCGATCTCGTGCGGGAACTGCCCGAGAGCATGAAGCCCCGGCGCATCGACATCGGTGTCGGCGACACCGACCGCAAGTCGATTGCCGGTCAGGCCGCCTGATCAGCGATAACACCGTTTACGGACAAGTGGGGGCCGGTGAATGCCGGGCTCCCTTTCGCATGTGCAATTCCGCATGTGCAATCGAGTGGCATGCGCACCATACCCCAATGACCGATCGCTCCGCCCCTCTATCATTTTTAATCCGTGCATGCAGGCCCGGTTAAGGCTTTGTTTAGCTTTGCGGGTCTTTCTAGGCATGAATGCCATATTGGCAGGGGATTTTGGTACCCTGGCGTGAACCGCATGCGGACAAATAACGCATGGCCGCCAGGACAAAAGGGGAAACAAAGCCCATGACGAGCTGGCAGGCCCATGTCACGGCGTTCACCTTGCAGATGGCCCGTTCCGGCTGGCGGCGCGTGGACTTCGCCGATCGGCCCCAGTTCTGGCGCGAGAGCATGAATCGGGTGGCCTTGCGCTTTGCCCGCCTGCCCGAAACCGCCGAGCTTGCCCACGTGATTGCCGGCGACGTGCCGGCGCGCTGGGTGGAACTCCCGACAAGCCGGGCCCATCGGGTCGTGCTCTACCTCCATGGTGGCCATTTCATCTGTGGATCCGCCGCCACCCACCAGGCCCTGGCGGCACGGCTTTGCGAGGCCTGCGACGCCCGCGCGCTCGTGCTCGACTACCGTCTGGCGCCGGAACATGCCTTCCCGGCAGCCTTGAGTGATGTCCTTTCCAGCTATGTCTGGCTCCTGAGGAGTGGGCTGAAAGCGGACGAGATTGTCATTGCCGGCGATGGTGCCGGTGGCGGTTTGGCGGTCGCCGCCCTTATGGCCTTGCGGGAACAAGGCCATCCCCTGCCCGCCGGCGCGGTGCTGATGTCTCCCTGGCTTGATCTTGCGCTGACGGGCCGCAGCGTTCACGCCCATGGGGCGTTCGACCCATTGCTCAGTGTCCAGCAGCTCTCCTGTTGTGCCCATCTCTATTTGGGGGGTGCCGCGCCCACGGACCCTCTCGCCTCGCCCCTTTACGGACACGCAAACGACCTGCCCCCTTTGCTGATCCAGGCCTCCAAGCAGGAATTGCTGGTGGATGATTCCTTGCGCTTTGCGCGCTCGGCGGAAGCCGAAGGCGTCGACGTGACCCTTGAGCTCCTGGACGGACCGCTTCACGGCGTGCCCTTCTTCTCCTCCGTGCCCGAAGGACAGGCGGCGATCAGCCGGGCGGGAAGTTTCATTTCCGATGTGACGAAGCCGGATACGGTGTCCGCGCCCCAAGCCGCGTGACGGGCGGGGGCAAGGCGATCTTTCTACGAACCAATGGAAACTGCCTGGATCAGGCGGCCTCTTTGCGCGACAGGCCTTTGAGCTTCTCGATGAGCTGATTGCCGAGATCGCCGCCATCGCCGCGGATGTCCTTGTCGGCGATGACACCCAGGATCCGGATATGATGATCGAGGATCTTCAGGCTGGTCTCGTCCATGGGCGCGCGGCTGCGGGTCAATTCGCACAAGGAATGACCCACCATGGTAATCAGGTCGAAACCGAAAGACCCGCCCTGCCCCTTTATGTTGTGGGCGATCTGAAAAATGGCATCGACCTCGGCGGCGTTGTCGCCCATCTTCGCCCGGGCCGCCTTGGCCAGGGACTGAAGCTGTTGGATCTCCTCCTTGGCCGTGGCGAGATATTGCTCGCCCAAAGCGGCAACGGCCGCTTCAGCCTGGGCAATGCGATCGAGCATGCCATTGTCATGTGCCGACATGGGGGCTCCTCGTTCAGCAAGTCAGGGGGAAAACAGAAGGGCGAGGATCGCCCAACATCAAGGTTGGTGTTCTGATTTTCCCTGATTCGCTTTAAGGGTCCCACAGCGAGCTTAATAAATCTTCAATGGAAAGCTGGAGCGAATCGGTGATGCCGCTCCGCTCATCCATCCGCGAAAAAGAAAACGGCGCCGAAACGGCGCCGTGTCATTCGCAAACAGATGAAAAGGGATAGCCCCCGCCCGATCAGTCCGGCAAGGCCGATCCGAGATAGGCCGGTAGTTCGTAGGGCGCCACATTCATCAAATCGCGCTGAATTTCGGCGGCGACCCGGCCACGCAGAGCCGTCGGGAAAACACCACTCAGATCGCCCAAGACCTGGGGCGGCGCCACCAGCACGAGACGGTCGAAACGCCGGTTGCCCAGATTGGATTCGAGCGCGCGCGCCAAAGCCGCGGCAAACGCCTTTTTGGGGCAGGTGGCCGCGGGCGCGCCACCACGGCGCACAACGCTGAGCGCCTCGGGATCGAAGGTCCGGCGAGACGGCGTCGCTCCAAGGGTTTCGCAGGAAAGATAGAAATCGCTCGCGAAGGCTGGACTGATGCCGGCATGGCGACCGAGGGTTTCAAACACGCGGGCGCGGCAGCCGTCGGTGATGACGATCCAGGTCTTTTCCGGCGGTATATAGGCCGCGTCCGATGAGGAGGATTGTGCCGATTCTTGGAACACGTTTGTCAGCTCCCGCAATTGTTGTTTTCAGGGCCTCGTTTCACGGTGGGGATCGGGACTCCGATCACTCGCACACAGCGCAGGCTCGGCCGATAAAACTAACATGATGTTTATGGGGTTGGGCGAATTGAATCTCGCAAACGTGCTTCACAAAATGACCAGCTGTCTTACAAATGGTGTGCTGCAACGCAATAATTCAGCCCGCGCCAGCGCCCTGAAGTCGTCCGATAACGGACCGGGCAAGCGCCAAAAACCGGTCGATTTCATCTGTTTGCGTTGCAAAAGACGTCACCAGTCGAACCATTCGTCCATCGGACGGATCGCCCGGAACCACCCAGGGATAAAATCGCGCGCCGGCTTCAAGAAGAGCGCCCGCAACGCCTCCGGGGAGAATCGCGAAAACCTCATTGGCCTGCGTGCTATACACGATTTCCACACCCGGTAGACCGGCAAGCCCGGAAGACAACCGTGCGGCATGGTCATTGGCTGCCCGCGCCAGACGCAGCCACAAGTCATCCGTCAGATAGGCCTGCCATTGGGCGCCAAGAAAACGGCCCTTGGAGAGCAGATGTCCTGCGCGTTTGCGGGAAAAGGCGAATGTCCCCTCAAGGGCCGGGTCGAAAAAGAGCACGGCTTCAGCAGCCAAGGCACCATTCTTGGTCGCCCCGAATGACAAGACATCGATCCCCGCTTTCCAGGTGATGTCCGCCGGTGCGCAGCCCAGGGCAGCGATCGCATTGGCAAACCGCGCCCCGTCCATATGAACCTTGAGCCCGGTATCCCGCGCCACAGCCGTCAGCTCACGAATTTCATCTGGCGTGTACAGAGTGCCACACTCCGTTGCCTGGGTCAGGCTCAGCGCAGAGGCCTGCACATGGTGCACCACGCCGGGCGGCAGAAACCGCAAGGCATCCGCGACACCGCCCGGGGTGAGCTTGGCGGCAAACCCGCCAAGGGGGATGAGCTTCGCACCATGGGTAAAAAACTCCGGGGCCCCACATTCATCGGTTTGGATGTGACTCGCTTCATGGCACAGGATCGCGCCATGGGGCGGCGTGAGAGCATTCAACGCGAGGGAATTGGCCGCGCTGCCCGTCGCCACGAAATGGGCGACGAGACCGGGGCAGTCAAACAGGCGGCGCAACTGTTCCTCGGCTTGCCTCGACCAGGGATCGGCCCCATAGCTCGGGACCGGTCCGGTATTGGCCTCGGCCACGGCCGCCAGGATCTCGGGCGCGGCACCCACCGCATTGTCGCTTGAAAAATCCACTCGCCTGTCCGCCTACTGAAGCCATTGATCACGGCCCGCCTGTTCCACGAAGGCGCCAGGCATGGCCTTGCGCCTTGCCAGCAGATATCCGGACTGCCGCACAGTCAAGACCCTGGCTTGATGCTACGGGGCCACCGATCAACGGGGCACAACTTCATTAGAGTACAGAAGATGGAGGTGCGCTTCGAGGGCAACGATCGGCTCGGAAGGGGAAAGCTTTGGACGAAGGCGAGCGCTGACCGCGCTCAGTCGCCACCGACTTCAACGTCTTCCAATCGCTCCTGGTCCAGAATGCGGATCGCATGGACGTTTTCGAGCTTGATCAGATTGTCCTTGGACAGACGCGTCAGGGTCCGGCTGACGGTCTCAATGGTCAGACCCAGAAAGTCGGCGATGTCGGCCCGCGACATGGCCACGGTGACCGGATTGGCCGTTTCGCCGCGCTGTTCCGCCAGCCGGCTCAGGCGCATGATAAAGGAGGCAACACGTTCGCGGGCGGTCTTCCGGCCCAGCAGTAGGATTTGTTCCTGGGCGGAGGAAAGCTCGTCCGTCGCCATGGCGAGCAGCCGACGCTCCATTTCCGGACTTTCCTCGAACAGGCCCATGAGCCTCTTGCGCGGGAACCGGCACAATTCCACGTCCGTGACCGCTTCTACGGAATAGGTGTAGGAGGTCTGGTGGGTCAGGCCGACAAAATCACCTTGGAAAAGAAACCCGGTGATCTGACGGCGACCGTCCGGAAGCATCTTGGTCACCCGGACAACGCCCTTGCAGATATTGAAGGCGTTCTCGGCGAAATCGCCCTCATAGATGATGGTCTGCGGCGCCCGGAAACGCACTTCACTCGTCATCGAGGCCAGACGGGCGAGGTGCTCATCGTCGAGGGAACTACAAAAGGCCTGTGCGCGGGTGTCGCAGGTTTGACACCGCTTCACGCCCTCGGTCTGTCTCGGCGCCAGGGAAGAGACAAGATCATGAATCTCTTGCGGCATTTCCTGATCTCTCATTCGACCATTCCGTCTGTATCTGAGCGCCTAGCGAACAGAACTCTTGCGCGTGGATCATTGTCCGCCTGGACCTAGACCTTAGATCTGTAAAGCGTAGCGTGTCGGTGCGAATCCGCCTATAGCCGCGCTCCAAATTGCAACCTCTAATTGTTCAAAAAGCCATCTTAGCATGAATTTACACGCTTAACATGTGCGTTTGGGCGAAAGTTTGAAGAGGCGACGTCAATTTCCGTGGACACTTCCTGACACTTCCCCAGCTCCAGCAGTTTTGCAATGGACCGATTCGACGACCGGCGCGCCGGCCGTTGCTCCACCGGGATCAGGAAGACGTCGCGCCGCGACGGCCCAACCAACGTCCGACTCGGGCTTGATAAGCCTTGTATTCCTCGCCGAAACCATCCGTCAAATAGTCCTCTTCCCGGGCGATCACCGCCCAACGGAGGGCGAGAAAGGCGACCGGTACCAGGGCAAGCAGGAAGGGCGCGTCCTGCATGAAGGCAAGACCCGTCAGAATGGCCAGGAAGCCGAGATAGATGGGATTGCGGGACCAAGCGTAAACGCCCGTTGTCACCAGGACGTGGGCGGGCCGGGTCGGCTGGATATTGGTGCCTGCGGCGCGAAACTGAACCGCGCTGATGACGATGAGACCGAGCCCCAAGACCAGGAAGATCAGGGCCGGGATCCAAAAAATATTGAGCAGGAGGCCACCGAAGGTGGCGCCGGTGAACCAGTCGAGCGCCAGCCCCACCACAAGGATGCCAAGAACAAGCACCGGGGGGCTGACCAGCACATCAGGCCCGCGCCGCTGTTTGCAGTCTTCTCCGATGTCAGACATGGGATCTTCCCCTCACCATCATCACCGTCGGCAACATGAATGGGGCGCCATGGAGCCATTGCCCACGGCACCTTCCAAGACCCGTTTGGGCAGGGATCACAAGGTGTCGAGGCGCCTCGCCACGACTTCCCATCCCTCCCCGGCCCGGGTCGCCAGATCGCTTCAGTCCCACGGCCCCCGCCCGTGCCGATCCTTTTCCAATCGGCGCGGCCGGGCGCCAAAAACCCGGTAGAGCGCCACACCGGCAACAAACCCGCCGATATGGGCCCAGAACGCGACGCCCGGTTCACCCGGCGGCGTCATCAAGCCACTGAACAGCTGGATCATAAACCAAAAGCCGAGGACGACCATGGCCGGAACCGGCAGCACGGTGATGACCCCGAAAAAGATCAGCACATTGACGCGCGCCGTCGGAAACAAAAAGAGATAGGCCCCCAGCACACCGGAAATGGCCCCGCTCGCGCCGACCATGGGAATCTGGCTCTCCGGGCTCAAGAAAGCCTGGGTCAGGGCCGCGATCACACCGCAGACGAGATAGAACAGAATGAAAGACACCGGCCCCATGGCGTCTTCCACATTGTCACCGAAAATCCAGAGATAGAGCATGTTGCCGCCGAGATGCAGCAGGCCGCCATGGAGAAACATGGAGGAAATTACGGTGGCTTCCGCTGGGATCCGTTCCAGTTCGCTGGGCAGGGTCACATAGCCGAACAGGCTCGCGGGGATCATGCCGTAGCTGTAGATGAAGGCCTGTTGGGCCTGCATGCTGGGCAGACCAAGCTGGTAAAGGAAGACGGCGACACAGGCGCCGATCATCACCCAGGTGATGACGGGCGTGCGCAGGCGCGGATTGGAGTCCGAAATCGGAAACATGCGCCTCGCCCTCCTTGCCTGAAATAAACCCACGCCACTAAAGCGCAAATGAAACGGGCTTGTCGATGGGACGCGCGAGCGCGACCCTCAGGCCGTCAGGTTTCCCGCCAGGCGCGGCTCATGCTCTCCCGGATCGGCTGGATCAGATAGTCAAACGGCGTGCGGGCGCCCGTCTGAATGAACACTTCGGCCGGCATGCCCGGTTGCAGCTTGCGGTCCGGCCCCAGGCGTCCGACCTCCTCTTCCGACACGGTAATCGTCGCCGTGTAATAGGCCAGACCGGACCGTTCCTCGACAAGCGCGTCGGCGGACACATAGGAGACCTCGCCGGTCAGGCGCGGGGTCGTGCGCTGGGAAAATGCCGTGAGCTGAACATCGGCGCGCAGCTCCTTGTAGACATTGTCGATATCGGCCGGACGCACCCGCGCTTCGACAATGAGCGCATCATCGGCAGGCACCAGCTCCAGAACGATCTCGCCGGGGCCGATGATCTGGCCCGACGCGTAGACCTGGTTGTTGACGACAACGCCCGCCTCCGGCGCACGGATTTCCGTATGTTCCATGGTGAACTCGGCCTTTTCCAACGTCTCGGCCAGATCAAAAGCTTCCGTTTGCCGTTCCCGCAGCTCCGTCACGATTTGTTCCTGGGCGGTCTTTGTGACCTGGAGCATTTCCAGTTCGGCCTCCCCGATCAGGACCTTGGCCTGGGCAATCCGGGAGATGTGGTTGCCCCGCTCCCCTTTGAGCTGGGCACCCGCCCGCTCAAGTGCCAGGATACGGGTCCGGGGCGCGAAGCCCTTCTCGTGGAGTTCGCGCAGGCCGTCGAGTTCGTCATCGAGCAGCACCATCTGCTCGCTCTTGGAGGACGCCTGGACCTCAAGACCGGCAATTTCCTCATTGAGCTGATTGATCCGTTCCGACACCATGCTGACCTGACCGGTCAGGGTCGTGCGGCGGGCCTCGAACAGTTTGATCTGTCCATCAATCGTTTCCGCGACACTGGGTTCCGCATCGCGCCGGTTGATCATGTCGATGGGAAAGGCGATTTCGTCGGCCCCGTCCCGCTCCGCGATCAAGCGCGCCACGGCGGCCCGCGCCTGGTCATATTGGGTCTGCACGCGCCGGCGATCGGCGATGGCCCGGGTGGCGTCGAGCCGCACCAGCACCTCGCCCTGGTCGACCTGGTCGCCGTCGGAGACCAGGATCTCCGAGACGATCCCGCCTTCCAGGTGCTGTACCTTCTTCCGATTACTGAACACTTTGACGGTGCCTGTGGCGATCACCGCACTGTTGAGGGGCGCGACGGCGGCCCAGGTGCTGAAGCCGCCGAACATCAGGAACACGACCATGAAACCGGCGATGATCGCCGGGCGGGCATTGACGGGCACCTCGTCATTTCCGGCTTTGTCCTCGAGCGCCAACGCTTCATCCGAGGACGTATCTTTGGGCAGGACCGCCTCGCTGAGGGCGCCCTTGACTTGGCCAGCACGTCTGGCGAGGTCGAAGATCTTCATGGTTTACGCTCCTTGATCGGATCGCCTGGTCGAGCAACGCAATGGGATGCCGGTCGCCATTCAGGCGACGGGCTGAATCTGTCGTTGGCCGATATCGACGCCCGGCTTGCGCCGCCGGGTCACTTTCGGCAACACCTCGTCAATGGGCCCGAACTCATCCACCGCGCCGTCCTTGATGACCAGCAATTTGTCCAGAACCTGCACAATGGAGGGCCGGTGGGCGACGACGACCAGGGTCGTGCCCTGGGCCTTCAGGGTGGTCATGGCCTTCTTGAGCGCCTGTTCCCCTTCCCCATCGAGATTGGCATTGGGCTCGTCGAGCACCACCAGCGCCGGCGTCTTATAGACGGCACGGGCAAGACCCAGACGCTGACGCTGACCGCCCGACAGATTGGCGCCGCCCTCCCCGATCCTGGTGTCATAACCGTCCTCGAAGCGCAGGATCATGTCGTGGACGCCGGCCAACTGGGCGGCTTCGACGACGGCTTCCGGATCCGGTTCGGTGAAGCGGGCAATATTCTCGGCGATCGTGCCGTCGAACAACTCCACATCCTGGGGCAGATAGCCCAGATGGGGGCCAAGCTCCTCATGGTCCCAATTGGCGATGTCAACGCCATCAAGACGGACATGGCCGCTCGCCGGCCGCCAGACCCCGACCAGCAGGCGGGCCATCGTGGATTTGCCCGCAGCACTCGGTCCGATGATGCCGATGGCCTCACCGGCATTGACCGAGAAACTCACATTCTTGATCAGGGGCTTTTTCGAGCCGGGCGCCGCCGCCACGACCCTTTCCACGTCGAGCGCGCCTTTGGGCCGGGGCAAGGGCATGGTCTTGCGCTCCTGCCAGTCCTCCAGGAAACCATGGAGCCGGCCATACGCGCTGCGGGCCAGCACCACATTGCGCCAATTGCCGACCGCCATCTCCACCGGCGCGAGCGCGCGGCCCATGATGATCGACGCCGCGATCATGACACCGGGAGTGAGTTCCTGTTGGACCACGAGGAACGCGCCGATCCCCAGCATGGCCACTTGCAGGACCGGACGGACGAATTTGATCGCGCCTTTCACGCCGGCGCCCTTGTCACTGGCCTCCGCCTGCAGCGCGAGCGACTTGTGATGATGCTCCGCCCACCGCTTTTTGATGCCTTCAAGCATGCCCATGGCTTCAATGACTTCGGCATTGCGCAGGCTGCTTTCGGCGAAATTGGTTGCCAGAATACCGTGGCCCGAGGCCGTCTTGAGGGGTTTGCGGGTCAGAAACTCGCTGAACATGGCGAGGACAAAGAGAATGATCGCGCCCGCCAGAGCCACGGTGCCGAGCACCGGGTGCATCAGGAAGATGAAAAAGATGAAGACCGGCGTCCACGGCGCGTCAAAGAAGACAATGAGACCGTTGCCGCCCAGAAAGGACCGGAGCGTGTCCATGTCCCGGAGCGGCTGGGCCCGGCCCGACGTGCGGGTCACCAGGGACTTGGACAGGAGCTGACCGAACATCGGGTTCGTCAGCTTCAGATCGAGGCCCGCCGCCATGCGGTTCAAGATCACCATGCGGAGATATTCGAGCAAGGCGCCGATCAGGATGAGGAACACGGCGGCAATGGTCAGGAAGGCCAGGGTGTCGATGCTTTGGGACAGAAGCACCCGGTCATAGACCTGCATCATGTAAAGAGGACCGACCAACATCAGCAGGTTCACGAACAAGCTGAAGAAACCGACGATGAAAAACATCTTTCGGGCGCCGCGAAACAACACCTCAATGGGGTTCTGGGACGCCTGCTGGACCTTGACGATGCTCACGCTTCACCCTTCCCTCCGGTCACCTCGGTGACCATCAACCCGATGCAAGCCGCCGTTCCCCATTCGCTAACAGGTAGGGCGGGCATTATAGTCGCCCACATTCTTCGGCGGTGCCTTTTGCACGGCCCGCGGCGGGCCAACCCGAGACCCATCCACCGATTGACTTCCAACCCCACGTCCTGTGGCCGGCCCTCGCCAAGGGCCTTCGCCCAAGCGTGTGAGCCCGGCTTCCGGGGTTCCGATCCCATCCGGTGGGAGCGATCATGCGAAGCTTGCGCCAAGTCACTTCTTTACCGCGCAAAGGCGACAAAAGTGAAGCGTAGGGAAGCCGGGAAAGCCAAACACGTGTCCGGCGTCCCCGGCTTGGGACCCGTGGTCAGAACTCGAAGGATGTGTCGGGAACGATCTCCGCCATGAAGAGACCGTCCAGGAAGGGAGACAGGCTACCGCCGGGCGCAAAGAGTGCCAGGGATTCCGCCAGATCTGTCGCCGGGGGAACGGCGTCTTCCAAGATCACCTCGTCCCCAAGGGAATCGGACGCGGTCACGGCGTTGTTATCGTCACTCAAGGCCGGATCGTCATCGAGCGCCATCGTGACGGTCAATGTCGTCGTGCCCGTGCCGACATCGGACAGGTCCTGTGCCGCATCGGCCGTGAGCACAGCCGGCGCCGGTTCCATGGCGATGACATCGGTCATGCTCAAATCCCCGAGGCCCAGGCCGACAAAGGTCAGGGTGTCGCCGGTCGCCGCGTCGGTGAAGGTGAGATCACCGCCGACCACCGACAGGCCAGCCTCGAAATCCGCAAAGGTCAGGGTGGGATCGAAAGCCGTGATGTTGACCACATCCTCACCCGGCGTGAAATCGGCGACGGTATCGTTGCCGTCGGTCCAGATGAACAGGTCGTCCCCGGCCCCGCCATTCAGGCTGTCGTCGCCGAAACCGCCATTGAGGACGTCATCGCCGCTGTCCCCATGGACGCAGTCATTGCCGGCGCTGCCGAGCACGAAATCGTTGCCCTCGGACCCGAAGACCAGGTCATCGCCCTGGCCGCCAACCAGCGTGTCGTCGCCGGTGCCGCCGCGCAGCCGGTCGAAACCGCCGAAGCCGATGACGAAATCATCGCCGCCCGCCGCACGGAAGACGTCGTCTCCCTCGCTGCCACCGACCGAATCCGGACCGGTGCGATCGCCGAACCGGGTGACCGGAAGCGACGCTTCGAGGGGATCGGTCACACCGTCGACCCGCAGTTCAGAATTCTGGATGCGCCGGTCCAGATTGGCCGGTGTATCGCCCGCGTTAAAGGCCGTCTCCGGCGTCGGATGATTGGCGACGATGAATTCCGCCAGCGCATCCTGCTCGGAGCCCGCATCGAAAACATCATTGGCGCCCGGTGTCGCAATGACATCCGCCAGGGCCACCGGATTGGCAAAGGCGGGATCCGCAGCAATGAAGTCCGGATAGGGATAACCCGCCGCTCCCTCAAGAAGCGCCGTAGGCGTCACAATCCGGATGCCCTCTTCAAGAATGCCGGGGACCAGATCCCCGTCGATCACGAGAGGCACCAGACCCTGGGGTCCCTCGACCAGGACATTCAGGACCCGGTCGCCGGATTCCCGCTCCGGATCGAAGCTGAAACCCATGCCGCCCACTTGAGCGAACTGATCAGGCAGCGCGCCTGCTTCGCTCGCGGAAACCGCATGCTGAAGAATGGCGAGGAGCTGCGCCGGCGTCACGGTGACAAGGCTCAACCCGTCCTCGTCGGCACCGAGAGACGCGGCCACGTCCCCGGTCGTGATGCCGCCTTCGGGCCGGCCCGTCTCCGGATCGGCCTGGGGAGGCAGGGGCGCGGCGTCCGGACCGAACGCGCCGATCGATCCGTCGATCCCGCCTGCAAAGGTCAGGGAAACGGAGACCGTGCCGTCGACCGTCCTCGCCAGAGCCAGATTGGCGTCGGCGCTGAGATTCCCAAGATTGGTTTCCTGGGTTTCCACTTCACCCGTTTCGCCATTGATGAAGACATCGGTGAAGCCAAGGACTTCGTTCGGATCCTCGAGCGTGTCGTCGCCGCTGCCGCCTTCGGAGCCGCCGCCGTCTCCACCGTCGGAGCCATCGCCACCGTCGGAACCGTCGCCGTCCCCACCGTCGGAGCCATCGCCGCCGTCGGAGCCATCGCCGCCGTCGGAACCGTCGCCGTCCCCACCGTCGGAGCCATCGCCACCGTCGGAACCGTCGCCGTCCCCACCGTCGGAGCCATCGCCGCCGTCGGAGCCATCGCCGCCGTCGGAACCGTCGCCGTCCCCACCGTCGGAGCCATCGCCACCGTCGGAACCGTCGCCGTCCCCACCGTCGGAGC
>CAZFWG010000063.1:0-24943 GCA_964522525.1 uncultured Alphaproteobacteria bacterium | reverse complement strand
GATCTGACGACACCGACGACGCAAAATCTCCCGATAGGCCCGAACTGCCATGACTTACGGCTCCTGATATCTCTCTTGCTGCGGGTTTAACCGGATCCTGTTCGATGGACTTAATACGCAATACATATGTCAAATCAAAAACAGTATGGCCTCATGGTCCCACTCCTGATGTGGGAACGGCAAGTCATGGCGCAACCGTTTCCGCCGGATCGGCAATGCGCAGCCTTAATTGGGCGGCATCAAGGGGCAATCCGCGAAGCACCTCGCCGCTTTCCCCCGCCGGACCGACCGGCAAACCGTCAACGATGAGCTCGAAGGCCCCCGCGTCGCGGGCCACCAGGATCAAGCCCTTTTTCTTGGGCACGCTCAACAGGCCATCCCGGGCCAGCGTTTCCTGGACCACCACATTGCCGGAGGCGTCCTCAATCCGCAGCCAGGCCCGGCGCAAGGCCAAAATCTCTACCCGATCGAGCTTGCCGGGGATGATGGTGCGCGTGGGTTTGGCGTCAAGGCCGGTCCCGGCGACACCAGCGCCGACCCCGTCAACGACCATGGGCCGGGGCTCCAGGCCCAGGTCGAAAGGCTCTTCGGGCTCGTTCGCCGCTTGCGCCCCATCCAACGCCGCACTACCGGCCTCGGCGCCGCCGACGGCTTCCGCCGCCGCAACGGCGGTTGGATCACCGGGCTCACCGCCGACGCCCCCGGAGGCGGTCTCGACGTCACCCGGGGACGCCGGGGCAACCTGCCCCCAGGTCTCAAGACCCGCCGCGGTTTCGGCTGCGGTACGGCCCGTTTCCGGTCCAGGTTCACCGACCACGGGCACCGAGGGCGGGGGCCGCAAGAGTGTGGCATCGGGTTCCTGAAACACGGGCGGTTCGGGCACGACCTCGGCCGTCGTGGGCACGGGCGAGCGCGAGAAGTACCAGCCCACGCCGCCGCCGATCAGGAGGAGCAGCAGAAGGATCATGGTCAGGCCCGTGGGCAGACGGGCCTCGTCCCGGGCCGCCGGAAAACCAAGCTCGCTCGGGCTTTGGGCCAGGGGCACCGCCGGCGCCGGATCGCCCAATTCCGCCTTGAACCGGCGGACCAGATCTTCCGGGTCAAGCCGTAAATGCTCCGCATACGCCCTGACGAACCCGACCGCGTAGGTGTGGCCCGGCAGGTCCTCATACTGACCTTGCTCCAGCGCTTCGAGATATTTGTAGCGAATGCGCAAAGCATCGGATACGGCCCGCAACTCAAGACCCGCGGCCAGCCGCGCCTCGCGCAGCTCCTCGCCGACTTTGTCGGGCGCGGGCTTCTTCCGGGGCTTGTCCGCTGGCGTCTCCGTCACCTCCCGCAGATGCAGGCGCCGGCCGATATCGGGCATCTTGTCGGGATCCAGGGGCATGCGGGAGGCCGGGCGTTTGTCGATGCCGCCTTCCCGGGGCCGGATCGGCGCGAGACCTGAAGTGGAAGGCTCATCGGACCCGCGATCTACGGCGGAGGGCCGCGGCAGGACCGGTCCATCGGAGGCCTTCAAGGCGCCCTTGTCTGCCGGCTTTTCGGGATGGGACGCGTCCTTGCGCGGCCGCTCACCGGCGGCGCCCATGACAAACACGTCCCCCCTGTCCCCATCCTTGGTCGCCATGCCGCTCGTCCGCTCCTCTTACACGGCCACGCCATGATCATGGGCGAAGGATTTCAGGTGAGGCCGCACCGTATGATCAGGCAAATCGATCAATTGGTCCATCAGCTGTTCCAAATCCCCCACATGCAAGCTGCGCACCATGACCTTAACTGGACCGATTCGCGACGGTGGCATGGAAATTGAGCGGAAGCCAACACCGATCAGGGCCATGGCTTCAAGCGGATTACCGGCCATTTCCCCGCACAGGGAAAGATCCACGTCATGGGCTCGGGCTTTGCGGACCAGATGGCGCAGAAAACTGAGCATGGCCGGGCTCAAGGGATCATAGCGGCTCGCCATGCGCGCATTGCTTCGATCGCACGCAAACATGAATTGCAAAAGATCATTGCTGCCCACGGAAATGAAATCGATGATCGGCAACAGCGCATCAAGCTGCCAGGTCAGGGACGGCACCTCGAGCATGGTGCCGACCCGGATCGACGAGGGCAGGTTCTGGCCCTGGCGCTGGGCCCGCTCGACCTCCAGGTCCACGAGCTGCCGCGCGCTGACGAATTCCGACACTTCGGCGATCATGGGAAACATGATGTTGAGGGCCCGTCCCTGGGCCGCATGGAGGAGCGCGCGCACCTGGTAGCGCAGGAGTGCGGGCCGGTCGAGGGCGATGCGCACAGCCCGCCAGCCAAGCGCCGGGTTCTCCTCCGGCTCGCTTGCCCCATAGGGCAGGACCTTGTCGCCACCCAGATCCAAGGTCCGGAACACCACCGGCCGCTCCCCGGCGACCTCGAGGACCTTGCGGTAGAGCGACTTCTGGGCGGAGAGCTTGGGCATGGTGGCGGACACCATGAACTGAAGCTCCGTCCGGAACAGCCCAATGCCGTCCGCCCCCGTCTCATCAAGATGGGGCAGATCGACAATCAACCCCCCATTGATCCGCAAGGTGACTTCCTCGCCGTCCAGACTGACGGCGGGCTCGTCGCGCAAGGCAGTGAACTGGGCCCGGCGCTGGACCTTGATGGCGCGCCGTTCCGCATAGGACTCAAGGACCGTCGCATCGGGGCGGACATGGACTTCGCCGACATCGCCGTCCACGATCACGGCATCCCCGGTCTCGCACAAATCGACGATATCGGTGCATTTGCCGACCAACGGGATGTCGAGCGCGCGGGCCACGATCGCCACATGGGCGCTGGGCGTCCCCTCGCCCAAAATCAGTCCTCGTATCTTTTCCCGCTGATAGTCGAGAAGATCGGCCGGCCCCATGCTGCGCGCGATCAGGATCGCCTCTTCGGGCAGGTCATCCCCGGCGGCGGTCGTCGGACGGCCGGCCAGATGGCGCAGCAGCCGATTGGCCAGATCATCGAGATCATGGAGCCGCTCGCGGATATAGGGATTGCGCTGGCGCAGCATCCGGGCCCTTGTATTGTTCTGCACCCGTTCGACCGCCGCTTCCGCGGTCAGGCCGGACTTCACGGCTTCGCGCAACCGGTCGAGCCACCCGCGGTCATAGGCGAACATGCGGTAGGCTTCCATGATTTCACGGGAGTCGGCAGGCAGCAGACTGCTCGATGCGTTGAGCATGTTGTCGACGGAAGCCCGCAAGGCGCCTACGGCCTGGTCCATCCGGGCCAGTTCCGATGCCAGATCTTCCGCAATCAGACGGGTGGCGCGCACGCGCGGCTCGTGGAGCACCGCGACGCCGACCGCGATGCCATCGGCAAGCCCCAGTCCCCGGATCTTGAGGGCGCGGCCGGTGCGCGCGCCATCACTGCCCCCCGCCCCGTCGCTCAGTTCACCGGAGGCCACCACCTCTGCCAAAACCATGGCGACGGTCTGGAGAAGCTCAACCTCATCGCTGGTGTAGTGGCGCTGCACCTGGTTCTGGACCACGAGCACGCCGAGCGTATGGCCGCCGCGCAGGATCGGCACACCCATCAGGGATTTGTAGCTCTCCTCCCCCGTCTCCGGGCGATAGGCGAATTTGGGATGGGCCCGGGCGTCGGACAGATTGAGGGGCTGCGCCGACCGGGCGATCTCGCCCACAAGCCCTTCCCCGACGGCAAGCCGGGTTTCCCCGATGGCCTCGACATTGAGGCCCTGGGTCGCGGCGAGCAGGAGCCCTTCTTCCCTCACGACATAGACCGAGCACACCTCGGCCACCAGATTGGACGCCACCAGACGAACAACCCGGGCGAGCCGGTCACGGGCCGAGACGCGTGCCGCCATCACCTCCCGGAGGCGACGCAGCAGGACCTGGGGCATGCCCGATGTCGGCGTCATGGTCATGGAACGGCAGCATCCAATCCGTAGGCAGAATGAAGAGCCCTGACGGCAAGCTCCATGTATTCCGCTTCGATCAATACACTGATTTTGATTTCCGAGGTCGTGATCACGAGAATATTGATGCCGCGCTCGGCCAAGGTCTTGAACATCTTCTGGGCGACACCGGCATTCGAGCGCATGCCTACCCCGATTACCGAAACCTTGGAAACATTGGCGCTCGCGACCATGCGCTCGAAGCCGATATCGCCACCGGCGGCCTCAAGCACGCGTTGCACCCGATCAAGATCCGTTTCCGCAATCGTGAAGGTCAGATCGGTCAGGCTCGTCTCTTTGGAAACATTCTGGACGATCATGTCCACATTGACGTGGGCGTCGGCCAGGGCGCTGAAGATGCGCGCGGCGACACCCGGTTCGTCGGGCACGCCCACCAGGGTGACCTTGGCCTCATTGGGCGAAAAAGCGATGCCGCTGACAATTTGCTTTTCCACGATTTCGTCCTCGTCACAGACCACGGTTCCGGCCGGGCGTCTTTCCGGCGGTGCAAAACTGTGCAGCACCTGGAGGGGAACCCGATGCACCATGGCAATTTCCACGGACCGGGTCTGGAGCACCTTGGCGCCCAGGGACGCCATCTCCAACATCTCCTCATAGGCTACCCTATCAAGCTTGCGCGCTTTGGGCACAATTCTGGGATCAGTTGTGTAGACCCCGTCCACATCGGTGTAGATGTCGCAACGGTCGGCCTTGAGCGCGCCGGCCAGGGCCACGGCGGAGGTGTCCGATCCGCCCCGTCCCAGGGTCGTCGTGCGCCCCGCCGGGTCGATGCCCTGAAACCCCGTCAAAACGGCCACTTCGCCGTCCTGGAAGCCTTTCAGGATCGGATCGCAATCGATGTCCATGATGCGGGCCCGGCCATGGGCCCCATCGGTGCGGATGGGCAGCTGCCAGCCGGCATAGGACCGGGCGGCAACGCCCAGATCCTGAAGGACCATGGCAAAGAGACCGGCGCTGACCTGCTCGCCGGTGGAGACGACCATGTCATATTCCCGGGCGTCCTGGAGCTTGGCCGCCGAGCGGGCCAGAGCGACGAGCCGATTGGTTTCGCCGGCCATGGCCGAAACCACGACGGCAATCTGATGGCCGGCCGCGCGCTCCCGTTTCACATGCTGGGCGACATGGCGAATGCGCTCCAGATCCCCCACGGAGGTGCCGCCGAACTTGAGAACCAAATGCGCCATGGCAGTGAGCCGCGCCCCCTTCTCGGGCCATCAAGAGCAAAGCAATATCCCGCAACCGGTATGGCGCGACAGCCGACATACCCACTACCCGTGGCCCCAAGCACCATGTGCAAAAAGCCGCACCGGACGGAAGCGCTCGCGTTGTCACGTGGTTACGCGGACAAACCGAACCCTATCCCCGGTCAAGGCGGCATGAACAAGGCAGATCCCATTCCCACCATTCCTATCGTTGTAATGCGCACAAGGGGAACAACGCAAGAACAGAAGGCAAAAATCTGAAAATTTGGCGCCGGTTTGATCCGGGACGCGCCAATTTGTTCACGCTGTAGGCGATCAAAGATCCCCCATGCCGTGTTAACACCCAGGTATCGTGGCCCTTCCTGGTCAGGATCGCTTTTGGTGGAAGCGGATGGCCCGCTCCAGACCGCTTGTTTACGTGGCGTCGAAAGGAAAGCCGGTATCGGTTCGACGCCACAGGCCACGCCTGACCATGCTCCAAAGGACGATACAGATGAACACCGACCCGACGCTTTTCCCCGATGCCCCCGAAAACGAGGAGCCCGGCGGCGATGAAAGCCATGGACAGGCCCATGCCGCCGCAGCCCACGTCACGGTGGACCCGGAAGAAATCGCCAAGTTCTCGGCCATGGCCGCCGAATGGTGGGACCCCAAGGGCAAGTTCAAGCCGTTGCATAAATTTAATCCGGTGCGTCTGGCGTTCATTCGGGATCAGGTTTGCACCCATTTCAATCGGGATCCGAATGGCCGTCAGCCCCTGGAAGGATTGGCCCTGCTCGATATCGGCTGCGGCGGCGGGTTGCTTGCCGAACCGATGACCCGGCTCGGCGCCACGGTGGTGGGCGTCGATGCGGCGGAAAAGAACATCATGACGGCGCGGGTCCATGCGGAAGAACAGGGCCTGGCGATCGACTACCGGGCGGGTGAGGTCGAAGATCTGACGGCGGAGGATCTGCAATTTGACGTGATCCTCAACATGGAAGTGGTGGAGCATGTGGCCGACGTATCGGCCTTTCTCGGCGCCTGCGCGACACTGATGAAGCCCGGTGGGCTGATGATCATCGCCACCATCAATCGCACCGCCAAGGCCTATGCACTGGCTATTGTGGGTGCGGAATACATTCTGGGCTGGTTGCCCAAGGGCACGCACAGCTACGACAAGCTGGTGCAGCCGCTGGAGATCCATGATGCCCTGACGCCCCACGGCATCAGGATCCAGGCGCCGATCGGCGTCAGCTACAATCCCCTGCTCGACCAGTGGAAAACATCCCGTGATACGGATGTGAACTACATGGTGGTGTGCGATAAACCGGGCGGCTCCGCCGTCCGCGCAACGTCTCGAAGACGGTGAGGCGCATTGAAACGGCGCAAGAAATGGGCAACTATCCGCAGGGTTCAGGGGACTGAACGCCAACGCAATATCGGGGACCATTAGGGAGATTTGGCTATGTCTGTTTTTGGTTTTCGTGTCCCGCATCTGGTTGCGGTGACACTGGGTTGCCTGGCCCTCACGGCCTGCGTGACCGCAACCCTCTATCAAGCGCAGAACGATCGGGGTGAGGGGTATGCGGAGTTTAAGCTCGAGAGCAACAAGTTCCGCGTGACCTTCTCCGGCAACACCTCGACGCCGCTGACCACCGTCGAGAACTACCTGCTCTATCGTGCTGCCGAAGTTACCGTCGAGAATGGTTTCGACCATTTCATTGTCCTTGAGGACGAGACGGAAGCCATGAGCACGTTCCGTTCCTTCGGCACGACCTTCGGCGGCGCCCGGGGACGGTTCTTCTACGGCACGCGCGGTTTTGGTGGTGGCTTCGGCACGACCACGGCCACGACGCGGGAGCGCCGGGAATACATGGCGCAAGCCATCATCGAAACCGGCAAGGGCCCGAAACCCGACCTGCCCAATGCCTTCGATGCCCGCGAGGTTCTGGACAATCTGCGTCCCAACATCCAGCGCCCGCAACCCAAAAGAAGTTCCTGAACGGTCACGGACAAACCGTCCGCATCTGTCCGTCAGGGCCCAAGACAAAGCCGCACCGGAATGCCGGTGCGGCTTTTTTTGATCCGTATGGGTTCAGGCGGTGCCTGATCCGGATTACTGGAGCGTGACCGTCAGCTCGACGCCCCAGAAGCGCGGCTCACCGGGGAAGACCGCCACATTGTTGATTTGTTCCGGGATGACGAAGCCCGTGACGTTGAACTCCTCATTGAACAGATTGCTGACGAAAGCCGAGACCTCGACCCGATTGTCAAAACCGATCAAGCCAACACGTCCGCCGACAGTGGCGAAGGCATCATTGCTCGATGTGGCGCTGACAAGCTGGTCGACGACCAGATCGGTGGCCGATTGCCAGCGGACATTGGCGTGAATGAAACCGGTCAGATCGGGAACCAGTTGTCGGCTATAGGTGGCCTGGCCGGTCAGGACGACAGGCGGCGTATTGCCGAGCTGTTCGCCCGCACTGCCGGGGAAGCCCGGCAGGTCATCGTCCCGTTCGGCGACCGTATAGGCGAGGCCGCCCTGGAGCGTCAGACCATCGATCGGTCTCGCGGAGAAATCCGCCTCGACCCCGAAATTCTGAACATCGGAGCCGAACACCACGAAATTGGTTCCGGTAAAGACGAGTTCCTGGAAGTCGGAGATGTCCTGGTAAAAGCCGGAGGCGTTGAACACCAGGTCGCCATTGAACCAGGACGACTTGAAGCCCGCCTCGATGGAGATGACTTCCTCTTCCTCGAATTCGAGGTCCGAGGCTTGCGCCCCGTCGGACAGGGGCACGCCCGTGGTGGGGTCAAGGGCCGCGAAGAGCAGCGAATCCAGACCGGAGCGGTCGAGATTGAAGCTGCCCGACTTGAAGCCCCGGGCGAAGCCCGCAAAGAGCAGGATCTCATCGGTGGCTTCATAGGCCAGCCGGAACGTGCCCGTGACTTCGCTGTCAGTCCGGTTGTCTTCCAACAAGCCGTTGAACTCATTGTTGACGGCCGGGTTACAGGCGAACAGGCCACCGGTGAAGAACGGCGCGCCTTCGCGGAACACGGCACCGACCTCGGCCGGCAGAGCGGCCAGGGCGTCACAAGCCGGTGTGTTGGCAAAGAGATCGGCCTGGAAATCCCGATCATCATAGGAATAGCGGACGCCAACTGTCGCGGTCAGCCGGTCGGTGACCGTGATCTCGTTGTGAGTGAAGATGGCTATTGAGTTCGTGTTGAGATCAAACGTGTCCGTTTGCCCCGCCCCTTCCGGTGTCGCGGGCAGGAAGCCCGGTCCGGTCAGAATACCGGCGTCGACAAGGCCGGCTGTGACCTCAGGACCGAAGATCGCCGGGAAGAACGGCACGGCATCGGCCTGGGTTCCGAACAGTTGCAGGGGCACACCGGCGACGAAAGGACTCTCGGTGAATGCGGAAAACACGGAATCAGTGAAGAAGTCCGCATCGGCACCGAATAGGACGCTGTCTTCAAAATCAATACGCTGATTGAGATAGAACACGCCGACCAACCAGTCGAGGGGGCCGACTTCATCCTGTAAGCGGAATTCCTGGGTGAAGGTCCGGTCCCGGTTCAGGAAATCCGTCCGGAACGCCCGGTCGATCCCGGAGAAGTCGATATCCTGGTCCCGAATGGCCTCGAAATCCCGATAAGAGGTGATCGAGGTGAAATTCCCGAAGCGGAAGCGATCATTGTATTCCAGGGAGAAACCGAACTCCCGCACATCGTCGGCAAAGGGACGGCCCGGCGTGAACGCGGCATCGAAGAAACTGCTGCGGTCCTCAGGACCCAGAATGCCGATGAGCCCGGCGGCACCGGCGGCGGCATCCACCGCATCCGTTGTTGCCGTTCCCAAGGTCGGTGCGAGCACCGAAGAGCCCGGAAGCGTGGCGGGCGCGGATTCCGCGCTGATCACGGCCGCGCAGCAGTCTTCGTCCGCTTCCGAATAATCGGCGATGAAGCGGAGGGAGGCATCTCCCTTTTCCCACAGGGCCTGGCCGCGCAGGAAGAAGCGGTCGATATTGTTGAATGCCTCACCGGTGTTCAGGTCGTCGATGAAACCGTCGCGGCGGCGGAAGCGACCGTCAAGCCGAAGGGCCAGGTTATCGTTCACGGGCCCGGAAATGGTGCCGTCGAATTCAAAGGCATCGAAATTACCGGTGCCGATCGTTGCCTGTACGAAGCGGTCAAAGGTGGGCTTGGCGGTCTGAATGTTGATCACGCCCGCCGATGTATTGCGGCCGAACAGGGTACCCTGGGGTCCGCGCAGCACCTCGACTGAGGACAGTTCCGGCAGTTCGGAAATCCCGATGCCGGTCCGTGTGCGGAAGACACCATCGACGAAGATCCCGACGGCGGGCTCGAAGCCGAAATTGTCCGCGCCCGTCCCGATACCGCGAATGGAGACCGAGGTCCCCGCGCTGGCGGACTGGCCCTGAGTGATCTGAATGCTGGGGGAAAGCTGCTCCAGGTCGTTGACCCGGTTGAAGTTGGAGGCCTCCAGGACTTCCGCGTCGAAGGCCTGAATGGACAAGGGCACATCCTGAACGGTGACGCCCTCACGGCGGGTGGCCACCACCACCAGACGTTCCTCGCGCGTGGGTGCCTCGGATGCCGCTTCTGTTGCGGCCTCTGCGGCCGCGTCCTCGGCTTCGTTCCCCTCTTCCTGGTCCTGGGCCCATACGGCACCCGTCGAAAGGGTCAAAGCGAGTAATGAAACACCCGCGAGCAGAAACCCTCGATTCATAGGCACGGTTACAGTCTCCCCCCCGGTGCCGCAGCGATAACCCATACTCCGTATCTCCCCTAACCGTTGTTTGTCACTCCATAGGCTGACTTTTTGTCAGTTTGATCGCTTCGCGCTGGGACTCATCGCCCCAGCACACCTCAGAGACCCGTGTTTCTGGCTCAAAGGCGGTTGTTTTCAACTGCCAATTTATCGGGCTCGAGCGTTTGACCAGATCAAACAGTCCGTGTCAGGCCTACATGGCTTCTAAGTCAGGCCTACATGGCTTCTAACGCGACAGCATGGTTCAATTTCGGCCCAGGCGCCACCGTAAATCGGCCTGTTGGCTCAAACTTGATCAGAAGTGATGGGGGCTTTCGGGGCGGAAGCGACTTTAGGCGTAAAGCTTTCAATCCCGGCCACGACCACATAGGCCGCTAGCGCCAAGATAACACTCAGAATGAACGGCGCGCCGAAGCCGATCACATAGGCGCCCAGGGGAAATCCGACCAGTCCCACACCGAAGGCGCTCAATGCGGCCACCGGTCCGCCGAAGCGCGGCAGATAGGCACCGATCAGTACCGTGACGAGGAGACCCGCCGTACCCAGGGAGTCCGCGAGGATCACGAGCCCCAACACACTGTCGCCAAGGGCGGCGATGCCGTAGGCCACAAGCCCCGCGACGGCGACAAAAATCCGGGTCAGGAACAGCTTCTGCCCCTCCCCCAGATCGGGACGGGCGGGCAGAACCACATTGTGGGACACGAGGGAGGCAATGGTCAGCAGCGTGCCCACGACGGTTGACAGCACGACGGACAGGAGAGCGCCCATGAACATCACGAACATGGGGGGCGAAAGCACCGTCCGCGCCAGGGCCGGCAGGAACGCATCCCCTTCTGCGAGTGCAAGGCCCATATGGGGCGCCAGTAGGGCGATGGTGACCGGCACAAGCCCGATGGTGAGGTAGATTCCGAACGCCCCGAAACACGCATTGCGCGCCGTGGCCGCGGACCGGGCCGCGAAGAGCCGGCCAAAGGCCGCCTGACTGATCAGGGAACCGAGAATGGGCACGGTCCAGACATCCACCCGCGTGAGCCAGCTTTCATTGGCGCCGAGAAGGCGCAGCTGGCTGGGCTCGATCGTCTCCAGCGCCGGCACGACGCCGCCGAAACCGCTGATCACGCCAATCAGGAGCCCGCCGAGGCCCACAAGGATCATGACGGTCTGGAACGCGTTGGTCAGGACACCGCCCAACATGCCCCCAAGACCCGTATAGACCACGGCGATCGCGGTACTGATTAAAAGGCTCGAGTGGAACGGCAGGCCCGTCAGCACAACCAGGATCTGGGACAGGGCCACGAGTTGGGCGGCCGCCCAGGTAATGACACTGGGCACGAACAGGAGAGAGCCCGCGAGCTCCACCGCGCGGGAATAACGATCCCGAAAAAAGTCACCGAGGGTGATGTAGTTGCGCGCCCGCATACGATAGGCCAGCAACAAGCCCATGGCCAGCAGGCACAAGGAATAGCCGAACGGATCCGCACGACCGCCGGCAAGCCCTTCCCGCGCAACCGCCGCCGAGGACCCGATCACCGTCTCGGCGCCGAACCAGGTGGCGAACAGGGAAACACTGACCAGCACGACGCCCAGATTGCGCCCGGCGACCAGATAGTCGCTTTCATTGCGGATGCGCCGGGACGCCCAGAGCGAAATCGCCAGATTGACCGCGAAATAGCCGGCCACCGCAAGCCAGGTCCACAGCATGGCGCGCCGCCCCCTCCTGAAAGACACGAACCGGGACGACGTTTACAGCAGATCCGCCACCGGTTGGGCAGAAATCAGAAGGGACGGGTCAGAATTGGAAGCCCCTCATTCCCCTGCCGGCGTGGCACCGGTTTGTTCTTCCGTATCCGGCGCGGGCTTGGGCGGCTCCAATTGTTGGCTGAGAAGCTGGCGGACGGCGCCATAATTGGTCTTGCCCGTCCCCAGAACCGGAATCTCCGCCACCCAGGCCACCCGTTTGGGCACGGCCAGGGGCGACACGCCGTGGGACTGGGCCCAGGCCCGCATGCGGCCGATATCCGCCTTGGGACAGGTCGTGGCGAGAATGATCTGTTCTCCCCTCTGGGGATCGGGCAGGGCCATGGCGGCATGGGCATGGTCGGGCCAGATGGCCTGGGCACAGTTCTCCACGACGCTCAAGGAGACCATTTCGCCGCCGATCTTGGCAAAACGCTTGATCCGGTCACGGATTGCCATCTGCCCATCGGAATCGATGGACACCACGTCCCCCGTATTGTGCCAGCCGTCATGGGGTTCGATCAGTTGGCCGGGATGCTCCGCGGACAGATAGCCCATCATGATGTTGGGGCCGCGCACATGGAGACAGCCGCTGTCCTCGAGCCCCTCGACGGGTTCGATGCGGATCTCGATCTCGGGCAGGACCCGGCCGACCGTGCCCGACCGGATGTCCCCCGGCTGATTGGCGGCGATCACGGGCGCGGCTTCGGTCACACCGTACCCTTCAAGCACCTCAAGGGCGAAACGCTTCCGGACCATGGCGCGCGTCTCGTCGCGCACCCGCTCGGCCCCGCACACGGCAAAGCGCAGGGACTGCAGGTCCTCATCGGCACTGGAGCGGGCATATTGCTGGAGAAACGTGTCGGTCGCGAACAGCACCGTGGCCTGATATTCAAAAATCCGTTTCGGGATGATCTTGATCTGGAGTGGCGACGGATGCAGCACCGTGGGCTTGCCGCACAAAAGCGGATAGAGGGTGCCCGCCGTCAGCCCATAGCAATGAAAGGTGGGCAGGGGATTGAAGAAGACATCGGTCGGTTCCGTGTCGATATGCCAGTCGATCTGGGCCACATTGGCCAGAACATTCGCATGGCTCAGGACCACGCCCTTAGGCGTGCCTTCCGTTCCCGACGTAAAGAGAATGACGGCCGGATCCTTGGCCGCCGGCTTGGCCATGACGAGACCGGGAAAATAGGATCCGACCAGGGCCGCGATCTTGTCCCGGACGGTCAATTCCTCGCGCAATTCGTCGATGTAAACGAGGTTCGCCGCCTTTTCCACGTGGTTCGCCAGGACCTGGAGATTGGCGATGTCGATAAAGGCCTTGGCGCTCAACACCGTCTTGATTTCGGCGATGTCGAAGGCCGCCTTGATGTTGCGCGGACCGGACGTGAAATTGATCATGGCCGGCACCCGGCCATAGGCGACAAGGGCAAAAAACGCGATGATCGAACCCACGCCCGTGGGCAGCATGATGCCGACCCGTTCGCCGCGTTTCGTGAACCGCGAAATCGCGTGGCCGAGCGCAAAGGCCGCCCGGATAATGTCCCCATAGCTGAGCCGGCGCCCGTCCCCGTCGATCAGGGCTTCTTTCTTGGCGCCGAACCGGCGGCGCGCACGCACCAGGGCCGCCATCAAGGAACGGCTGGCTTCGCGTTTCACATGGCGGGCAGCATTTTTCAACTCAGTCCTCCGCACTGGAAAGGGGCACCCGAGGGGCCCCTCACAAGGGTCCGAAGGTTACACAAGCATGACAGTTCGGCAAAGCGCGGGCCCCTCCGGCCCTATTGGGCCTTAAGGGAACCCAGCCAATCCGCCACATGCCGCCCGATCGCCTCAGGCTCGTCCTCCTGGACGAAGTGAAAGCCATAGCCCAGAAACCGGATCTGGATGTTGCGGTAGTTCTCCGCCGCCCAGGCCGCCGCTTCCGGCGGAAACAGGGCGCCGGGTTTGGCATAAAGCAGGAGTTTCGGCGTCTCGGATGTCTTCAGCCATTCCCCGGCCGCCACCACCCGCTCGGCCACATCCGCGGGCTCCCCGCCAATGGGCAGTTCCCGGGGCCAGACCAGGGTCGGCAGGCGGGAGGCCGGCGTCGCATAGGGGGCGCGGTAGATCGCCATTTCGGTGTCGCTTAGGGGGCGCAGGATGGAGCCCGGCAGAATCTGTTCCACAAAGAGATTCTGTTCCAGGACGAGTTCGCGGCCTTTCTCCTCATCCCGCAGACCTTCGAAGGTCTCGCGCAAGGGGCCGAATCCGCTCAGATCCTTCAAGGGGAAAGCGGGCGGAATGATCGGCTCCATGAGGACCACGGCCTTTACATTATCCGTATGCCGACGGGCATAGTCGAGGCCGAGCATGGAACCCCAGTCATGGAGGACAAGGGTCACATTTTTGAGGTCCAAAGCCTCGATGAACCCGTCCACATAAGGGGAATGGGTGGCGAAGCGGTAGTCGAGGTCCGGTTTGTCGGACTGGCCCATGCCGATCAGGTCAAAGGCGATGACCCTGCCCCTCGGTTCCACATGGGGCATGACATTGCGCCACAGATAGGACGAGGTCGGATTGCCGTGAATGAACAGAATCGGCTCCCCCTCGCCCTTCTCCACATAATGCAGGCGCGAGCCCAAGACCTCGACAAATTGGGACGGGTAAGGCTGCTCCACCGAGCGGGCGGCATCCCGGGGATGGGCTTCAAGGGCATCGCGACGCTGGGCCGAGGCCGGATCGGCCACAGTCAGAAACGCAAGGAGCAGTGTGAACAGGATGGGCACGACGGTTCGGCGCATGGGTTTCTCCCTCGGGGTTTTCTTCACCAGTTGCCGGGGAGTTTAGCCGCTTGGCTCCCGTCCCGCACGGCTCATTCGCGCAGGCGCGCGGCAAAAAACGCGATGATCTCGTCCCGCGCGGCGACGGTCGGCTCGCCCGCCCCATCGATCAGATGTTGGGTGACCACGGAATGGGGATAGTTGACGTATTTCTGAAAAAAGGGCGCCACCTCCTTGTTGGCGGCGGTGTCGGGCAAGGTGCGCCCGTGGAAACGCTCCCCAAGCGCCTGGGCGTAAGCCGCGAAACGCTCCGCCCGGCAGATCTGATCCCCCTCGAAGCGATAGGCCAGGACGGTCAAATCGTCCTGTTCCAATCGGGCGCGCACCGCCGCCAATTCCTCAGGCCCGCTTTCAAGCGCCGCGGTGTCATCCAATGGAAGCGAGGGTTGGGAGAGCACCGGGGCAAGCATTGCGGGCTCCAACATCATGGACAGGGCGAAATTGCCGGTAAAACACATGCCGATGGCGCCGACACCCGGCCCGCCACATTCCCCGTGGGCCAGACGGGCCAAGGCCCGCAGCCATTCAGTAATGGGACTGGCGCCCTCACCCGCCAGGGCCCGAAACTCCGCACTCATGCAGGCCCGTTGGAAGACCTGGGCGCCCTCCTCGGCCCCGGGCACGGCTCCGTCGCGCCCGAAAAGCGAAGGCATATAGACGGTGAAACCGGCGTCCCTGACCCAACGGGCAAAACGGGCCACATGGGGGCTGATGCCGGGCATCTCGGTCATCACAATGACCCCCGGTCCATCGCCATCCTCGTAAACGCGTTTAGTGGCCCCGTTCAGCGTGATGTCGCGCACGGTAAAATCGTCAAGGGGATCGTCTTCGTTTAGGTTTTGCCGCGTCATTGACCGTCACCTCGAACCTGATACCAATTTTCGAACTCAGATCTTGCCTACCCCTGCTGGTACCGGATGTCAAACTCAGAGAATGCCCCCACCCTGCGCCGCCGCGCCTTTGTGCCCAAGGACGATTGTCCCATGGCGCTCGCCGCCGAACTGCTCGGCGACCGCTGGACCTTGCTGATCCTCCGGGAGGCGTTTTACGGCGTGCAACGCTATGACGACATGCGCGCGGATTTGTCCGCGTCACGATCCATGCTGACGGATCGCCTCGCCCGGCTTGTGGATCATGGCCTGATGACACGGCGCGCCTATCAGGAACCGGGGGACCGGATGCGCCAGGCTTACGTCCTGACGCCGGCGGGCCGGGACCTTGGGATGGTGCTGATGGCCCTGTCCCAATGGGGCGAAACCCATATTCTCAAAGGCCCGGCTCCCATCGAGGTGATCGATCGCGAAACGGAGCAATCCTTGCGCGTGGCCCTTGTTGATGAGGAGGATCGCATTTCGAGCCTCAAAAACGCGAAGATGATAAAGCGCCGCCTCCCCGGCTGACGCGATGGGCGGGCGTGTCAGACCGCCTTACGGGATCCTTGTCGCCTGTCTTTTCTGCAGCCGGTCGGGCGAGGCCGGATCATGGGTGGGCAGATAGACGGTCGGTCGTTGCGCACAGAACGTCTTGATGCGTTTAAGCGTGTCTCGTGCGTCTCCAATATCGGAGCAGATACCAGCGACCTCCTGTCTGATCAGCTGATCTTCATTAAAGGATGCATCGCCGGCAAACCAATAGACCCTATCCTCTTCCTGCAGAAGAACGGATTGATGGCCGTTTGAGTGGCCTGGCGTGGGAACGATGATGACATCGCCATCGGGCGTCAGATCGGCGATGGATTTGAGGGCCTTGTCCTCTGCCTTCACAAAATCAGGAAATCTCGGATTGAACCACTCGGGATACCGGCAGGGCAGCGTGCCTTGCGACGTGGGATAGTCTTCGCGCGGCACGATGATCTCCGCCTTTGGAAACCAGGGCAGACCACCCATATGATCCGAATGCAAATGGGTCAGCACGAGCTTGCGCACATCTTGAGGCTCAATGCCCAGTTTCCTGAGTTGCGGACCGATCTCGTCCTCCGGGCGGACCACAAAGCGCAGGTTCCGTGTATAGAAAAACTTCGTGAGGGAATCACAGGCAAAATAGTTCGGATCGCCCGTGCGGGCGGTCTCCCCGGCATCGACCACGATGACCCCATCGGGATGCTCAATGACCCAGGCATGGATGGGCAACAGCTCCGTCCAGGTTCCATCCATCATGATCGTCGGGATGCGCAGGGCCGCCGGCCCTTGCAGGCGGCGGTGCGCGGATTTGACCGCGACCCAGCCGGTCTGAATGGCGTGGATCCGGGTTCCGTTCCCGGTCGTCGCGGTAACGCGGCGTGGTTCCAACTGAGCTTCGTCAAGATCCTGCATGATCGGTTCTCCCGTTCCCTGGCACGCCACCACCATCAATGGACTGGCGACGCCCAGCGCCAGGGCTTCACGCCGGGTGAGCGCCATCGTCGATCCTCCTATCAACAGCAGACAGATGACCCTCAAGGCAGGATCGATTTGGTGCGCATGACGGTCCTGACCGGCGATCAGTCATCAGAGGGCTCCCGCGCTTCCGCAAGGCGCCCGAGCGTTGCCATGGTCGGGGGCAAGACCGCCCGAAATCCCGGGCCGAAGCGATTGGCCCAGAAGCCGGCAAGCGGTCCATGAAACGAAACCTCATGGCGGAACAAGACAGGCTGTCTGCTGACGAAACTGCGCCGCACCTTGAGCCTTGCGAAGGGCAGCCGCGTCTCGAAAGCATAAGCCTCACCCTCATCAAATTCCGTGACCTGGAAGCGCGCGGCGGGGCCGGACAACGGAATGATCTTCCCTCGCGCACCGAGTGTCATCGGCCCTTCGAGTTCCGCGTCCTTGAGACCCTTGTCCCAATCCTTCCACGTCGAAACGTCGGTCCACAGGTCCCAGATCGCTTCCGCGGAAGCGACCGTCTCAACGTCATGGGAAAAGGACCGATTCGTGCCCGCCGCACGTTCATCTCCCGACATGGTGTGATCTTCCTTCACTGTCTGGCAGGCCGTGAGACCCAAAACCACGCTTGCCACCAGGACTTTCAAAGCCCAGCGCATCGGACGCCTCCCTGGAATGAATTTTATTCATTCTTGGGAGTTATATAACATGGGAAGCCGGTCATGCAAGACTGAATAAGGTTCATTCTATGGCGCCGAAACGACGAGTGATGAATCCGGAAGGTAAACGCGCGGCGATCATGGCCTGCGCCGAACGCCTGTTCGCGGCCAACGGCTATTCAGGCACGTCGATGACGGACATTGCCGGCGCCGCCGATGTGGCGGTCGGCACGGTCTATCGCCTGTTTCCTGACAAGGCGTCCTTGCTCGCCGCCCTTCATGCTCAGATGGAGGATCGATTCATCGCAGCCATGAAAACCGGCTGGGGACGGGCCGAGGCCTTTCCCGATCGCTTCGTGCCCATGCTGGACGCCCTGTTCGACGAAGCCGAGCGGGTCCGCGAAATCATGCCGCTCTACGCCATGACGCGGGACATGATCGGTGCGGCCGACTACATACCGGGTGCCCGGATGATCACATCGATCGAGACCATGTATCGCCAGGGGATCCGCGCGGGGGCCTTTCATGCCATGCCGGCCGGGATTGTCGGACCGGTCGCCCATGCCATGGTCGAGGGCGGCATGCGCGCCTGGATGGCCAAGCCGACCCCTGACCATCTCCGACGTGTCAAGACGGAACTTGCCGCCCTGTTTCAGAGAGCCTTTGTCAAGACATGAGTCTTTCGATGGGGTATGCCCGTTCCCCGTCCCTCGCACACAGGTCCGGCGACGCGAACCAACGAGCCCAGGGTATCGCTTACGGCCCGGCCGCCTCGTCCTCAAGCGGATGATCCGGCGTGAACACCGATGCTCCGGCCAACCAGGCGTCGATTTCAGGCCGGGACAGAAGGGCCATGGCCTGGGCACGGCTCAACCAGCTCCCGAGCTTTTGCGCGTCTCCTTCCCATTGGGCCTTGGCAAGCCCGACAAGCGCGTCATCGCTCGGCCGGTCCCCCTCCCCGATCTCAGGCAATTGGGCCACGTGCCAACGGGCGAGCTCCGGATCCGTCCGTAGGCGAAGGAACGCATCCATGGGCTCAGGACGCACGGTCTCGGCAATCCGTTCCTCAAGGGCTTGCAACAGCACCGGCGGGCGGCTCTCCTCCGGCGTCCGTCCCAGTCGAAGCGTGCGGAAAAACCACCCCGGCGTCCGGGCGCCGCTCAAGGCGGACAGGGGAATGGAGAAAACCAGCCCCGCCGTCATGGGGCTCATCCACCAGAAAAGATGGGGATGAATGAACCAGGCCGCGACACCGAGCGCCAAGCCCGTCAGCGTATGCCAACCATGAAACCGGATGATCTCGCGCAAAGGCAGGGCCCCATCCCGCCGGCGCTGAGGCCTCCAGCCCGTGTCCCGTCCGAGCAGGATCGACACCACATGCCCAGATTGGGCCAGCATCATGATGGGCGCATAGAGCACCGACAGCAGGGTCTCCCAGAGAACGCTCACCGTGAGGATCAAGGGACCGCCGAAACCCCACAGCGCCCGCCAGTCCAGGAAGGCCGCCAGCCAGCCAAGAAACTTCGGCCCTAGAACCACGGCCATGGAAAGAATGAACAGCTTGATGGCACGTTCGGAGTCGAAAACCGGCCAGGTCGGGAACAGGCTGGGTTCGATGAAATATTCCGGTGACGAATAAAAGGCATTGACGGCGAGAACCAGGCCCGTGATCACGAGAAGCAGCCAAAACACCGACGACAGATAGGAAAGAATGCCACTCATCAAGTGGAGACGGCTGAGCCAGGTCAGCCCGCGTGCGAAAAGAAGGCGCCCGTGCTGAAGGTTCCCCTGACACCAGCGGCGGTCCCGCGACAAGACATCGATGAGGGAGGGCGGCGCTTCCTCGAATGACCCCTCGATATCCGTATCGAGCCGCACGCCCCAACCGGCCCGGCGCAGGAAGGCCGCCTCGATGAAATCATGGCTGAGCACATGGCCGCCAAAGGGGGGCGTGCCCTTCAGTTCCGGCAAGCGGGCCGCCTGCGCGAAAGCCCGCACGCGGATGATGGCATTGTGCCCCCAGAAGTTCGAGGTCCGGCCATGCCAGAAGGCCAATCCATTGCCATAGATGGGGCCATAACAACGATTGGCGAATTGCTGCAATCGGGCATAAAGGCTCCGGCCACGGATCAGCCCCGGCAGGGATTGGATCAGGCCGAGATCCACATTGGCCTCAAGACGCGCCGCCAGCCGCATGAGGGTGGACGCCCCCATCAGGCTATCGGCATCAAGGATGACCATGGCCTCATAGGCGCCGCCCCATCGCCTCACCCATTCGGCGATATTGCCGGCCTTGCGTTCCGTATTGACGGCGCGGTGCCGGTAGAAGATCGGGCATCCTCGAGGCGCGTCCGCATGGATCTGGGAAAAGACCGCTTCTTCAAGGAGCCAAGCGTCGGGCTGATTGGTGTCGCTCAGGATGAAGAAATCAAACTTGCCCGGCGCGTGGGCGGCCAGATCCTCCGCCATCACCGCCAGCGCCGCGGCCACGCGTGCCGGCTCCTCGTTGTAGACGGGAACAAGAAGCGCGGTCCTGATGTCGGGGACCGATGCCTCGCCCCCGGAACCTCGCAACCGGTTCGTCAGATGGAGAAAGAAGCCCAGAATGGACTGGGCGAAGGCGAAGGCGATCCAGGCAAAGAGGATCGAGAAGAGAACCAGAAACACATATTGGAGGAGCGTGATGCTGCCCAGGGACAGGACCCCGACCATCTCACGCACACCGTAGGTCGTCAGGCCAATTGTCAGTACAAGCACGAAAATCCGGCCGAGAATGCTGCCGAACGCCCGCAGGGCCTGCGCCATGGGTCGGGTTTTCAGGCGCACCCGCCGGCCGTGAAAGGGAGCGCGCGGCATGGCAAGGGGTGCCTCGGGCGGCACGGCCCGTTCAACCCTGGTCAGCAAGCCAGCGATAAAGCCAGGTTTCGCCAATGGCGGCGCCGTTGCGCTTGGGCTGAACCCGCAATTCGACAATGGAAGCCCCCTCGGGATCAAAGGTGACAAAGACACGGACCCCGCCAGCAACCGTGTTGTCCACCACGAGCGTTTCGACAATCCGGCCAGGCCTGGCGCTGGGAACCACCGTCAACTCGGAGGCTGCGTGCTCCGTGTCAAAATCAATGGCCATCTGGGGCAAGTTGTTCCCAAGGCGCCGGCCGATGCCGGTGTAGGTAACCTGCGCCAGATTTTCACGACTGTACACCCGGTCGGGCCAGGTCAGGCGATAGGCAAAATCGTGGCGCTCTCCGGCGGAAAGCGGCGCGGCGGGGCGCCAATAGGCCACGATATTGTCGTTGGCTTCCGAGTCGGTGGGGATCTCCACGAGATCCACATGGCCCTCGCCCCAATTCCCTTGGGGTTCGACCCAAACCGAGGGACGCTTCTCGTAGCGGGCTTCAAGATCCCAGAAATGGGAAAATGTGCGGGTCCTTTGTATGAGGCCGAAACCCTTGGGGTTCTTGTCCCGGAAGGCGCTCACCTGAAGCGTCCTCGGATTGATCAGCGGGCGCCACAGTCTTTCGCCCCACCCGGTATGGATCGCCAGACCCTCGGAATCATGGACCGCCGGGCGATAGTCCGGCTGCACCGGGCGATCGGCCGGGCCGAAATGGAACATGGAGGTCAGCGGCCCCAAGCCCACATGGGTGAGCGGGCGGCGGGGGAAAAGCGACAGCTTGACGTCGATGCGGGTCGTGCGGCCCGGGTACAAACCGAAGCGATAGGCGCCCGTCACACTTTCACTGTCGAGGAGCGCGTGCACGACGATCGCATAGGCCGAGGCCGACGGGCGTTCGATCCAGAAGCTCCGGAAGATCGGAAACTCCTCCCCTCCCGGTCGGGCCGTATCGATGGCAAGGCCGCGCGCCGAGAGCCCGTAGATCTGGCCCGCCGAGACGGCGCGGAAATAGCTCGCCCCCTGGAAGACCACGAATTCTTCGCGCTCCCCCGGTGTGTTGATCGGGTAGTGGAGCCGGAAGCCGGCGAATTTCCCCGCCTCCGTAAGGGCCTTGGCCACAGCCGCATCGGGCGTCTCAAAGCTCTTGTCACTGATCTCCAACGGTCGGGCCACGCCGTTCTCGACAATCGCGATATCAATCAGTTTTTGATAGAGATATCCGGGTGCGAAGAATTGGACGGAGAAACGGGTCGGACTGGCCCCCCACACGGCGGCCGCTTCGCGATAGCGCACATCCCGATAGGTGTCATAGGACAGGGTCGAAAGAATCTCCGGCGCCGTGGGAGGCTGGCGAAAAGGGCGACCCGCCAGTTGCTCGGCAAGACTGATGACATGGTCGGCCGAGAATCGCCCCTCGCTCGGAGACGCAGGGATCTCCGCCGGCCACGAAAAGGCCGCTGCCGGCCGCGCCGCCCAGAGAGACGCGGCGGCGGCAATGAAAGCCGCCTCCCGGCGGGACACCTGCCAGCTCAAACCCTTGCCCACTTGTTGATAGGATCGACAACTCAGCCGAGACTAATGGAAAGTTCACCTTCGAGCCAGCAAGTACCCCAGCGATAACGCATTGGTTTCATGCCTGCCCGTATTGCAATTTCTTCATGAAGAATGGCCGAGATATTGGTCATGGCGCAATGGAGACTTCGGCATCCATGGGCGGGCGATCGAAGGACATCGACCACTTTGGGCGTATGTCCCTACCCATAGATGCGAATGCCCGGGCTGCCGCGTTTGGGGAAAGGTCGGCAGGAACCCGAAACAGGGGGTCCGTTCGTTGTGTTCCGGATTATTTGGCGGGACCTGGTGTGCCACGACAGGCAAACCGCCCAGGCGTTGATCGGCATTGCGCAGGCAGGCAGCGCCCCTCGCCCGTGACATTCCATCAGAAGGCGTTCCCATCAGGCCTTCTCGATCTGATCAAAGCGGCGACCCGCCGCCTGCAGGTTGGCCCTTGTTACACGCGCCTAGCCTCGTCTAGCCTGAAAGGACAACAAAATCTGGGACTGGAAACGCGCTTTGAGATCACCAGCGCCTGAGCATCGTCCTCGGGCCCGATCGGAAAGCGTGGAAAATGGTCACACGACGGGACTTTGTTCTCTCCATGGCGCGTCTGTCCGGGATCGGCGGCGCCTTCGCAACTCTCCAGACATTGGGATTCATCGCCGATGCCGGGGCCTATCGGGGGCCGCCGCCTGTGCCCCGAGACCATGGCTCGGGGCGGCGCGTCGTTGTGCTCGGCGCCGGCATGGCGGGGCTCGTCAGCGCCCATGAGCTGCGCAAGGCCGGGTTCTCGGTGCGCGTCCTCGAAGCCCGGGACCGCCCCGGCGGTCGGGTCTGGACCCTGCGCACCGGTGATAGGGTGCCCCATGATCATCTGCCCCCCCAGCAGGTCACTTTTTCGCCCGGTCAGTTCTTCAATGCGGGCGCGGCGCGTATTCCCGCTCTCCATGAAGGCATGCACGCCTATTGCCGCGCCTTCAACATTCCCCTTGAAGCCCATATCAACACCAATCGCAGCGCGTGCTTCGCCAGCGATCAGGTCAAGGACGGCCGTCCGATTGCCAATCGGCGGGTGACCAATGACACGCGTGGGGCGCTTGCGGAACTTCTGGCCAAGGCCGTCCGCCGCGGTGCCCTTGACGATGAGCTGACGCCGGAGGATCGGGAAAAGCTCCTTGAATTTTTGCGTCCCTATGGTGCCCTTGCGGAAGACTATGTCTATCGCGGCTCGGAGCGTTCGGGTTATCGCATCGCGCCCACGACCCACGAAGCCCCCATGGCGGTGGAAAGCCCCTTGAGCCTCCGGGAGCTGACCGCCGATCCGAGTTGGGCGCGGCTGATGAATTTCGGCGAAAACATCTACCAACAATCGACCATGGTGCAGCCCGTGGGCGGCATGGACCGGATTCCCCGCGCGATTGCGGCCGATCTCGGTTCGGCCGTCACTTATCGGGCCCAGGTGACCCGGCTCGCCCGTTCCGGTTCGGGCGTGCGCGTCATCTACCGCGACGCCCAAGGACAATCCCATTGGACCGACGCGGACTATTGCATCGTTGCCCTGCCCTTTTCCGTCATGGCCGACATTGAGGCGGATCTCTCCGCCCCCGTGCGGGCCGGTATCCGGGCCATGGAATACGGCCCGTCCTGCAAAGTCGCCTGGGAAGCGCCCCGTTTCTGGGAACGGAAGAACAGGATCTATGGCGGCATCGGCTGGGCTTCATCCTCCAAGGGCCTGATGGCCTGGTATCCGAGTGATCGCTTCAATGCGGAGACGGGAGTGCTGGTCGGCGCCTATAATTTCGGCGATATGGCCCGGGAATTCGGCGCCCTGCCCCTTGAGCGTCAGTTCGCGGAATCGAGGCACACCGTCGAACGGCTTCATCCGGGGGACGGACACAAGCTCAAACACCCCGTTGCCATCAACTGGCTCCATGTGCCCCATTCAAAAGGTGCCTGGGCGGCGGAAGGCCCCCATGTTACCCATGACGAGGGTCAGATGAAGGCGATCCTGGCCGGCGACGGTCCGATCTTCTTTGCCGGACAACATCTGAGCCCCATCGGCGCCTGGATGGAAGCGGCGGTCCGGACCGCCCATGCCGCCCTTGAGCGCCTTTATGCCCGCACCGTTGAACTCTAAGCCCGGCTGACTTTCGACCCTGTGCACCGAACCATGACCGCAAGAAAGGAAAACGTCCATGAAATCCGCATCCGGATCCTCTCCCTTCCTTCCCTTTGCCGCCTTCTTGACCCTTGCGGTCCTCCTGGTCCTGCCCATGCCTGTCCAGGCGGATGGTCATGACCCTGAAAACGAGATCTATCGCGCACCCATTCCGGGTTCGGATTTTCCGATTTCGGTCGCCGTCCAGGTGCCGCCTGGCGCCGAGATGCTCTATGTCAGCGGCGTCGTGCCGGGTGTTGCCGACCCGGATGCCGATCCCAATTCCCGCGCGGCCTATGGCGACACCAAGGCCCAGACCATTTCCGTCCTGACACGCATGAAGGAGCGCATGGAAGCCCTGGGCTGGTCCTTGAGCGACATCGTCATGATGCGGGTCTATCTCGTCGCCGACGAAGACACCGGCGATCGCCTCGATTTCCGGGGTTTCATGGAGGGTTACACCCAGTTTTTCGGCACCGAGGATCAGCCCAACAAACCCGCCCGCGCCGTCATGCAAGTGGCGGAACTGATCCGTCCGGGCTGGCGCGTGGAGATCGAGGCCCAGGCCGCACGCATGCCGAAGGAGTAAACCTTCCAAAACCGGAAAGGGGACGCGGCCTTTTGGGCGTTCCCTTCCTCAAGCCGAAGCCAGACCGCACCGCTTCTGGCCATCCGAGGAAACCTGATCCGGTTCAACGCCCCTGAGCGTCCGCCATTCGCCCCCGCGGAGCGAATGAGTAAAGCGAATTGAGCGTGAGCGAAAAGATTGAGCCTGAGTGAAAAGATTGAGCCTGAGTGAAAAGAT
>CAZFWG010000062.1:0-26520 GCA_964522525.1 uncultured Alphaproteobacteria bacterium | reverse complement strand
TCTTCGGTAACACCGATCAGGGTCAGGATGTTGCTGCCGTCATCCAGATTGATGAAAGTGGAGCCGTCCACTTCCTCGCCCCGGGCCAGTACATCATTGAAATTCTGAATGCCCTGATAGGCCGACAAATCGATCTGATCCTCGCCGGAAGTGAAATCGGCGATCGCGTCGACCCCGGTGCCATCCACGATCACGAAGAGATCGTTGCCGGTGTTGCCATACAACAGGTCATCACCGGCACCGCCATTCAGTGTGTCGTTGCCGGCGCCGCCGACCAGAAGATCTGCACCAAGACCACCATCCAGGCTGTCATTGTCTGCTTGTGACCAGAGCTGATCGTTGCCGTCACCACCATTGAGCGTATCATTGCCATTGGCGCCGAGCAGGAAGTCCTGACCGGCCCCGCCATTGAGAACATCGTTCCCTTCTTCCGCCCACAGCTGATCATCGCCCGCATCGCCATTCAACGTGTCGTCGCCGTCACCGGCCACGAGAAGGTCGATCCCGTCTCCGCCGAAGAGCAGATCATCACCGACCTGGCTCCACAGCTGGTCATCGCCCGCATCGCCATTCAAGGTGTCGCCGCCGTCCGCGCCGATTAGCAGATCCACACCGAGCCCGCCATTCAGAAGGTCATTGCCGGCCTCTCCCCAAAGCTCATCGTCACCCTCACCGCCGTTCAACGTGTCGTCGCCGTCGCCCGCGACAAGCAGATCCTCGCCCAGTCCGCCGTCCAACAAATCGTTGTCCGATCCGGACCACAGCTGATCATTGCCGTCGTCGCCGTTGAGCGTGTCGTTGCCGAACTCGCCCACCAGGAAGTCATCGCCGGCCCCGCCATTGAACAGATCATTGCCGTTTTGACCCCAGAGCTGATCGGCATCCGCGCCGCCGTCGAGGGTGTCGGTACCATCACCGCCGACCAGGAGGTCGATGCCGGCCCCGCCATTCAGGCTGTCATTGCCGCCTTCCGACCAGAGCTGATCATCGCCCCCATCGCCGTTCAGCGTGTCGTTGCCGGTCCCGCCCGCCACGAAATCATTGTCAGCGCCGCCACTAAGCAGATCGTTGCCGTCAAAGCCATAGAGGGAATCGTCTCCACCAAGACCGTTGAGCGTGTCGTCGCCGGTTCCGCCGGTCAATATGTTGGCGCCCGCATCCCCATCGATCGGAGTCGGGGCGGTTGACACGCCGAAGACCACATAGCTCGCGCCCGCAACAACGCGTCCGCCAGGGCTGGCGCTGTAGGCCCCGACGATCAGGTCATCGAAGCCGTCGCCATTGACGTCTCCGGCTGCGGAAACTGAGGTTCCTGCATAGTCGCCGGCGCTCGCCCCATTGATGACGAAGCCTTGGTCGTCCTGAAGGGTCGAAAGATTGACAACGGCCGGGAAGCCACTGTTGGAGCCGTACAAGACATAGCTCTCGCCCGCTTCGATTTGCCCATTGGGATCGCCGCGCAAGGCGCCAATGATCAGGTCATCGAAGCCGTCGCCATTGACATCGCCGGCCGTGGACACCGAGGCACCGGCAAAATCGACACTGTTGATGCCATTGATCACAAAGCCGTTCGTGCCATTGAGGGATGACAATTCGAATGCGGCCGGGAAGCCGGTATTGGTGCCGAACACCACATAGCTTTGACCCGCGTCGCCCTGTCCGTTCGGGTCGGCGCCAGGCGCCCCGATGATCAGATCATCGAAGCCGTCCCCATTAATATCGCCACCGCCCGAAACCGAGGTGCCGGAGTTATCGTTGAGCGCGATCCCGTTGATGACGAAGCCGTTGGCGCCATTGAGCGCCGATGCCTCAATCGAAGCCGGGAACCCGGCATTAGAGCCGAACACAACAAAACTCTCGCCAGCGCCGTCGCGTCCGCCAGGATCACCGGCGGGCGCGCCAACAATGATGTCGTCGAAACCGTCACCATTGATGTCCCCTGCACTCGAGACGGAGGTGCCGGCGTAGTCATAAGCGTTGATGCCGTTGAGAACGAAACCGTCCGTACCATCGAGCGACGAAAGATCCAGGTTGGGATTGAACCCGGTATTGGTGCCGAACACCACATAGCCACCGCCGGCTTGGTCCTGGCCATTGGGGCTGTCTTGGCGGGCACCGATCAGAATGTCGTCGAAGCCGTCGCCATTGACATCGCCGGCACTCGAGACCGAATACCCGGCCCAATCGTTACCGTCGCCACCGCTCACCGCGAAGCCGTCCGTCCCATTGAGCTGCGTCAGGTCAATGGCCGGGGCGAAGCCACCACTGGCGCCGAAGACCACATAGCTCTGACCCGCAAAGCCTTCACCGTCCACTTCGGCGAGATAGGCGCCGATGATCAGGTCGTCGAACCCGTCGCCATTGATGTCGCCAGCGTCGGAGACGGCAAAACCGGTACGGGCGAAGCCGTCGATCCCGGTCAGCAGGAAGCCGTTGGTTCCGTTGAGCGTGGAAAGATCGACCGTGGCCGGAAAGCCGGCGCCTGAGCCGAAAATGACATAGCTCTCGCCGGAATAGAGTTCGCCGTTCACTTGGGCGTCATAGGCGCCGATGATCAGATCATCAAACCCGTCGCCATTGATGTCGCCGGCGCTCGAAACCGAGTGGCCGAGGCGATCGCCCCCGTCGATGCCGTTGACAACAAAGCCGTTCGTTCCGTTGAGCGATGCCAAATTGACATCCATGTCCGTACTCCTAAGGTTACCTGCGCGACAGGAAAGCCGTCGCGATGCTAACTTGGTCCAGGAAAAAGGCCCGAGTGTGCAGTCCTTTGCCACGCACGCGGATTATTTTATTACGGATTTTTCAGGCTTGGCCGGTTCACCCGCTACCCATGATTTGCGGTCTGGAAATTACATCGCAGGATCCGATATGCCAGTCCCCAAGTGCTATAAATGTTCGTAATTTCATTGCGAAACGAGCACTCAAGGGCGAAAGAGCCCGCCCTTATGGGGAGCCGGGAGCGACAGGATAAAACTGGCCGATTGAGCACACGGCAGACGGGAGTGAGGGGATCGCCCGCTCAACGATACCGCACAGCGTGATGAATGAAAGGCACCCAATGCCCGGCACGACCACGCCCATCTTTTCCACGCCCATCTATCTCGATGAGAATGCCGGTGGTGCGGATCTCAACAGGCGGCTTCAGGCCCGCATCGGAACCATGGCGGCATCCGACACTTCCGATGATGCTTTTCGCGCTCATCAGGGCGGGTACTACTCCGCGGGGACATTCTTTGAAAGCAAAACACCGGAGGTAGAAGAGGTCGTTCGACTCGTCCGCACAGGCCTCGATCGCTATCTCGACGATCTGGGCGTTGCCGCAACCGTCAGCCGCACGCGGCTTCAAGGCTGGGTGGCCCATACCCGCGCCAGCGACTATCAGACCCCTCACTTGCATGCCGGTTCGACCGTCTCCGGCGTCTACTACGTCACGGTCCCGGAGCGGCCGGAACCGGAAGGGTGCATCGACTTCATCACGCCCCTCGACGCCCAGGAATGCACCTTTCTCAAGGGACGCGCGCGCTCCCATTGCCGGGTCATTCCCAAGCCAGGGAGCCTTTTGATTTTCCCTTCCTATCTGCGCCACTACACCCATCCCTTCCAGGGCGAGGGAACGCGGATTTGCGTGGTCTTCAATGCCTTGATCGAACAGAACCGGGCGCCCCAGACCAGGCAGGCGGCCCGTCAGGAGAGCCCAATCTGACGGGGCCGAGCAATCACAGCCGTTTGACGCTCCCGCCTTTTGTACGCCACGTTCACGTCTCACATGAACGGAAGGGCTCCCTTCGGGGCCTCACGCCCTCAATCATCTGACGCGGGACAAATTTGGATCGGATCGCCATGACCACAAGCCCAGCCAACAGCCTTCAGATCACCGCATCACGTCAGTGCACGGATTGGCTCCATGACGAGCGTCTCTCCCTTGCCGTCACCAGCTACCAGACCGGCAAGGTCTTCATGTTCGGTCTGCAGAGTAATGGCAAGCTGTCGATCGTGGAGCGCACCATCGAACGCTGCATGGGCATGGCGACTCACGGCAAGGATCTTTTCATCGCATCGGCCTATCAGATCTGGCGATTCCGCAACGTGCTGGAGGCGGGGGAGACCTATGGCGAGGCCGATGCTCTTTATACGCCGCGCCAAGCCTATATCACCGGTGATGTCGATGCCCACGACATCCAGATCGCCCCGGACGGCAAGCTCTATTTCGCTAACACATTGTTTTCCTGTGTCGCCAGTCTGAGTACGGATTTCAGCTTCGACGTCGCCTGGACACCGCCCTTCATTTCACGACTAGCGGCTGAAGATCGGTGTCATCTCAATGGATTGGCGTTGAATGACGAGGGCGACCCCACTTACGTCACCGTCACTTCCCGCACGGACAGCCCGGAGGCCTGGCGGGACAACCGCGTCAAGGGCGGGGAGGTCATCCACGTTCCCGATGGCGAGACCGTGGTCAGCGGCTTGTCCATGCCCCATTCACCCCGTTGGCACCAGGGCAAGCTGTGGGTCTGTGAAGCGGGAACCGGACAATTCGGATATTGCGATCTCGATGAGGGCCGCTTCGTCCCGGTCGCCTTCTGCCCCGGTTTCCTGCGCGGCTGCGTCTTCCACGGCGACCATGCCATCATCACGACGAGTCTGCCGCGCGGCGCCCAGACCTTCCAGGGCCTGCCCCTCGACGATGTGTTGTCCGAGCGTTCGACCGCGCCCAAATGCGCGCTCAACATCATCAATCTCAAGACAGGGGACCGGGAGCACTGGATCCAGTTTGATGGGGTGGTCACGGAACTTTTCGAGGCCGCCGCGATTCCGGATGTCAAATCTCCGCACATCATCGGCTTCCGCACCAAGGAAATCCGGCGCATGATCAGCTTGCCTCCTAATACCAAGGCCTGAGGTTCTAAGGCGCGGTTTTGAGCGCGCAAGCTGTCGACGGAACAACCCTCGAGGCGGGCGTGCAGCGGGCAGAGGCCTTGTCGTGTTCACGAAAGGGTGGGGTCCCCACGGACCTCCCGCCGAGACAGCAAAGCAACGCTCTTTGCCAAGGGGCGCCCAAGGCGGGCCATCGCTAAACGGGTAGTGTCCCACCATGCACGGTCAATGACACACCTGAACACGGTATGGCGTGGGGGGCGAATCGACCTCTACCCCTTTAAGGTCCAATTGCAAAGGTTGGCGCAGGCGCTATATGGTATGCGCCCGTTGGGGACCACTGGCTGCAGATATACATTTTTTGTCTAATATTGCGTAGTCGAACGGGGGTGTGCGGCTTATGGGGCTCTTGGGGCAGCTCACAGAATGGTATTGGCGATACGGACATCGCCGATCCGGCAACCAGACACTGCCGTCTGACTGGTTGGCCACGCTCTATGCCATGCACGAGTTTCGCGATTTCGAAGATCAGCGCAAAGCCGTGCTGTGGTCTCCGTCCGATACCCTGTCCTTGCGCCTGCTGACCCGGATGTGTGACCTCCCGCCCTTGCCGGTGGAATCCCTGTCGGCTCGGGCCATCGCCATCAGCATGGACACCGACAGCAGGGAAGCGAATGACAACGCCAAGGTCGGATCATTCGATGTAACGCTTTTGACCCAGCGCGGGCTCCTCCGAGCCCTGGCCGTGGGCTATGCCCTGGCCCGACGTTCCGATGTCGAGCAGCGGACGATCACTCCTGACTATGTCCTGACCAGGCTGGACGAGGTCCCCGCCACAGCCGACGGGCCGGTGGCGGATGCAACGGCTTTTGTCCATGACATCTTCAGTGCGCTTGAAGACGTCAGCATGCTGGAGGTGAAGCGCTTTGAGGGCTTCGTGCCCGGTGGCGGTTGGCGCTCGGTGATCTTCCAAAGAATGGTTGGGAATGCCCAGCTCACGTCAAGCATCGAGAATGCGCGGAGATTTGCTGAATCCCTTTTCTGGGAAAGCGATTCGGAGATCAGTGAGTTCTTTGCCACGGCCTCCGGTCTGCTTGAGCTTGTCGGTGACGTCCGCTCCAAGCAGGTGCAGATGTCCAAAGCCGCTCTCGACGTTCTGCTTGAATCGAGTTTCGCGTTCTCCAAAGCCGCACGGACGGCGCAGAAGAAGCAGGCGAAAAATCTCGACACGCCTTTGGTCGTTCACCGGGGCGAGCGCGTGATTTCCATCGAGCTCGACAAATCCCCCAAATCCACGGGGCCCCGTCGCATCAAGACCACGGCACAGGCGGCCATCCTTGGGGGGCTGATTGCCCATGTGAACCTGCCGGCCCATGGCGAACTGCGCATTGATGGACCGAAGGGGCACCTTGTCGGGGCACCGCCGCTCGGATCGTTGCCGGACGAAGCCTCGGAATTCACGCTTGAGGACATCCTGCGTTGTGGCAAAGCCATGATGTTCTCGCGGCTCCTGGCGGCCGATGGCGCGGGCGTCGCGGTTTGTTTCCTGGCACCCCCGGATGGGGATCCCATTCCTGCGGAACGATGCGCGAGGGTGCTCGCCCATTCCCATACACCGCTTGTCATTTCCCATCCGGTGGGTCCGGACCAGGACAGTCTGGCGGACCAGATAACGGCGGTCTGGAACCAGGTGGAACGGCAGAGTGGGACCACCCTGCCGGCGCCCGAGATCGTGCCGGCCACGTGGATCGGCGATCTCGGTGAGACGGGGTGGCCCCAGTCCGCCCAGGACTCCAGGCCTGCGGCCGCGAAGGACAAGCTCTTCGACAAATCGCTCAACAATAAGCTGAGCAACTATGTTGAGCTGGCCCACAAGCAGATCCCGGATCGCACACGCCCGAAGCCTCTCGATCTGATTTCCCAGGCCCTGCCGCCAAGCGATGAATCCCACCGGGACGCCTTCATGGCGTTGTGTGAGGCGATTGCGGATTACTGTTCCGCGCCGTCGGCCCGTGCGGAACGCCGGGAATCCGTCATGGCCATGAGCGCCCTGTTGCGGGAGGCCTTCAGTTTCCGTCCGGAAGATTTTGAGCCTCTGCCCCGCAGCCTGGGGGAGGACCATGCTCGGGCCTTGGATTGGGTCAACCAGCAGCTGAGCGGGTGGGCCTCCGGATCGCGTCTCACGGCTCTCTTCTCGGCCCTCGATTTCGAGGATGCCCACCGCCGCATTGTCGTGAAAGGCATGCTCGACGGTTTTGACGGCGACAGTTGTGCCAACTGGCTGTGCCGGGAATTCGGCCATTTGGAAACGAGCCGGGATATCCGCCATGCCCGTCGCTACGCCGCCGTCAGGCTGAGCCAGGCGCTGTTCGCGTGGGACCGCGCGCCGCGGCGGGAATTCGATATGCGTCCTGAAGTTCTGCAGAACATTCTGGACGAATGGACGGACGGCGCCCGCGATCACCAGGAGACCATGCATTACCAGGTGGTCCTGGCCCCGATGATCAATGCGCTTGCCGACACCGCCGACAGTGGCGCCACGTGGGTGCGCCAGCCCGGCGACGATGAAATCGAACGATTGTTCCGGGAAGCGACGGTATGAGTACGGTAGTCCACTTCTTGTCCCTTTTTGCCAATAGCGGCCACCATACGGGCTTTCTGGCGCTGACCTGGGACAGTGACCTTGAAGGACCGGCGCCCGAAAGCGTGCGTTGGAAAGGGACGGATGCCAGCCCCGTAAAGAACCTGATGCGTCGTGCGCGGACCGATGAGTGGCGCAGCCTCGACGATGCCCCCTGGATCCGCACCCGTGTGGGCAAGAAGCTCATTCGCGACGGCGTGATTGAGCGGCAGGTCTACGGTGTCTGGGTGTCCGTCGACACGACGATGGGCGAGGAGGACCGGGGCTACACGGTCTGTGCCAGCGAGGATTCGGAAGAGATCGAAATCCGCCAGGACAATCGTCTGCCCTATGCGGCCCGTGATGAGATGTCGCTGGGAGAGGCCTCCCGGTTCACGCTCAACGGGGCGCTTGATCTTGAGGGTGATTTCCCCGAGCTTGTCGTCGAGGTGGAATGGCGTGAACCCGCGGGCGACGCGATCCCGGTCGATCTTGTGGTGGATTTCGGCAATACACGGACGGTCGTGCTGGCCGTCGAACGGATCGCGGACAGTCAGGGTTTTGCTTCCGTCTGCCGGCCGATCTTCTTTCCGGGGCCGGAATGGGACAGCGGTGACCTTGACTACATGCAGGTCGATTTGTCGAGCGCGATACCGGATTCCTGGTTCATGCTCCTCGAGCCCGTCTTCAAGAACAATCCCGTGATGAAATGGACGCCCAAGGTCGAGGAACGGCCCCGGTCGTTTTTCAGCTTCGGCATGGGACGCAAGAAAAAAGAGGCATCCCACACCTACAAGGCTCCCCATCTGTTCCGGGAATTGTCGCCGGCCCTGATCGGATCGGCCGCGCGCACCCGCCTGTCCGCCGTCAATGTGGAGCAGGGCGGACTGTCGTTCCTGTCCTCGCCCAAACGCTATATCTGGGAGACGGAAGCAACAGGTACGGAAGGCTCGACGGTCTGGACCATGCATCAGCAGCCCTGGCGTTCCTCCCAGGGAAGCAGCCGGCGCCTGACGCCACTCAATGGCGAGCTTATGCGCTTCATGCCCCGCGCAGGCGCGATCTGGCATCCCGAAGCGGACCCTAAAGATCCGGACGCGAAGCTTGATCTTGAGGAGGAGGCCGCCAACCATGCCCGCTCCGAGGCGTTGACCTGGGTGGCGCTGGCAATCCTCGAACGGGCCCATGCCCAGATCCAGTCGGAGCGTTGGCGCGAGGGCAACAGACCGTTCCTGCCCCGCCGTCTCGGTGACATCCTTCTGACCTATCCCGCCGGCTGGACCGAAAGTGAAGTCCGCGCCTATGAATCCCGATGGAAGGGCGCCCGCGACATTTTTGTGGCCTCCCGCGAGGCTGAAGCGGTTGAAAAGCTGTCCTCGGGGGTCGCGCCCCAGGTCAAGCTCGATCTCGATGAGGCGGTGGCGCCCCAACTGGTCCTGATTTATTCCGAAGTGCACCATATGCGTGACTATGGTCGCAACTGGATCAGCCTTTACGGCCGCACGGATGGAGAACGCGCCACCGTCCGTGTCATGACCATCGATATCGGCGGCGGTACGACGGACACGTCAATCCTGGAATATGTCGACGAGCAGGACGGCGTCGGTGTCGATTTGCGGGCCACGCTCCTGTTCAAGGACTCCCACGGCATTGCCGGGGACCGGCTGGTCAAGGACCTGATCGAATGCGTCCTCCTTCCAGCCCTCGGCGCCAAATTTGCCGATGATCAAAGCGCACGCGAAGCGTTCGAGCAGATGTTTTTCGCCAAGGCTTTGCGTGAGGCGGAACGGGCCCAATGGTCTGTCATTACACGGACGGTTCTCATTCCCATCGTTCACGCCTGGCTGTCGGAATTCATCACGGCCCATGAGGCCGACCGCCCGGCCATGATCGATCCCATCAGCCCGAAAGACGCGGGCGCCTCACCGGATCAGATCGCCAAGCTCAACAAGCTGGCGGCCGCCTTCGGGCTCAAGAAGCCGGTGATCGAATTCGAGGCGCCGATCAAGGTCGATCCGGACGTGGCCCGCAATACCATCCGGGCGTGGTTCAGCGATCTGGCCAACACCTTCGCCCGCTATTGCGCGATTTTCGATTGCGATCTGGTGATGCTGACGGGTAAGCCTTCCGAGCTGCCGGAAGTTCGGACCCTGCTGGAATACCGCCTTCCCCTGACGCCCAATCGGGTGCTCTCCATGCGGGGCTACTATGCCGGGGAGTGGCTGCCGCTGACCCGGGACGGCTGTATCCCAGACGCCAAGCTCGTGACGGCGCTCGGTGCCGCCATCTATCAGGGCATGACCAACGGCATGATCACCGGTTGGCGGGTACGCGGTTCACTGAACGAACCGTTTCGCGTCAACAATCATTGGGGCCGGATGGCCGGTGATGCCAAACCCTTCACCGCCGGGGACATTCTTCTGAAACCGGATGATCGGGAAGTGACCGTCGATGTGACCTCTGACACCTATATCGGTCGCGCGGCGTTCCTGTCCCATGTGCGGCCCGACCAGATCTACCATTTGCGCGTGACGGGGCGGCAGTCCGCCGGCCCGCCGCGGCGCCTGCGGGTCACGTTGCGGCGCATGATCAACGATGAAGCGCGCAACTCCTATTCCATGAGCGGCGAGTCTCTCGAACTGGTCTCCGCCGTCGATGCGGAGACCGGCAAGAAGCTGGCCAAGGACGATATTGAGCTGCGTTTGTGCACACTGCCGCGCGGCGAGGCCTATTGGCAGGATACGGGGCGGTTCGAGGTGCGCTGGGACAGCGGCCCGGACGGGGCGGGTTCTGAGGCGACGGGAGAGAAGCGGTGAGCGAGACCGGGAATGTCGAAGAGAAGCGGGAACGCTATATCAAGCAGCTGCCCGGCCAGGCTTCCGGGCCTGGCGCCATCCTTGAAGTGAGAGGCCTTCCCAAGGGCGCGCGCGTCATGACGATTTCCGTCAGCCGCAAGAACAAGTGGCTGACCGATACCGGCTGGGTGGACAGAAAATCGGAATTGCCCGTCACGCTGCGCAAGGACGGCGCGCGTCGGCTGCTGCTTGAAATCTCAAAGAAAGCGGCGGCACAGTTGTCACCTGGAAACCAGGTTACCATCACCATTCCGGGTTATGATCTTTCCGATGTCCTGGTCTGGCGGTCGCTGAACCCCCATGATGCCCACAAGCTTGCCGGCAGGCGGAGCGCCTCCGCATCGTCAATGGGCTTCAACAAGGCCCTGCTTTTCATTCCTCTTGGTCTTGCGGTCGTCGCGGCTGTGGTCGGCTTCACCATGTTTGGGGGAGAGACGAACGGGCAGGCGGGCAGCCCGGAAGAAAAGCTGGCGTCCACTGCGGCCGGGCAAGAGGGTGATGGCGCATGGGGCAAAGAAACGGTCCCGGCGGAGACGGTATCCGACGCGCCGGTCGATGACGGCACGCTTTGCCAGGGCAAGCCGGCGACGCCCGCCCGGGGCGATGCATGGTCTGCGGAGCTTTTCAATCGTAATCTGGAAACGAGCCTGCGCGAGGGCCGGCGACGCATGTTCATGGGCGACGCCAACGGTGCCCGGACCGCCTTTGCCGAAGCGGTGTGCCATTCACCGGATGCGGCGCGGCGCGCGGCATCCTTCCTGGATCCCAATGTCAATCCGGAAGCCGGGTCCTTCGGCGAGGGCGGGCGGGCTCTGGCCATTGAGATTTACAAACTGGCGCAAGAACGGTGGAGCGAGCCCGAGGCCGGCCATCGCTTGAGCGTGCTGGAGGCAAGAAAATGATCCGTACATTGCTGACCATCACAAGCCTGACGGCCATCCTGGCGACAGGGGCCCTGGCTCAGAATGCGACAGAGACCGGGGGCGGGCGTGCCCTGACGGTTGCCGCGCCGCCCGATTTGGCCCTTTCGCTCGTGCCGGCCCTGCTGGAAGGCTTCATTCTGAAGGACGGTGGGCAGGATCTGACCTGGCGCAGTCTTGGCGCACCGGGAGAGGCGGCGCTTGTCGTGGCAAGCCCCGGCGCCAGCAATGTCAACTATGTGGAAGTGATCCCGGCCGAGCGGCGGCAACGGGCGGATGTCCGTCTCTCTGTTGTGCCCACCTATGATTCCTCTCAGACCCGGGGCATGCCGATTGCCCGCTTCGGGATTGCCCTCGTCGTTCCCAAGGCCGATAAGATTCGGTCCTTTTTGAGCCTTGAAGAGGCCAACGAATTGATGGAGGGACGGAAGACATATATCAGCATCCGCGCCGACAATCTGACACCGGCGGATGCGCTTGAGAAGATTTCGACAGGTCTGCACAGCGACCCGGACAAGATCGGCATCGTCAGTACGGCCGCCCTTTTCAGTGAAGGGTCCGATTTGCGGAGCCTGCAGATCCGGGGCTGTGGTCCCGCCTACAGCCCGACGCAATTTGCCATCAAGACCGGCGACTATGCGCTCTCACGCGTGGTCGTCGCGGAGGGTTCCAATCCCACCGCCGAAGCCTTTGTTCAGTATGCCATGTCATCGGATGGCCAGAGCCTCGTGGAAGAGGTAGGCTTTACCGACAGCGAAGTGGAATTGTCCGACGTCAACTCCCAATACATTGTCGAATGGGAGCGGGCCGGCGGCTTGAGCTTCAAGGTCGGCGAGGTCTATCGCACCTATCTGCGTGTTACGGAGAGCGCGCGGAAGCTGTCGTCGATCATGCGGTTTGACGAAGATGGCGCGACCGTGACGACGGAGTCCGCCGACCGCCTGCAACGGTCAATCCCCGTGCTGAAGGAAGCGGTTGATAACGGATTGGAGGTCTATGTGATGGGCTTTGCGGATTCGTCCGGCGCCTATCAGCATAATCTCGAATTGGCCGAACGCCGCGCCCAGGTTGTCGCGCGTCTCCTGGAGCAGAAGGGCATCACACCGAACCATGTTCTGGGTTTCGGCGAGGAAATGCCAGCGGCCTGCAACACCGTCTCCCATGAGCGGGCCCGCAACCGGCGGGTGGAACTCTGGGTCCGCTAGAATGCGTTCCTGACGTCAGGCACGGGGTAGTTCTGCGTCGTGCTGATCATCTGACCTATGCCGGCTCCATTGACGGAACCGGCATAGGCTGGGGGCGAATGGGCCTTCAGGCTGAGAAATCCTCCGGTATCAGCACATCCTCGTCGAAAACCGTCAAGGTCATGTCGCCGTCGAGGTCGCGAACCTCGCCATTGACCAGAACCTGCTCGACACCGCCACGGACGGCGATCGCCTCGCCATCGGGGCCGATGATCTCAAATTTGTTCGTGCCCCGCTGGATAATCGTGTAGTCCCCGGCGTCGCTGAAACCGATCGTGTCGGTGCCTTTGCCCCCCTTAGCGATGATGTCACCCTGACCGATGACGAGAAGGTCGTCCCCGTCGCCGCCAATCAGGCGATCCTCGCCCTCGCCACCGAACAGGACATCGTCTCCGTCACCGCCGTTCAATTTGTCGTCACCATCCGTACCGATCAGAAGGTCATCGCCATCGGAAGGATCGTCGGCACCTGGTGTTTCCGGCGGACTGACCGGGTCGTCACCGCCTCCTTGGCCCGGATCAGAAGGATCGAATTCGGTTTCGAAAAAGGTCTGCAGCTCTTCCCGTGTTGCCCTTTCCTGACCGGTGATCGCGTAGAAGACCATGCCCGCATCGGAGATGTCGGCTTTTCCTGAAACCTGCATCCGCTCATAGACATAAGCGAGATTGGGATCGTCGGTGTTCTCGAGCCACGCTTCCCAGGGTTCAAAGCTTTTCCCGGTACTGAAATATTTGTTCTGATCCTTGATATCGATGACCTCAATCCCGAAATCGCGCTCAAGATCGGCCCTCGTGTTCCATGGCCCGCTACCATTGTTCGGCCCATCATTCCGGTCATTGACGGAGGAGTGACTGAGCACGGTGACGAAGGCCAGTTTCGCGGGATCCGCCAGGCTGGCGGCCTGATGGATGGCCTCATAGGGACCGGCGGCTACGATGAGAAGCTGGTTATCCGCAGAGGACGCATTGATCTGTTCCGCCAGATGACGGGACGTGGCATTGTCAGGGTTCTGGCCAGCGGCGTTATAATCAGTGACGGCACTGAAGAAGAGATCCGCATCAAATCCCATCAGCGCGGCGCTGCCGAGGGCGCTCTCGATCATGTCGGCATTACCTTCCGGCTTGCCCCATACCTGACTGTTGACATGATAGTGGACCAACGTGTCCTCGAAACCTGCATGGGCCAGCATCGCAAGGCTCGCGGGCGTCGCGCCCACATCGTCCTTGTCCGCCTGACCATCGGCACTGACGGCAATCCGCTGGAACTGTCCAAGGAACTTGAAGTCATCCCCATTGCCTTGCATGGCAGGCGGATTGTCCATGGGGGGACTGGCGTCCACGGGTGTGTCGGGGAGGGGCTCCGTCGGCTGTTCCTCGCCCATGGGCGGTTGGATCTCCTCCGGCTCGTCCACAGGGTCCTCTGTTTCGGGTGCGGTGTTCTCCGGCGGCATCTCTTGCGGTCCACTGCTATCGGCAGAAGCTGTCCCCAGTGTGAAATCGATGGTCTGGCTATGGAGCAATGTGCCGTTCCCCCCTCTTTCACTGTAATAGTTGAGCTCAAGACGATGGGTACCTCTGGCAAGACCATCACCAGATCTGAAATCCCCGTTTCTGTCTCCGAAAAGCGCGAAGGGTTCGACATTTTCCGTAGCGCTTCTTACCCCGTCATTCAGATCCATGGTCACGCTACCGGGGCTGTCTCCACCAAGGACCTCGGTGAAGATGGTCAGGTTGCGCCCGGTGACCATATCCTGGGGAACGGTGGCATCGGGGGTCAGCTCCACAAGGATTTCATCCGTATCGGCATCAGCCAGGTAGATGCGAGCATAAGCACTTGTGCCGTCCGGCGACGGTGGCATGCTGACATCCCCGTCACTCGAATTGCCCTCATCAATGGTCTCTGCATCCTGATTGGGGAGCATGTCGTCCTGATCCTCCTGGTTTGCCGTGTTGCCGCTTTCCATGTTGCCATTTTCGTTATCGGCAGCATCCTCGCGCATTGCCGGATCATTTTCGGTTGGATCCTCGTGCGGAAAACCGCCATGGCCACCGCTCTGCCCATCGCCGGGCATCGGCGAGTTTGAGGTTTCTGAGCGGATGAACCGTTCTCCCCGCAATGCAGGATCGTCAATTGCTACCCAATCCGTGGCTTCAATCGGATCCTCAAAGCGAGAGATAATTTCCACGGAAGAAGCGTTGAACGCCGCGGCACTGACCCCTTGCAGATAGAGCACGGATCCGTTCTCAAAAGTTATCTCGGTCGTGACATCGTCAGCCTGGTTTCTTTTTTGTGCTGGCGTGACGATCTCGGACACGGACGCGATCTCGGAAAGCGACCGAAGGATGTCTTCACCGGGACGGAAATCCTCGATCGTGGTGATTTCGCCTGCACCGATCTCGAAGATATCCCCACCGCCGCCTCCGGTAAGGGTGTTCATGCCGGATCCACCGCGCAGGATATCCGCACCCTGTCCACCATCGATCGTGTCGACACCCTCTTCGCCCGAGAGGAAGTCGTCACCCATGCCACCGATGATTTCATTGTTGTTGTGGTTGCCATAGATCGTGTCGTCACCGGTTCGCCCGTCAATCGCGACATCCTGGTCAACACCGGCGAGGGCGAGGCCTCCGGCCTTCCGGATATCCACGCCTCGGAAATCCAGGGCATTATCGTCTTGACCTTTATAGTTCGATCCCAGAATTGCGTTGGCCCAGATACCTTCAATGCTGTTCTCCGCTCGGGAGAACCGGTCAAGGCCCAAATTGCTTCCGGAGATCACGTCATAGCCGCTTCCCCCATAGGCCAGGTCCGGAAAATCCACTTCTCTGGCATTTTCCTGGCGGCCGTTCTTGTTGATCTCGAAGCTGAGGACGTCATCCCCCGCACCGCCAAACACGATATCGGTGCCAAGCACGGCGTTGAGATAATCGTCGCCATCACCACCCTCGATGATGTCGTTATGATGGGAGCCGAAAACCATATTGTTTTCGTCCGTCCCACGCACATAAACGGCGTCATTGCTCCGGTTGAAGATGTCGAGCGAAGTATGCATGGACCCGGACCCCGCAAGGGGACGGTCTTGTGATTCCACGGCCACGCGGTCTCCAATATCAATGCCGAGATCGGCGGCACTGGTGGGGCCAGACATGTCATCGACAAGCCGCCGGGGATCGAGGCCAGGTGCCAGGTCATCTGCGGTGAGGCCATCCGGCAATTGAGGTACGGCGACAGGGTGGGTGAAGTCCGCGGTGGGCGTGTAGAGTGTTTCGGTAAAATCGATCCGATCCGTGATCGACTGAAGGTCGCTCACGCCTCTAACGACGAAACCCGTGCCCGTGAAATCGCTAGGGCGCAGGAAACTGCCGTCCTCCGGTGCCGCATGGTCCCCCCATGTGACGAACAGCGCCTCCTCATTGTTGCGGGCGGAGCTTTCGAAATCGCGCTTGGTATCATCCGGGTTCCACGTGATCACCCGTGTGATCAGATCAGCAGTGCTTTCCACACCATCGGCCGCAATCGTGATCCGGTCTTCACTTGCGGTGAAGTCAAGAAGCAGCTGTGTTCCGCTCTCTCCGACTTGGAAGACATCGAAGCCGTCACCTCCGGTGAGCCGGTTATAGCCGGATCCACCGCGCAAGACATCATTGCCTTCATCCCCCCTCAGATCGTCATTGCCGCCTTCGCCGGAGAGAAAGTCATGACCTTGCTGGCCGAAGACACCTTCGTCCTGATCGGCCCCGAAATAGAGGTCATCACCACCAAGAAGGTCGAAGGTATCGAGGGCCCGGAGGACGGCGCCACGAAAGTCGATATGGTCCGCTGTCTCGGTACCGGTGACTTTCAGGAAAGGATCCCCGAGTTGACCACCGATGGCTTCAATGGATTGTTCGTAGGCGCTGAACCGGTTGAAGACACCACCATAGATCCCGCCACCGGCAAGTTGGAGCGTGTCATAGCCGGTTCCGCCGAGGATGAGATCGACCCAGGTGTCCGCACCGTTCACAATCAACACATCGTCGCCGGCGCCACCGATCAGGATATCCCGATCGACCGTGTCCATATCGATTTCACGCTGCTTGTTCCGGCTGTTTGTTTCACTGGCGCGCAGCACGTCGTCGCCTTCACCGCCCAACAGGATGTCATTGCCGTAGCGCGTGAAGAGCGCGTCATCGCCGGCACCACCATCGACAAAAGCACCGGGGTCACCAGGTGATTTCGACTCATGGAGCAGGACGTCTTGGCCGTCGGTCCCGGCCATGAGATCGGTCAAGGGATCGGGGCCGAATGAAATCTCCGCGGCCGCATCGGCAAGGCCTTCCACCCGCAAGCCATTGATGGCCACATCCGTTGTCGTGGTTGTCAGGCCAACACCGACGCCCATCACATCATCCAGGGTCGACGCATCGGTCTCGCGCGCCGTCGGCGCACCCTCGGCACCGACGATGAGAAAGTCGTTCAAATCAATTTGGCTGCTGTCCTGGAGAAGAACGCCATTGGCGTTGATGCCCCATAACGTCACGTCACTGATGGTGGAGCGTGCATCATGTGACATGATGCCCGTATCGCCCGTCACGAATATTGGATTGAGGTCGTCGTCCCCATCAGGGTTGCGCTGGACCAGCCAGAAAACCAAACCGTTGTCCACATTGGAGGCCTCGAAGCCTTCGACACCTTTCGGAGGTGCCGCGCCGACGGCGAGGCGATCTGTGTCCGTATACCCTGCATCGATCAGTGCCCGATAGGCATCTGTCTCGACAATCGTTCCGTCTTCCTCCCGGTAGCGCAGATTGCCGACCGCCACCGTCTTGGCATCCTTGTTCGCGAGTTCCCAGCTGTCCGCAAAGAAGGTAACGGCCGTTGGGGCACTGGCCGCTGCGTTATTCTCCATGCGGATCTGGCCCGCGCCTTGGACCCAATAGGCTTCGGCTCGGCCGAAGTCGAACTCCGTTGTGCTGGAGGACTTCAGGTTCAAATTGTCGGGGTTTGACGTCGCGTTGAGCTGTCCGGGTTGCCAAAAATCAAGTTTCCCGTTGCTGTCGCCCGCACCGATCTGTGAGCCGGTGACTTTGAGTACGAAATTATCACGCCACAGACCGATCTCGTCACCGGCTTCCGCGACAATACCCGATCCGACGGTCTCGAACACGACGCTGTCGATGATGTTCAAATGGCTCTGGTGGTGGACAATCCCCCAGCCGGGAGATCCCTCAACGGTGACACCCATGGCCTCGGCGGGCGTTCCCATGATATCCTCCGCACCCGTGCGATGGAAATGGAGGGCATAGCGGCCCTTCGCATTGTCCTGACTGTCCGCCAATTCCTCCTTGTCGGAGCGGCCGAGATCCTCGAAGCCGGCATGGTGCACCTTCACATCGGGATTGTGCATGAACATGACGTGTCCGCGGGTATGCACGTCGCCGCCATTCTGAGCCAGGCTGCTTTCACCTGCTTCCGAACGGATGGTCACGGACCGACTGAGATTTGCCGCATAGAGTGACAGTTCGGATGTCTCAAACGTGCCGTCCTCACTTTGGGGTCTTGTGTGGTCGAACTGGAGGGTCGTTTCCCCCGTGGTCAGATTCTCAAACTCAATGATTGTCTGGCCGTTCGCCGTGGTGATGGCGGTGATCTCCAACTCTTCGTCATGGAAGCGCGTATTGTCGGTATGGGACCCATTGGGATTGGTGTAGGTTCCGGCGAGGACAAGCTTGTCGCCGACCTGCCAACCCTCGGCGTCACCATTGAAGGTCAGTACGGCGTCCCCGGCCCGCGCGTCTTCCGCGAGGGCGAGTTTCGAGGTCTTTTCTTCTCCAAAGACCCGCACGCTCCCATGGGTCATGATGCCCTTGGAAAACTGTCCGGGATCCCAATCACGCTGGTCAACCGGTTGGGTGTCTGCACGAATGACGATCTCCGCCGTGGCGGCATTGGATTCATCACCGATTGTCAAGGTGCTGCCCGCATCCGTGAAGATCGTATCGACGACCATCATGGTTGACTGCGCGGTGTCAAAGTGAAGTTCGCCTTGGACGAAAACGCTGAACAGAGGAACATCAGACTGCTCCGAATAAGTCATCGTGACACCCGCCGGGATACGCACGAGCGCATTCGCCCCAGGGATTTCACCACCTTCCCAATGGTCCGGATTGCCCCAATCCAGCGCGCCAGTGATTTCCGACCGGGCGGTCACAACAGTGGCACCGTCGCCCGCAGCCCTTTCGAGAGCGGACCCGGTCATTGAATAGAGCGCATCGACCGTGCCACCTTCGCCTAAAAGAGCTGCGTGTTCGTTCGCCTTGACGGCATTGGCGGCGCCGTCCGGACTGGCCTGGCCCGCATGGGTGTGGATATGGGATGGGGCACCGTGGCCATGCATGGCGTGTGCTGCATGAAAGGATGCATGGGTATCCGCAGAACCCGTTGTTTCCACATGGACGTCGGCGCCATCTCCTTCGATATCCTCTTCCTCATCTTTACACAGACAGACCGCCGCGCCGGTCTTGGGGCAGGGACCAGGCTTTCCGAGTGGAGCGTCATCCAGTTGGTTGTGATCCGATCCCTGGGCATGCTCAATGAGTTCGGATGTGGGCGTCGATGTCATGCTATGTCCTTCTTCACTGTGTCAGACGGTGATCCAGAGCCTCAGGTTTCGTTCGGTCCTGGCATGGCCGTTGTCCGTCACTATCGTTCTGGCAACGGGCCAACTTGCCTGCTTCAACGGCATGTTTGCCGTTTGGCGCCGCCGTGCTATAACGGCTTGACCAAAATCTGGTAAGTCCGTATCAGCAATTACCAGAATTTGGTAATTACTGTTCCGTAACGCGACGGAAGAGGAAGGAAACGGCCGGTGGAAGAGTGGGGATCCTATTGAGGACGCAAGGTTTGGCGAGGGACGGGGGCAGCTTAAGGAATGGACATGAACCGCTGGGAGTATGCCGACCGCCCTTTGGAGGAGCGGGGCATATTTCTGCGGGTTTTGCTCCGGGTCATGAGCCGGGCACGCCAGCGGTTCAGCCGAAGCCGTCAATGGAGCGGGGATGACTCAATGGGCAGACAGTTAAAAAATATTGATCTTTCAACGGATCAAACGAAAGAACTTCGACGCGGTCTCGGCCGCTGGCTCAAACAAAAACGTGAAGAAGCGAATTTGACCCAGGTTGAATTGGCAAAAAGGCTGGGGTTCGACTTCCACACCGGTGTTTCCCATGTGGAAAACGGAGCCGGCCGGATACCGCAAAGTCTCTATGAGAAGTGGGCCAATGAACTGAATGTACCGCCCCATGTCTTTGCCATGACAATCCTCGAACATCTGGAGCCTGGCCTTTACGCCCTGATCGACCAGAAGCAACTGGCTCCAATCCCGAAAGATGAGGGGAAAGTCCCGCGGACGAGAGTCAAGTCAGTCAAATGACACAGATCAAGATTGTCGAACCCGGAATATCCCGTGCCCGGGATTGGGCACAGTCAGAGTATAACGATATTCTGCGTATTCGGTATATCGTTGCACAGATCTATGGTGATCTGGACCTTGAGTGGGGGATGACCGAAAACGGCGAACCCTGGGTGATCTTCGTCTGCCCAGAGACCAGTGATACCATCGCCCATTTTGCGCGACTCGAAAACAAAGTCGTTGCAGAGTTTCCACTCCTTTCATTGACCTATACGGGCCACACCCTGGCCGAGACGATTGCCCGGATCACCACGGCCGCGGCAGACAAGGTCAAACAGGATGAAATCCGCGACCTCCTCGCCCAGCATTTCCGACACTTCAACCGCACATCGGTAGGCCTCCTCCTGACCGCGCTTCTCGTCGCTTTTGAACACACGGTGGCGCGGGAACGGCGTCAACAGGGTCCAGACCGCCCCCATAATTCAGAATACGCCTCCGCCCGTTTGAAAGACCAAACGCCTCAATCGCAACACGAAACATCGGCAGTAGACTATTTGATCCAGATGCTGAATGGGGCGGCGGCATTGTTCTTTACAGCTGCGGCAGCAAAGGCTGCATCCATTGATCTGATTTCTGCTCAGCATCATGAGGAGCATATCTGGCGTGAACATGGCTCGATGCATACGCCGGATCTATCTGGTGCTCCAATTTCGGAAGGAATCTTGGGGCTTGGTTCCAGTGGAGAAATCGATTTGGATGGTCTCGATGCTCAGCCCACTTCCGGGTCTCAGACAGTCCAGCCCGCTCCTCTGCCATTCGACTTCAGCGGAACAACCCATCCCGATGTCCTTCTCACCAACGTGGCGTATGACGCATCGAGCCACGACATATACCAAACCAGTGGGGAGATGCTTAAACCGCATTCCACCAGCACCGACTCCGGCGCGAGAAGTGTCAGTAGTCAAATGGATCTTCAGACAGGGGAAATGGCGCCAACCGATACCACGATCGATGAACCAATTACGGATGGTGCGCTGCCATCCCAGTCCCCGATACCTGCGCCCATCCCGCCGGTCGGCCTTGTTCCGATCGGACCGAGTGATGATGGAGCAAGGGAGGGTACAGGGAATAATACGCTGATGGGCACCACGGCGCCTGACCATATCAAGGGGGGGAGTGGACATGATGAGATCAGCGGAGGAGATGGTGATGACATGTTGGAAGGGGGAGATGGGGACGATCATCTTACCGGCGATGCGGGAGATGACGAACTTCAGGGTAATGAAGGGAACGACAGTCTCTATGGTGGCGATGGTCACGACCTGCTCATCGGCGGTCTTGGAGATGACGCCTTAAGTGGCGGGGCCAACGACGATGTCCTGTTCGGTGGCGAGGGCGAGGACTGGCTCGACGGTGGCTCGGGCCAGGATGTTCTCTTCGGAGAAGAGGGGAACGATACCTTATTGGGAGGTAACGGATCTGACTCTCTGGCGGGAGGGGAAGGCGCTGATGTCATCCATGGAGGGGATGGCGAGGATACCCTGCTTGGAGACGAAGGGGATGACTGGCTTAATGGCGGGGTCGGGGACGACGTGCTTTCCGGTGGCGGGGGAGATGATATTCTGTATGCAGAATACGGTGACGATACTTTGGAGGGCAACAAGGGCGATGATTTCGTCCATGGTGGTTTGGGGAGTGATGCGCTGCAAGGTGGTGCCGGCAACGATGCCCTTTTCGGCGGAGAGGGCAATGACATCCTTCGGGGTGGTGGCGGTGCAGACAGTCTGTTCGGCGGGGATGGGAACGACCGTTTTGTCGCGCGGTCCCAACATGTTCTCTATGCCGGCGGGGGTCATGAAGAGGCAGAGGCTGGCATACTGAGGAGTTTCTTTGATACGGGTGACACGCTGACACTGAAAGCCAAGGCGATCGCAAACCCGAATGCAATCATTGATCTCAACACCGGTCTTGTCGACGGGAATGGTAATCTCGTTGGCGCGCGGATCGAAGAAATCGAGAATCTGAGTGCAACCAGCCGGGATGACATCATTCGTGGAACAGCGGCCGACAATGATATCCATAGCGGACATGGATATGATCTGATTGATCTTCGCCAAGGGGGGAACGACATCATCACGGATTTCACCGTCAAGGACCGTGCCAAGCATGGTTTTGATACGGTCGAATTTGCCTATGGCGATGCGATTGTATCGCTACAAAGTGCGTCAGATTTTCTGGACATAGTCAGCACAATAAGTACAGATGAAAACCCTGATACTGAAGCCTTCATCATACGTAATGATTTAATCCTGGTTCTGTCTTACGGCGAAACTGGTACCAGTCCGGCAAACGCCATTCGCTTTGCCCGGATCGTCGATGAACAGAGCCTGTTCGAGGCCGATCTGGTAGCCCGTGGTGCCACTGACCTGAAGAGTGACGACACACGCTTGATGCCGGCAGCAGAGTCTGTGCTGGAGGCGCCGGGGTCGACGCCTGGCGATGAGATCGAATGGATGACACGAACCGGTGATCCCCGACCGAGTGAGCCGACCGTCGACGTGCCGCGGGTCAGCCCGAATTCATCTTGGCAGGGAGCTTTATTTGGCGATGACAACCAAAATATAGATTTCTCGGCGGATGATATTATCCAATAGGGCTTATCGGTTATGCTGTCTTTCTTTTTGCTAACTAGATGAAGTCGAAAAGTGAAATTGAAACGGCACCGATCCGTGCGGCCATCAAGCGGGATCAACAGGGCAGCGCGGGTCTGTGATCGCGCCCTATTTTACACACTATTTCCACAACGGTCTAAACTGTCTCACAGAGAATATGTTCCAGATTTTGGCATTGCTGATTCCAAGTCAGACTGAATTTTATTGCGTCCCGAAGATCCATATGCTGATCTATATCCATCCTCCCCTCCTGTGATTGGGATTTCCATATGCCCCCATCAAAATTAAAAATGGATCAGTCATGATGTGGATAGTGAAAAATCTGGATAGTCTTATTCGGTCTATTGGAGCAAGAAAGGCGGGTATATTGACCACAATCGCCGTGCTTACCTTCATTGGTTCGGCGTTTGCGGGTGTTACTGGATATCTCGGGTTCAAGGACGCGGGAGAGATGTGGGCGAAACTTGTTGGCTCTCCTGTCCCGGCGGCTTTTGCGCAAGTTCAGATCAAAGCGATACGCTCCGTCGACGCATCAGGCGGGAACTGTATCGGCGGCAAGAGAACGGAGCTTCCCACCGACACGTCGTGGGGCAAAACCTCCTCAATCAAGTTCAACAGCGAGAAGCACGCCCCCCTTCTCTGTAACGTGACAATCGAGATCTCGAACGGCAGCGATCAGGTGGTGACGCTTCTGGTTGACCACCGTGCCGGTGAGAAACCTGCGGACATTGCCAAGACCATGACCCTGGCGCCGGATGGACGGGAGAGGATCTATCAGTCCTATCCGCGTCCATCGATGTTTGAGGTCTTTGTCACCGGTGAGTTTGACGACACGACAAAGTCTGACTTCACGATTGTACTGGGTTCGGACCAGTAAGAGGCAGATGCGGGATAGGTGTCGGGACAAGGCGCAACGGAACGGGTTCCCTTTGGCTGCACCTTGCTTCTGAATGACCACCATCAACCTTGAAGGTGTGACGGGCGCGTCTCGTGGGGTCGGAACATCCAGGTCAATTGAGCCGCTCCACACGGATTTCAGTCTGGGACGGATTGGCCATATAGACATCATCTTCTGACAGACCTTTGAGTGTCAGTGTCTCCTGCAGCCAGCCCATGACCTCATACGCACTCGCCGATGTCGCATAGGTGTAATAGAAACTGTTGGCATCTCCGCTTGTTCCCCGCACCTCGACGAAGCCCTTAAAATTTGTTTCCATTTCCCGGGTGATGTCCCGCAGCTCGACAAAGCCGAAGTCTCGGAAGTTAAAGCGAAACTCGTTCACTAACCCGGCTGTGGCTTCAGTTTCTCGGGCAAGTCTCCGGCGCAGGACGTCACCGACCGACGCTGCGATGTCGCGAGCTTTATCACCAACCATCCGTTCCAGGCATAATTGGTCGCATTGTGCCGGCATGGGGAATTCCAGGTGATAGCCGTCCCAACCACCGAGGAACTGATTTGTTTGGGCGTCATGGATGTTGCCGCGCACGGCAATCCGTCCCTTCTTGGCAAATCCCAGATCCTCCGCAGAAGCGACGATTTTGAGAGCCACGAGGGCACGGGGGCACAATCGGGCCTGTTGGGATGTACAGGCAACATCGATGGTCTGAGCCAATTCACTGCGGGGACGGCGGTCTCGGACGTTCCACTGCAGTTCCGCAACCAGTTCCTGCTCACCGATAATACGAAAATCATAGGCCTTCATTTTGGCCTTGACCTCTTCGATCACCCGGTCGAAGACATCGCTTGAGCGTACAACACTGTTCGGGTCGGAGTCATCCGCCATCACAATGACAGGAACAGATACAGCACCCGCTGGCATCATCGATATCAACAGGAAAGTGGATACCATACAGACGAAAGAAATCAGAGAGTAAAGATAGATAGTGTTTCTCATTGAATTTCTCATATTCAAACGGTGTTGACCCGGGTGGTTCAAAATTTCCTCTATGGGTTGCTTTGGGTCGCCGCAGCAAAGGAATAGGCGCCATATTGCTCCTTGATCGCGGCGACCCGCTCTTTCACTTCCGCTTTGGCCACCGGTGCACCGTTCTGTTCGATCCGTTCCCGGATACGAACGGCCTGACTGTCGTCTGTGACACTGCGGGTACGGATTTCCGTCACGGGGATTGACTGAACCGTGGAACCAACACTGCGGACGCTGTCCACCAGGCTGACGAGCCGAAGCATCACGTCCTCGATTTCAGGCTCTCCTTCCTTGGCCTTCTTCTTTTCGGCCGCAGTGAGATAACCCGCGAACAGCTCCAGCTTGTCTTTGGTGCTTGCCTGTCTCCACCACAGGCCCATTAAGCCCGATCCCGCAACGATCTGGGACATGAAATAGGCCCCTTTCTCCATGGACGCTTCGGCATCAGCAAGCGCGGAAAGTGCATCATCCGACAAGTGATCGTTCTCTTCCAGTTCATCGAGTTTCTGCTTGATCTTGGCCGCGTCATCTCCAACCCGCTTGGCCACATCGATGCCCTTCTGCATATTAGCCAGGGATCCATCCGACATACCGGAGAGTGCCCTCTGCAACTCGGCGATTTCCTTCTCCATGGGGACTTTCAAATCCAGGGCCTTGGTCAGATGGGAAAGGCCTTCGGCATAACTGAGAGAGCTTTTGTTCGACATCTCGGCGGTGAGGAGCATCAAGCCCAAGGGGTGCTCCACCTCGCAAACGGGAGCCTTGTTGCGCGCCATCCATTCCTGTGCGTTCTTGATGCCACTTTGCATCAGGCTTTTCATCTTCTCGCCCCAGAGTTCGCTTTTGGCAGTGGAGGCCGGGGCGACCTCCATGCCATCGAGCATTTTTGCGCCGAGGCAGGCAGACGTATCACGGGTGCCGTCGGAACTTCCGCTCCAAAATGTTTTACTCGTGGCGCAGGCGCCAGTCATCAATATGGTGCCGAGTAATAGGGTTTTTCCAATCTTTTTCATGAAATCTCTCCTGTTAAGTAATTGTGATACGGATGATCATCATTTGCAGCTGCGGTTTTCGAGAATTGCTGGTAGTTGCCGCGCCAGTTCAGTGGCACCCAAGCTCACGGCTTCATCAGTGATTCGATCTCGCGCGCCCGATGGGCCGCCATAGAGGACGGAATCCGAGATCGTCTCGGTATAGGCAAGAAGGGAAGCGTCATCGCTTACGCGGCGGACGGTGAGGGTGAGGGAACCGTTGACGATCCGGCTCCCCGCTTCGGGGCCGGTGACATCCAAATTGCCGATAACGAGAAAACCACCGCAGTCTTGAAAGGGCGCCAAGGCAGGGGCCAGCCCGATGCTGGCCCGCGTGTTATAGATGACGCGCATGACCCCTTCGGCAAAGCTGACCGGTGTTTCGCAGGTTTTCCATGAGATGCCGTCCGTATAGGGGCATTCATTGGTGAATCGCAGCCGCGCGAAGTCATCGTGGAGCGGCGTCATGTCAACGAGATCGAAGCCGTTTTGACCCAGATGGTTCTGCAGGGATTTTGTCGGCTGCAAAGACCCGGCTGAAGCGGTGTTCACGGCAGAGCCGTTTTCCATCACGCGGATGATCGCACCGATGGCAAGACCCTGAACGGATTTTGATCGCAGGCGTATCGCCAAGCGTTTCAGTTCCCCCTCGTCGATCTTGACTTTCATTTTGAGCGTGCAGCTCTTCCGGCCTTCCTGGTCCTCAATCTCCGTTTGAAGAACAACGGCATCACGCCGCTCCAGGGCCAAATCTACGACACCAGGCAGCAAGCCCAACTGGTCAACGGAGCGCTCGATGGCGGCGCGTTCTCCCTTCTGCCTCGCTTCGGCGATACAGGCCTTCCGTGAAGCCGCATTTTCAACTTTTTCCGTGATCCGGTGGTTCATGGTCGAGGCATGCGCCGGGACACTGACTGTGAAGACCATGGTTAGAAAACCAAGATGAAAGAGAGGAAGTTGATGCCGACGATTACTCATGGTCATG
>CAZFWG010000061.1:0-26735 GCA_964522525.1 uncultured Alphaproteobacteria bacterium | reverse complement strand
CGAGCGTGAGCGGCCAGACGCTTGCCCATGACGGCAACGGCAATGTGACGGGCGATGGGGTGTGGAGCTACAGTTATGATACTGAGTAAATTTTGATGGAATATCTGGTGCTGATGAGTGCGTTCGGTCGTCTTTCCAAACTCCGAGTAGTAATTGACGCTTGTTGATCGCGGGGCTTTGGTAAGCGCGCAGGCTTTTCTTGAACCTGCTGCGCCTGTTGAGAAATAATCAGAATTTCATTTGTCTTACGCCACAAGCACAAGTGGGCTTGAAATGGCGTCATCATCTGGTACGGTTGAAGAAAAGGTGGGTATCAGCCCCTCCAGACAAGAACACTTTTGCGTTTAGGGAGGGGCTGCTGACTGCTACAGACTCATCTTTGCCCGTTGCATCGCAAAACGAAGTTGTCGACGGAAGGGTGTGGCAGCGCATGCGTGACGCATGTCTGCAGAACCCAGGCCAGTTTCATGGAGAACAGGCAAAACGGTCAATTTGTTGGTTTCTCCGAGATCAGGGCACCAACGGTGTTTGGGCCCACTTGAATTCGCAATCCGGCCGTTGGACGGGGTGGGAGGCGCAGACAGCCTCACCCATTGAGTTAGACCTCCCCGCTGATTTTGATCCCTGGACACGCGCACTCAACGCCGGCAGACCGCCCCACTTCCGGTGGTTCGAGGGTGGGCTGACCAATGCCGCCTTCAATGAAGTGGACCGTCACGTGCTTGCCGGTCACGGCGATGAAGCTGCCTTGATTTTCGAAGGTGACCGCTGGAACATGTCCAGCAATGACGGGCGCGGCGGCCCCATCGACAGTGAGGTAATCTCGCGTAAGCAGCTGCTCCTTGAGAGTGCCAAATGCGCCTTGGCGCTGAAAGAGCTGGGCCTCAAGGCCGGTGATCGAATTGCGCTCAATATGCCGAGCATCCCTGAACAGATCTTCTGGACCGAAGGGGCAAAGCGCACGGGCGTGATCTACACTCCGGTTTTCGGCGGCTTCAGCGATAAGACCCTCTCCGATCGTATCGCCGATGCGGGCGCGCGCGTCGTCATTACGGCGGATGGGAGCTATCGAAACGCGCAACTTGTGCCCTTCAAACCCAACTACACCGACCCAGCCCTGGACAATTTCATTCCCGTCAATATCGCTTTGAGCCTTCTGGAGAAGGCGCTGTCAGATCCTGAACTGGGACTGAACCCCAAACACAGGGAACGGATCACCGGGACTGTATGCGCCCTGCTGGACGGTGAGGTCACGGTGGAGCGGTCAGACGTGATGCGCGGGATCGGCCGGGCCTTGGGGGACCTCGGTCAAGGCAGCGAGATATCTCCCAAATTGTCCGCCCAGCTCCGTATTGCCGTGGCCAGCAGTCTGGTGGCCTCACCGCCGCGTGTCGATGCCGTGGTGGTCGTCCGCCATACGGCCCAGCCTGATCTCATCTGGAACGAGGCGCGGGATCATTGGAGCCATGAGCTCACGGACAAGGCGGGCGAACGCTTGATAGAAGCCGCGCAAGGCTGCGGTTTCGACGTGTCGGACGAGCAGGCCCTGCTCGCGCTGCCGGACCAAGCATTCGTGCGCGCCATATGGGCGGCAAGCCCAGTGGTTGCGGTCGATGCGGAATATCCGAACTTCATCATCTACACATCCGGGTCCACGGGTAAGCCGAAAGGCGTTGTCCATGTCCATGGCGGCTACTGCGCGGGTCTTGCGGCCACCATGCCTGTCGCCTTCGATGCAAGAGCTGGTGATGTCCTTTACGTCGTGGCCGATCCAGGCTGGATCACCGGCCAGAGCTACATGATTGCGGCGGCGCTGCTTACCCGTGTCACGACCGTAATCACGGAAGGCTCGCCCGTCTTTCCCCATGCTGGTCGGTTTGCTTCGATCATTGAGCGGTACAAGGTCAACATTTTCAAGGCCGGTGTGACCTTCCTCAAGAGCGTAATGCAAGATCCGGAGAATCTTTCCGACGTCAAAGCCTATGATCTCTCTTCTCTCCGTGTCGCGACATTCTGTGCGGAGCCCACATCCCCCGCAGTACAGGCCTTCGCGATGGAGCATGTCACGCCCTGGTACATCAACAGTTACTGGGCGACCGAGCATGGCGGTATCGCCTGGACCCATTTCTACGGCAACGGGGATTTCCCGTTGCGCTCGGATGCTCACACCTATCCGCTTCCCTGGGTCGTTGGTGATGTTTGGGTAGAAGAACCCGAGAGCACCAAGCTGGATGTCGATGCGATCCTTCTGCCACGTTCCGAAGATGCCGGTGGGGTTCCCTGGCGCAGAGCAGGGGCAGGGGAGAAGGGGGAGATCATTATCACGCTCCCTTACCCCTATCTTGCTCGGACCATTTGGGGTGATACGGACCACTTTGTCGTGGAAAGCGATGATAAACGAGCCTGGCTCAACGGGGGTTGGCAGGGCGATGCGCAGCGTTATGCCGAGACCTACTGGCGCCGCTGGAAGGGAGTCTGGGCGTATACCCAGGGCGACTTCGCCATTCAGTATGGTGATGGGTCCTTCTCGCTCCACGGCCGTTCGGACGACGTGATCAATGTCTCCGGTCATCGCATCGGGACGGAAGAGATCGAAGGGGCGATCCTGCGCGACAAGGTCCTCGATCCCCACTCGCCCGTCGGCAATGTGCTGGTCATCGGTGCGCCACACCGGGAGAAGGGCGTGACGCCGCTGGCCTTTGTCACGCCTGTCGCCGGCCGGAAGCTGACCCAGGATGACAAGCGCCGCCTAACCAATCTTGTCCGTACGGAGAAAGGAGCGGTTGCGGTACCGTCCGATTTTGTTGAAGTCAGTGCCTTTCCCGAGACCCGCAGCGGCAAATATATGCGCCGCATGGTCCGTGCCGTGGTAGAAGACGGCGATGTGGGTGATACCAGCACCTTGCGCAACCCGGAAAGTCTTGAGGAATTGCGAGGGGTCGTGGAGGCATGGCGGCGGCGGCAGCGCCTGTCCGAAGACCAATTGCTGTTCGAGCGGTATCGCTATTTCCTGATTCAATACAACGCGGTGGCGCCTGGAAAGCGGGTGGCGACCGTCACCGTCGATAACCCACCCGTCAATGCACTGAATGAAAGAGCCGTAGACGAACTGGTCACGGTGGTGGAACATCTGTCGCGCAGGGACGACGTGATCGCCGTGATCTTCACCGGCGCGGGCAGCTCTTCCTTTGTAGCCGGCGCCGACATCCGTCAGATGCTGGAAGAGGTGAACACCGTGGGCGAGGCCATGGTCCTTCCCAACAATGCCCAGCTCGCCTTTCGCAAGATCGAAACGATGGGCAAACCGTGCATCGCGGCGATCCAGGGGGTGGCCCTGGGCGGCGGCATGGAATTCGCGCTCGCGTGTCACTACCGCATCGCCGATCCTACGGCCCGCTTCGGCCAGCCCGAAATCAATCTGCGCCTCCTGCCCGGTTACGGGGGGACCCAACGCTTGCCCCGCTTACTGGCCGAGCGGCGGGGCGCAACGGGCCTGCGCGATGCTCTTGATCTGATCTTGGGCGGGCGCGCTGTTGAAGCCCGCGACGCGTTGTCGATCGGCGCAATAGACGTGCTTGCGACGGGGGCGGAGGATGCCTTGACCTTGGCCCACGCCGCAGTCCGTGAGTTCGCTCAGCATGAAACACACAGCACCTTGGGCATTGCGCACCGTGATCGCGTGGCGATGACGGCGGTTTGGGAACAGCCATCGACCATCGATCTCGATACGGTGTTAGCGGATGGCTTTCTCCAACGCATCCTGCGTCAGCTCGCATGGGCGGGCCGCGGGGAGGCGGGCAGGCGTGCGCTGGAGGCGGTTCGCACGGGCTGGGAACAGGGCATGACTGCCGGTTTGGCCCGAGAAGCCGCTTGTTTTGCCGAAGCGATCATTGATCCGGAAGGCGGCAAGACGGGCATTCAGCAGTTCATGGATCGACAAAGCCCGCCGCTTCCGGTACGCCGGAACGGTGTCTGGGTCGATGCGGAACATGAGGAGCGCAAGAGGCATCTGATTGCGGAGGGACAGCTTCTGCCCGTTGGCGCCCCGTTTTATCCAAGCGTCACGCCCATTCCTGAGTATCAGCTCGCCTTTGGTATCACCCGGGACCCGGATACCGGCGCGCCTCGCTTCGGGCCGCCGGTCAGTCATGAGCGTGAACTGATTGTTCCCGTGCGCGCGCCAGAACCCAACGAAGCCCTTGTCTATTTGTTGACGTCGGAAGTGAACTTTAACGACAATTGGGCGCTGACGGGGATCCCGGTCTCTCCTTTCGACGCCCATGACGAGGACGTTCAGATCACAGGCTCAGGCGGCCTTGCCTTGATCGCGGCTTTGGGAAGCGAAGCCAAGGCGCAAGGCCGTCTCAAGGTCGGAGATCTGGTGGCGATCTATTCCGGAACCACGGATCTCCTGTCCCCTGTGGCGGGTGACGATCCCATGTATGCGGGTTTTGCCATCCAGGGCTACGAGACACGGGTCGGCAGCCATGCCCAGTTTTTGAACGTGCAGGCCCCGCAACTTCATCAGCTCCCTGAAAATCTGACCTTGGAACAGGCGGGAAGCTATACCCTCAATCTCGGTACGATCACCCGATGCCTGTTCACGACGCTGCAGATTACACCCGGCAAGACTCTTTTCGTGGAGGGAGCCGCAACAGGCACGGGTCTTGATGCCTTGAAAAGCAGCATACGCACGGGTCTGTCGGTGACCGGTATGGTCTCCAACGAAGCCCGGGCGGCATTCATCCGGTCGGAAGGGGCGGTCGGCGCCATAAACCGCAAGGATCCGGAATTCGCCGATTGCTTCACACCCGTTCCGGATGATCCGGAGGCGGCCCGTCTCTGGGAAGCCCAGGGGGAAAAGCTCCTGGACCGTTATCGTCGTATGAACGGGGGCAGGCTCGCTGATTTCGTTGTCAGTCACGCCGGTGAGCACGCTTTCCCCCGCAGCTTTCAACTCCTCGCCGAAAGCGGGACCCTTGCCTTTTACGGCGCTTCATCCGGCTATCACTTCAGTTTCATGGGCAAGAGAGGAGCAGCGAGGCCCGAGACCATGCTGGAGCGGGCAGGCCTCCGGGGCGGTGAATCCGTTCTTCTCTATTATGGTCCGGGCTCCGATCAGCTTGCCGACCGGACCGGCCTTGAAATGATCGAGGCGGCGAGGCTCTTCAAGGCTCGGACGGTCATCGCAACGACCACGGATGGCCAGCGGGAATTCCTCCAGTCTCTCGGGCTCGAAGAAACCGTCGAAGGGATCGTCAGCCTTGAGGGATTGAAGCGGCGCGACGGCGCGAACTTCCATTGGCCAAACACCCTGCCGCGCCTGCCCGACGCGAAGGAAGACATCGAGACCTTCAAGAACGGTGTTCGCGACTATCAGCAACGCACTTTGAAGCCTTTTGGATCCGCCGTGGGCCGGTTGCTCCGGTCCCCCGGTAATCCACGCGGTGTTCCGGATCTGATTATGGAGCGTGCGGCGACCGACACGCTCGGGGTGTCCACGTCTCTCGTCAAACCTTTCGGCGGGCGGGTCGTTTTTGCCGAGGAGATGTCAGGACACCGATATACGTTTTATGCCCCACAGGTCTGGACCCGGCAGCGCCGTATCCTGATGCCAACGGCGAACATCTTCGGCACTCATCTGTGTAATGCCTATGAAGTCACGGTCATGAACAGCATGATTGCGGCGGGGCTCCTGGATGTCACGGAGCCGACCGTCGTGCCGTGGGAGGGGTTGCCCGAGGCCCATCAAGCCATGTGGGACAATACCCATGCCGGCGCGACTTATGTGGTCAATCATGCTTTGCCCGCCCTGGGACTGCGCAGCCGGGAGGAACTCCTCGAATACTGGGCGGCGGGGACATCGTCCTGAACATTTCTCTTTCCCTTTCATAGGAGAAACGCCATGACCCGAGACAGCCGCGAGAACCTACCACGGCAGGATGGTACGGCGGACAGGAAGGGGCGCCTTGCGGGCAAGGTTGTCGTGGTGACGGGCGCAGCCGGCAATCTTGGCAGTCGGATCTCGCGTTCGTTCATCCGCGAAGGCGCATTTCTCGTGATGACGGGGCGCACCCGTGAACGGATCGAAGCCGCCCGCCAGTCGTTGATCGACGACACGGGCGCCCCTGCCGATCGCGTCGTGACCGGCATTCTCGATGGGGGTGATCCCGAGTCCGTGCGCCAGGCCATGGCGCAGGTGAAGGGCCTCTTCGGGCGCGTCGACGTGCTGGTCAACAACGCCGGATCGGCGGGGCCGAAACAGCCTCTTGATAATGTACCGTTTACGAATGAAGAAATGGAAGCCTGCGCGGAGTCCGAAACCGTCGGCGACGCCATGCGGAACATCCTGGGGGTCACCTGGAATCTGGCCCGGGTCGTGGCGCCTTTCATGCCGGTGGGCGCATCCATGGTCAATATTTCGACCATCTTCTCCCACACCCGCTATTACGGGCGTACGGCCTATGTCGTGCCCAAGGCGGCCCTCAATGCCCTGTCGCGCCAACTGGCTCTTGAGCTTGGGCCACGGGGCATCCGTGTCAATACGATCTTTCCCGGGCCAATTGAAAGTGAGCGCATCCGGACGGTCTTTGCCGCCATGGACAAGGTCCAGGGCAACAGGGAGGGGGAAACCGCCGACTATTTCATGGGACGCATGTCCCTTGAACGCAGCATGGAAGGTGCCTGGAAAAGCAAGGTCCTGCCGACACCGGAAGATGTGGCCCATGCCTGCCTTTTCCTTGCGAGCCGCGAATCCGCGGCCTTGAATGGGGTCGAAATCGACGTCACGCATGGGATGTCCGTACAAAAAGAGTCCCGGTCTACCTATATGGCGCGACCCTCCATGCGCTCCCTGGACGGGGCGGGCCTGAATGTTCTGATCCTGGCCGGCGAGCAGTGGGAAGACGCGCTCGAGGTCGCCCGCATTCAGATCAATTGCGGTGCTAATGTTCTGCTCGGCATGACACGGCAGGCCGACGTTGCCCAGGCCCAGGCCCGTACCCTTGCCCAGGGTATAAGCGACGGCCTGACGATTGCCCGATTCAATCGCTTGGAACCGGACAATATGGAAGCCCGGCTTGCGGCCTACACCACTGGCCGGGGTCCCATTACGAGCGCCATCATTTTGCCGGTCAAAGGCGCCGACCACTTCTCCGATACTCTGTCGACAGCGGATGATACGACCGTCGAGACCTTCATGGAGGTGGAACTCGTCGGAGCCATTGCCGTCGCCCGCACCCTGAGCCGCTACTGGAAGACATACACGAATGAAATTCATGTGCCGCCGCGCTTTGTCTATATGACAAATGCCAGTGACGGCCTTGACGACATCTATAACAGGGTCCTGTCGGCGGGGATCGCGCAACTCATCACCATCTGGCGGGACGAATCCCGCGTGAGTGCGGAGAATGGCGGTTTGAAGCATGCGGTCTGGGGCAATCAGATTGTCCGCTACACCAATCGCGAAAACGAGAATGTCCGGTTCGCCGCCGGTCATGCCACACGGATCGTTTTCAAGCAGCAGAAAATTGCGGAAACGAGTCTTCAGATCCCCCAGAATATCAGTGAGGAGACCGGTGCTCGTCGCGCCATGGTGGGCTCCGCGGAGAACATTACCGGGCTTCATCTCGGCAAGGTCGCCTTCATCACGGGCGGTTCAGCAGGCATCGGAGGGCAGGTCGCCCGCCTGCTCGCGCTGGCCGGCGCCAAGGTCATGATGGTTGCCCGGCGCGAAAGCGAGTTGGAAGCCGCGAAGTCCCGTATCGTCAGTGAGCTTCAGGATGTAGGATTTTCCGGCGTAGAACGCCGTGTCAAGATCATGCCGGGTGTCGATGTCAGCGACTTCGACTCGTTGAAAAAGGCCGTGGATGCGACCATCGCCGCCTTCGGACGGATCGACTATCTGATCAATAATGCAGGGGTGGCGGGTGCTGAGGATATGGTGGTCGACATGGATGTCGACGCCTGGCGCTTCACCCTGGATGCCAATCTCAACTCCAACTACCATCTCATGCAACTTGTTGTGCCGCTGATGAAGGCGCAAGGCAGTGGATACATCCTCAATGTCTCGTCTTATTTCGGTGGTGAGAAATTCCTTGCCGTGGCCTATCCCAACCGGGCCGACTATGCTGTTTCCAAGGCAGGTCAACGCGCCATGGTGGAGAACTTTTCCCGGGCTCTCGGACCGGAAATTCAGTGTAACGCGATTGCTCCGGGTCCCGTTGATGGCGATCGGCTCTCCGGCGTCGGCGGCAAGCCCGGCCTGTTCCAACGTCGGGCGCGGCTGATCCTGGAAAACAAGCGGCTGAATACGATCTATGCAGAGGTGATCAAGGCAGTCCGAGATGGACAGGATGTCGGCCGGATCCTGAACCGGCTCTCGGGAAACAATGTCAGTGCATTGTCCCATGACCGCGAGGCGCCGACCGGACTCCGGAAGCTGGCCTTGGAATTTGCCCGGCAGGGCGACGGTACATGTACCTGGGATCAGTACATCATGACGCCCGATCTCGCGTCGCGGCTTCTGATGCGCCTGCGCCTTGGCGGCCAGCTCCTAGCAACGCCGGAATGGCAGCATTGGTCCGATACGGACAAAGATGACGGGAGTTGGCTGACAACGGTTCCGCCCGAGCACTTACCGTTTTTACCGGAACAGCTGATCAATCGCGAAGCAGAGAAGGTCGGCAACGGGGTCTTGTCCCAGCTTCACCTGGGAACCATGCCAACGGAATCCGAAGTGGCCCAGGCCACGGTGTTCTTCCTGGCGGACCGGGCCGTCAGCGGGGAGACCTTCATGCCCTCGGGCGGACTTCGCGTCGACCGGTCGACGACGGAACGGGAAATGTTCGGCAGTCCGAAGCCGGAACGGCTGGAGCAGATGCGGGGCAAGACCGTCTGGATCGTCGGGGAGCATTTGTCCGATTACATTGCCGAAACGGTCAGAGCCATGATTGTTGACTATGGTGTGGCCCATGTCGTGGTCCTGGCGCGAAGTGTGGAGGGCGGGGAAGACATTCTTGAACGGCTTCCCGACTGTCCGCCGGAGGCCATCCATGTGGGCATTGCCGGTGACGCGATCGAGGACGCGATGGACGATGCGTTATTGAAATGGGGGCGCCCGACAACGGTCATTTCCATGCCCTATCACAGCCTGCCCGACCGGTTGTTCGATCCCGATCATCCCCTGTCGACGGAGGCATTCACGAACATCATCGACCAGAACCTGACACAGCATTTCCGTGTCTCCCGAAAGGCTTCGCTCTATGACGGCTGCCAATTGATCCTGGTATCGCCGGATGTGCCCTATGGGACGCAGGGACCGGCTTTCGCCATTGCCAATTTCATCAAGACGACGCTCCATGCCTTCACGGCGACCCTGGCTGTAGAGAATGAGCGCCTTATCCATGACGTGCCGACCAATCAGATCAATCTTACGCGGCGGGTTCGTTCGGAAGAGCCGCGTAATGAAGATGAGCACCAGGAGGAATTGAGACGATTCGTGCGAGCCGTGCTCCTTGTCGGTGCGCCGCTCCCCGACGCCCAGGACTCCCGGTATCGTGCCAGGATCTATCGTGGCACGTCCATGACGGTGTAGGACGGATTCCGTGGCGTGGCCGGCGGCGGCAGGTCAACCGGTGTGCCGGCGCCCGTCCCCGGATCATTCCGTGGTCAAAAAGGCACGAACGTCCGGGAGCGTGCGGCCAGGGGCCTCCTCGTGGGGTACGTGACCGAGATCGGGGAAGGTGATGAGCCGGGCATTCGGCAGGGCTGCGAGATAGTCCTGGGCGTTTTCCACCGGGATCAGACGGTCCTTGTCACCCCATAGCAGCAGGACCGGCGCCTCGATACCCTGCAACAGCGGTCTGGGGTCCGTCAGGATGGTCTGGCGCAGGCGGGCAATGTTGGCGGCCCGGGCACCGGGCGCCAGGAGCAGGTCGTAGTAGCGGCGGAAGGTCTCCTGGTTGAGGCGTGCAGGGTCGCCATAGCTGTCTTTCAGCGTTGGCCGCACAATCCATTCGGGCAGGACGTAACGCATCAGTTCAAGGACGGCGGGCACGCGAGCGGGTTCGCCATAGGCAAACCCCTCGCTGGCAAAACCATCCGGCGCGATGAGGACAAGGCGGTCAACGCGCCCCGGATGGCGGGCTCCCATCGTCCAGGCAATCCGCCCACCAATGGAGTTGCCAATCAGGCTCGCGCTGGCGATCCCTTTCTGGTCCATGAGCGCCAGGATCAGGTCCATGGACCGTTCATCACTGTACGTGCCGGTGGGATCCGGGGACGACAGGCCCGAACCCGGAAGATCGAACCGGATGACTCGGAAACTGGGGGCCAGCGCTCGCGCCCAGGCCTCCCATGTGTGAAGACTGGCGCCAAAGCCGTGGATCATGATCACCGCAGGCGCGGTTTCCGAGCCGTCGTCGCGCACATGCAGACGCGCGCCCCGAACCTCCGTCATGTCTCCGGGCGCCCGCAGATACGTCGCCTCAAGCTTGTGACGGGACCGATCTGGCGTCCACAACCTAAAAGCCGCGACACCGAAGATGGTGGCCAGGACGACGGTGACGATCAATGTGGTTTTCATGCTTCAGACCTCGGCATGCATGTAATGCTGCTACCCGATTTAGGAACGTCCGTCGTGCGCCCACCATGTGCACAAGGGGAAACCCAGCAAAGGGGATCAATATACAGGGCTGCAAATCTGGTGTCCTCAAGGGAATTCCTGAAAACCGGCATCTGGCCCACTATGCCTCACTGCGAAAAAAAATGAACGCAAGATTGACTCCATAGTGGCACGTTCCCGCTGCATCGGATCTCACTGCGGAGTTTTTTTTCCAGAAATTGCAGATCAAGAATTTACGCTGGAATTGCCGATTGGATCACGTTCCAAGGTGGAAAGCTGATGTCTTTTCATTGTGCGCTTTTATTCTTTGTTCAGACGTTCAAGCCCATTGTTGATGATGATTGCCTTCACCTGCTCGACATAGGCATCGCCGTCTTGTGCATAGCGATCGAGGGCTCCCGCGAGGGCCGTTCCGGTAATGGGGGCATTCATCGCTCGAAGCTCAGCGCGCCGGCGCCGGAAGGCTTCGTGTGCTGCATTTTTATTCAAGACGTCAAAATAGGCTACCACCGCTGAAAATAGATCCGGGTAGGAACGGGCACCGTTGTCCGGTTGGGACAAGCGGCCGAAGACCAGATTCGCCTCAATTGCTGAACGGCTTGTTCCCCATCCGGATCCAACTGCAGCCTGAGCGACCGCGAGCGGTGGTGGGATGATATCGAGCTTCGTCAGCAGTTGATCGAGATCTGCGTATTCGACACCATAGTCTCTGTGCAGCCTATCTTTTCGTGCCTGTTCATTCAGTGTCAGGCGGCGGCCAGAGCGTCGTTTTTCCGACATCCTAACGAGCCAATCACGATCGTTTTCAATGGATTGGTTTTGGGCCCGAATGATGGGCAGGAGTGTCGCGACAAAGAGCTTTTTTCTCTCCTCAGTATCAACAATCGTGGGCCAATCCGGGGGCAGGCTTTTTGCCACAAAACCCAGTTCGCCATTTGCCGAAACTCTGGATCTCAGTTCACCAACAGAGCTGATCCTTTGTGATGAAAGACCGGGCAGGGGCGGCGGCAACGCGATCCACCAGCCTATTGCGAGCGCCGCAATCAAGATGAGACCGGCAGGAGCTCTGGTCGTTAACGGCAAGGTTGAAGGGAGAGGGACCCGGCCCGGCAGTGGCATTCTCAGGCGGGGCTGCATTCGGAGGCGAGAAAGAAGCCAGGAGAGATCATTACTCACGTCACGAGCGAGCGGGCCAAAACTCGAGGGACTCGCTCCCGCACTGAATTGATCGAGAAAGTCCGTGGATGTGTTCTCGGCAACGACCGCAAGCAGAATATCACCTGTCGTCAGCCTGGAAGCGGCTTTTGCCGAGATCGTCTTTCCCGCCCTGACAATGGCTATGGGGGCGATGGTGTCTCCGAGCCGCAGGTCCTGAAGACGGTTGCCTTCCGCAAAGCTCCCTGCCTCTACGGAAATCGCCGCCAAATCCTGATCTGCAATGCCCGGTATGTCCGTTTCTACGCTTACGCCCGGAGTTTCGCGCCCTGGTTCACTGACCTCAAGGAGTTTTGCGACGGATGCTATGCTCCATCCCTGGAAGAGCAACGATACGAGGACGATCACGAAGGCGATCGAGAAATAGAGATTGGCGTTCGGTACACCCGCAAGCACGGGGATCGACCCTAAAAAGATCGGTACAGCGCCTTTTAGTCCAACCCATGAAATGAACATCCTTTCCGAAAACGCGTATCGGAATGGCAGTAAGCTGACAAGCACGGCAACCGGACGCCCAACAAGCATGAGAACGGCTGCAATGGCGATGGCAGCGCCTCCGACGGTGATGAGGTGTGATGGAACGACCAGGAGCCCAAGCATGAGAAATAGGAGAATTTGAGCCAGCCACGCCATGCCGTCATGAAACCTGTCAACAAGCTGACTGGCCTGGTGCGGAACATTGCCAAGAAAGAGGCCGGCGAGGTAGATGGCCAAAAATCCACTCGCCTCGAATACCTGGGCGGCGGCAAAGGTCAAGACGGCCAACGACAGGGCCAAGATGGGATAAAGGCCTTGAGACATCCGCAAGCCATTGATGAGGCGCAAAAGAAGGTAGCCTCCGAGGGCACCAAAGAGGAGCCCGCCAAAGAGCTGCCAGGACAGTATGCCCGCCCAGGTCCACCACGTTCGCTCCGTGTCTGAGATGATCAGTTCTACACAGAGAAGTGTGAGGAACACCGCGAGCGGATCATTCAGCCCGGATTCCCCCTGCAGCGTGGCTGAGACCCGGTCTTTCAATCGCAGTCCGCCTCCGCCCAACGCCATGAATACGGCTGCCGCGTCCGTCGAGGAAACGATGGCGCCGAGAAGGAGTGATTGCAGGGGGTCTAGTCCTAAAAGCTGCCAAGCGGCAAGCCCGACGATTACAGACGTGATGAACACGCCCAGCGTGGCCAATACGAGAGAAGGCTTCCAAGCGGCGAGGAACACAGCACGTGGGGTTCGGAGGCCGCCGTCGAAGAGGATCACCGCGAGGGCCAGGCTTCCAAGGAGGTTTGCTGCCTGATAGTCGGAGAATTCTATCTTGCCGGGGCCTTCTACACCGGCGAGCATCCCGATACCCAGGAAGACGAGCAGTAACGGTGCGCCAATGCGATTCGACAACAGGGCGGACAGAATACTCAGCACCACGAGCGCCGATCCAACCAGCAGGTATTGGCCGTTAACGTCCATCTTCAGGAAGGTTCAGCAGATTGTCGGGAAGGCTCAGTATTCGCCATGATGTCAAGGAATTCCTCGGAAATCTCCTGGTAGATGGATGTCTTGAGTTGGAGAGGCGCCAAATAATGCAGTGTAAGTTCGAATTCATCGGGAGCTTTGAAAGTGACAAGGACGCGCGGCAGCTTGTTTCGAAGGTCGGACTCGAGAATATCATTCAATTTGCGTACGAACCTCTCGATACCCTGCTTGTGCGAATGGAGAACCTTTTCCGCGGCTGACAACAGAGCCTGTTTTTGAGGGCCTATATTGGAACGTCCTGCTACGGGAATGGTGATGCTCTGCTCCGAAAACGGCCCCACGTCGCTCTCGTTGATGAGATAGCCGGTCAAAAGCATGCTATTCGGTACGACGACCATCCTTCCCGCATGAACCGAGCTTGCTGGGCCCGGGCGAAATTCCTGCAGCTTGATGGCCAAAAGCGTCTGATCAATAATCTCCCCACTAATTAAGTCTCTGGGATTTGGGCCGATTGAAATCCAGTCGCCAACTTTTACCGCACGCGTTGCGGCCCGATAACCCGCCGCGACCAGACACAGGATGAATTCTTTCGTCGCTATTGCAATCGCCGCCGCAATGGCCACCAAGGATAGGGCGAAGGTCCGGATTTCGGGACCCCAGACAAATGTAAGGCCGAATAAACAGACGAGAACTGCAGTATTGCGACTATTGCTCAGCCATCGTCTTTTCTCGGTCTGCGTTGCCTCAAGATAAGAAAACCAAAATCGATGCAGTGCCCATCGGATCACGACGACCAGTCCGATGATGACGGCCGAGCTCAACAAGCTGATGATAATTTGGCGCTCTACTGCGATCGGCAGAAAATCCATCATGACAGCTTTGAATTCCTCATCCAACCTAGGCGCCAGAGAATGCAGATTTCAACGATGGAAACAAAAAACACCAATATGCAAAGCGCCGCAAAACCGTATGCATTGTTTGCAAAGGGTATTCCGCTCAGGTTGACGCCCAGGAGCCCCGTGAGAAATGTCAGGGGTAAGAAAAAGACCGTGAGAATCGCAATCGCAAACATGTTCCTATTCAATCGCTCTGACTGCTGAGTAATCAATTCATCCTGCATGACACCGGACCTGTCGCGGATGGCGTCGAGGTCCTCAATAGATCGGCTTGTAACATCGATTGCATCGACCAAGCGGTCATGATTGGACGAGTCAGCCCGCAGGCGAGTCTGGAACCTGGATAAGGCTTCTTTTTGCGGCGCTAGATAGCGCCGCAAAACGATTGTCTGCCTCCTCAATTCCGAGATCCGTCCACGAACCGCATGATCTGTTTTTCTGGCAGTCAAACTCTCCAAATCGTCCAATTCGTTGTTCAGATTCATGACGGCATCGGCGATGTCTTGCGACAGGTATGCGGCCAGAATGGAGACCAAATCTTCGGGACTGTCGGTCGACCATTTGGTTTGTGCGTCGCCAAGCATTCTGTCAATTGAAGCAATACGGTGCTTGCGAAGCGAAACAACCCGCGTATCCGTGAACCATACCCTGAGCGAAATCATTTCGTCGGGTTGCATGCCGGGATTGAGATTGATACCCCGGATATTGAGCAACAGCCCACTAGAATAGATACTGAACCTCGGACGGGTCTCTTCAGCCAAAAGGGCATCGACGACATTGGCCTCAAGCCTCGCTTCGGTCTCGAGCCAATGACGTGCGTCCGGATGAGAGCGATCCAGGTGGCACCATTCGAGAGTTTCGGCATGAGGCTTTCGCGCTTCGTCGTCTCCCAGACTTTCCCAAGAACTTTTTCCGAAGAAAAAACGTGCCAATCGCGGTAGTGAACGGTCGGTATTCATGGGCACATTTCAACCATAGAGCTCCGGTACAATCAATATGTGGTCGTACCGTGTGGCAGGAAGGGGTAATGGAGGGCGCTTCTGTGAACCCGTTAGGCCTGCCCCGGTAGAGTGCCTCATCTGCCTCCTGAGAAGTGGCCCAAGGCCTGCGGTTGGCGGGTCATGTGTGATCTCTTGAAGGGAGGGCCGGGAAAGGTTTGCGCCCCCTGGGCGTCTGCCTTGTCGTTGCGACGCCGACGAAAACGAAGACCGAGTTTCTCTCAAGGTGGGAAGAGGCCAAGCTGAAGGCCTCACGTGCTGGCCCTTCAGCAATGCGTAAAGGCAGCTTGATATTCAGTAGGCACTGTTTTAATGCATTTTTGATGTAGGGAGGATGTCGTACCCGTCCCGTCCCCTGACCTGATTTTGGTCAGTCGGCCCCCAGTTTGAGCTGTTTAGACCGATCTTTTTCCGGACATATTCAAAGAGGCGGCAATGGAACGATTCCGTATCTGGGCAGCAATCGGGCTTGGAGTATTTCTTGCGCTTTTCGCAATGCAGAACATGGCTCCTGTCGAGATCACCATTCTTTTCTGGACGTTCGAATCACGTCGCATCGTTGTGATCACGCTTTCCTGTCTTGTCGGATTTGCGATCGGTTGGATCATGAAAAGCCGTAAACGTAGCACGTAGCCAAATTTCAGGTCGTGCAGGCGGACTGGTGATAGTTCACTGACTTGGCTTGTCCTGGTAGCGGCTAATCGCAGTTTACGGCTAGTAGTCTCGCCGCCATTGCAGTGTGAGGGTGTTGTCACCACCCTGAGCAATATCAGTTGTGATACTGAACGACTTTGTCACGTCCACGCGCACGGAAACGGTGCCGCTTTGGCCCGCCGTGTCCTGTGACGCGGACACGAAGACGCCCTTGCGGACATATTTGCCGACCGATAAGCCTACCGCCGTGCCGTTGGTCTCATCCTGGTTGACATTTAACTTCAGTAGATCGAGATCCAGACTCCCCCGGATCCGATCCACAATGCCCCGACCATTGCCGAAAGGATCCGTGCCCGAGAGTTCTGCGAGAGCTTGTGTCACCTGTAATGCTTCGAGGGCTGAGAGTTCCGTCGCGGGCTTGCCGAAAAGGATAAGGGACATGATGGTGTCTTGAGGCAGGGACGGGACCGACTCCAATGTGACGCTTGGAGAGGATGCGCTTTGCGCAATCCGGATGATGGCCTTTGTGCCATCTTCCGCCATATATTCGGCCACGATGTTGAGCACCGCTTCTTCCGGCGCACCGCCGAGAAAACTGATTTGTCCTTGTGTAATGTCGAATTGGCGCCCGGCAAAACTCAGCGTTCCTTCCCTCAATTGCAGAGCGCCCGCGACTCGAGGGGTTGCCACGGTCCCCCCTATTTTGAGGTTCCCTTGCCATTCTGTTTCGAGACCGCGTCCGCGCACGAAAAGCTGCTCGTCCGATTTAATCGTGATTTCCAGAAGGGGGCTCAGCATCCTTTCCGGACGAACCAGATCCGTCCGAATTTCTTCATTATCATCCTTCGGAGTGTTTTTGACGGCGACGACATTCACATCCACGACTTCTGCACCAACGGAACTTTCAGGAATGAGAATGTCCGCCTTGTCGATCACGACCTCACCAGCAAGCTTTGCCGCTTCTCCCTGTTCCTGAAAAAGACTGACGCGTCCGCTGAGTGTCATGTCGATATCGTCCCGGCGGATCACGCGGGCTTTGCGCAGGGCAAGCTCTGCGCGCGTGGTCATTCCGCTTTCGGGAACCAAGGCAAAAGATGCGTTCCCAATAACGGGAAAAGCATCGTTGCTGATTGACGTGCCGTCCGATGCTTCAAGAGAGAGGGTGCCCGAGACGTTGTCGAGGGTGCCGCTGCCTTCAAGGCGGGCACTCAGATCCGTGAGTCTGGTACCGGTGGCAATCTGTTCGTAGACGGCGTTTGAAAGGTCCGCTTCCAGGGTAATTTCAGGGTTTCCGCTCGGGCCGAAGATGGTGCCGGCCAAGTCGAGATTGCCACTCACTTGATTGTCGCGGGACAAGAAAAGAGTGGTGAGATTTTCAAGCTTGTTCTTGTAAGCAAGGCGTCCATTCATGTCGTTTCCGAGAATGAATTTGAAGCTATCGTCTGTCTTCTCTGCGCGCAGAGGCAGGGCGAGCGACAGGAAATTTGTTCTCGGAGCTTGTTCCCCTGCTGCATTTTCCGGCGTCTCGAGGGCCGCCGAAAGACGTATTGTCTCGCCGTCCCAAACCCCGTCGATGACGGCGCCTGCGTCGATTTCGGCCCCGCGCAAGGGCGCAAGGCTCAAAGTCAAGTGCCCAGGGGTGTCCCTGGACGTATCGAGATCGAGCCTACCCGATACCAGGATCGGAAGATCTGCAACCGGAATTTGAGTAAGGTCCGCCGTCGCCTCGAGCCGCGCAGGTGTCAGGGACAGCGCGGCGGAAAGGCTACCTTTCTCTCCCCATTTGAAAGTGAGGCTTTCGATCCGTGTCGATCGTTCGGCAACAGTAAGCGTCGCCGGTGCGCGCAAGGCGATGACGTCACCCTTCCATTGTCCCGTCAAATCGGTGATTTGAACGGTGGTTTCCCCGCCTTCCTCTGACAGAGTCAGGGATGTGGAAAATCGGCGAATGTGGTCCATGGGCGTCGTTCTGATGCGGACTGCCTGCATCTCCACGCCAAGCGCGTCGAATGGACCGTTTACGGACAGGTTTATCGTTTCGGCCTCGTTGCCTCTGTAGCTAAGCTGGTTGCTCTTTGCGTTGCCGTTGATTGACGATCTGTTTTGCGTTTGTTCAAAGGCCATGTCGAAGGTCAGATCCCCCGCAGCGTCTGGGTCCAGAACGGAAAGATCCGCAATTTCCATGGCCAGATTTGCGTCGATGTCCGGGCCATTGATATGAGCGCTTCCGGTCCCTTCAAGTCCTGGATAGGCGATGGTCACATCGTTGACCCTGAAGCCTTTTGCTTCGGAATAGGTAAGGTGCATCGTCAACGCGTCTGTGATCACGTTCCGCGGTCCGCTCTCGCCCGCTTCTCCCCGCGGTGCCTCGAGATCAATTTCCGCTGTGCCGTCGATGAGGGTATCTCGAAGCGCGGCTTGAAGGCGGAGTTTTGCCGCGGGAAGCGGACGCTCGGTCCAGAATGTCGCCGGAACGTTCAAGCCGGCTTCAAGCTCCAGATCCGACAAGGACCCTTGCGTTGAGGCCATGAGCTCGACTGGCTGATCGATATTCAGCTGGGGAATAAGTCCCTCTGCGAGGCTGGCTTTTAAAGATGCGGTCAGATCGACGATCAGATCCTGGCCGGCCGGGTCGTAGAAAATATTGAATTGACCGTCGAGACCGCCGGCCATGGCGATGCTCCCGTTACCAACGGTGTAGGCATTGTTCCCTGTCCGGCTGATTTCACCCCGTAAAGATGCCCCGGTGCCAATCGCCGTGAGCAGGCGCGAGGGCATCTCTTGTTCCGGCGACAGCGTGACCGTGCCTGTGGTTGATATTTGGTCGCCTGTGGCCAGAATATCGGTGAGTTCGACCGCTGCCGGTCCCATGTCCAGTTTCAAATGCCCGTCTTTTGGTTGGCCGGATTTTTTCAAGGGAATGTCCGCCGCGATGCGAATCTGCGTTCCGAGCCAGCCGGGTAGATGCTGTTTCAGTGGCGTACCAAGCGCCAATGAGCCGGAAACTTCGACCCTGTTGCCGCCGCGGGTGGAGCGCAAGGATAGGAGGACGGGATCGATGATGCTGGCGACCGGAGTGCTCAGCGTTTCAAGCTCGATCCGCCAGCCCTTTTGTGGTGCGGCGGCCAACCGCAACGACAGCTTCGGTTCGCCGCCCAAAACCGCCCGCCAGCGCGTCGAGGCACCGGGTGAAAGGGCGGCGGAAATATCTGCAGCAAGATTGAGTGATGTCAGGCAGGTACAAAGGAGATCGGTATCCAGATCTATGATATCCGTCCAATCAACCGCCAGTTTTCCGGTCCAGTTGGCAGCTGGGCCCGACCCTTCCAATTTGACCGTAAGCGGCGCTGGCTTCCCGGCAATGTCTCTCAGCACGGTGCTGAGTACGCCATTCTCGGCGGCGCTGGCGTCAAGAACGACCTCGAGTTCGTTGCTTTGTGGATCCCAAGAAATCTCTGTAAAGAAGGCCTCTCGTTCCGGGCCATCTGTGTGCGCAGACAAGATCAAGGAAAGTCTTTCGGCGGTGGACACTAGCGAGCCATGACCATTGACCATGGTCTCCTTCGCCACGAGCGTCGGGCCGAGATGAAGATCGGTCAGGGACACTTCGCCAATACGCAGACGCGGCAGGCCCCTGGGAAGCGTCGGAACGGCAAAAACATCGTCACCGGCATGGGGTTTTGTCTCGGGCAGATTCGGAAGGCGATCCAGATATGCGTTCTCGACGGTGATACGGCGGATGTTCCAGCCGGTCAGCAGGGAATGGATGGGATACCAGGACAGTTCGAGCCGATCGGCCCTGAACCACTCTCCATTGTCGTCACGTGCGTTGACATCTTTCAGAACGATCGTTCCGGGCCAATTGCCTGCTGTTCCGCCGACGGTCAATGTGCTGTTCAGCGCTTCCCCGCCAAGCGGGAGCGCCATGGAGAGGATGAACGCCCTGCCTTGCCCGGTCTTGAAGATCAGCACGTAGGTCCCGGCCATCAGTACTATGAGTGTACTGAGCACAATGAGAGCGATCTTCAAGCCACGTCCCAAAACCATCAGAAAGCCTGACCTAGACTGATATAGAGTTGAAACGCATCGTCGATACCGGTCCGCCGATCGAGCGGAGCCGCTACGTCAAGCCGCAAGGGTCCAATGGGAGAGTAGTAGCGCAAGCCTGCGCCCGCGCCGGCCAGAACATCCGTCTCAAAGTCAGGGAAGCCGGAGTCGAAGACGCCGCCTGCTTCAATAAAGGTGACGGCGCCGAAGGACTTAAGGAAGCGGAAACGGAATTCCGCCCCACCTTCGAGCACGGACCGCCCACCGACAGGGTCGTTGTTCTCATCAAGGGGGCCGATGAGTTGATAGCCCAAACCCCGGACGGATCCGGCGCCACCCGCATAAAATCGACGATTTGCGGGAATTTCTTCCGTCACAGGACCAATCATGGCTCCGGCGCGGCTCCAAAAGGCGAGAACAAACCTGTCGTTCTGATCGATGGGCACGTGGGTCGATGCCGTGGCCTCGAAACGGGTAAAGAAAAGAGCTCCATCGGATTGACCAGCCGCAGGTGTGGCTTCAAGGGTGAGCCTCGAACCCCGTGTCGGATCCAAAATATCGTTCACGTCCGAATAATCGGCGCGTAAGGGAAGGGCGGCAAGGGTGGAGTCCCGCTCACCGAATGTATCTTCGATGGCGGTGTATTCGGCTTCGAGAGCCGTACTGGCCGTCCACCACGGCGAGAATCGGCGCTGTAGACCCAGGCGCGTCGTGACGCGCAAGCCCTCGAACGCTTCGTTATCCTCGCGCCCCCCCTCTAAATCGGCGAACCAGGCGCCGCGCCTTGCCGCAAAAGGTTTGCGGAAATTGACCGATCCCGACTGGGTAATCTGGGCAATTTCGGCACGGATGTTCAGCCTTTCGGCCCTTCCCAAGAGATTACGATGTTCCCAGAACACCTGGCCTCCGGCGCCGATATTCGTGGAGTAGGATGCGCCTGCGCCCAGCGTTCGTGGTTTGCGCTCGGTAACGCGTGCGCGTATGGGGACGCGACCATCTGCAGCGACGGGGCCGGGCTCAACTGTAATGGTTGTAAACAGTCCAGTGTTGATCAACGCGTTCCGGAACGCATTGAGATGGACAATGTCGAACATTTCCCCTTCTTGCCACGGAATAAAGCGGTTCAGAAAACCCACTTCCGTTCGATCGAGCCCCTCCCATTCCGTCTTGCCGAAGACGCCGCGAGGGCCGCTTTCATACACCAAGAAGGCGACGGCTGTACCCTGATCGAAGTTGGCCTCGACCCGGTGATCGACGAGGCGGGCTGCCGGAAAGCCGTTTGAGCGCAGATAACCAAGAAAAGCCGTGCGTAGACGGGAAAGGTCTTCCCCGCGCGGCGATCCATCGGGATTGAGCCCTGCTTCCTCCAAAGACTGGGGCCGCCCATTCGCGTGCGTGTCTCTATATTCAACCCGATAGGCGTTGATGCGGAAGAGGGGACCTTGCGTGATGCGGAAGACGAGAACGGGCGGGCTCGCGGTCGTTCTCAGTTCATAATCCACCTGTCCGTTGTAATAGCCTTCAGAGCGGAGAATCCGGCGCATGTCTTTGAGGCTCGTCTCTGCCCGGCGCCTCAACGCGCCGAGGGTCTCGAATTCGGGCCGGTCTTTTCCCAAAAGGGGAATGGATCTCTCAAATCGGGCTTTGAGCGAGCGGGCTTCCACTCCGTTCAGATCAGTCTCATATTTCAGTCCATCGGCGAATGCGGGCGTGGCAAACAGCATCATCAGGCCGAGCCAAACCAACCCCGTCAGAGGATTGGATCCACATGGGCGCGCATTCTGCCTTGTAAATGTGTTCTGCCTTGGAGCCACGAAATCTCTCTGCCACTGCGACCACAGCCAGTCTGGTTGAGCAACATCATATCAGTCGAATTTTGACCGCATCAGCCAAAACCGATAGTCTTGGGAATTTGAGATAAGTCAGGGGGACAGGTTTATCCAAATGGGTTTCAAATCGGAGCTGTCCTGTCCGCTCAAAGAGCAAACCTGCCCCCTCAATACCGTTGCCGCGAGACAGGTTGTGGGTTGGCGGGAGTGGGTTTCCTTGCCCGGACTCAACGTTTCCAAGATCAAGGCGAAGATCGACACCGGGGCCCTCACATCGGCCATCCACGCCTTCGATATTCAACCGTGCATGGATGGGGGGAAGGAATACGTCGATTTCATCCTTCATCCCCTGCAGGACGACGAGGAAGACACTATCCCCTGCCGCGCAGCCGTCATAGACCGTCGCAAGGTCACCAGTTCGACAGGCCACAGCGAAGAACGATATACTATCGAAACAGTTCTGCGGGCGGGGACAGGGTCCTGGCCGATTGAGCTCACCCTCACGAATCGAGACGAAATGGGCTTTCGCATGCTCCTGGGTCGCCAGGCCCTACGCGAGCGTTTGATTGTTGATCCGGCTCAGTCATTTTGCTTGTCCTGACGAGAAGGTGCCGGAGACTACTCAAAGGACAAATCCATGAAAATCGCAATTCTCGCCCGAAACCCGAATCTGTATTCACACAAACGATTGGTCGAGGCGGCCACGGAGCGAGGCCACCAAGTCGAAATCCTCGATACGCTGAAAGTATATGTCAATATCGCCGGCCGCAAACCGGAGCTGCGCTACAGAGGGGAGCGGCTCGAAGGTTTTGATGCGGTCATCCCCCGCATCGGGGCATCGGTCACTTTTTTCGGAACGGCTGTGGTGCGTCAATTTGAAATGATGGGCGTCTACACACTGAACGAATCCGTGGCCATCGCCCGTTCGCGCGACAAGCTCAGGAGCCTCCAACTCTTGTCACGCCAAGGGATTGGCTTGCCCGACACCATTTTCGCCCATGCGACAAGCCAAGCCGATGACATTCTGGAGGTTCTCGGCGGCGCGCCCGTTGTCATCAAGCTCCTTGAGGGAACCCAAGGCGTCGGCGTCGTTCTTGGCGAAACTCCTGGTGCGGCCAAGAGCATGATTCAGGCCTTTGGCGGTCTCAAGGCCAATATCCTGGTCCAACAATTCGTAGAGGAAGCAAAAGGCGAGGACATTCGCTGTCTGGTCATTGGCGAAAAGGTGGTTGCGGCCATGAAGCGGAAAGGGAAGGAGGGTGAATTCCGTTCCAATCTCCATCGAGGTGGCTCCGCCAGCCTGGTCGAAATCACGCCGGAAGAGCGCTCGACGGCCATTCGCGCCGCCGACATCCTGGGGCTGAATGTCGCCGGTGTGGATCTTCTGCGTTCGAACGAAGGTCCCGTGGTGATGGAAGTGAACTCCTCGCCGGGGCTGGAAGGTATCGAAACCGCAACTGGTGAAGATATCGCCGGGCGGATCATTCGGTTCATTGAAAAGAACGGCGGGCCGCATCTGACCAGGACACGCGGGCAGGGGTGAACGAACTGTTCACAGGAGTGGTTTTATTCCCTGAGTAGGGAGGGGGTGTTGCGAGCGGAGCGAAGCTTTCAAGCCTTCGGGCTGCGCAAAACAGGCTGCGGATTGATTGGGCCAACTTGTTATACTGGTAGCTGCGCCATGACATCCTTGCCTGAGGGCCCTGGGATTTAGACAAGGCACTCGTTATGTATCTCCAGATAGCCCTGGGTTTCCTGCTTCTCGCGGTCGGTGGCGATACGCTCGTTCGCGGAGCCGTCGGTCTGGCCCGGCAATTCGGCTTGTCGAAGCTTTTGATCGGGCTGCTGCTCGTCGGTTTCGGCACATCCATGCCGGAGCTTGTCACCAGCATTCGTGCGGCTGCGGATAATGCGCCGGGGCTCGTCCTCGGGAATGTCGTGGGCAGCAATATCGCGAATATCCTCCTGTATTTTGGGCGTAGCGGCTGTGGCGGCGCCCCTTGACTGCGACGTCTCCGCGTTCAAGCGTGATTTCCCTGCACTGGCCGGGGCTACCGCGCTGGCGTTCCTGTTGTCGACTCAAGGTGAGCTTGGCCGCCTGTCCGGCCTGCTTATGATCGTCTGCCTGGCCGCCTACATCGTCATAACCTACCGCTCGGAGAAGGCCAGTTGGGACGCGGCAGCCAGGATGCGTGTCGGTGAGGTCGCACTTGCGGAGCCGAAACCGGACAGCATCTGGCTGTCCGCGCTCCTGGCCGCCGGCGGTTTCGGACTCCTCGTGCTGGGAGCGGACTGGATGGTGTCCGGATCGGTGTTCCTGGCTCGAAACTGGGGTATTTCCGAAGTGGTGATCGGCTCGACCGTCGTCGCCCTCGGAACATCCCTGCCGGAATTGGCCACGACGACAATGGCCGCCTGGCGCGGACATGCGAATGTGGCCGTGGGTAACATCATTGGCAGCTGCATTTTCAACTTGTTCGGCATTCTCGGGGCCACGGCGATCGTCGCGCCCGTTGCGGTCCCGTCGAGCATCATTGCCTATGATTTCTGGATCCTGTCTGGCGTCACCGCCTTGTTTATCGGGTTGGCCGTGAGCGGGACCCGATTGTCCCGATGGGAAGGAGTCGTCTTCCTCGCCGGCTATGTCGGATATCTGTCTTTTCTCATTACACGGATGACATCATAGAAGATCGTGGCTACGCTCCGCCACGAATGCGACTCGATTGATCGGGGACCGGTGCATATGAAACTCAGTTACTGTCGGCTTCGCCACGGTCTTCCGGGAGCGGGTCGATCTCGTGCCGGGTTTGCTCGATCCCGGTACGGGGGTCAAGTTCGGTAACGCTTTGGGTCGTGCGTGGCACGAACTGGAACGGTTCGCGCTGATCCGCGGACGGCCGCGCGCGTCGACGCGTTCTATAGAGCGTATACGCCGAGCCCGTGACAGCCACCAGCGCAATATGAACAAACAGACCGCTGGCGCCCATCAGGCCGATGAGAGCCCCGGCGATGGGCGGGCCGAGGGTTGCGCCCGTGCCATACAGGAGGATAAGACCCGAACTGATGGCGATACGGTCTCCGTTCTCGATACAATCGTTCACATGAGCGATATAGATGGAATTGATGGGCATCACCGCCGCGCCAAAGATCATCATGATCAAGAGCAGGGGCGTGCCATGGGGTTTCAAGACGATCAGTAGACAGCCCATCATTCCGACAACGGACCACAAGGTCGCGATAACCAGGCGACGATCGACCCGATCGGAAAAAAGCCCCACTGGCCAAGCGCTTAGCGCTCCAGCAATAATGGGTACGGTCATGAACAGGGCCGTCTGTTCCAAGGAAAGCTCTATCTTTTGAGCGTAGCTCGTTCCCATGGCCCAGAATGGGCCATTGCTCAGCCCATTGAGAAAACATCCGACGACGCCCACCGACGATAGGGCGAGCATCCGCTTGAAAGGCAGCTTCGCGGCAGGCGGCAGCGTCGGTGCATCATGCCGTGTCAGGACGATGGGGAGGATGGCCGCCGAGGTGACGAAAGCCACGACAAAAAAAAGCACCCCGCCATCGGTTTGGGCAAAGGGCAGGAGTTGCTGCCCCAGCGCGAGGGCGCCGAAATTGACGAAGGCATAGACACCCATGATCGTGCCCCGGTTCTCATTCTCCGATCGGGCACTCAGCCAGCTCTCAATAATCATATAGAGCGAAGCCGCCACAAATCCGACCACGAACCGCATGACGACCTAAAGAAGCGGTTCCTCGAACAGCCCATGGAGAATGGCTGCCATGGTCCCCAGCGATGCAAAGGCGGCGAAGGCGCGAATGTGACCGGTTCGACGGACAATGCCTGGCGCCTGAAGGCATCCGACTAAGAAACCACCGAAATAGCTTGACCCAAGAAAACCGATAAGGGTCGGATCAAACCCGGCCATCTCCGCTTTCAGAGGGACAAGGGAGTTCAACAATCCGTTGCCTGTGAAAAGAATTCCGACGCCGAGAAGGAGTGCTAAAACTGGAATGATGGCTTGCGTCATTTCAAACCTACCTGACACCGAGATGAAGCTCTCTCAAAATTATCTGTACACAATCTATAATGCTTGTATACATCAAGTCTCGAAGTTGGGAATTTAGGACGCAGGCGTCAGCAGAAGAAACAAGGCTCAGACACAACGGCGCCAGTCTGATCCCTTCCGGCCACGTGATGCCGACCAATTTGCAGCCATATCCAAGACTTTGATGACTCGAGATCCGCCGTTTTCCATTCTCCTCGGTCTATTGGTTCGGCCGAAACGGATGACACCTCGGTCAGTGGACGTTCGTTTCGATAAGGCAAGCTAAAACAAGAGCTTAGCCAGTGGTCAGGGCTGGTGCGTGGGGCACCAAGCGTCGGAGTCCGATCACTGGGCCGTAATCTGCTCCAACTCATCTTTCACCTGCGCGTAGCTGATAAGCGCGAAGAGAGCGCTGCCACCTACGATATTGCCAAGAAGGGTCGGCAGCATAAAGACAAACACGACGTCAAAGAGCGTCGTGCCACCCTTGGCGAGATAGAAGACGGCCTCGGTCGTACCTGCCACGATATGCGTGAATTCTCCGAATCCAATGAGCCAGGTGAAGAAGAAAATGACCAAGAACTTCTGGTTCTGAGACGAGGGGAGGACCCATACGAGAGCGGCGATCAGCCAACCGGCAGCGATCCCTTTTACGAACATTTCGAGTGCATCATACTCGAAAATGTGCTCGCCAATCTTGAAAAACGCGTCCTGATAATCCGTTGAAAAAAGAGGTGTATAGGCTGAGGCGAGGGCAAAGATCACGGCCCCCAGAGCATTCGCTGAAAGAACGATAGCCCATAGCCTTGCCATTTTGAGCCATGTCGCATCAGAGTGCCGTGCCATGACCGGCAATAGGGCTGTTATTGTGTTTTCCGTGAAGAGTTGTTGACGTGTCAGAATGACAATGATGAAACCGGCTGTGTACCCGGTTGCAGCGATGGGGTGTGCCCAGTTCGTGT
>CAZFWG010000060.1:0-27770 GCA_964522525.1 uncultured Alphaproteobacteria bacterium | reverse complement strand
CGTAGTTCGAGCTTTCCTTCTCGATATAGGTATCCGTACGCGGAACATAGGCTTCCGGCTGGTAATAGTCGTAATAGCTGACGAAATACTCGACCGCGTTGTCCGGGAAGAAGGTCTTGAATTCCCCGTAGAGCTGGGCCGCCAGGGTCTTGTTGGGCGCGAGGATCAGGGCCGGGCGCTGGGTCTCCTGGATCACATGGGCCATGGTGAAGGTCTTGCCCGAGCCCGTGACGCCGAGCAGAACCTGATCCCGTTCCCCCTGGCGCACCCCGCCCACGAGTTCCTTAATGGCCGTGGGCTGGTCGCCCTTCGGCGTGAACTCGGAAGTCAGGTTGAGGGCAATGCCCCCTTCTGATTTTTCGGGACGTTCGGGCCGGTGGGGCACCCACAAGGCGGGGGTCGGCGCTTCGCCGAAACCGGACCCGTTATTGTACGGGCTCATGGGTTCTATATGGCTTGGAAAGGTGCCTTTGGCCAGGGGGGCGGCGCAGCCCCGGGGGCTGTTTTTCCTGAATGCACGATGCGACTAGTATCGGTGCCGTCCTTGGCAGTTTCGGAGAAATGGTATGCAGCATCTGGCCTTGTTCGTCGGCTCCATGATGTTCCTTGCTTTCGGTGAGCCGCAAGGCGTGGAGCCCCGCGTCAACGCGCTGGTCCCATTCACCAAGGCCCTGCGAGATCGGCAGCCGGCAGACGCGGTCGCCGCTGTCTACCGGGTTGGCGATCACCATCTCGTATGGCTGGGTGCAAAGCATGCCACCCGTACCGAGAGCCTGACCTTTCGCTTGATTGCGGATGCGTACAGAGAATTCGAATTTGACACCGTGATCGTTGAGGGGTGTCCGACGTCTTGGGGGCTCAATCCGGAACGGCTCATCGACTATGCCCGTGCGGGGGCTTCTGACGTGAAAGATGGTTTCCAAAAGCGCGGGGAAACCGTCCCTGCAGTGTTGGGAGCCCTTGAAGAAGGCGCCGATCTCATTTGTGGTGAGCCTGAAGACAAGGATCTGAAAATCCGTGTTTTCCAGGAAGGGATCACACCGGAGGATCTTCTTGGCTTCTATACGCTGCGCTCCATTCCCCAATGGATCCGTGAGCAACAGATCCAAGATGCCGCCGACCCGGCAATCGATGAGCTTCTCGCCAAGGAAATCCAGAAAAACCGGGAACGGCTTGGGATCGGCTCCGCCATATTTCCGACCCCGAATGAGTGGCGTGCGTGGTATCGGAAGATAAACGGAAAGCCTCTGGGTGCCGACTTCACGACCGAGGAGGCGGGCCCTCGGGCCGACGGGCAATTCGGTTCCAACAGGATCGGAGCCGCCATTTCCAGGGCACGCGCGGTCTATCTTCATCAGCTGGTGATCTCGCATCTCGGCGCCGGCGAGACGGTGCTTGTCCTGTTCGGCGCCAGCCATCTGATGATCCATCGATCGGCACTCGATGCCGCTCTGGGTGCTGCGTGTTATGTCGGCGATGCCCTCGAGAAGGGCATCGAACGCTGCTGATGCTCCCGAACATTCGAATCTGGAAGGTCCGGCGAAAGGACTGGGATTTGTGCGGCCGTCCCTGTAACTAGATAGTCGGAAGAGGCAGGGTGCCAGCAAACCGATTATGGGGGCCGGTCAGGTGGTGTGGCGCGCAATCTCCACGATAGTCGCCGCTGTTCTGTTCTGCCTTGCGGGTCTTGGCGGACCCGTGCTGGCGCAGAAGCCGCGCCGGCTTACGGAACTGGCGGATTTGCCCGAGTGGCTCAGCGCCCGGGGCATTAACCAGTCCCGCTATGAAAGCCTTGAGGGGCAGTTCCGCCCGGGCCTCGGCAGCAGCGACCAGGCCCTCCTTATGCGGACTGTCTATCTGGTCGAGGTCGATACGGGGCCGGTGAGTTTCGGGGTCGAAGTCCAGGATTCCCGGGGCTATTTCGACGATACCGGCTCTGCCTTGTCTTCGAGTTTCGTCAATCCCGTCGATATCCTCCAGGCCTATGGCCGCATCGACCTGCCCGGCGTGGGCGGCGCCGAGGCCTCGTCCAGCCTGACCCTGGGGCGGGTGACCCTTGATATCGGCGGACGGCGCTGGGTCGCGCGCAACGGCTTTCGCAACGCGATCAACGGGTTCATGGGTGCCCATTGGCAGACGCGCTGGGAGGACGGCCGGCATCTCCACGCCTTCGGCACGGTGGTCGTGGATAGGGAGCCCGACGGCATCGCCTCCCTTACCATGAATGAGCTGGAATTCGACCGGGAGCGTTTCAATCAACGGTTCTGGGCGGCCCATTACATCCAACCTGGCGCCTTTGGCGATGTTCAGGCGGATCTGTTCGTCTACGGATTTGATGAAAGCGACAGCGATCATACGCCGGAGACCCTGGACCGGCGCTATGTCTGGGCCGGCATGCGGCTTTTCCGAAAGCCCCGGCGGGGTGCCTGGGATTTCGATTTTGAAGGCGCCTATCGCCTGGGCCGCATCAGCTCAAGCCGTGATCCGGCCGTCTTGCGGGATTTGCGGGTGCGCGCCGCGGCCCTCCATGCCGAACTGGGTTTCACCTTCGATACGGTGCTGCGGCCCCGCTTTGCCGTCACTTATGACCGGGCCACCGGAGACGACAATGCGGACGACACGGTGTTCGGCACCTGGGATACCCTGTTTTCCGCCCGCCGGGGTGATCTCGGCCATTCAAGCCTTCACGGGCCGCTCAACCGGCAGAATCTCAACGCGCCCGGCGCCCGTTTGGACATCAAGGCGGGGAGCCGCCTCGACGGGCGCCTCTTCTACAATGCGGGCTATCTTGAATCGCCCACGGATGTTTGGGACATCCCCGGCATCGTCGATCCCACCGGGCAATCAGGCCAGTTCGTTGGCCATTCCCTGAACGGACGTCTGCGCTATTGGCTGATCCCAAGGATCCTGCGCGGTGAGATCGGCGGTTCCGTCTTTGTGTTGGGGCGCTTTGCCGAAACGGCGCCGGGCGTCACGGGGCAGGGGGACACGGCCTACGGCTATGTTCAGCTCACGACATTTTTCTAGGGCGCGTTTTGGGAAAGTAGACACTGGTTTCCCGCCCGGAACGCGCTCAAACCAGAGACTTGAGGGCATTTTCATGATCCGGAGATTCTTGAAAATACTCTCTAAGGACTGATCCGCGTGCAAAAAAAACGAGGCCCCAAGGGGCCCCGCTTCCGTCAGCCGCATCGAAGCGGCCGGTTCGGTATCGCCTTATTCGGCCATCACGAATTCCGCGCCGATGGCGAGCTGCACCGTGTCGCCGACAAACGGTGCCCACGTGGTGAAGCCGAAATCGGAGCGATCGAAACGACCACGGGCGCGGAAGCCCATGGCCGGCTTCTTGGCGAAGGGATGCTCGGCCGTGCCGATGAACGTGACCCGCAGGGTAACGGGCTTGGTTTCACCGAGCATGGTCAGATCGCCGGTCACCTTGGCGTCGGCAGCACGCATGCGCTTGCCCCGGCCTTTGCCTTTGCCCTCGATCATCTCGACCTTGGTGCTCTTGAAGGTGATTTCCGGATATTCCTCGGCATTGAAGCCTTCGGCGCTCTTCAGTTCACCTTCCAGCTTGTCGCTGATCACGTCGACGCTGTCCGTCTTGATGGTGATGGAAAGCTCGGCCTCTTCGGGCTTGGCCGGGTCGATCGTGAGGGTACCGGCAATGTCGTTGAACCGGCCGTGATAGGGGGCGAAGCCCAGATGGTTGACCATCCAGGTGACGTTCACGTGGGTGGAATCGAGGGCATAGGTGCCGGCTTTGACGTCGCTGGCCTCTTTACTCAGGCCTGGGACTTCACCGCCTTTGTTTTCGTAACCGCCCTTGTCCTTGTCCTCGTGGTCATGGGCGAGGGCCGGACCACCGGCGAGCAGCATTACGGCCGCGAGCGGCGCGAGGATTTGAAAACGACGCATGTGTCTTCTCCCTAACAGAGTGAAAGTGTTCCGTACTCAAAGAATATATTGAGGCCCGTCACGGGCCGGAGCGGCCTTGGTCCCACCGTCCTCAATCGCGGCAAAGGGCAACGGGACCGAACTTGTCCATTGAACCCATGGCAGACGATGCCAGCCAACACCGCCGGTTGCTGCCGATAAGTGGCTATCTGGGCTAGAGTGTGGCAGGTCAAAAAATCATAAAGGGATCGGGAGCATGAAGCGGCGTTGGCTGATGGGCGGGCTCGGCATAGTCCTTTTGGCCAGTGTGCTCCTTGCCGTGACCGGTCCCGTCCGCACGGAAAAGGCCCTGATCGTCTCCGCGCCGACCGAGGTAATTCTCGCCCAGCTGCGCGATCCGGAAGGGCTCGCCGCCTGGCTTCCCTGGGCCCTGGGCGCCAGGATCGAGGATGTCACGGTTGCCGACGCTCAGGGCGATGCGCTGCTGGTCTGGTCGACGCCGAACGGGGAAGGGCGGGTCATTCTGGAGGAAACGCGGATCGAGAACGCCGTGCGCCTGCGGATCGAGGAACCCAGTGGTGCTTTACGTCTGTGGCGTCTGCGCGTCCAGGACGTGGGGTTCTATGGCCGCCAGGTCACCCTCTATGAAGTCTATCGTCCGTCCGGGATTAGCGGTCGGATTCACGCGTCATGGGGCGGGAATGCCCATGACCGCGCCCTTGAACGGGGCCTCAGCCTGATGCGGGGCCGGATGCTCTCAACCTTCGGTGAAGCCGGCGGTTCCTACCGACCGCCGCCCAGCGATATGGAGGGCTGAAAACACGCAAAAGGCGAATATCGTGTGCTCTCGACAGGAACGAAGCGAGAAGGCACAATCTAAGACTGATTTGAAAGGGCCCTATGATGTGTCGCGGGCCTTGTTGCGGACTGGGCTGGGGATATCTCATGAAAATCCTGATGCGTGTGGTTCTAGGATTAACCCTTCTCGTTGTCGTGCTGGCGGGCATGGGCCTGTTGCTGCCCCGTCACGTGACCGTTGAAAGATCGACGGAAATCGCGGCGCCGGCGGCGGCCATCTACCCCTATACGAGCGATCTGAAGCTCTTCAATGAATGGTCGCCCTGGGCGCAGATTGATCCCAATACGGAATTTACCTTCAGCGGCACGCAAAGCGGTCAGGGCGCCCGGATGTCCTGGCGCAGCGACAATCCCAGCGTCGGCGCCGGCAGCATGGAAATCACGGAAGCCGTTCCCGACCGGCTTGTCCGTACCTCCCTTGATTTCGGTCCCCAGGGCACGGCCATGTCCTTCATCCGTCTCGATCCCATGGAAGACGAGGCGCGCACGGTCGTCACCTGGGGTTTCACGACCGATCTCGGGCACAGCCCGGTCATGCGCTATATGGGTTTGATGTTCGACGAATGGGTGGGCAAGGACTACGAGAAGGGTCTTGCGACCCTGAAGAACATGGCCGCGGAACAGGCGCCGTCCGAGATCTGAGGACAAATCCCATGCGGCCGACAGTGACCTGCCGCCGGTCATCTTTACGGGCCCATGAAATGGGTCATTAAGCCTGCACTGCTACGCTCTCCCTGAATCGGGCGGAGCCTTTCCAGGGGAAGGCGCCAGGACGGGCGGTAATGGCACAACACGAAGTCGCACCCAACACCCACTTCGTCTTTGAGCACAAGGTGTTCAAAATAGACGGCTGTTATTTCGCGCCGGTGGGTGATGCGCCCGCCCTGTGCATGCGGTTGGGCGAAATCGACGTTTCCGTCAGTTTTCCCCAATTGCGCAGCGAATTCGAGATCCCAAAGGAATCCGATGACGGCCAGATGCTGGCGATGGTCGAGGAAGCCTTGCGCTTCATCCGCAAGATCCGCCCCAACGACTCAATCCCGACGGAGTTGATCGACGGCACCGCCTCCTGGTCGGTGGATCCGCGGCATCTGGAAATCGCCCAGGCAAGGCTGACGGTGCAGCTCACCAACTGGCTGACCGGCGATGACGTGGTGGTGTTGGATCAGGCCAGCCTGATGGCCTTGCTGGCCGACGAGAAGACCAAGGAAATGGTCCAGCGCGGTTTCGAGGAAATCTCCGAGAAACTGGGCTATGGCCGCCATCGCAAGCATGAGGTGGCGGACAAGGTCGACCAGTTCGCCCAGGAAATGTCCTATATCGAGGCCCTCAAGGAGCGGGTCCATTTGGTGGCGCGCATTCGCGCAAAGCTCAACAAGCTTGCCGGTTATCACCGCCAGGATCCGATGCTCACCGAAGAGCTGATGCGCATGGATGTGCTGATCCAGAACCCGCTGAAGCGCATGGCGGACCCGATCGAGGATCTTTACGGCCAGACCTCGGAAATCATGACGGTGCTGCGTCAGTTCCCGAAGCTTGTCACCTATGTGCGCCAAGTGCGGGACACGCTGCGGGCCGAACTGATTGATTGGGAAGAGATCATCGCCCTTTGGCAGAGCCAGCCGGCCGATGCGAGTTCCGAGGCGCTCGCCCTGGCGCGGCGGACCTACCGGTTCTTGGCCCAGAACTACCAGCAATCCCAGCATTGGGCCTCGGCGGGTTGACGGTGCCAGGATCCCGTGACGCAGGCTTGCCAGCCCTTGGTCAACCGGCGTAGCGTCCCGTCCTGCAGAATTTGAGCCTCCTTTCCACGGAGTGCCTGTCAGGAAGGATCCCGCCCATGTCAAAACTGCCCGATCATTTCATTTCCGATGCCCTGAATCGTGTCGAGCCGTCGGCCACCATCGCGGTGACCCAGAAGGCGCGGGACCTGCGCGCCCAGGGCCGGGACGTGATCGGCCTTGGGGCAGGGGAGCCGGATTTCGACACGCCCGATACGATCAAGCGCGCCGCCATCAGCGCCATCGAGCGGGGCGAGACCAAATACACCGCCGTCGACGGCATTCCGGAACTGAAACAGGCGATCGTGGACAAGTTCAAGCGGGATAATGATCTCGTCTATACGGCCGCCCAGACGACGGTCGCATCCGGCGGTAAGCAGATCATTTTCAACGCCATGGTGGCGACCCTCAATCCGGGCGATGAGGTGATCATCCCGACGCCTTACTGGGTCTCCTATCCCGATATCGTGCGCCTCGCCGGCGGTGTGCCCGTGTTCGCCGAAGCCCGCCTTGAAGACGGTTTCAAGCTGCGCCCGGAAGCCCTTGAGGCGGCGATCACGCCCAAGACGAAATGGCTGATCCTGAATTCGCCGTCGAACCCATCCGGCGCCGCCTACACCGCGGCGGAGCTGAAGCGCCTGACGGATGTGCTTGCCAAGCATGAACATGTCTGGGTACTGACCGATGATATGTATGAGAAGATCGTCTATGACGATTTCGTCTTCGCCACCCCCGTCCAGGTCGAGCCGGCTCTCTATGAACGCACGCTGACCATGAACGGCGCCTCGAAGGCCTTTTCCATGACGGGCTGGCGCATCGGTTTCGCCAGCGGGCCAGAGCCCCTGATCAAGGCCATGGCCAAGCTTCAGAGTCAGTCCACCTCGAACCCCTGTTCCATCAGCCAGTGGGCGGTGGTCGAGGCGCTGAGCGGCAATCAGGACTATCTGGCCGAGCGCAACAAGGTGTTCAAGGAGCGCCGCGACTTGGTGGTGCGCATGCTGAATGAGGCCGGGGGCCTGCAATGTCCGACTCCGGAAGGGGCTTTCTACGTTTATCCGTCCTGTGCCGGAACGATCGGCAAGAAAGCGCCCACCGGGCAGGTGATCGAAACGGACGAGGATTTTGCTTCCGCCCTTCTGGAAGCGGAAGGCGTCGCCGTCGTCCACGGCGCGGCTTTCGGTCTCTCCCCCTTCTTCCGGATCTCCTATGCGACGTCGACGGAGGCTCTTGAAGAAGCCTGCACGCGCATTCAGCGCTTCACCAGGTCATTGGCCTGATACGGAGCATGCGACATGGCGTCGGGTTGCAATCAATGTTGATCGTCCCAGGTCATCGTGTGTCGCAACCTGAAAGGAGATTTAACAATGTCCAATCCGATAGAAATTGGTCTTGCTGACAACCAGCGTAAAGATATTGCTGAAGGTCTCTCGGGAATTCTTGCGGATACCTATATCCTCTATGCCAAGACGCACGGCTATCATTGGAACGTAACGGGCCCTCTGTTTGTGTCTTTACACACCCTGTTCGAGGCACAGTACCAGCAGCTGTTCGCCGCTCTTGATGAACTTGCGGAGCGCATTCGTGCCTTGGGCGTGATGGCGCCGACCGGTCTCGGCAAGTATCGCGAGCTTTCCGATCTTCAGGACGATCCGGAAGTACCGGAAGCTACCAGTATGGTTCGCAATCTCCAGAGCGATCATGAACATATCATCCGTAAACTGCGTACTGTGATCGGCCAAGCCGCAGAAGCAGGCGACGAGGGCACAGCGGACATGCTCACGACGCGTCTTGAGGAGCATGAGAAGACCGCCTGGATGTTGCGGAGCTTGGTTGGTTGAGGCGGGTTGTCACGCAGGCGTGATATTCCGTGAAGGGCGGAAACATTCGGACTTTGCACTCCGGCCTTATTTAACATGTGTAAAGTATCTCCAACGGAGGCCTTCCGGATCGTTGTGTGTTGTGGCCTTCCCGACGGACTGGACCACTCAGCGATGATTGCTGGAACGAGGAGATGAGGCCATGTGGATCAAGCGGAAGCGCGGGTGGGAAATCCCGGAGCGGGAGGTCACCCCTGAAATCGCTTACGTAAACCGCCGCGCCATTATCGGCGGGATCGCGGGCGGGCTGTTCGCCTCGGCCTATGGTCGGATCGGGGAGGCGTCGGCCCAGGAGGGTTTTGACGATCCGAGCCTTGATCTCTATCCGGCGCAGCGCAACTCGACCTATATCGTGGCGCGCGACCTGACCGCCGAGAGTGTGGCCTCCACCTACAACAATTTTTACGAATTCGGCTCCCACAAGAAGATCCACCGGGCCGCGGCCGCGCTGAAAGCCCGGCCCTGGAGCGTGACCCTCGACGGGGCCGTGGAGGCTGAGCAGACCCTCGATATCGATACGCTGCTGCGGCGCGTCAGCCTGGAGGAGCGGGTCTATCGTCACCGCTGCGTCGAAGCCTGGGCGATGACCGTGCCCTGGACCGGCTTTCCCCTCTCCGAGATCGTCAAGATGGCCAAGCCCTTGTCCTCGGCCAAGTTCGTCCGTATGGAGACTTTTCTCGACCCTTCCATCGCCCGGGGCCAGCGCGCGCCGTGGTATCCCTGGCCCTATGTTGAGGTGCTGACCATCGAGGAAGCCATGAACGATCTGGCCTTCATGGTCACCGGCGTCTACGGCAAGCCGCTCAAGCCCCAATTCGGCACGCCCCTGCGCCTTGCCGTACCGTGGAAATACGGTTTCAAATCCATCAAGTCGATCGTGAAATTCACCTTCGAGGAGGAGCGCAGCAAAGGATTCTGGGAAACCGTCCAGCCGCGTGAATATGGCTTCTGGGCCAATGTGAACCCTGAAGTGCCCCATGCCCGCTGGTCCCAGGCCGAGGAGCGCTTGATCGGCGAGAGCGGCCGGAAGGTTCCGACACGGATTTACAACGGCTATGGCGAATTCGTCGCCGATCTCTATAAGGGCCGTGAACGTGAAAAGATCTATTTTTAGAGGGCTGATCCGTGCCGTCTCCCGCCTTGGTGATCTTCGATTGCGACGGTGTCCTCGTGGACTCCGAACCTCTCGCCAATCTTTCGCTCAGCGAGGGACTGCTTGAACTGGGCCTGGAAACGAGCCTTGAGGACACCCGGCGGCGGTATCAGGGTCTCTCCTGGGCCAGTGTCTTGAGTGATCTCGAGGCCCGGTTGGGCCACCCCGTGCCCGATGACTGGTCCCTGCGCCGCAAGGCACGGGACCGGGAACTCTTCGCGACCCAGCTCAAGCCCATCCCCGGTGTCGAGCGGGTCGTGGAACGGCTGCGGCGCGCCGGCGTTCCCTATTGCGTGGCCTCGTCCGGGTCGGTGGACAAGATGCGCTTCACCTTGAGCCTGACCAACCTGTTGTCCCTCTTTCAGGGCGTGCTCTTTTCGTCGGAAATGGTCGAGCGGGGCAAACCCCATCCGGATCTGTTTCTCCACGCGGCCGAACGGATGGGGGTGGCGCCGGCGGGCGCGGTCGTCATTGAGGACAGTGTGCCCGGCGTCATCGGCGCCAAGGCCGCCGATATGGCGGTTCTGGCCTTTGTCCGGGACCCGATGAGCGACCGGGACGGGCTTGAAGCCGCCGGCGGGCATCTCTTTGACAATATGAATGACCTCCCGCGCCTCCTGGAGATCCCCTGAGCGGCCACGATCCAAGAGTTTCAAGGCTTTGCGCTCCAAGTCCTTGTCTGCCTTCCCCGCGCCCGGCATAGTCGGGGCGACTTGGGGAAGCGCATTGACAGGGCGGGCCATGAAAGGGACGGGGCAGATCATGTCACAGTGGACCATCGGGCGGTGGCTGAGCGCCCGTGCCGCTGTCTGGGCCCTGGGCGCCTTTGTCTTTCTCACGGTCACGCCGGTCTTGGCCAATCTGTCAATTGACGCCCTCAAATTCCCCATCATCGAACTCGAAGCACGCAAGCAGAACACGGAGCGCGGCCTCAACACGGTGGTCGCGGATTTCGAGGCCGATGCCCCTGCCGTCTTTCAGACGGTCGTCCGTGAGGAAATAGAGGCCGCCCTGCCGGTCATCAAATCCGCCTATGACCGGGCAAAGGACCGGCTGTCCCAGACCATCAACGCGGCCGATGCAGTCCTGGAAGAACAGCGCAACCAGAAAATAGAGGAAGCCTTTCAGAGCGCGGAGCTTGAGGAAAGCATCCAGGAATTCCGCACCCGCCTCGAGGCCGGGGTGGGCCGCCGCGCGGTCTTCCTTTATACCGAACAGCTCAGCCTCCTGTTCCAGGTCATCGACGAGCGCTACACGGAAGGTGTGCCGCCTGAGTTTCAGCGCTATGTGCGCGAAAATCTGGCCCAGAGCGTTTCCGACGATGCGCGCGCGCGCCTGGGCGACACGGGCGCCGCGGACGGGGACACGGATGTGCCCGTGCCGCTCGCGCCCATCGCCATTGGTGCCATTGCCATTCTCGTGCGCCGGCTCGTCATCAACAATCTGGGCCGGGCGCTGGTGCGTCAATTGGGGGCCACCTTGATCGGCCGTATGCTGACGGGCGTGGGCAAGCTTTTCGGGCCTGTCGGTCTCCTGATTGATGTGGTCATCGCCATTGGCTCGCTCGTCTTTGCCTGGCAGGAGGCCAGCGAGGAGACCCGTCAGGCGATCCGCGACAAGATCGAGGAAAACTATCAGCTGGAGGTCCGCGCCAAGCTGCTGGATGAGTCCAAGATCGCGGCCATCGCCGAGGAACTGGCGGCGCCCCTTGCCGATGAACTGGGGCGGGCCCGCACCATCCTGGTGGAAAGCCTTGGCAAGACCTATGACTGTGTCGTCGTTCAGGGGTCCTCGGAAGGGGCGAGCACCTATGTCGAAAGCCTGCGTCGGCCGGGACAGACGGAAGCGGCATTTCAGACCCTGATCGCCGATCGGTTGGAACAGATCTGCCGTGTCTTCGGCCTGGATTATCAGGATATTCCGTTTCCTGAGAAAGCGGCTCTGATCGATGCGGTCGGCATCGGCTTGGCTGCGCGCCTTGTGACCGTGCACGGCCGGCGTTTCATCGATCTGTTCCAGAACGAGGGGGAAGCCGTCACCCGGCTGGCCCGGCTCAGCGGCGACAACCCGGTGCTTTTGTCTCAGATCCTGGGTGCCTCCGATGTGAAGGCGGAACTCGACTTCTTCCTCGATCTGCTGGCGCGCCTCGATGGCCTCGACGAAACGCAGCTTGAGGCCGCCGTCTTGATCCGCAGCATGCTGCCCGAGATCACGGCGTCGGAATATGGCCGCATCGGCCTGCGGGTCGTCGCCGAAAATCTCGCCGCGTTGAAGGCGGCCCGCGATCTTGACCGGGACATTGGACGGCAGATGTTGGCGGCCGTGCTTGACCAGGACATGAGCCCCCGCGCCGTGTCCGCGATCACCGCCGTGCGGGACCGGGGCACGGTCCGTTTCCTCTATGCCCTGTGGCGGGATGTGGGGGCCGCGCGCTTCGATGATTTGATGGGCGTGTTGTCGGAACGGGACCGGCGGCGGTTCCTGGCCGACATGGGCGATGAGGTTGCGGGTCGGATGCTCCGCTCGGAGATTGCTCCGGAGGTCTTGCGGATCTATCGGGATCCGGAACGGGGCGGTCGGCGCGGCGCCATTGTCTATTTCAATCTGTATGAGGCCAATCAGGGTCCGCTCGATGCGGAATCGGAACGCATTCTGGAATGGCTGGTCACCCGGGCGGATGTGCCGGCGGATCGGATCAGCCGCGATCTCATTCAGGATCTGAGAGCCATCGATTTACTGCGCTGGCCCGATTTCGTCGCCAAGCCCATTGCGACGGCGCTCGCCTATACCGGACTGACGATGCTTGTTGGCGGGGTGATCGTTCTTTTCATCCTGCCCTTCGTGATGTTCATGATCCGTCTGGTCTCTCCCCGCCGGCGCGTCGAGCATGTGATCATCGAGCGGGGCACGCGGCGGGGCGGCAAGGGAGACGGTGACGATGTCGAATGATCCGGCCACCAAGCCTGCCGTCACCATGGTTCAGAGTACCGAGGATCTGCCGGGACCCTATGAGGTGCTGGGCATCGTCCACGGCTCGTGCATCCGTGCGACCCCGATCACCAAGGATTTGTGGCAGGCGCTCAAGAACCTGTTCGGCGGCGAGCTGGTCCAGTATGGCGGGCTGATCGAGCGCACGGTCGACATTGCCCTGGAACGTCTGGCCCAGGACGCGGTCCGGCTTGGGGCCAATGGCATTGTCGGCGTTCGTCTGTCCACGTCCAATGTGGTGGTGGGCGGCGCGGAGGTCATCGCCTATGGCACGGCCGTGCATTTCCTCGACGGCGTGGAGCCGGCGCGAAAAGGTGTCGGTGCCAGCCAGGCCCTGGTCGAAAAAGGCGCAACGCGGGTTTATGAGTAGGGCCGAGCGTCAGCCCGCCCGACCATCTCCGCTCGGAAGGTGGTTGTAGTTCACGCGCCGTGGGCGGCCCCGAAACACTCAAAGGCCCAATGGGCGCCCGCGAGTGCTTCTTCAGCATGGCCGTCATCGACCTGACCCAGGCTTTCGGCAAGGCGGCCGCGCAGGGCTTTGAGGTCCGTGCGGGCTATCAATCGTCCGTGGAAGGCCAGATCGTCGACGAATTCGGCGCTGAAACTGCGCGTCAGTGTCTTGCGCAGATGCCGACCGCCCATCATGGATCCGTCGAGCACATAGCGCGCCCCCAGGGCTGCTGCTGCCCCGGCGGGAATCGGATGCGGCACGGGTCGCGGTTCGGGCAGATCCGACGGCCGACCCAGCCGATCAAGGTCTTCGCCGATCAGTGCCGCGTAGGTGGAGCCGCCGCCCAGAATATCGAACAGTCCCCGGTGCGCCCAATCCTCGAGCGCGGTTTCCACATCACGGTAGGCGCGTTCCTGAACCGTCAGTAGGGCGCGATATTTGTCCGCATCAAAGCCGGGTTCAAAGGGCGCCTTGAAAATGGGCAGGGCTTCCACGGCGTCATGCCTCGCGCGCGTTTCATCGCGCAGATGGGCCATGAGGCGGGCGCCACGTTCCCTGTCCGCATCGATTTGGGGGGAGGCATCAAACATGGGAGGCCGTCTCCTCGTGTTCAGAAATGGTATTGCATCCAATTCTACACGGATCGGTGACGAAACCCTAACGGGATCAACCTAGAAAAGGGCCGGGCCCGAAGGCCCGGCCAAGTCGGATTTGGGAGGTTGCCACGCAGGGGTGGAGCGTGGCAGCTGCCGCCAAGGGGGGCTCGACGGCAGTGGATGCGGAGCAGGGTGTGGGGGGAACACCGACGCTCCGAGGTCCACGTAATCCTGAAACGGTAAACAATCGATAAAGACGTGTATGACGCGGGGTGGAATACACGCGCCCCATAACGGGGGACACGGAGTGTTAACCCGTATGACCGGGGTCTTAACTTGTTGAGGCGCGCCGAGGCGTCCGGTCAATAAATCCAGGCGCGTGCCTGATCGAGCATGAAGTCCCGAAACACGGCGACCCGTTTCGACTGCCGCAGTTCTTCCGGATAGACGAAAAAGGTCTCCAATTGGGGCGTATCCACATCCCCAAGAACGCGCACGAGCTGAGGCCGTTCTGCGCACAGATAATCGGGCAGGGCGGCGATGCCGAGGCCGGCTTCCGTGGCCTGGGCCAGGGCCAGGATGCTGTTGGCGCTGAGGCTTGGCGTCCGGGGCCCGCGCCCCTCCCGCCCGGCCGTGGCGAGCCAGGTCATGGGCGCAAGACCCTTCGGCGCCTTGGTGAAGAGAAGCACCGCATGGTCGTCCAGCTCGGCAAGGGATCGGGGAATGCCCCGCCTCTGGAGATAGTCGCCGGAGGCATAGAGATGGCAGGGCATCTGAAACAGTTTGCGGGCAATCAGATCCGGCTGAACCGGCGCGTGGAGCCGCAGGGCGACGTCGGCTTCCCGTTCTGAAAGGTCAAGCTCGTGGTCGTCCAGAACCAGTTCAAGTCGGATGTCCGGATAGCGTTCGGCGAACATGCGCAGACGCGGGGCGAGCCAGACCGCGCCGAAACCGACGGTCGTCGTGACCCTCAGATCCCCGTGGGGTTTCTCCTGCGCATCCGTCACCCGGGCCTGGGCACCGAGCAGCCGGTGGTGGATGTCGGCCACCGTGGCGAAGAGGATGTCCCCCTGCTCGGTGAGGGATAGGCCCCGGGCATGGCGGTGAAAGAGGGCAACGGACAATTGCTCCTCAAGGGCACTGATCTGCCGGCTGACGGCCGATTGACTGAGGCCCAGGGCCTCACCCGCATGGGTGAGGCTGCCGGCCTTGGCGACGGCGTGGAAGATACGCAACTTATCCCAGTCCATCACGTCCTCATCCCCGTCCGTCTGAGACGTCCGGGATTACCATGGGGCCAGGGCTATTCCGCCGCGGTGGCGTGACTTTCCGCATGGGCCAGAAAACGCTCGGCCTCAAGAGCGGCCATGCAGCCCATGCCCGCCGCCGTCACCGCCTGGCGATAGATGTCGTCGGTGACGTCGCCGGCCGCGAACACGCCGGGCAGATTGGTCGCGGTCGAGTCCGGCGCGGTGACGATATAGCCATTGTCACGCATGTCGAGCTGACCCTTGAAAAGGTCGGTGGCGGGGGTGTGGCCGATGGCGACAAACACGCCGTGGACGGACCGCTCGCTCACATCGCCGGTCTTGACGTTGCGCAGCTTCATGCCCGTGACGCCTAAAGGATCTTCCGTGCCCAGGACCTCATCGAGCACGGTGTCCCAGACCACTTCGATCTTGGGGTTCTTGAACAGGCGTTCCTGGAGGATTTTCTCCGCCCGGAAAGCATCACGCCGGTGGATCAGGGTGACCTTGCTGGCGAAATTGGTGAGGAACATGGCTTCCTCCACGGCCGCGTTGCCGCCGCCGATCACGGCCACTTCCTTGTCACGGTAGAAGAATCCGTCGCAGGTGGCGCAGGCGGAGACGCCGAAGCCCTGGAATTTCTGTTCCGAGGGCAGGCCCAGCCAGCGCGCCAGGGCGCCCGAGGCAATGATCAGGGGATCCGCCGTGTAAACAGTGCCGCCGTCGCCGGTGAGCCGATAGGGCCGCTTTGACAGGTCAGCCTGCACGATCGTGTCGGTGACCATCCGTGTGCCCACATGTTCGGCCTGGGCCTTCATCTGATCCATCAGCCAGGGGCCCTGGATCACGTCGGCAAAGCCCGGATAGTTTTCGACATCCGTCGTGATGGTGAGCTGTCCGCCGGGCTGCAGGCCGTGGACGATGACCGGTTCCAACATGGCGCGGGCCGCATAGATGGCGGCGGTGTAGCCGGCCGGGCCGGAGCCGACGATCAGGACGCGGGTATGCATTGTATCCGTCATGAGACACCTCCATCGCGCATGCTGGCGCGGTCGATCAGGGCCTGGTCAATGGCTTCGGCCGCCCGGTCCGTCTCCCGAAGCGGGGCGTACTGCCATGTCTCAAGTTGCCCCTGGAATATGCGGGCGATTCCACGCTCCACGAGTTCGGTGTGGAGCCGTTCGAATTTTTGCGAGCCCCCAGCCATCGGCAGAATATGGACTGGTTTACCGGTTGCGGCGGCCTCGGTCAGCATATTCGTGGAATCCGCCGTCACGAGAATATGGTCCGCATGGGCCAGCAAGCCGAAATATGGGTTCTCCCCCTCGCCATTCCAGAGATAGGCGCCGCGCGGCTCGAGAGCCGCTTTCAAATGGGCTTCATTGGCCGATCCGGTGCGCCGCGATGTCGTGATCGCGAGGCCGAAGCCCTGGTCCAAGAGGCTGCCAAGGCCTGAGACAAGGCGTTCCAAATGGGCGGCGTCGAGGCGATAGCTCTTGCTGTCCCCGCCGATCAGCACGGCGGCGAGGGGCCTTGGCAAAGGCGCCAGAAGATCCGCGAAGGCGGCGCGCCCTTCGTCGAGACGGGCCTTTGAAACCCGGTTCGGCGCGCCGGTCAGGCCCAACACATTGGGGCCCGAAAGTCCGTCATGGCGGGGCGGCAGGACCAGGTCGAAACGGTTCAACGGCACCTGGGGGTTCTGGGTTTGCACGGTGAAGGTGCGCCCTTTGCTCAGCCGCCGCACGGCGATCGAAAGGGGAATGGTGAGCCGCCCGCAAGCGATCAGCAGATCAGGCCAGGGCGGAGCGATGGGGTCGCTGGCGGCCTCCAGGATCCGCTCCGGATCGAACGCGTTGCGGCCCAACAAGGGATAGGGAAGCCAGCGATAGGGGGCCTTGAGGGCCACGCGTTTGGTCTCGATTCGCATGGGGCGCTGGCGGGCGAGGGCCTCCGCGAGCCCGAGCACCTGATTCTCCATGCCGCGGCGCCCGTCGCTCAGCGCCCAGCAGGTCAGCGGTCCGGAAGGGGAAAGATTCGGCGCGCGGGTGGTCCTCACTGTTCCTTGATCTTCAGACATTGAGGCTCAAATCCAGTCTGACCGGGCCCAATGTGACCGGGTCTTGAAATAATTGTGCGTCCGGACGTAATGTCCTGTCGCTGCCGCCACGGATGGCGATATCATTCCCGGGCATCGCGGTGCGCAGCCAACGACCTGAACGCCGATCAACAAAACCAATGACGGATCCGACCGCCATGCAAAAGGTCAAACTCGACTCGATTGATCAGAAGATCCTGACCGAGCTTCAAGCGGAAGGGCGCATCACCAATGTGGAACTGGCGAAGCGGGTGGATATTTCCGCGCCGCCTTGCCTGAGGCGCGTGCGTGCGCTCGAGGAAGCCGGATTGATCAAGGGCTATCACGCCAAGCTCGATGCCAAGGCCCTCGGCTTCCATGTCACCGTCTTTGTCCAGGTCGCGTTGTCCCGGCACACGGACGCCGATCTTCGCCATTTCGAACAGTTGGTTTCCGACTGGGACGCGGTACGCGAGTGCTACCTTATGCAAGGGGACTATGACTTCCTGCTGAAATGCGTGCTGCGCGACCTGGATGATTTCCAGACTTTTCTCACAAATCAGCTTTCCGTCGCCCCGAATGTCGATAAGACGCGGACCGCGACGGTCATCCGTGCAGCAAAACACGAACCCGGCGTGCCCATGCCGGACAACACTGGGTACTAACGCAAGTCAGGGAGAGGGGACGGCGGGGATCAGACCCACTCGACCTTGACGATCTCATAGGAACGACCGCCCCCGGGCGTTGCCACCTCGACGGAATCACCCACCGATTTGCCGATCAAGGCCCGGGAAATCGGCGATGACACCGAGATTCGCCCGCATTTCACGTCCGCCTCGTGGTCGCCCACGATCTGGTAGCGCTTTTCGTCTTCCGTATCCTCATCGACGACCGTCACCGTGGCGCCGAATTTCACCATTTCGCCGGAAAGAGCCTTGGTGTCGATGACTTGGGCACGGGACATCATGTCCTCCAGCTCCATCAACCGGCCTTCGATAAAGCTCTGCCGTTCTTTTGCCGCGTGATATTCCGCGTTTTCCGACAGATCACCATGTTCCCGCGCCTCGGCAATCGCTTCAATCACGGCCGGGCGCTCGACGCTTTTTAGATGCTTTAGTTCGTCTTCCAGGGATTGGTATCCGGAAGCCGTCATCGGAATCTTTTCCATGGGCTAAGCCAACTTTCAGACTGTCCAACTCTCTTTAATTCGATGCAGCGGGTGGATCTGCCGGACTCTGGTGGTCAGGGTCCAAGGCCCGTGGGCCTGTCCCCGGCCGGTGTCCCGGTGTTCAGCCAGAAATCTGCGGAAGAAGACACGCCCGCGCGACTCGCCAGAGGTTCGGGCCCCGGACCGGTGTGAACGCGCAATGCCTGTTGCATTGGACGGGCACACGCCCTGTGGCCTTCCGATCATTGGTACCGGACCTCTGAGATTCGCTCGCAGTGGCTAAACACGCCGTTCAAGATTCGATCACGAATCCATCAACAGCGCGTCACCGAGCTGCGACCGAACCGATAGTGTAGGATTGCAACGGGGCGACTTCAAGGGATCCAGCCTTAACAGATTTTATGGCCTGCACCGAAGCGCGACCGCCCGCAAGGGTTGTGTAGTAGGGAATGTGTCGGAGCAGGGCCGTCCGGCGGATGGACTTCGAATCTTCAAGCGCCTGGGCCCCGTCGGTGGTGTTGATCACCAGGTCGACTTCGCCGTTCTTGAGGGCGTCGACAATATGCGGGCGGCCCTCCGTCACCTTGTTGATCACGCCCACGGAAACCCCGTGCTGCGCGAGGAAGCGGGCCGTGCCGCCGGTAGCGATGACATCGAAGCCCAAGTCGATCAACAGGCGCACCGGCGCGACCAGCCCCGGCTTGTCACTGTCGCGCACCGAAACAAAGGCCGTGCCGCTGGTCGGCACATGGGTGCCGCCGGCCACCTGGCTTTTGGCGAAGGCACGGCCGAACTCCGTATCGAGGCCCATGACTTCGCCGGTCGAGCGCATTTCCGGCCCAAGCACCGTGTCGACCCCCGGAAATTTGGCGAAGGGAAAACAGGACTCCTTGACGGCGATATGGCTGGGCGTCGCCGGATCGGCGGCCTGTTCGCCCAGTTTCTCGCCCGCCATCAGCCGGGCCGCGATGGCCGCCACGGGCATGCCGATCGCCTTGGCGACGAAAGGCACGGTGCGGCTCGCCCTGGGGTTCACTTCCAGGACATAGATGCTTGATCCTTTGATGGCGTACTGAACATTCATCAGGCCGATGACGCCCAGTTCAAGGGCCAGTGCCCGTGTCTGCTCCTTGATGCCGTCGATGACGGACGGGCAGAGGGAATGGGGGGGCAGGGAGCAGGCGCTGTCGCCGGAATGGACGCCGGCTTCCTCGATATGTTCGAGAATGCCGGCCACGCAGACCTGCTCGCCGTCACACAGCGCGTCCGCGTCCACTTCGATCGCATCCTGAAGATAGGCATCGATCAGCACGGGGCCTTCCCCCTCGAAGTCGAAAGCCGCGTTCATGATCCGGGTCCGCTCAAGCTGGCTTTCCTCGAGCACGATATCCATGGCACGGCCGCCCAGCACGTTCGACGGTCGAATGACAATGGGATAGCCCACCTGGCGGGCCATTTCGCGTATCTCGTCCCGGCTGTTCGCGGTTCGGCTGTCCGGCTGCTGAAGTCCCAGCCGGTCGATCAGGGCCTTGAACCGGCCCCGGTCCTCGGCCAGATCGATGGCGTCCGGGGGCGTGCCCAGGATGGGGACGCCGGCATCCGACAGCGCTTTCGACAATTTGAGGGGCGTCTGGCCGCCGAACTGGACGATGACACCTTTCAGTGTGCCGCGCGATTGTTCGACCCGCATGATCTCCAGCACGTCTTCATCCGTGAGCGGCTCGAAATAGAGGCGGTCGGATGTGTCGTAGTCCGTGGACACGGTCTCCGGATTGCAGTTCACCATGATGCTCTCAAGCTCCATGTCCTGGAGCGCGAAGGCGGCGTGGCAACAGCAATAATCGAACTCAATGCCTTGGCCAATGCGGTTGGGCCCGCCGCCCAGGATGACGACCTTCGTCGCCTCGGACGGCGCGGCTTCGCAGTCGGGCTCCGCGCCGAAGCTTGGCGCCTCATAGGTCGAATACATATAGGGCGTGCGCGCCTCGAACTCGGCGGCGCAGGTGTCGATGCGCTTGTAGCTGGGGTGAAGACCCAACGCATGGCGGTGTTCCGTGACCTCGGTCCGGGTGCGGCCGGTCAGGGCGGCGAGGCGGGCATCCGAGAAGCCCATGGCCTTCACCATGCGCAAAGACTCTTTGTCATTAGGCAGACCATGGGCCCGGACCCTGCTTTCCATGCGGACAATGTCCTCGATCTGGCGCAGGAACCACAAATCGAAACGAGTCACGTCATGGATGGCCTCAAGGGACATGCCGGCCCGTATGGCCTGGGCCACCACCAAGAGGCGTTCCGGGGTGGGTGTCCCGAGGGCCGTGCGCAGGGCGGCCTTGAGGTCCCCTTGGGCGGGCGGCAGGCCGCCGAGCTCGTCGAAGCCCTTGAGGCCGGTCTCGAGGGAGCGCAGGGCCTTCTGGATCGATTCCTGGAAGGTGCGGCCGATGGCCATGGCTTCGCCCACGGATTTCATGGCGGTGCCCAGGATGGGCGCGGCACCGGGGAATTTCTCGAAAGCGAAACGGGGGATCTTGGTCACGACATAATCGATCGTCGGCTCGAAGGAGGCCGGGGTCACGCCGGTAATGTCATTGGTCAGCTCATCGAGCGTGTAGCCGACCGCGAGCTTCGCCGCGACCTTGGCGATCGGGAAGCCCGTGGCCTTGGAGGCGAGGGCGGAGGACCGGGAAACCCGCGGGTTCATCTCGATCACCACGAGACGACCGTCGGCCGGATTGACCGCAAACTGAACATTCGATCCGCCGGTCTCGACCCCGATCTCGCGCAGGACCGCGATCGAGGCATTACGCATGCGCTGATATTCCTTGTCGGTCAGGGTCAGCGCCGGGGCGACCGTGATCGAATCCCCCGTATGAACCCCCATGGGGTCCACATTCTCGATGGAACAGATGATGATGGCATTGTCGGCCCGGTCCCGGACCACTTCCATCTCGAACTCCTTCCAGCCCAGGATGGATTCCTCGATCAGGATTTCCGTGGACGGGGAGGCATCAAGGCCCCGCTCGGCAATCTCTCCGAATTCATCATAGTTGAAGGCAAGGCCTCCGCCGCTTCCGCCCAGGGTGAAGGAGGGCCGGATGACGCAAGGCAGACCGATCTCGTCGATCGCCTCGAAGGCTTCCTCGATGCTGTGGGCCACGCGGGAGCGGGGCACGTCGAGCCCGATCTCTTTCATCACGGTCCGGAATTTCTCCCGGTCCTCGGCCTTCTCGATCGCGTCCCGTTTGGCGCCGATCAACTCGACACCATGGGCCTCAAGCACGCCCCGTTTTTCAAGCTCGAGGGCCGTGTTGAGGGCCGTCTGACCGCCCATGGTCGGCAGGATCGCGTCGGGCTTTTCCTGCTCGATGATCTTGGCCACGAAATCCGGGGTGATCGGTTCGATATAGGTGCGGTCCGAAAGGTCCGGATCCGTCATGATCGTCGCCGGGTTCGAGTTGACCAGAATGATCCGGTAGCCCTCTTCGCGCAGGGCCTTGCAGGCCTGGACACCGGAATAGTCGAACTCGCAGGCCTGTCCGATCACGATGGGCCCCGCGCCGATGATCAGAATGCTCTCAATATCGGTCCGTCGCGGCATGGGCGTGCTCTCTTTCGACAAAGGTGTCCCGTTCGCCGGGGGCGGGGAAGGGGAGACTTGGGCGTTCAGCCAAAAAAAGACTCCGGCAAAGCGGAGTGGAAAATCTCGTGTCGGCCAATCCGACGGGCGATCGTCGCGTCTTCAATCCCGCGCCATGCTGATGGATCCGGCATGCGCTTCGTTTTGCGGTCTCGCCGGTCAAGGATGGGTCCTCCGCGGATGTTTTTCCATCAGAGAGACGAAACGGTCGAAGATGTTCAGGCTGTCATGGGGGCCTGGAGACGCCTCCGGGTGGTACTGGACGGAGAACACCGGCCGTTCCATGACGGCGAGGCCGCAATTGGAGCCGTCAAACAAGGAGACATGGGTCTCGATCACGCCGTCGGGCAGGCTCGTACGATCGACCTGGAAGCCATGATTCATGCTGGTGATTTCAACGCGGCCCGTGGCCAGATCCTTGACCGGATGATTGGCGCCATGGTGCCCCTGGTGCATCTTGGCGGTCCGGGCGCCAAGGGCCAAGGCCAGCAGCTGATGGCCGAGGCAGATGCCGAGCACCGGGAGGCCTGAATCGATCAGGGTTCTGATGGGGGCCAGCGCATAGTCACCTGTCGCCGCCGGGTCGCCGGGGCCGTTCGACAGGAGAAGCCCGTCGGGGTTCTGTGAGAGAACCGCCTCGGCCGCACTGGTGGCCGGCATCACGGTGACCCTACAGCCAAGGCCCGCGAGGTGGCGCATCATGTTGCGCTTGATGCCGTAGTCCAGGGCCACCACGTGAAAGCGCGGCGCGTCCTGGGTGCCGTAACCCATATCGGGCCGCCAGGATGTCTCATTCCAACGGAGCATCTCCGCCGTGGTCACATCCTTCGCCAGATCCGTGCCCTGAAGACCGCGCCAATCCGTCGCCTGCCGATCGAGCGCTGTGAGATCGAAAATCCCGTCCGGGGCATGGGCGATGACCGCATTGATGAAACCCGCTTCGCGCAAGCGCCGGGTGAGGGCGCGGGTATCAACGCCGGACAGGGCGACGATGCCGTGCCGGGTCAGCCAGCCGTCGAGATCATCCTGGGCCCGAAAATTCGCCGCCGGCGTAATGTCGGCACGCAGGACACAGCCTTTGACGGCGGGGATCTGGGCCTCCATGTCCTCGGTGTTCACGCCCACATTGCCGATATGGGGAAAGGTGAAGACGATGATCTGAGCCGCATAGGACGGGTCCGTCAGAATTTCCTGATACCCGGTCATGGCGGTGTTGAAGCAAAGCTCGCCCACATGATGGCCGGGCGCGCCAAGGCCTTGGCCCCAGATCACGGTGCCGTCGGCCAGGACAAGCGCCCCGGTCGGCACCCCCCGTCTCGGCGCCAACAGGTCACCTCGGCCTTCCTGCAAAAGGGGGGGAGAAGAACCGTCCGTTGCTGCATTCAAGTCGGCCATGGCCGAAATCCTTACCGTGCGCCCTCGCGCGTTTCGGCGCTTCCCGGAAAACCGGGCGCGCGTCATGGCCAGCGACGAAATCGCAGGGCCGGAAATTTCAAGGTCTTGGAATCAGGACGTCACACGCCAGATAGGGGCGATAAGTGATTCCGCATCGTCATTTTACCGCTCTTCGAGCCGGCGGAACCCTAGGATTCATGCCCGCGAAACCGGGGGCCCCAGAGCCGAGGGGCGCCCCATGCGGCAGCATGTTCGCGTGATCAAAACGATCCCGCGCCCGTCCTCTCACCAAGCGGCACGTAAATTGGACGGAAGCTAAAAAAAACAGGCTCAGCCGTCAACTCTCGTCTGAGTCTGAAATTAAGGATACCGTGCTAAGTCGATTATGGCTAAAAGGGGGCCTGCCATTTTCGAATTCGATTTCGTCATTGGGCCTTAAAACGCAGTCTTCTGGCGTGGAACGGTTAATATGCGAGCAAAGATTTCAGCGGCCTTGCAAGAGGCCATGAGGGACCAGAACCCGCGCCGTCTGTCGACGTTGCGCCTCATCCTTGCGGCCATAAAGGAGCGGGACATCGCCGCGCGGGCCGAGGATCGCTGCGACGGGGCAAGCGAGGACGAGGTTCTGGCCATTCTTCAGAAGATGGTCCGCCAGCGCCAGGAATCGGCACGGACCTTCGAGGAAGGCGGGCGGCTCGATCTGGCCGAGCAGGAACGGGCGGAAATCGAGATCATCCAGACCTTCCTGCCCCGCCAACTCAGTGAGGCGGAAATCGCCGGCGCCTGCCGCGCGGTTGTCGATGAAATCGGCGCGACGGCGCTTCGCGATATGGGCCGGTGCATGGGAACGCTGAAAGAGCGCTATGCTGGCCGAATGGATTTCTCAAAAGCGAGTTCCATTGTTAAGTCTTGCCTCTGCGCAACACCTGGCCCGGCCCAGAGCTGATCCTCCGGGCCGCTTGCCCACCGCCGGCTTATGCTTTGACTGGACAAGGCCTGAGCCGGCGCGGAGAACATGCCGCCCATGACCATTACGCCGGATTTCCTGGCGGAACTGCGTGCCCGGCTTGCCTTGTCCGACATCATCGGCCGAAGCGTGTCCTTCGACCGGCGCAAGTCGAACCCCCGAAAACGGGACTACTGGGCCTGCTGTCCGTTTCACCACGAAAAGACGCCCTCCTTCCATGTCGATGACGACAAGGGGCGCTATTACTGCTTTGGCTGCGGCGCCAAGGGAGACGCGGTGACGTTTCTGATGGAGAAACAGTCCCTGTCTTTCCGCGAGGCGGTGACCGCCTTGGCCGAGGAAGCGGGCCTCAAGGTGCCGGCACCGACCCCGGAAGCAGCGCGCGCGGAGCGGGCGCGGGCCACACTTTTCGATGTTCTCGAAGAAGCGACGCGGTTTTTCGCGGCCGCCTTGGCGGGACCGGAAGGCCAACGGGCGCGACACTATCTCGAGAACCGGGGCATCGATTCGGCCATTCAGGCCCGGTTTCGGCTGGGCTATGCGCCGGGTGGCGGACAAGGGCTCCAGAAGGCCCTGATCCGGGACACCATCACCGCCGATCTCTTGCGTCAGGCCGGGCTGACGGGACAGAAGGACCCGGATCGCCCGCCTTATGACTATTTCCGGGACCGGGTGATCTTTCCCATCGCCGACCGCCAGGGACGAATCATCGGTTTCGGCGGCCGGGTCCTCAATCCCGATGTGGAACCCAAATATCTGAATTCGCCCGAAACAGCGGTCTTCAAGAAAGGTCAGGTACTCTATAACCATGACCGCGCCCGCGAAGCCGCACGGGACGCCCGTCATCTGGTGCTGGCGGAGGGCTATGTGGATGTCATTGCCTTCGATCGGGCCGGCCAGGCGGCGGCCGTCGCGCCCCTGGGCACGGCCTTGACGGAGGCGCAGCTCGAAGCGGCCTGGCGCCTCAACCCGGAACCCATTTTGTGTTTCGACGGGGACGGCGCCGGCCTGCGGGCGGCGCACCGGGCCTTGTCCCTGGCGCTGCCCCTGATCACGCCCCGCCGGACCGTGCGTTTTGCCCTGCTGCCGGCGGGCCTTGATCCGGACGATCTGTTGGCGGCCCAAGGCCCCCATGCCCTCGCGCGCGTCCTTGATAAGGCGATTGGTGTCGCGGATCTGCTGTGGCAGCGGGAAAGAGATGCGGGTCCGCTCGATACGCCGGAGCGCCGCGCCGGGCTCGATGAGCGGATCCGCGAGGCGGTGGACAGCGTCGCCGATCAGGCCCTGCGCTATCATCTGCGCAGCGATCTTTTCGCCCGCTCCCGGTCCCATTTCAGGGCAACGCGGCCGCCGGAAGGTCAGGCAAGAGGGCGTATGCCGGGCGCGCGGGGACGGGCGTCCCAGGCTGGGTCATGGGGTGTGCCCGCCGCCACGCGGGAATTGAAGCAAAGCCCCCTCGTCGCCTTGTCTCGCCGGGCCGAAGGGGGCGCGCGCGAAAAGGGAACACTGGCGGGTGGCGCTTCCCGTCTGCTTGAGGACACCCGGCAGTTGTCCAAGGCCCGGGAATGGGCCCTTTTGGCGTTGGCGCTGCGCCATCCCTGGCTCCTGGACGACGGCGCGGAGGACTTAGCCCTTTTGGAGATGGATGACCCGGATTGCGTGCGCCTGCGTGCAGCTCTCCTGGCTGTCGTGGAAGAGTTCGGCGAAAAAACCGAAAATGGCGATAAGAAGGCCCTTGACAGCCAGATTTTGAAAGGCCACCTGTCAAATGGCGGCATTGGGTCTCTAGTGGCGCGTATTCTAAACAGTGACCTGGTGCGGTCCAATCGAGCCATGGCGCCCGACGCACCCATCGAAATCGTCAGGCCGGTCTGGCAGCAAACGATTTCTTTGCACCATCGATTGGCGACGTGTCGGGCAGAACTTCGCGGCACGCTGAGTGCGTTCCACCAGGCGAATACGCCGGAAAACGAGGCGCGTTTGATTACGATTTGTGATCAGATCCACGAGCTTTCCCACGGCGTTGCCTCGTCGGGGACGGACTCTCCATGAACAGTCTTAGGCACTAGATCACCAAGGGGCCAAGCGGACGGGCTAATCGGCCTGGCCTCCGATGAGGAGTGTCATTTCCCACGGCGGAGCCGGATTTTGAGGATGACACTCTCGACCAGAATTTCTTGGGAGACGGGACACCCATGGCAAGCGTGAGAGAGCAGACGAGCGGACGCAAAACCCGCGGCGCGAGCAAGGCCAAATCGGGCGACGCGCCGGAGGCCCGGGAGGACGGCCAGGACAGCCCCCTTCTCGATATGACCGACGCCGCCGTCAAGCGCATGATCAAGGCGGCCAAGCAGCGTGGCTACGTCACCTATGACGAGCTCAACAAGGTGCTGCCGTCCGATCAGGTGTCCTCGGAGCAAATCGAAGACATCATGTCCATGCTGTCGGAAATGGGCATCAATGTCGTCGAAGCCGAAGATGTCGAAGATCAGGGTGAGGACGGCGCCAAGGAACTGACAGCGCGGGAAGAAACCGCCCCCGCCACCACGCAAAAAGACGAACTCGACCGGACGGACGATCCGGTGCGCATGTATTTGCGGGAGATGGGCAGTGTCGAGCTGCTGTCCCGTGAAGGCGAGATCGCGATTGCCAAGCGCATTGAGGCCGGCCGCGAGACCATGATCGCCGCCTTGTGCGAAAGCCCCCTGACCTTTGAGGCCATCATCGTTTGGCGCGATGAGCTCAATGACGGCAAGATCCTGCTGCGCGACATTATTGATCTGGACGCGACCTATGGCGCGGGACCCGATGGCGAGGGCAACAACGCGGCCAATGGCGCCAATGGGGCGGCCAATGGCGGCGACGCGAACGGTGCGCCCGCCAATGGTGCCGCGCCGGCGAATGGCGCGGTCGCGGCCAACGGCAATGGCGCGGAAGCGCCGGTGGCCGAGGCCGGTGCGCCCAATGGGGCGGCCCGTCCCGGCGAGGCGGAGGCTGACGGTGATGGCGATGCCGACGATGACGGCGAAAACGCCATGTCGCTTGCCGCCATGGAAGCCATCCTGAAGCCATCCGTCCTCGAAACATTCGATTCCATCGCACTGTCCTACAAGAAGCTCCGCAAGCTTCAGGACGCCCTGGTGGAGGCGGCCTTGAGCAATGAGAGCCTGACGCCCCAACAGGAAAAGCGCTATGCCAAGCTGAAAAACGAGATCATCGATCTGGTCAAGAGCCTCAAGCTCAACAACAACCGGATCGATGCCCTGGTCGGACAGCTCTATGCCATCAACAAGCGGTTGATGAGTTTCGAGGGCAAGCTCCTGCGTCTTGCCGACTCCCACGGTATTCCGCGCGAGGAATATCTGAAGGAATATTACGGCCAGGAACTCGATCCGGAATGGACCGAGCGGATCTCGAAGCTGAAGCGGGCCGGCTGGAAGACCTTTGTGAAGAAGGAAAAGGTCACGATCATCGACATTCGTGCCGAGATTCAGAAAGTCAGTCAGGAGACAGGTCTCGAAGTCAGCGAGTTCCGCCGCATCGTGCAGACCGTCCAGAAGGGTGAGCGGGAAGCCCGCCAGGCCAAGAAGGAAATGGTCGAGGCCAATCTGCGGCTCGTGATCTCGATTGCCAAGAAATACACCAATCGCGGCCTGCAATTCCTGGACCTGATCCAGGAAGGCA
>CAZFWG010000059.1:0-27798 GCA_964522525.1 uncultured Alphaproteobacteria bacterium | reverse complement strand
TTTCGTCACCAAGCGGGGCGCGTGCCGGGGTCACAACTCCAAGATTTCCTGGACCCAGGTCGAGACCGGTTCGGCCATCACCTCGAAATATCCGAGCTGTATTCTGCAAGGGGACAATTCGGTGGGCGAGTTCTACTCCATCGCCATCACCAACAACATGCAGCAGGCCGACACGGGCACCAAGATGGTGCATCTGGGTAAGAATACCCGCTCACGGATCATCTCCAAGGGGATTTCGGCGGGCCGGGCCCAGAACACCTATCGCGGTCTTGTCAGCATCCATCCCAAGGCCCGCAATGCGCGGAACTTCACCCAGTGTGATTCCCTCCTGATCGGGGATCGCTGCGGGGCGCATACGGTGCCTTATATCGAAAGCCGCAATCCCGGCGCCATGGTCGAGCATGAGGCGACGACCTCCAAGATCAGCGATGATCAGCTCTTCTACTGCATGCAGCGGGGCATCGGCGAGGAAGAGGCATTGGCCCTTATCGTCAATGGTTTCGCCCGGGAAGTTCTGCAGCAGTTGCCCATGGAATTCGCGGTCGAGGCCCAGAAGCTTGTCGGTATTTCCCTTGAAGGGAGCGTGGGCTGACGATTTTCGATCGGCCGTAATGGAATTTGGAACGGAGACGGAAGAGTAATGTTGGAAATCCGCGATTTGCATGCCTCGGTGGAGGACAAGGAAATCCTCAAAGGGGTCAATCTGTCGATCGGTGAAGGCGAAGTGCACGCCATCATGGGGCCGAACGGCTCCGGCAAGAGCACCCTGTCCTATGTGCTGGCAGGCCGCAACGGCTATGATATCACCAAGGGCTCGGTGAGCTACAAGGGGCAGGACCTCCTGGAGATGGAGCCCGACGAACGGGCGGCCTCCGGTGTCTTCCTGGCTTTTCAGTACCCGTTGGAAATTCCCGGCGTGGCGACCATGACGTTCCTGCGCACGGCCCTCAATGCTCAGCGCAAGGCGCGCGGCCAGGAGGAAATGTCGGCGGTCGATTTCCTGAAATTCGCCCGTGCCAAGGCGAAGGACCTGAAAATCGACGACGAGATGCTGAAGCGGCCCCTCAATGTCGGATTTTCCGGCGGCGAGAAGAAGCGCAACGAAGTGCTGCAAATGGCCTTGCTCGAGCCGTCCTTCGCCATCCTGGACGAGACGGATTCCGGGCTCGACATCGATGCCTTGAAACTGGTGTCGGAAGGGGTCAACTCTCTGCGGGGTCCGGAACGGTCCATGCTGATCATCACCCACTATCAGCGGCTCTTGACCTATATCGTGCCCGACCGTGTGCATATCCTGGCGGGCGGTCGGATCGTGCGTTCGGGCGGCAAGGAGCTGGCCGAGGAGCTCGAAACCGTCGGTTATGAAAACCTCATTGCCAACGCGGCGTGACCCACGCTTGGGGAAGAAAAAGGAACAGTACCATGTCCGTGCCGGTCACATTGGATGAGGTGGAAAATCGTTTCCTCGCTGATTTCGAGGGCATCCGGGCGACGTTGCCGGGTGCGGGCCTCGCTTGGCTTGATGCGCTGCGCGCTTCGGGCATCGCGGGCTTCAAGGCCCGGGGGCTGCCCCATCGCCGGATCGAGGAATGGAAATATACGGATCTTCGGGGGCATTTGAGCCATCCGCTGGGCCTGACATCCGCCGATGCCGGCGCGATTGTCGACGGTTTCCTCAAGGAGGATCCGTTCGACAGTCTGGCGGGTTTCCGTCTGGTCTTTGCTGACGGTCACTTCCGTCAGGATCTGTCGGCGCTGGACGGCTTGCCCGATGGTGTGACCATCACGAGCCTGCGCACCGCGCTCGGGAACGGGGCGTCCTGGCTCGAGGGTGAGATCAACGGATTGTCCGGTCCCACGGCCCATCCCGTCTACGGATTGAATGTTGCCCTTGCCCAGGACGGCGCGGCGATCCATGTGCCCGCGGATACCGTGCTTGAGGCGCCGATCCGCATCGTCTCCATCAGTTCAGAGAATGCCGGCGCCACGGCCTATCATCTGCGCCATGTCATCGTGCTGGGGGCGGGCGCCAAGGCGCAACTCCTGGAAAGTCATCTGGGGGCGGATACGACCCAACGGCTGGCGACGGGTGTGAGCGATATCAAGCTTGGCGAGCGTGCGGATCTTATCCATGTCAAGCTCCAGAACGATGCTGCCAACGCGGTCCATCTGGGCGGCAGTTTCGTCCGCGTTGGTGAACAGGCCCGCTATGAGGGTTTTGCCGTCACAACGGGCGGGGCGGTCACCCGCAACGAGGCCCATATCCGTTTCGATGGGGCCCATGCCTTCGCCCGGGTCTCCGGGGCCGCCATGCTCGTCGATCAGCAGCATTGTGACAATACGACGGTCATCGATCACGCGCTGCCCGATTGCGAAAGCCACGAGACCTTCAAGAATGTGCTTGCCAATCGCAGCCGGGGGGTCTTCCAGGGCAAGATCATCGTCCGGCAGGATGCCCAGCGGACGGACGGTTATCAGCTCAGCCAGGCACTTCTTCTGCACACGGGCGCCGAAGCCGACACGAAGCCCGAGCTCGAGATCTTTGCCGATGACGTCAAATGCAGTCACGGTGCGACCGTGGGCGAACTCGATGAAGACGCCATTTTCTATCTGCGATCTCGCGGGATCGGGGAAGGGCAGGCCAAGGCGCTCCTGATCCGGGCTTTTGTCGGTGAAGTCATCGAGGAAATTCCCGTGGAAACCATTCGGGATTGCCTGGGGGTCCACATCGACCGTTGGCTCATTGCCCATCGGGATGCGGTCGAAGCGGCCGAAACCGGTCTTGTCGGAGATAACGGGAGTGAAGCCCATGCCGCCTAGCGCTGCGCAGGAGGAAGTTTCCACCATGACCTATGACGTGGAACGGATCCGGGCGGATTTTCCGATCCTCTCGCGGGAGGTCCATGGCAAGCCGCTCGTCTATCTCGACAGCGCGGCGTCCGCGCAGAAGCCGAAAGCCGTCATCGACGCCATGGTGAGTGCCATGGAAATGGACTATGCGAATGTCCATCGCGGCCTCCATTATCTCAGCAATTCGGCGACGGAAAAATACGAGGCGGCACGTGGCGCCGTGACCCGCTTCCTCAATGCGGCCGATGAACGGGAAATCATCTTCACGATGAATTCAACCGACGCCATCAATCTGGTGGCCTCGGCCTATGGCGAGGATCATATCGGGGAAGGGGATGAGATCATCCTTTCCCAGATGGAACACCACTCCAATATCGTGCCCTGGCATTTCTTCCGGGAACGAAAAGGCGCGGTGATCAAATGGGCGCCGGTCGATGAGGACGGGGCCTTCCTGTTCGATGAATTCGTCAAGCTGATCACACCGCGCACGCGGATGATCGCGATCACCCATATGTCGAATGTCCTGGGCACGGTGACCCCGATCGCCGACATTGTCCGGGTGGCCCATGAGCACGGCATCGCCGTTCTGGTTGACGGCAGTCAGGGGGCCGTTCACCTGCCGGTAGATGTCCAGGCCCTGGGCTGTGACTTCTATGTCTGCACCGGCCACAAGCTCTATGGGCCGTCGGGCATTGGGGTCCTTTACGGCAAGCTCGACCGCCTTGCGGGCATGCGCCCCTATCGCGGCGGTGGCGAGATGATCCGTGAGGTGCATTTCGATACCGTGACCTATGGCGAGCCGCCCATGCGCTTCGAGGCGGGTACGCCCCAGATTGTCGAGGCCATCGGTCTCCACGCGGCCCTCGACTATATCGAGGGCGTCGGGCGCGAGGCCATCGGTGCCCATGAACACGACGTCGGGGCTTATGCCATGGAGCGGCTCGAGGCCTTGCCGGGTCTGCGCCTTCTGGGACGCACGCCGGACAAGGGGTCGATTTGCACCTTTGTGGTGGAAGGCGCCCATGCCCACGACATCAGCACCATTGTCGACCGGTCCGGGGTCGCGATCCGGGCCGGCCACCATTGCTGCCAGCCCTTGATGGAGCGGTTCGGCATCAATGCATCCGTACGGGCCTCATTCGGCCTCTACAATACCCGCGACGAAGTGGATGTGTTCATCGAAGCCTTGGAAAAAGCACAAAGGATGTTGGCCTGACATGTTGCAAGCAGAGGAGCGGCAGGGGATGGCACTGTCACAGGAAACGCTCGATCGGTTGACGGAGCAACTCGTCGATCAGATCAAGACGGTGTATGACCCGGAAATTCCGGTGGACGTCTATGAACTGGGTCTTATCTACAAGATCGATGTGTCCGACGATATGGACATCGAGATCGACATGACCCTGACCGCACCGGGTTGTCCCGTGGCGGGGGAAATGCCGGGTTGGGTGCAGGAAGCGGTCGCCCAGGTGGACGGCGTGCGGGAGGTCAAGGTCAATCTTGTATTTGATCCGCCCTGGGATCCCTCGCGCATGTCTGAAGAAGCGCGCCTTGCACTGAACATGTTTTGAGCCCTCGGGGCAATGAAACCCTTGACGGAGAGCTGTCATGACCAGTGAAAAGCCGCGCCGGCCCAGGCCCCAGGTCCTGACCCTGACGGATGCCGCCGCCGATCGCGTCCGCGAGATCATTGCGACATCCGAAGAGGTGATCCTGGGTCTCAAAATTGGCGTCAAGAATGCCGGCTGTGCCGGGATGGCCTACACCCTCGACTATGCGACGGAACGCGACCCCCTTGACGAAGTCGTGGAAGACAAGGGCGTGACCATTTTCATCGAGGCCAAAGCCGTCTTGTTCCTTTTGGGAACCTCCATGGACTACCGCGTCGACAAGTTGTCCGCCCAGTTCGTGTTCGACAATCCGAACCAGGTGGATGCCTGCGGCTGCGGCGAAAGCGTCAATCTGCAGCCGGCCGAGCCGGTGGATGGTTGATGACCGGCGTTTTCGAGCGCCTGAAAGCGGCGGGAACGGATGAGTGGACGGCCTACACCGGCCATGCCTTTGTGCAGGGCATGGCGGACGGATCACTCCCCCTGTCGGCGTTCAAACACTATCTGACTCAGGACTATCTCTTCCTCATCCATTTTGCGCGGGCCTATGGGCTTGCGGTGTACAAGGCCGACCGGCTCGAGGACATGCGGGTGGCCAGCGGCTCCCTGTCCGCCATTCTCGATGTGGAGATGGATCTGCATATTCGTCTGTGTGCCTCTTGGGGCTTGAGCCTTGAGGCCATGGAAGCGACCCCGGAAGCCACGGCGACCATGGCCTATACGCGCTTTGTTCTGGAGCGGGGCATGAGCGGCGATCTTCTTGATCTGGCCGTTGCCCTTTCACCCTGTGTTGTGGGGTATGGGGAGATCGCCTCGCGCCTTGCCTGCGACCCGGACACGAAACAGGAGGGCAATCCTTACGCAGAATGGATTGCCGAATATGCCTCCGATGCCTACCAGCAAGTGACCACCAAGGCCATCGCGCAACTTGACCGTCTCGCAGCGGAGCGTTTGACCGAGGCCCGCTTTCCGTCACTGGCCCGAACGTTCGCGCAAGCCACGCGGCTCGAGGCCGGTTTCTGGCAGATGGGTCTCGAGGAGGCTTTCTGAACCCCATGGCTGTCAGTACCGAATACAAAGCCTTTGTCGAGGAACTGTTCGAGCCCTTCGGTTCCGTGCGCATCCGGGCCATGTTCGGCGGCGCCGGGGTCTATGCCGATCTTCCCGACGGCCCGGTCATGTTTGCCCTGATCGCCTTTGAGACGCTCTATCTCAAGGTCGATGACGGCAACCGGTCGGATTTCGAGGAGGCCGGCACGGAGCCCTTTGTCTACGAGTCCAAGGACGGCAAGCGGAACATCAGCTCCTATTATCGCTGTCCGGATGATCTCTTTGAAGATCCCCAGGCCATGAAACTCTGGGCCCAAAAGGCCCTCGATGCCGCGTTACGGTCGGGGACCAAGGCCAAGAAGAAAAAACGCAAAGCCTGAGAGGCCTTCCGCGCTCTAGTCCTCTTTCTTCTCGGTCAGTTCTGCGATCAGGTCCGCCGTATCCGGCGTTTTCCCCATGGACCGGTAGAGGGCCGCGGAACGCTCCGCCATGACGAGCGCCCGCTCATAGTCGCCCAGTTCCCTGTACAGAAGGCTCAAATGGTGGGCGTAAAAGGCAATGCCCTCCCGGTGCCCCTGGCTCTCGAACAGTTCGACGGCCTTGGACAGCATGGTTTCCGCCTTCGGGCCGTCCCCCCGCTGAAGGAACAGGAGCCCGAGAATGGCGTAGTGGCTGGCGAGACCGTCCTTCTCCGGCCGGGATCCGAACAGAGCGATGGCTTCCTCGATCAGGCGCGTGGCGTCGAGGCGCCCCATGCCCTCCCAATCCCGCCTCGGAAAGGTATCTTCGCGATCTTTCAGGGCCTGTTTGAACCGCACGCTCTGGCGGCGGTTGGAGGTCAGGACAATGATCAGTCCCCCAACCGACAGGAGAACCAGCAGGGCGGCCGTGGCCGGATGGGTTGCGAAGAAATCAAGGAGCGCCCGCAGCAGCCACGGCAGCTCGACGGACCGCAAGACCTCTTCGACACGGTCCGGCGTTTCGGACAGGAAGCCGAGCAGGACATCGAACATCCCGTGCGCCCTATTCGCCGGTGAAATTGGCGGGGCGTTTCTCGACAAACGCCTTCACGCCCTCGATCGAGTCCTTGGTAAGGCCCGCTTCCCTCTGGAGAACCCGCTCCACATGGAGCTGTTGTTCGTAAGTGGATTCCGGGCTCTGCCAGAAGGCCTTGCGGATCAGGGAGAGGGCAACGGTCGGGCCGCTGGCCAGGTCCCGGGCGAGGGTCATGGCCTCGTCCATCAGGGCACTGTCATCATAAACCCGATTGATCAGCCCCCACTCCAGGGCCCGCTCCGCCGGAATCTTTTCCGCCAGGATCGACAGTTCCATGGCCCGGCGCATGCCGATGAGACGGGGGAGGAGAAAGGTCGATCCGCCGTCAGGCACGAGGCCAATGCGCTTGAAGGCCTGGAGGAAATAGGCGCTGCGGCCGGCGAGCACCAGATCTCCCATGAGGGCAAAGCTCATGCCCACGCCCGCGGCCGGTCCGTTGACCGCCGTGATGAAGGGCATGGGAAGATCCCGCAATTTCAGGAGGAAGGGGTGGTAGTATTCCTCCAACACCTTGCCCGCGTCCCGTTCCGTATCGGTCCGGTCGACGCCGCCATCGGTCAGATTGGCGCCGGCACAAAAGCCCCGGCCTTCGCCGGTCATCAACAGGCACCGCGCCCCATGGGTGCGGTCCGAGGCGAGGTCGATGGCTTCCCCCAATTCCTGAATCATCTGGAGGGAAACGGCGTTCAAGGCCTCGGGATGGCTGAGGGTCAGGATGGCGACATTGTCCTGGAACTCAAGCTTCACGCGCTCGAAGGTCATGGCGATCGGATCTCCTTGATGTGTAAGCTGATGATTATTCGCCGGTGAAGGCGGGCTTGCGTTTTTGCAGAAAGGCGGTCACGCCCTCCATGAAATCCTTGGTGTCGCCAAGCACGCCCTGGACGTCCTTTTCCAGGTCGAGTTGGGTCGCCAAATCATGGTGCCAGCTCTGGTCGAGCACATGCTTGACCTGTTTCAGGGCCTGGGGCGCGCCGGAGGCGAGGCGGGTCGCAATGGCTTGAGCTTCCGTATGCAGTGCATCGTCATCGACGCATTTCCAGATCAAGCCCCAGCGCTCCGCCTCCTCGGCGGGCAGGCGATCGCCCAGCATGGCGAGCGCCCGCGACCGGGCATGGCCCAGCAGGCGCGGCATGAACCAGGTGCATCCCACATCGGGCACGAGGCCCAGTGCCGGGACGAACACCTGCACGAAATAGGCGCTGCGGGCGGCGACAACGATATCGGCGCTGAGCGCGACGCCCACGCCGCCGCCGGCGGTCACGCCATTGACGGCGGCAATCAGGGGTTTGGGGCAGCTGAAAAGGTCCCGTGCCATGGGGTTGAAGCCCACTTCCATCGAATGGGCGACGCCTTGCCCCACGCTCATTCCGGCCGGCGCGCCCGTGCTCGCGGCGAGGTCCGCGCCCGCGCTGAAGCCGCGCCCGGCGCCGGTCATGATGATCACGCGCACCTCGTCATCGGCCACCGCCTGGGCGAGGGCGCGACGGGTTTCGTCGATCATGGTGCTGTTGAAGGCGTTGAGGGCGTCCGGCCTGTTGAAGGTCAGGGTCGCGATCCGATCGCTCAGCGCATAGGTGATGGTCTCAAAGGCCATTCGGTCCTCCCGCGTGGTGGCTCACCGCTTATGGTTTTATCCATGATCATAGGCGGACGGTGCGGGGAACTGAAGCGGGATTGGCGCAGGGAGACGCTCCCAAGGCCGCTTTCGCCCTTCGCGGGTGTCCATTCATCAACGGGATCGGAAAGGCGCCTGCCGGACGAGGACCGGGCGGATCAGCCGCCGGTGGCGAGGGCCGGAGCGTCGCGGTGGTTTTCCGCCACGACCCGGTTGCGGCCGGCGTTCTTGGCGGCATAGAGACACTGGTCGGCCCGATCGATCAGGCTTTCCGGCGTGTCCTCCCTATCGTGCACGGCGATGCCGAGGGAGATGGTCACGGTGCCGAGGGATTCTCCCGTCGATCGCTTGACGACCTTCTTGCTTTCCACGGATTTGCGGATCTGGTCCGCCATACGGACCGCCTCCTCAAGGGCTGTATCCTCGAGGATAATGGCGAATTCCTCGCCCCCATAGCGGGCCGCCGTATCCCGATCCGTGACCGTTTCCTTCAGACAGCGGGCCGTCAGCCTCAGAATCTGATCGCCGGTCAGATGGCCGAACGTGTCATTGATGCGTTTGAAGTGATCGATATCCGCCAGGATCAGGCACACGGAGGCTGCCGTGCGGCTTGCCTGTTCCATGGCCTCCCGCAGTGCCTCGTCGAAGCCCCGGCGATTGGTCAGGCCGGTCAGCTGATCCGTCAGCGTCTCTTTATGAATCGTGTCAAGATTATCACGAAGCTGACTGATCTCCGATGACGATTTGTGGAGTTCCTGTTCCAGGGATTGCGTGCGCGCCTGCATCTGCCTTGTGGCCGTCAACAGCGTATCAAGCATCATGTGAAAGGCGGGGCTGTTGCCGTTCTTGCCGAGTTCGCCCGTGGCATGGGCCAGCGCCGTGCCGTAGGTCGTGGAATCGCGGCCCGCAAGGGTGACGCATTCCATGACCCGGTCCAGCTCCGCACGCATGCGTCCGCCCATTTCCATGACCGCGTCGCTCATCCGGCGCTCGTCCAGGAAACGGCCATGGAGAGCGTCCAGGTCCCCTTGCGCGATGGGGCCCGCGCGATCCCGCAGGGCATCCATGGCGTCCACGAGATCCCGGTTTACGCCCGTGGCATAGGTAAACCAGAGTTCATAATTGTCTGGAGTCGGGGCCACGCCGTGGCTGTCCATATGCTCGAAGGCGATTTTGGCGCAGGCATGCGCCCGGTCGGGATCCACGGCATGGAGCACGCTTTTCGAGCCTCCGGCAGACAAGGTCATCATTGAATGACCGAAGTATCCGGAAAATTATGCAAGAACCCGTAAATGTGCGGCCGGGCGAAAGTGTCCGGCGGGTATCAACAGCGCCCAACCCTTTGTGTAAACTCGGGCCATGATCCAGGGAGGCCTTGGCGGGTTTCGTGGCCGCGCCGGTCCATGCAGAAGGGAAAGAAGCCGATGTCGATGACGCAAATGCCGGAGGAAACCGATCAGGCCACCCTCAAGGCGCAGATGATGACGCTCCTCGAGCGGCAGAAAAAGGCCCATCTGGACCAGGGCCCGCCCAGCGCCGAGCAGCGGATCGAATGGCTCGACAAGGCCATTGGCCTCATTGTTGATCATACCGATGAGATTGCCGACACCCTGCGCCGCGACTTCGGGCACCGGTCCGTCGAACAAAGCCTGTTGACGGATGTCGCGGGATCCATCGGACCGCTCAAATTCGCCAAGGAAAATGTGCGCAAATGGATGCGGCCGGAACGGCGCAAATCCACGTTCCCCTTGGGCTTGTTTGGAGCGAAATCCGAAGTTCATTTTCAACCCAAGGGCGTTGTCGGGGTGATCAGCCCCTGGAACTTCCCCGTGAACCTGACCTTTGCGCCCCTGGCCGGGATTTTCGCCGCCGGCAACCGGGCCATGATCAAGCCTTCAGAATTCACGCCGGCGACCTCCGAGTTGATGGCCCGCATGTTCGCCTCGGCCTTCGAGGAGACCGAGGTCACCGTCGTGACCGGGGGACCCGTGGCCGGTCAGGTCTTCAGCACACTGCCCTTCGATCATCTGATCTTCACGGGCGGCACCAGCATCGCCCGCCATGTCATGCGTGCGGCGTCCGAGAATCTGGTGCCCCTGACCCTGGAACTTGGCGGCAAGTCTCCGGTGATTGTCGGCGACGATGCGGATCTGGATCTGACGGCCACCCGGATCATGACGGGCAAGATGATGAATGCCGGCCAGATCTGTCTGGCGCCGGATTATGTGCTCATGTCCGAGGACCAGATCGACGGCTTTGTCAGTTCGGTGGAAAAATCGGTCGCGGCCATGTACCCGACCCTCAAGGACAATCCGGACTACACGTCGATCATCAACCAGCGCCACTATGAGCGCATCCAGGCCCTCATCGACGACGCCCGGGCGAAGGGCGCCCGCGTGGTCGAGGTCAATCCCGCCCGGGAGGATTTCTCCCAGCAGGAACACCGCAAGATCCCGCCCACGCTGATCCTCGATCCCACCGAAGACATGTCGGTCATGCAGCAGGAGATCTTCGGTCCCGTCATGCCGGTCAAAAGTGTCGGATCCGTCCAGTCCGCCATCGATTATGTGAACGACCATGAGCGGCCCCTGGCGGTCTATTACTTCGGCAGCGATGAAGCGGAGAGAAAACAGGTGCTCGAGCGCACGACCTCGGGCGGTGTGACCGTGAACGACGTTATCATGCATGTGTCGATGGAGGACCTTCCCTTCGGAGGGATCGGTCCCTCCGGCATGGGCTCTTATCATGGTGTTGACGGTTTCCGCGAATTCTCCCATGCCAAAGCCATCTTTACCCAAGCGCGTTTTGATCTCGGTGCCATGTTGCGTCCGCCTTACGGGGAGAAAATCCGGAATTTCCTGAAAGGACGGACGAAGCGTTAAGGCGCGGTCTGGCGCATGGCGAAGCCGAACGGGAACCCGGTTTTCGTGCAAGACCGGCACAGTAAGAGAGGATCTGATGCGGGATCGGGAAGCTGCCCCAACGGATTCCGCATCAGAAGGGGTTACGCGTCCGTAATGGGCCGTGTATGTCATTTGTCTGATCACGGTCCGGAGATTTGCTAAAAAGGGAATGTACCGTGCCTGTGCCAGTCGATACGGTGGTGTTCCCATTGGTGCAGTGATGACTGAAAGTCAGGGGGCACCACAGGCCTGGGATCACGAACGGTCGAGATCCTCAAAGACCGGGCCCTATAGGAAAGGATCCACGACGTGATACGCGTTCTGCGGCTGAAAACCGGCCCTTGGGTCGGCGCTCTGGCTCTTCTTGGCTGGATTGGCGTCACGCCGGCCCAGGCCTTCATTCTGGGTGGCGACGACGGCGACATCTATGCCTTGGGCTATGTGGGGGCCGTTTTCGAGGGCGAAAGCGAGGAAACGATCAGTGGCGCCACATTTGCCCTTGATCGCGACATCAATGTGCTGGGCGGTGGCGCAGTCGGATATGCCGTTCCCGTTCTGCCGTTGATCTCCGTTCGCGGCGAGATCGACGGCTCCTTCACGTCTGTTGACGTCGAGGCCGGGTCGTCGGTTTTCGATACGACGGATGCCAATCTCTTCGCGGCTTTGGCCAATCTCTGGGTTGATCTGCACACGCCCTTCGGCTTCACGCCCTATGCGGGCGGCGGCATCGGCATCGGGGTTCTCAATTTCGACGGCAGCAATAACACGGACACGGGCCTCGCCTATCAAGTCGGCGGCGGCATCCTGGCGGAGGTTCCGGTGACGCCGTTTTTCATCGGTCTGAACTACCGCTACTTCGTCTATGAATCAGAAGTGGATGAGGGTTCGATCGCCAGCTTGACGTCGCCGGTGGACCTGCAACTCGATGGCCATCGCGGGACCGTCAGTGTGGGTGTCAAGTTTTAAGCAATCCCCTGGTTGAGCCCTGATCAGTGCTGTCGCTTCGCTTGCACTGAAGGGCCGATATTGTTACCGTTACGATAGGTGACGGAGTAGGGCACAACGATGGTTGTGCCCTCTTTTTTTGGCGGACCAAAGGGGGACGATGGGATGGGGTTTCGATTCAAGGGTGCGCTGACCATGCTGGCGGTTTTCATGGTGGCGGGGCCGGCCTTCGCTGACCCAGAAGCCAGCTCACGGAAATCGAGATTTGGTCCCGGCCAGCCCTATGTGGAGGGTTATCTGGGCGGTGTCTTCTCGGGATCCGTGGAGGAAAGCAGCAGTTTGTTTGGCACGCTCGACCTGGAACGCCAAAACACCGTCGTGGTCGGCGGAGCGGTAGGGTACAGGCTGCCTCTGTCGACGGTCCTCGCCGTACGTGGTGAGTTTGACGGGTCGTTCGCGCCGGTTGGCGTGGCCGACCAATTGCCCCCGGGGGTGAGCGTCTTCAATGACCTCGATGCGGGAGTGTTCAGCACTCTTGCGAATGTTTGGCTTGACGTCGAAACGCCCATTGGCGTGACCCCCTATGTCGGGGCCGGGGTCGGTCTGGGATTCATCGGGGTGGAGGACTCCGACGCCAACAATGTGGGCCTGGCCTATCAGCTCGGTGGTGGTCTGCAGACGGATGTTCCGGGGACCCGATTTTATATCGGTCTGAACTATCGATATTTCGTGACCGATGTGGACCTCGATGATCTTGGCATCCTGGAACAGGGACCCTTTGGCAGCTCGTTCACGCTTGTTGACGTGGACACCAGACTGGAAGGTCATCGGGCAGCATTGGGGCTTGGCTACAGATTCTGAAGGTCGGCTTTTTGCCGACCCTCGACAATCGACGCACTGAACCGGCCGCACTTCTTCGCTGCACGGATGTCTTAACAGGCGTGTGTGCGGCCCTGCCGTCGCTTCAACAATAAATGGGTAGATTCATCAGGCCAGAGCGGCATTGCCCTCGGACAGGATGTCCGAGCCTTCGCCGTCACTGGTCGCCGGTTCCGCCACGGCCTCTTCCTGGGACGCGGCGCGCGTCGTGGGAGAAGGGAGGCGGACGGGCCGAAGCAGGAAAGCGGGCACATGATCGCCAAGGCCAACCACCGGCGTGTCGTCTTCCTGATCGCGGTAGCGGCGGCCCCGTCGGTTCTGTTTGTTGCGGTCGCCGTTTCGCGACGACCCCCCGTCGGAGGATGACCGATCCTGACTGTTGTCACGGTTTGGGCGGTTGTCGCTGCGGGCTTCGCTGCGCCGTTCTTCCCGCTCCCGTCCGCTGCCGCCGCGCCGACGTTTCCGGCCCCGGCCGCGGGCCTCGCCTCCCTCCACATCGTCGTCCGTGGAAGGAGCAAGCCCGTCCATTTCAAATCGCGGAATGGGCTTGGCGATGAGTTTCTCGATGGCAGCGACCAACTTGCCTTCCGACGCGGTGGCGATCATGAAGGCGTGGCCCTCGCGGCCCGCCCGGCCCGTGCGTCCGATGCGGTGGACATAATCTTCGCTGTTGAACGGCACGTCGAAATTGAAGACGTGGGAGACTTCCGGGATGTCGAGCCCCCGGGCCGCCACGTCGCTCGCGACCAGGAGCTGGATGTTCCCTTTGCGGAATTGATCCAAGACCTGCAAACGGACCCGCTGATCCAGATCGCCATGGAGAGCGGCGACGTTGAAGCCATGCTTTGTCAGCGACCGGAATACAACGGACACGTCTCTTTTCCGGTTGCAGAAAATGATCGCGTTCTTGACCGGATTGTTGCGGATCAGTTGGCGCAGCGCTTCGCGCTTGTCTTCCGAACGTACCGTACATAGAGCCTGCTCGACGGTTTCGGCCGTGGACGACCGTTTGGCCACTTCAACCCGGACCGGGTTTTGCAGGAACCGCTGGGTCAGATCCTCGATTTCCTTGGGCATGGTGGCCGAAAAGAACAGGGTCTGACGGGTGAAAGGCGTGAGCTTGATGATCCGCTCAATGTCCGGAATGAAGCCCATATCCAGCATACGGTCGGCTTCGTCGATCACAAGAACCTGAACCCCGCTCAACAAAACCTTACCGCGCTCGGCATGGTCCAGCAGGCGTCCCGGCGTGGCGATCAGAACATCGACACCCCGATCCAGTTTCTGTTCCTGATCAGCGAAGGACACGCCCCCAATCAAGAGCGCCATGCTGAGTTTGTTGTTCTTGCCGTATTTCTCGAAGCTCTCGGAAACCTGCGCGGCCAATTCGCGCGTCGGCGCGAGAATCAGGGAGCGGGGCATCCGGGCCCGCACGCGGCCCTGGGCCAAGAGATCGATCATGGGCAGGGTGAACGAGGCGGTCTTGCCGGTTCCCGTCTGAGCCAGGCCCAACACGTCGCGCCCCTGCAGGGCAACGGGAATGGCCTGGGCCTGAATGGGCGTCGGTGTCGTGTAGCCCGCCTGGGTCACCGCCTGGAGCAGGTGGTCACTCAACCCCAGATCCGCGAAGGTCAGATCAGCTTTTTCCGAATTCCCGTTCTCGCCCTCGGAATCAGCGGCTGAGTTTTCATCACCGTTGCCGGCGGCCGCGCTTTCTCGGGCATCGTTTGATGCGTTTTCAGAGTCGGGAAGAGTATCTTCGCGTGAGCCGGGAGGCGCGTCCGCGGCCTCCAAAGCGGGGTCTACGCCGCTTTCGTCGGTAAACTCTTGGGCCATCGGGTCGGTGGTGCTGACAATCATACGGTCATCGATTATGTCGTCGCAGAATACAAACCGTTCTCAACCAATCCCTGTTCAAGCGGAGGGTTGGGATCGCTCTGACGTGCGCCCAGCCCGGGATTTTTGGTCAATTGGCAAGTGATCGCGACGGATTTCAGGATCCTATCGATCAGTCCGGCTCCGTACCCCCACCCGTGTAACCGCGGTTACAAACCCGGCCAGCACAGCGAAACCGTTTTACTTAAGAGGACAGGCGCAAAAATCTGTGCATGGCCCCTTAGATGTCGAAAACCATAGGCATTCTTTCCATAAAGTCAAATATCCAGGGCCTCGGTAAATTGCGCATTTTCCTGAATATATTGAAAGCGAAGCTCCGCTTTTCGGCCCATCAGTTGCTCAACCAAATTGTCCGTCTCCGGTACGTCTTCCTCCGGAATGATCACGCGGAGCAGGGAACGGAAGCCGGGCCGCATGGTCGTTTCCTTGAGCTGGGAGGGGTTCATCTCGCCCAATCCCTTGAATCGGCTGATGTCCACCTTGGCGTTTTTCTTGAACGTGGTTTCGAGTAATTCGTCCCGGTGCGCATCATCGCGGGCATAGGCGCTCACGCCCCCCTGGCTCAACCGGTAAAGCGGCGGGATCGCGAGATAGAGATGACCGTCCCGGATGAGGCCCGGCAGCTCCCGGTAAAAAAATGTTATCAAAAGCGACGCAATGTGAGCGCCGTCCACATCGGCATCCGTCATGATGATGATCTTGTCGTAGCGAAGATCCTCGCTTCGGTAGCGATCGCGCACGCCGGTGCCCAGGGCCAACAGAAGATCGGACAGTTCCTGATTGGCTTGGATCTTTCCCGCACCGGCGCTCGCGACGTTCAAGATCTTGCCGCGCAAGGGGAGGATGGCCTGGGTTTCCCGGGCCCGGGCCTGTTTGGCCGAGCCGCCGGCGGAGTCCCCCTCGACCAGGAACAGTTCGGTCCCGTGGGCCGCGTCCCGGGAACAATCGGCGAGCTTGCCGGGCAGGCGCAGCTTGCGGCCCGCCGTCTTGCGGCTCACTTCCTTTTCATGGCGGCGGCGCAGACGTTCTTCGGCCCGCTCCACGACCCAGTCGACGAGCCGGCCCGCGTCCTGGGGCCGGGCCGCCAGCCAGTGGTCGAAATGGTCACGCACCGCCGTTTCCACGAGTCGGGTTGCATCCGCGCTGGAGAGTTTCTCCTTGGTCTGACCTTGAAACTCGGGCTCGCGGATGAAGACGGACAGGAGCCCGCCCATGGCGGCGGTGATGTCCTCGGCGGTCAGGATGGACACCCGCTTGTTCTTGATGCGCTCCCCATAGGCCTTCAGACCTTTGGTCAAGGCCTGGCGCAGGCCCGACTCATGGGTGCCGCCGTCGGGTGTCGGCACCGTGTTGCAATAGGAATGCAAGAAGCCGTCCGCATTGGTGAACCAGGTGATGGCCCATTCCACGGCGCCGTGGCCGCCGGCCTTGGAGACCTGGCCGGCAAAGGGCGCCTCGGCCACCGTGTCGAGGCCTGCGCCGGCTTCTGCGAGATAGTCGGCAAGACCGTTGGGGAAATGAAGAACATCGTCCGACGGCGTCCCATCGCCTTCCGGGATCATGTCGGCGGGGCAGGACCAATGGATCTCCACACCGGCAAACAGATAGGCCTTGGAGCGGGCCATCCGGTAGAGGCGGGCCGGTTTGAAACCCGCCCGTGCCCCGAAGATCGAGGCGTCGGGCAGGAAGGTCACCGTGGTGCCCGTGCCCTTGGCCTTGCCGATTTTCGTCAGCTTGCTGACCGGCAGGCCGCGCTCGAAACTCTGGCTGTAGAGGGTCTTGTCCCGCGCCACCGTGACGTCCAGCCGCTCGGACAATGCGTTGACCACGGACACGCCCACGCCATGCAGGCCGCCGGAGGTCTCATAGGCCTTGCCGCCGAATTTCCCGCCCGCATGGAGCGTGGTCATGATCACTTCCAACGCGGATTTGGACTTGTATTTGGGATGGGGGTCGACGGGGATGCCGCGTCCGTCATCGGCGACCGTCAGACGGCCGTCCTCCTCAAGGGTCACGGTGATCCGTTTGGCGTGGCCCGCCACGGCCTCGTCCATGGAATTGTCCAGGACCTCGGCGAACAGGTGATGCAATGCTTTTTCGTCCGTGCCGCCGATATACATGCCGGGGCGCCGGCGCACGGGTTCCAGACCCTCGAGAACCTCGATATCCTTGGCGCTGTATCCCTTTTCGGCGGGGCGCTTTTTGCCTTTGGGGGCGGGGACATCGTCAAACAAATCTTTGCGTTGAGCCCTGGATCGCGCCATGGCGAGGCTGTCCTTGTCTTTTGGGGGGGATGGAGTGGATGATCGGTAATTGAGATTCTTATGATGGGTCCGATTCGCGGCCTTATTGCGACGTCTGGGGATTTCGACTCGCCCGAAAGGCGCGCCGTTGGCCATGGTCGTCGGGATACGCCTCGGGCCCGCTACACTGAGACGTGCAGGAGGTTGTGTCCATGACTGAAGAGCGTCCGATCACGATTGCTGCACCCTTAACGCTTCCCTGCGGCGTGGTCTTGAACAACCGGCTGGCCAAGGCGGCCATGACCGAAGGGATTGCGGATCCCCGGAACCACGCCACGGCCCGGCACGAAACACTGTATCGGACCTGGGCGCAAGGGGGCGCGGGCCTGCTCATCACCGGGAACATCCAGGTGGACCGGCGGTATCTGGAACGCCCCGGCAATGTGGCGGTGGAAGAAGCCACGGCCGAGGAAGGGGCGGCGGGCCTCGCGGCCTATGCCGCCGCGGCCACGGCGAACGGGACCCAGGCCTGGGTGCAGCTGTCCCATGCCGGGCGCCAGACCCCGCGCCGCGTCAGCGCCACGCCGGTCGCGCCGTCGGCCACACGACTGAAATTGCCGCGTTCGGAATTCGGGGATCCCCGCGCTCTTGAGCCCCACGAGATCGAGGACGTGGCCCAACGCTTCGTCTTCGCCGCCGGCGAAGTGAAACGCGCCGGGTTCACCGGCGTGCAGATCCACGCCGCCCACGGCTATCTGCTCTCGGAGTTCCTGAGCCCGCGCGTCAATCAGCGCTCGGACGAGTGGGGCGGCAATCTGCAGAACCGCGCGCGCCTCCTGCTCGACATCATCGCGCGCACCCGCGCCGAAGTGGGTCCCGACTTTCCCATCTCGGTGAAGCTCAATTCGTCGGACTTCCAGAAGGGCGGTTTCTCCCATGACGACTGTCTCCAGGTCGTCAAATGGCTCAATGAGGCGGGGATCGATCTTCTCGAAATCTCCGGCGGCACCTACGAACAGCCCCGCATGATGAACACCGACGGTGTGGAGCCCGTGGTGGAGCAGGCGGTGCGTGCCACGACCCGCGCGCGCGAGGCCTATTTCCTCAAATATGCCGTCAGTATCCGGAAAGTGGCCCAGATGCCGCTGATGGTCACCGGCGGGTTTCGCAGCCGCCACGGCATGGATTCAGCACTTGCCGCCGGCGAGGTCGATGTCATCGGTCTGGCCCGTCCGCTCTGTGTGATGCCGGACTTGCCCGCCCAGCTCCTCGACGGACGGGTGGAGCGCGGCCCCGAACATGAAAAGGTGCTGCGGCTCGGCCCCGGTTGGTTGGGGCCGCAATCGCCGGTGACCCTGATCAAGGTGGCCAACGCGTTCGGAGCCCAGGGCTGGTACTACCAACAGATCTTTCGCCTCGCCGATGGTCTGCCCGCGGACACGGACATGAGCGTGTTCCGCGCCCTGGTCGCCTATCAGCAGGACGAAGTGCGCGCCGCGAAGGCGCTCGAGGCCGTGGGCAGTCGCGCAGTCAGCTGCGCCCCCCCCCAAACAGCGGTAAAACAGGAGCACCAAGCCCATGACAATCCGCAATCGGGTGACCGCCGCTCTGGGTGTCGACATTCCGGTCGTCCAGGCGCCGATGGGCTGGATTGCCCGGGCCCAGTTGGCGTCCGCCGTGTCCAACGCCGGGGCCATGGGCATTATCGAGACCTCGTCCGGTGATCTTGATGCCGTGCGCGAGGAAATCAAGAAGATGCGCACCCTGACGGATAAACCTTTCGGCGTGAATATCGCCCAGGCCTTTGTCCGTGACCCCGGCATCGTCAATTTCGTCATCGATCAGGGGGTGCGTTTTGTGACCACCTCCGCCGGCGATCCCACCCGGTACTGTGCCGAGCTGAAGGCGGCGGGCCTCACTGTCTTCCATGTCGTGCCGACCCTGGCCGGGGCGCTCAAGGCGGTCGAGGCGGGGGTGGACGGCCTGGTCGTCGAGGGCGGCGAGGGCGGTGGGTTCAAGAATCCCAATGAAGTGGCCTCCATGGTGCTTTTGCCCTTGGTCTGTTCCAAGGTGGGCGTGCCCGTCATCGCTGCTGGCGGATTCGTGGATGGGCGCACCATGGCGGCGGCTTTTGCTCTGGGGGCGGAGGGGATCCAGATGGGGACGCGCATGGTCTCGGCCCTTGAATCCCCCGTCCATGACAATTGGAAGAAAGCGATTCTGGACGCCAGAGAAACGGATACGGTCTTCCTCAACCGCTTCGGCCGCCCTGCCTTGCGGGCCTTGCGGACGGAACGGACGTCGCGCCTGGAGCGGGAAGCCCCGGAAAACATCATGGCCGAGTTCGCGACGGCGCTCGATCTCTATTTCGGCGGCGACATGGAGGCGAGCATCGCGCTTTCCGGTCAGGTCTGTGGACGAATCGATGACGTGAAGCCGGTCGCGACCATCATTGCCGAAACCATGGCCGAGTTTCAGGAAACCGTGACGGCCCTTGGCCGTTCATACAGCGCTGGCTAAGCCACCGTCATCATCCACCGTGGTGTTCAGGCCGTCGTGACGCCATCATCCTGTACACAGATTTTCCACACTTGTGGACGGATTTGCCGTCTGCCGGGAATGCCCTCCCCATCGGGCGCTTCGCGGGCCCGCTTCATTCGGCCGCCCACAGGTAGTGCCATTTCCACTATGTTTTTGAAATGTCTCACATTTTCTTCTTGCGGAAGAAGCGGCAAGTGAGACTCATGCCATAGGATCTGTGGCACAACCGCCATACCTGTCCCGATTCTCATGCGATACTCTTGATACCCATTACATTTCATAATAGTGTTGTATACGGATCATTCACAGGTGTGGATAAGTTTCCTCAATGAACGGGGACGGGCCGTTCATTAACCGGGGTGCTTGAGCCGGTGCTCGTTCAGTGAGCCGGTGGTTCTCCCAATGCAAAATAATGAGACTGTCGCGTGCTTGCGCGGCTGCCGGCCGTTTTGTGCCTGCTCATCCCTTTGCCGCACCGTGAATGCTTAGTAAGCAGACTTTAAACGGAGGTGTATGGCGCATGTCATATGGGGGTGCAAGAATCAAAAGAAGTATCATCAAGGATGAGAGAGGCTTTGTTGTCGCCTATTTGGCCGTGGCCATGACAACAATCCTTGTAATGACGGCTCTTGCCGTCGATGTGTCGACCATGGTCGCCGTGCGCAGCCGTCTCGAAAATGCGATTTCCTTGACGGGTCTTGCGGTCTCCAGTCTGCCCAATATCGGCGTTGCCCAGGATGACGAGGAGGAAGCCGAGAAGGTCCGCAGCTATGCCCAGGAATTCTTCAACAGCAATTTTTCTTCCAGTGGGCTGAAGGAAACCCCTGAGATCCAGGTCGCCTTTCTTGACGGCACCCTTGAAATCAGTGCGTTGGCCCAACCGAATGTGGCGTTGCTCGAAGCATTCGGCTCCTTCAACGGTAAATCCGCCAATGTCAAAACGTCGTCAGGCGTGCGCATCGATGCGGATGTGGAGATCACGCCTGAATTCAAGAGCGTCGAAATTGTGCTGGTCATGGACAATACGGGCTCCATGAGCAGCCGCATTCATGGTCTGCGCAATGCGGCCCATGGGCTCCTTGATGAGCTTAGTCTGTCTCCGAATTTTGAGGAGCGGGTCCGGGTGGGTTTTGTCCACTACGTGACCGCCGTGAACATCAAGGCGGCCTCGGGCTTCGACATGGCGTGGATGGATACGCAGGCGCGGGCGCGATATCACGGCATGAGCTTCCAAGGTTTTCCGGAAAATAAGGTAAACCATTTCGACCTGTTCGACGGCATCACGAATGAGGAGTGGAAGGGATGCGTCGAGGCCCGGCCCGAGCCCTATGACATGACCGACGAACCACCGTCGCAGGAAAATCCGGATACGCTCTGGGTGCCCTGGTTCTGGCCCGATGAACCGAGCCAAAGTCCGTTTGACAACGATTATCTCCCGGATCTGCCCAATGAGGATCTGGAAGAAACGCCGACGGAGGGCGGGTTTCCTTCCTATGCCAAGTTCGATCCGGCAAAATATGATGATGTCGAAGGCGATATCAGCGATGAGTGGTGGGACACCATGGGTCCCAATCGGTCCTGCGGCGATCCCATTGTTCCCCTGACGAATAATATGGAGCTTCTACACGAGGTCATTGACGAGATGCAGGTATGGGGCGGCTCGGGCACCAATACTGCGGAGGGCATGATGTGGGGTTATCGTCTCCTGTCCCCCACGCCTCCCTTTATCGAGGGTGCCCCGTTTGATGACGAGGACACGCGGAAGATCCTCATTGTCCTCACCGACGGCATGAACATGTCCATCGGCAGCGGTATTCTCGACTCGGAACTGACGCCCTATGGTTATCTGGCCCATCGTCGGATCGCTTCATCGAATGGCGAAATGGGTGAGCTGTTTGATAGCAAGACGACTCGCGTTTGCGATCTCGCCAAGGAACAGGAGATTGACGTCTTCACGGTGACCTATGGCGACCCGGGCCAAGCCGTGCGTGACCTGTTCGAGGATTGTGCATCCCGTCCGGAGCATTTCTTCAACAGCCCGACACCGAGCGATCTGGACTATGCCTTTCGCTCCATCGCGCACACGCTGCTCGGCACACGGATCAGCGGATAGGGCGCCAACGGAGAGCCCGCGACCCGTAACACGACGGGCTGGCGGGCTCTCCGACGCCATGTCAGAGGCTTGGAGGAGGCGGGGCCGTCGACAGCCACAGGCTGTCGCTCCAGATGAACCACGCCGTTTCATCGGGGGGGCTTGAAAATCTGAGACTCCTGACCTGATCCAGGTGGCCTTTGGCGAAGGTCGCGTCCAGGCGCTTCGCCACCTCGGTATCGCGGGCACCCTGGCAATCGATGAACATGGCAGGAGTGATGAACGCGGCCTCATGGTCCGCGAAGGTGGTGTTTGCCGGCGCGGTCAGCCGGAGAATGGCGCCGAAGCCGTTATCCGGGGTGAGCGGAAAAATCAGCCGCCCGCCGGGCTTGAGGGCCTCCAGCCAATGGCGCACGGGGCCCGTGGCGCCGGCGCAGACATAGATGACATCGGAAGGGGGCAGGGGGCCATCCGTCCCCGAAGCAACACGGATCTTGACCTGGGCCTGGTCCTGGACGCCGTTGACGGCACGCTTGGCCAGGGCCTCGACGATCTCATAGCCCATGACCGTTCCGGACGGGCCGACCAGCTCGGCCAGAATGGCCGTGTAGTAGCCGGTGCCCGTGCCGATCTGGAGCACCGTTTCACCCGGCTGGGGCGCGGCGGCGGAGAGCATCTTGGCATGGAGTTGCGGCTCGCCATTATTGATCCCGAGGCTGCGATCCAGGGAAAACACCGTGGGCTCATAGACCTCGGCGGGATCATCCGACTGCGTCTGAATGAGGCCGTTTGCCATGGCGAGACGCCAGGGTCCGGGGCCGAGAAATCTCTCCCGGGGGACCGCGGCGAAGGCCGCGCGGATGCGTGCGCGATCCCTATCGATCCCGGAGGTGACGATATCGGCAAAACGATCGCGTACCGCCTGCAGCGCCCTGTCGTCGGTCATGTTCTTGTCGCCAACGCCGTAAGAGGAGAGAGACTCCGGCATTTTGACAAGATGGAACGGCGAGGTCGAGCGCGCAGACGCGGCAGACACCAGAGCGCACGCACCCGCTCAGGGTGCGCGGGCTCCAATCGCTGAGTGAAACTGGCCGCTAAGGGAGGTCAGCTCGAATAGAATTCGACGACCAGATTGGGTTCCATCTGAACCGCATAGGGCACATCGGCGAGCTGGGGCACCCGGACGAATGTCGCCGTCATCTTGTTGTGGTCGGCTTCGATATAGTCGGGCACGTCCCGCTCGGGGAGCTGGATGGCCTCGAGAACAAGGGCCATTTGCTTGGACTTGTCCCGGATTTCGATCACATCGCCTTCGCGCACTTGATAGCTTGGGATGTTGACGCGCTGGCCATTGACCTTGACATGGCCGTGATTGATGAATTGGCGGGCGGCAAAAACCGTGGGCACGAATTTCGCCCGGTAGACCACGGCATCAAGCCGGCGTTCCAGGAGACCGATGAGGTTTTCGGCCGTGTTGCCCTTGCGCCGCGAGGCTTCCGCATAGGTGCGGCGGAACTGCTTTTCAGTGATGTTGCCGTAATAGCCTTTGAGCTTTTGCTTGGCGCGCAATTGCAGACCGAAATCCGACAATTTGGACTTACGGCGCTGGCCGTGCTGGCCCGGTCCGTATTCCCGGCGATTGACGGGGCTTTTCGGGCGGCCCCAAACATTTTCGCCCATGCGGCGATCAAGCTTGTACTTCGCAGAAATGCGCTTTGACATAGGAGTATCCTGAATTGCAACGGAGGCCGGCCCCGGGCCAATCCCTGGGGCGATTTCAACGGCGGCCGATCCGTCAACCCGTCATCATGTCCGCGAGGAAAAGTCGTCGGCGGAGAAGACCGCTCTTATACATGCTCCGAAAGGGGCGTCAATCCCATCTCGCGGACCGAAGACCGCCGGCGCATCACCAGATCGACCCCCGTTTGGGCGCCGGAGGCGACATGGAACGGCCTTTCGCCGACGGTCTCGAAGCCGAAACGGCGGTAGAACCGTTGCGCCCCCTCGTTTTCGGCCCAGACATCAAGATAAATGTCTGGATCCCCATGGGACGCCAGGTGGTCGAGGGTGGTCCGCATGAGCTTGCTGCCGATGCCCTCGTTCTGGAAATGCCCGAGAACATAAAGCCGTCGGATTTCCATCGCGCCCCGGGCCGGCGCGTCGGCAATGCGGGCGGCCCCCAATTGCAGGAAACCGACCAGCCGATCCCGGATCTCGGCCAGGAAGAACAGATCCTCGCGGATCATCTCGCCCAGACGCTGGGGTGACAGATGCTGATCGAGATGGGCCTTCAGATCACCCGGCGCCATGGAGGCGGCGAAGGCATCCTTGAAGGTCCGCCGGGCGAAGGCGGCGAGGGGCGGCACATCCCGCTCCCGGGCTTCACGGATGATCATGGCGCACACCCCCCGGCCTGCCTTTTTGCTTGCACCCCGATGATGCCCCGTCATGTCTGCCCATCCCGATGCGCCACGGTGGCTTTGCGCGACTTGGCGCGCCCATTCTCTAGAGGGTCTGCCCGGGCATCTCAATAGGGTGGAAACAAGAGCGATACGGATGATTATGCGACGTCGTCCGGTGGATCAATGACGAAATGCGTTGGCCCCGCAAGCACGGTTGCCAATTCTCTGAACCTCATGATAAATAACCGAAATATGGGGATGAGATTCGATGCGATCATGACCCGAAGTGTAGCTGAGTAACGCACTTGCTTAAGTGCGGCCATAACGCGTGCCAGCAATCAAAGGACTCGGGTCGTGACCATGATGAAATCATCGCGGACGCTATTCCTTTTTCTAATCTTGATGTTTGTTTCCATATTGCCGTTGATCGTCACGGAACTGCCGCTCATTCTTGATTATCCAAATCACTTGGCGCGTATTTATCTCATCGCCCAAGGAAATACGGATTTCCTCGCCTCTCACTTCGACATCGTCTGGAAACTCGTGCCGAACCTGGCGTTCGACCTGATCGGTCCGCCGCTTGTATGGGTTTTCGGCCTGGAGTGGGGCGGCAAGCTCTTCCTGATTCTGACGGTCGTCCTGGTCGGTGTCGGGGGCTGGTTTTTGAGCCAAACGCTGTTCGGCACGGCAAGCCCGATGGTCCTTCTCATTTTCGCGGTCACGTTCAATCAGGCCATGTGGTACGGGTTCATGAATTTCATCTTCGCGATGGGATTGACACTGATCTTTGTCGGTGTGTGGATCCGCCTTCGCGACAAGCCCGTCCAACGGTTGATCTTCGGTCTTGCGGCCGCCGCTGTGCTTTTCATATCCCATGTTTATGGCTTGCTGATTTTCCTGATGTTTGCGGGGCTTCTCGAAGCCAGCTTCATTCTTGAGGCGGCGAAAGGAAGACTGCGGCACATAGACATCAAGACGGCGCTTGTGCATCTCGGCGTGTGGTTCGCTGTCGCCAGTGTTTCCTTCGCCGTCATCCTTCTGTTTCTGTCGGGGGGCTCCAGTTCCGGCGGCGGATATCTTGAGAGCTTCGCGCTTGAAATGGAGCACGCCCGCAGTATCGGCAAAAGCTGGCTGTGGAACGAATTGTCGAAATACAAGGCCGTCTTTCTGCAAGGCTACCAGGTTGTGGATTTCGCCGTTGTCGTTCTGATCGCGGGGTTGCTGGGAGCCACGTGGCTCGTGGCTTTCCGGGCACGGAAAGTGTCATTGCCGGCCCTGGCGATTTTTGTCGGCGCCATCATCTTGGGTCTGCTGTCTTTTATTGTACCGGGGACGTTATTTTCCGGGGCCAATGCGGACTGGCGTTTTGTGGTCCCCGGCGCTTTTTTTGCTATCGCGGCGACCCCGTGGCCATGGATGCAGACAAGAACGCGGGCCGTTGTCTTGAGCGGTGTCTGCGTTGCGGTATTGGCCCATTCCGTCAGTCATGCGCATCTGACATTCGCCAATGACGACATCTATCAGGACTACAAGACGGTCGAGGTTCAGCTGCCAAGAAACAGTTCAGCATTCGCCTATAGTGCGTGTACTGAGAGCTCAGACTACTATGCGGCACCCTTCGTTCAGCATCTCGTGAGCCTTGTCGTGGCCAATCGCAATGTCTTCTATCCCAGCCTGTTCGCCTATTCCGATCAGCAAGTCCTGGAATACCAGGAGCCCGAGCCCGGCCTGATCGACACGGTCTTTACCCATACCGATGACATCGATTTCGCAAAGCATGCGAAGCGTTTCGACTACGCGATCAATCTTGATCCGGAATTTGGAACCCGTCCGGAATGTCCCGTTCCCGACGGTTGGCGTGTTGTCGCCAATGCGGGGTCCTTTACCCTGCTGCAGCCGGAGTCCAGTGCTGCCCGCTAGCGCCGGAAGGGACGTGTCTGCGCAAAATGGCAGGGCTTGAAGGCCATGGCGCCGGCCCCGATCATCTGACCAGGGCCGGCCGTCCCTCAGGGCGCTCGCCCGTTGGCCCGGCCTTTTTCAAGTGCCACGATGATGCCCCTCAGCGTCTGCACATCCTGATGGGTCAGGGCCACCCGATGCCACATATTGCGCAGGTTGCGTACCATGGCCGGGCGCTTCTCGGGCGGAAAAAGAAAGCCGGCATCATCCAGCGCCCGCTCCAGATGGTCGAAAAACGCCAGAAGCTCCGCCCGGGTGGCCGGCACCGTCCGGTGAAGCTCGAGCACTTCATCCGGGGTCTCGTCTTTGTGCTTGAACCACTCATAAGCGACGAGCAGGACCGCCTGGCCCAGATTGAGGGACGCAAAGGCCGGATTGACCGGGATGGTCACGACCGTATCCGCAAGCGCCACGTCGTCATTGTCGAGGCCGGCCCGCTCACCGCCGAACAAGATCCCGACTTTCTGCCCGTCGTCCCGGCGGCTCCGGATGTCCCGTGCCGTGCCTTGCGCCGTCATGACCGGCTTCACCATGTGCCGGTCCCGCGCCGTCGTGGCATAGACGTGGTGGAGATCCTCCAGGGCGGCTTCCGTGGTCTCGAACACCCGGGCGTTTTCGATGACGACATCGGCGCCGGACGCCATGGCGACCGCTTTCTCGTTGGGCCAGCCGTCGCGGGGCGCCACGAGCCGCAGATCGGTCAGGCCGAAATTATACATGGCCCGTGCCGCCGCCCCGATATTCTCGCCGAGCTGGGGTTTGACCAGGATAACCGTGGGTCCGCCCAGCACGGGCTCACGGCTGTGATCCGTTCCTGCCATGGCGTTAAAAATCCTCTACGATTGGCCGATGATGGCGCCGATGGGGCCCGCGACACGCCCACGGTTTTGTGGGCCGCGATCCACTTTCCCCCCGCGCGTGAGCGGTGCTATAGCAGGCGCAATGCGCGTTTTCCACTCCACACGACAGGCGCTGGGGCAGGGCGGCGTGTATCTGCCGTTTCTCTCTAGTCCGAATAATTCCGGGAGCCAAGTTCCATGAGCAATATCAAGTTCGATAATCCGGTCGTCGAACTCGACGGCGACGAAATGACGAGGATCATTTGGGATCTGATCAAAAAGAAGCTGATTTTGCCCTATCTCGACATCGATTTGCGCTACTACGACCTCGGTGTCGAAAGCCGCGACGCGACCGATGACCAGATCACGATCGATTCCGCCAATGCCATCAAGGAGCATGGCGTGGGCGTCAAATGCGCCACGATCACGCCTGACGAGGACCGGGTCGAAGAATTCAATCTGAAAAAGATGTGGCGCTCGCCCAATGGCACGATCCGGAACATTCTGGGCGGCACCGTCTTCCGTGAGCCCATCATCTGCAAGAATGTGCCGCGTCTCGTCCCCGGCTGGACCCACCCCATCGTCATCGGCCGTCATGCCTTCGGCGACCAGTACCGCGCGACGGATTTCGTCGTGCCGGGCAAGGGCACCCTGTCCATGAAGTTCACGCCCGAGGGTGGCGGCGAGCCGATGGAATTCGAGGTGTTCCGGTTCCCCGGCGGCGGCGTGGCCATGGGCATGTACAATCTGGACGAGTCGATCCGCGACTTCGCCCGGGCGAGCTTCAACTATGGTCTGAACCGGAGCTGGCCCGTTTACATGTCCACGAAGAACACGATCCTCAAAGCCTATGACGGCCGCTTCAAGGATCTGTTCCAGGAAGTGTTCGACGCGGAGTTCGCCTCCAAATTCAAG